>NZ_JBMDKU010000001.1:0-592220 GCF_057809855.1 Phenylobacterium sp. FG114 | reverse complement strand
CGGCCACCGCACCCACGGCCGCGCCGCCGACCGCCAGGGCGCCCGAGGCCAGCGCGCCGGCGCCCAGGGCGGGGCCGCCGCTCACCAGGGCCGCGGCCAGGTTGGGAATGAACAGGGCGAGCATGGCCAGGAGGAGGGCGGCCGAAAGGATGGCTAGGGCCTCGTAGAGGTCGGGATTGCCCGAGGGCTGCAGCTGGTCGAACACCGAGCGCGCGCCGGAGACCACGATCGCCAGGGCCAGGACCTTCAGGCCGGAGGCGACCACGAAGCCGAGGGGCCGCTCGGCCAGGAACGCGGACTTCGACCAGATGCCGAACGGCAGCAGCACGAAGCCGCCCAGGGTGACGATCTTGAACTCCAGCAGGGTGACGATGATCTGCAGCGCCAGCACC
The DNA here is from genome assembly GCF_057809855.1 of Phenylobacterium sp. FG114. Taxonomy (NCBI): domain Bacteria; kingdom Pseudomonadati; phylum Pseudomonadota; class Alphaproteobacteria; order Caulobacterales; family Caulobacteraceae; genus Phenylobacterium; species Phenylobacterium sp. FG114. Next base: position 591,828 of record NZ_JBMDKU010000001.1, on the reverse strand, counting down.
GCGAAGGCGAGCATGATGCCGATCATCGCCAGGCCCAGGATCAGGGCGTCGGTGAGGGCGCCCACCACGTCGAGCGGGTTCTCGCCGAAAGCCGGCGTCTCGCCGAGCGCCTTCACGATCTCCCAGCCCTGCTGGAGGATGGCGCCGGGGTTAAGGAAGTCGGCGCGGGAGAGTTTGCCGCCGCCCGCCGTGAGGCCGAGGTCGATGAAACCGCCCCAGATGGTCTGAGAGAGCCCCTGCCAGTCGTTGATGAGGTAGGCGAAGGCGCCGATCAGCAGCACCTTCGCGAAGCCGCTCGCTAGCACTTCGCGGTTCGAGGACAGCGCCCACTGGACGCCGGTCAACGCGACCACGAGGGCGATCATCAGGCCGAAGACCCCGTTCACGGCGCCGCTGAGGGCGTCAAACCCGGCTGAGACGGTCGTCGAGAAGACCGTCATCAGGTCGTTGGCCGTCTGAGGCGTGGCAGCCATCCTCCTAGCGCCTCTACCGCCGCTCGTGAGGAAGCGGGTCGAAGTCCGGGTTCGGGATCGTCGTGGGCTCCCGGCCCCAGAACTGCCGCCGCGCCTCCGCGCCCGCCGCCCGATCGGCGGCGCGGCGCGCACTCTCGGCGGCGAGCAGCCGCGACTGCGCCATGAGCAGGGTGCGCATGGAGCCCAGGTCCTCCGCCAGGACCGCGAGCACCTGGGTCGACGACTGGATGGCCGCCGTCTGTCCGTCGGCGCGTCGGCTGGCGTCGATCGCCCCTTCGAGGCGGCCGGTCCGGCCCCGGCTGAGCCGCTCCAGCTCGGCGGCGGTGCGCGCCAGGTCCTGGGCGGTCTCGCGGGCCTGCGTGTTGCGGGCGCGGGCCTGTTCGAGGGCGCGCCGCGGGTCGAGGCCGTCGACCGTGGTCGGGTAGATCCTCTCGAAGTCGGACTGCAGGGCATCGATGTCGGAGGCCAAGCCGCGGACCGAACGGGCGAGCTCGCCGATGTCGCGAAGGGTCGCCGAGGTCTCGGCCAGGTGGCTGTAGGGGGAGGCGGCGAGCTCGCGGGCCTGGTTGGCGAGCATGCGCGCCTCGTTGGTGAGGCTCTCCAGCTGGCGGGCGGCCTGCAGGGCGTTTTCGAGATGGTTCTTCGGATCGAACACCACCTGCTGGGCCTGGGCGGGCTTGGGGTCCGAGCAGGCCGGGACGGCTAGGACGAGGGGGGCCAGCGCGGCCAGCCACCTATTCCGCGGCGAGCGCTGGGCCCGCGAGCGCATCGAAGAGCGCATCGACATGAGCAAATCCCTTGGCTGCGAGGAAAGCGCGCGCGAACCCGTCCGGGCCGGCGCGGGCGAGGGTCCGGTCGATCAGCGCCTGGTCCTCCGGTGTGGCGGAGCCGCAGAACGCCAGGCTCGCGCCCGAGAGCTTGAGGTCGAAGAGCCGCCGCCCCTGGGGCTGGCGCCAGTAGTAGGCGCGCTTGGGGGTCGCGAAGGCGATCAGCTCCAGCTGCCGGCGCGTCAGGCCGAAGCCGGCGTAGAGCTCCGCCGAGGCGGGCTCCAGGGCGCGGGGGTTGGGCAGGAAGACCTGGGTCGGGCAGGACTCGATCAGGCTGGCGGCGATCGAGGAGGCGGCCACGTCGTCCAGCGACTGGGTGGCGAACACCACGGCCACCCGGCGCTTGCGCAGCGTCTTCAGCCACTCGCGGATCTTCGCGGCGAAGGCGGTGTCGTCGAGGAAGAGCCAGGCCTCGTCCAGGATCAGCAAGGTCGGGCGCCCGTCGAACCCGCGCTCCAACTCGTGGAAGAGGGCGGCCAGCCCCGGGCCCAGCACGGAGCGGGTCGCCATGAGCTGCTCGAGCTCGAAGGTGTCGAACACGCCGGGGCGCAGGTCGCTGGCGACGCCGTCCAGGAGCGCGCCATGCGGGCCCTTGAGCGTCAACGGCTCCAAGGCTGCGGCGACGGCGCGGTCCTGCACCAGGGCGCAGAACACGGTCAGCGAACGCTGCTCCGACGGCGCTTCTGCGAGCGCGCCCAAAGCCGTCCACACCTCCTCGCGCAGGCGCGGCGTGACCTCCACGCCGGCGGTGCGGACCGCGTCGGCGATCCACTCCGCCGCCCAGGCGCGCTCGGCCGCATCGTCGATGCGCGCCAGCGGCTGCAGGGAGAGGTCCGCGCCGGGCTCGAGCGCGCGCCAGGCGCCGCCGGCCGCATGGGTGGCGGCCCGCGCGCTGCGGCCCTTGTCGAGGAAGACCACCCGGGCGCCCGGATAGCGCAGCCACTGCAGCGCCAGGAACGACAGCAACGCGCTCTTCCCCGAGCCCGTCGGCCCGACCACCATGGCGTGACCCACGTCGCCGACATGCAGCACCAGACGGAAGGGCGTGGAGCCGGTCGTGCGCGCCACCGCGAGCGGCGGGCCGCCCAGGCAGGCGTCTTCCGCCGGCCCGGCCCACACCGCGGACACCGGCAGGAGATCGGCGAGGTTGAGGGTGCTGACGAGCGGGCGGCGGACGTCCGCATAGGCCTCGCCCGGCAGGGCGCCCAGCCAGGCCTCGACGGCGTTGAGCTCCTCGGTCCGCGCCACGAGGCCCTGGGCGTTCAGCGCGCCTTCCGCGGCCCGCGCCTTCTCCGCGGCCAGGACCGGGTCGGCGTCGAGGACGCTGACGGTGATCGTCAGGTAGCCGAACGCACAGCTGTCGGCGCCCAGCGCGGCCAGGGCGCCGTCGCACTCCTCGGTCTTGCCGGCGGCGTCGGTGTCGAGGAGCGGGACCTCCTCCTTGGTGATCGCCTCGCGCAGCAGGACGCCCACGCCCTTGCGCTTGGCGAACCAGCGCTTGCGCAGGCGCACGATCTCGCGCTCGGCGTCGGCCTTGTCGAGGCCGATCCAGCGCGCGGTCCAGCGGTAGGCGAACGGCAGCGCCGACAGCGCGTCCAGCAGACCCGGGCGCGTGGCGGCGGGCAGGCTGCGGACCGAGACCACCTTCAGCGCCTGGTCGCCGAGGCGCGGCGCCAGCCCGCCGGTGAGCGGAGCGTCGGCCAGCGCCACGTCGAGGAAGACCGGCAGGTCCGCCGGCGACACGCGGTGGGTCCCGGTGGAGCAGCAGGCGTGCAGCCAGGTGAGCAGGGCCTCGTCGCCGAGGCGCTCGGCTTCGGGGAGGGTGTCGCCGAGCAGGTCCAGGACGGCGTCAGCCTCCCGCTGGAAGACCGCCAGCGCCGCGCGCCAGTCGCGGTCCGCGCGGCCCAGCCCGTCGAACAGCAGCCGCTCGATCCGGCGGGTCTCCTCCGCCGGCGGCAGCCAGGTCAGCGCCAGCGCGTAGTCGGTCTCGAAGGCCGGGTCGGCCTGCTCGAACGCGGCCTGACGCTCGGCGTCCACCAGCCAGGCGGCCGGGTTTGCGATCCCGGAGACCGGATAGGCGGGGGCCGGGCGGCGACGGGCGTCCACATGCAGGCACCAGCCCGTGCCCAGGCGGCGCAGCGCATTGTTGAGGCGCGCGCGGACCGCCATCAGCTCGTCCTCCGTCGAGGACTCCAGGTCGGGCCCGCGGAACCGCATGGCCGTCAGGAACGAGCCGTCCTTGTTGAGGATGACGCCCGGCGCCACCAGCGCGGCCCAGGGCAGGTGGTCGGCGAGCGTGGCGGGCCGGCGGCGGGCTTCGTCCAGGAAGCGCATGGCCGCCTCACGCGTCCAGGTGGCCGGGGCGGCCCAGGTGGCGGCGCAGCACGTCGAAGAAGCGCTTGTCCGAGCGGGCGACGAAGAGCCCGAGCGCATGGGCCAGCGCCCACCAGAGCAGGCCCAGCCACCAGATGCGCAGCGCCAGTCCCAGCACCAGCGCAACCGTGCCCATGACGATGGCATAGTCGCGCGGCATGCCGGCCAGAAGCACCGGCTCGGCCAGGCCCTGGGCGACGGGCAGGTCCCAGCCCTCCCGGTGAAGCGACGCGTCCATCAACCGACCTCCGCGCCGCCGGCGAAGCCGAAGAAGTCGAGGAAGAAGGTGGAGGCCGCGAACGCGATCGACAGGCCGAAGAGGATGCCGATCCCGCGGCGCATGCCCGAGCCGCTCTCGCTCATGGCGATGCCGGCGCCGAAGATGACCACCGCGAACACGGCCGCCGCCTGAACGACCGGGCCGGTGACCGATTCCACGATCTGCTGGAGGGGGCCCTCCCAGGGCATCCCCGCGCCGCCCGCCAAGGCCGGGCCGCCCACCATCAGGCCGCAGAGGGCCGTCGCGGCCGAAAGGCCGCGTAAGAATTCCTTGCGCATCCGTGCAATCCCTGGCGCGATCTCGCGCTCTGATTGCAATCAAAACGTATCGGAATTCAGGTTGTCAACAGATCTGTGCATTGTTTTTGTTGCAACTTTCTTGAGACTTACTGACGACTTGTCGGCGAACTGCACGCACTTCGCCCGTAAGTTGTCATAGCGTCGGCGCCGACCTGCCCCGTGCGAGGGGAAATCCGCGACCTCAGGGCGAGGCCCCGGCCTGAGGACATGCGCCGGACCCGGACCGACCCCGCAACCTGGCTGGCGAGCCGCCCAGCGTGTGGATGTTTTTCAGGACGTGTTGAGGCCCGCCGCCCGGACTTGCGGCGTCTGCGGCCTGTCTCGGCGCGTCTATTTTTAACAGGTCGCCGCAAACGTGTTAAAAAGTTCGCGAAAAACGAACATGAGTCGGACGATATGTTAAAAGCGAGCTATCAGATCCCGCCGCTGCCGCCGACGTCGATCGTGGAATCGCCGGCCGTCCTCAAGGCGGCGGCCAAGGCCCATCGCCACCTCGCCGAACTCAAGGGCCGCGCCGCGAGCATACCGAACCAGGCGATCTTGATCGACTCCTTGGCCCTGCAGGAGGCCAAGGCCAGTTCCGAGATCGAGAACATCATCACGACCCAGGACGAACTCTTCCAGGCCGGCCTGTTCCTGGACGGTCCAGGGTCGGGCGCCGCCAAGGAAGTCGCCAACTACCGGGACGCCCTCAAGCGTGGCTTCGACATCCTGCACCGGAACGGCGGCCTGCTGACAAACAACGCGATCATCGAGATGTTCCAGGTCCTGAAGCGGACGGACGAGGGCTTCCGGGCGACTCCGGGCACCGCGCTGAAGAACGACCGCACAGGGGCTCTCGTCTATGTCCCCCCGCAGGACCGGGACGCGATCCAGGCTCACATGACGGCGCTGGAGCGCTTCATCAACGACGACGACCGGAGCGACCTGGATCCCCTGGTCAAGATGGCCGTCATCCACCACCAGTTCGAAAGCATCCACCCGTTCTCGGACGGCAACGGCCGCATCGGGCGGATCATCAATGTGCTCTATCTGACCCGGTCGGGACTGCTCGACATCCCGATCCTCTACCTCAGCCGCTACATCACCTCGAACAAGGCCGACTACTACCGCCTGCTGCAGGAGGTGCGCGACACCGGCGCCTGGGAGCCTTGGCTGCTCTATATGCTGGAGGCCGTCTCCAGCACGTCCCAACAGACCCTGCAGCTGATCGAGGGCATGCGCGCCCTGATGGCGGACTACAAGCGCCGCCTGCGGGAGCACGCCTCGATCCGCTATTCACAGGACCTGCTGAACAATCTCTTCCGCCACCCCTACACCCGGATCGAATTTCTGCAGACGGAACTGGGCGTGACCCGCCAGACGGCGGCCAAGCATCTCGACCAGCTGGCGGCGGCAGGCTTCGTCGAGAAGCAGCAGCTCGGGCGCAACAACTACTACATCAACACGCCGCTCGTAGCGCTCTTCCTGAGGATCGCAGAGCCGCAGTGACCGTCTCGGTCAGGGCCTCTCGCGCCCCATGGCGGGGCCCATCGGCAGCCGGCGGCTCCCGCGCGTTCACCCGGTCCGGCCGGAACCGCTCAGGCGACTTCGCACAGGCGATAGCCCCCGTCCGGATCGACGCCGTCCAGGGCCAGGATCGGCTCGACGGTGCGGCCGGCCGGTCGCCGGGCGATGTGGACGATGAGGTCGATGGCCTGCCCGATCACCCGGGCCGGGTTCTGCGCCATGACCTCGCCCAGCAGATCCTCCAGCCGCAGGAGCGACTCCCGCGCGGAGTTGGCATGGATGGTGGAGACACCTCCCGGATGGCCGGTGTTCCAGGCCTTCAGCGCCTCCAGCGCCGCGGCGCCGTCGCGCATCTCGCCCACCACGATGCGGTCCGGGCGCATCCGCAGGGCGTCGCGGACCAGGTCGGCGACGGTGATGGGACGTGGATGGCGCCGGGTGAGGACCGGCACGACGTCCCAGGCCGCGCATTGCAGTTCCGGCGTGTCCTCGATCAGGAAGACCCGGTCGTTCGCGAAGGACGGCTCGGCCAGGATGGCGTTCGCCAGAGTGGTTTTGCCCGACCCCGTGCCGCCGGAGATCAGGATGTTGCGCCGGCCCTCGACGGCGGCGCGCAAGGTGTCGGCCTGACGGCGCTCCAGCACGCCGGAGGCGACGTAGTCCTCGAGACCCCAGATAACGGCGGCGCGCTTGCGGATGGAGAACGCCGGCTGCGCGCAGACCGGCGGCAGGAAGCCCTGGAAGCGCTCGCCGCTCGGCAGCACGCCGGAGAGGCGGGGATCGTCGCGGGTGATGGGCTCCCCCACATAGTCGGCCACGAGGCGGATGACCCGCTCGCGCGAGGGCGCGGTCAACGCCGCGCCGCTGTCCGTGCGCCCGGACCCCAGCCGGTCGACCACCAGGCGTCCGTCCGGGTTGGCCAGGACCTCGACCACCCGCGGTTCGGCCAGCGCTTCGAGGATCGCCGGGCCGAGCGCATGGTCGAGCGCCTCGCGCTTGCGCGCCAGCGCCACCGCCTCGGCGTTCATTCGGCCGCCGCCGCGAAGCTGCGCGCCTCGAGCGCCGCCTCGCCGTCGGGGCGCCGGCCGGCGACGATCCGCGCGGCGGCCGCGTCCAGGAGCGTCTCGATGCGCGCCTCCACGGCCGCCCGGACCAGGGGATCGTGGTCTCCGGGGGCGTCCGGCAGCCGCGTGAAGAAGGCGCGCGCGAACTCCACGAGCAGTTCCTGGACGATGGTCATGTCGCGGGCGTTGGAGCGCATATGGTCGCGCAGCGCCCGCTCCAGGGCCAGCAGGCGGTCGTCGGGGTCGGCGCCCGGCCGGCGCTGCAGGCCGCGGGCGATCGCGCTCTCCGCGGCCCGGCTCAGGGTCTGCCGGTGGGCGCGGGCTTCGCGCCGCAGGGCGAGCTCCGTCTTCGGGTTCTCGAAATAGACCTGGACGCGCGGCGTCGGCCGCTCAGCCGCTCTTGCCATGATGATACTCCTGCAACTGGTCGAGGACGGCTTCCTGCGCCGCGAACTCCTCGGCGACGCGCCCGTAAATCTGCGCAGCCTTGGCGGCCGCCTTCTTCTCGTCCATGGCGCCCACGACCTCCTTGAAGAGGGGGAGGCTGGCGGTTCGGTCCTCGCCCAGCGCGCGGCGCCCCGCCCACGGGTGGGCGGGACGCCCCGGCGTATCGAGCACGTGTGTGTCCGGTGCGGGGATCGCGGCGCGTTCGCGGAAGGGGGAGCGCTGGTCGTAGCGCACCTTGCGACAGCGCAGCGGCCGATGGCCGGCGGCGAACACGAGCTGCTCGTCGTCGGGCAGGGCGCGGATCTCTCCCGGTTCGAGGAGGGGCCGTTCGATCTCGGAGCGGGAGACCGAGCCGTGGCCGGCCGCGAACGCGGAGGGCCCGCTGCGGGTCGTCCGCGTCTCGGCGATCGTCCCGGTCAGGCGGGAGACCTTCTCCTGCGTGAGCGGGTCCAACGCCGCGAACGCCGTGAAGACGTGGCAGTTGTCGAGGATGGTGTTGTTCGGTCCATAGGTCTCGACGATGTCGTTGAGGCTCTGGGCCACGAACATGGTCTTCAGGCCATAACCGCTCATCAGCCGCAGGCTCTTCTCGAAGAATTCCACGCGCCCCAGCAGCGGGAACTCGTCCATGGCCATGAGCAGCTTGTGGCGCTTGGGCCGGCCGGCGGCGTCGGCGGTCTCGTGGGCCGTCAGCGACTGCGCCGCGGCGTAGAACAGGAGGCGCACGAGCGGCTTCAGCGCCGCGGCGTCGGCGGGCGCCACCTGGACGTAGAGGCTCATCGGCGCGTCCGCGCACACGAGGTCGCCCACCGCGAAGTCGGACACGGACAACGCCCGCTCGACGTCCTCGCCGGCCAGCCACTTCAGGTAGGCGCGCGCCGTGCCCTGGACGGAGGTCCGGAAGCGGTCGTGCATGGCCGCATAGCCTTTCACGGCGGTGCGGATGAAGGGGTGGGTCTCAGGCTCGCCGTCGGGGCCGGGCCGATGCAGCGTCCGCAGCATGACGTCGGCCGCATCGTCGAGGTCGGCCAGCAGCTCGCGCACCTTGAGGAGGGTCTTGGCCTGGTCCTCGGCGGCATAGAGGACGTGCAGGATGACGGCCTCGAGGATCTCGGACGCGGACTTGTCCCAGATCGCTTCCTCGTCCCGCACGCCCCCGGGGTCCGAGAGGATCGCCACCAGCCGCTGAACCTGAGCCAGCTCGCCGGCCCCGGGTCGGATCTCGGCCAGGGGGTTCCAGCGCACGGAGGCCGGATCTCGCGGGTTGAAGCGCAGGGCATGCGAGAACGTCGCGCGCCACCCGGCGGTGACCCGCCACAGCTCGCCCTTGGGGTCGTGGATCATGGCGCTCTCCGTCCAGCAGAGCAGGCTGGGGACCACGTGGCCGCGGCCTTTGCCGCTTCGCGTGCCGCCGGTGACGAGCGTCGGGCGCAGGTCAGCGGTCACCAGCAGCCGGCCGTCGAGCTCTCCGATCACGCAGCCCGTCCGGGCGCGCAGGCCGGCGCGGCGCGCCTCGGCCAGGCCGCCCCAGCCGCGGCGACGGCGCGGCGCCGTCGGCCCGTCCAGCAGCACCCCGGCGCCGAGGCCACCGGCCAGGCCCAGGAGGACCAGGGAGGTGGCCGCGCCGAAGGTGCGCGGCTCTTCGGACCCGAACCGCTGGCGCCAGGATAGCAGCGACCAGGGCGGGTAGACGACAAGGTCGCTGGCGACCCGAAGCCCTGGGCCCAGGGCCGGTGCGAAGGCGAAAGACCAGCCCACGAACTGCGCGCCGGCCTGCAGCCCGAGCGCCGCGCCCATCGCCAGACCACACAGACGCCCGCTCACGCTCACCGTACGCTCGTCCTGTTGGGCGCCGGCCCTTGGCGGCCGGCGGACGGAAATCGGACTTCGGCGATCTGTGGGCGCCGCAGCAAGCTGGGCCATTGCCGCGATTGGGTCCGCCGATGGACCAAGGACGACCGGGCCCGTCCATGGTCGGACGGCATCAAGACCCGAGTCGTCGCCAGGCCGACATCCTGGTCCGCGAAGGGACCAAGAAGGTCCGCCAGCGCTCAGGACGGGCTGCTTAGACGAGACCGCAATCTCATTGCGGGTGGCGCGCGAGGTGGTCGCGCCCAAGGTGCCGGCCCGATGAAAAGTGACAGCTCGACGACAGCTGCGCCTTGAACAACCTCCGCGCGAGGCTTTACTCCCCGGAAAGTAGTGTGCGGGAGCTTGTGTCCTCATGGTTGCGCCTGCGGATCGCGACCCGACCGCGAAGGGGCCGCTGCTGGCGCGGATCCTGCGCGCGGTGCGGAACTTCCGCCGCCGATTGCTCGTGGACGTGGCCCGCGAGCTCAACATCAAGAAGCGGACCTACGAGCACTTCGAGGGCGGGTTCGGGCCGCTGAACGTCGAGCGCGTCCACGCCTTCGCCGAGCTGCTCCGCGTCGATCCGTACGGCGTCCTGGCGGCGCTCGAAATCTGTTCACCCGAGTTCGCCGTGCGGACCGCCGAGAACAAGCTGATGACCATGTTCTATCTTCAGCTGCAGGACTTCGACGAACGCACGGGCGACGCCATCACGCTGCTCGACGCCTACACCCTGATGGCCGCATTCCGCGAGATGTTCGCCAAGCTGGAGAAGGAGGCCCGAGAACGGGAGGCGCTGGTCTCCCGAAGGCTGCAAGGGCCGCCTGACAACAGCGGCGAGGATGAACCGTGAGATGCGCTCCCCGACCAGGTCGGAACGCGGAGTGCTTGCGCGAGCCACCCGCCAGAGGTTGGCCCCACGGCGTCGCTCACCCGGAGATTGGTGGCCGCCTTGGCCGGTCGCAGCCTAGCCTGGGGCCATGTGCAACCTCTATGCGATGATGAAGGGCCGCGCCGCCGTGGCCGCCCTGGCGCGGGCCATGGACCGCAACAACAACCAGCCGCCTATGCCGGGCGTGTACCCGGACTACGCGGCGCCCGTCGTGCTCCGCGACGGTGACGGCGCCCGCGAAATGCGTGACCTGCGCTGGGGCATGCCGTCGTCCAAGAAGGCGTTGATGGACGCCGCCGCCAAGCGGGCGGACAAGCTGCGCGCCAAGGGGACGGCATTCGACTTCAACGAGCTGCTGCGGATGGAGCCGGACAAGGGCACCACCAACATCCGGAACACCGCGAGCCGGCACTGGCAGCCTTGGCTCGGCCCGGCGAACCGATGTCTCGTGCCCTTCACATCCTTCAGCGAGCCCGACCAGGTGGGTGGCTCCCTGCAGCCGGTCTGGTTCGCACTCGGCGAGGACCGGCCGCTGGCCTTCTTCGCCGGCGTCTGGACGCCGTGGGGCTGCGTCCGGAAGATCAAGACCGGCTGGGAGGACTGCGAGCTGTTTGGCTTCCTGACCACGGACGCCAACGCGGAGGTCGCCACCTATCATTCGAAGGCGATGCCGGTGATCCTCACCGACGAGGCGGAACGGGACCTCTGGCTGAGCGACGCGCCCTGGCCCGAGGTCCAGCACCTGCAGCGGCCGCTTGCCGACGGCGCGCTCACCGTGGTCGCCAAGGGTCCGCGCCAGGACGATCTGGAACTGGCCTAGGTATCCGGCGGGACCCACGACCAGGGGCCGTCATAGAGGTGCGGGAACACGGCCACGTCGTCAGAACCGCAGCCGCCCTCGCCTGTGCAGGACAGCCGCGAGGCCAGGTCGGCGATCCTGAGTCCGAGCCGGTCGCCGAACCGCTCCAGCAAGGCCGGCGGTGTCCATTCCACGAGCCGGGGGCAGGCCTTGCAACAGATCGCCAGCGACCAGCCGGTGGCGAGGTAGTCCCGCACCGTGTCGCTCCCCGCTTGGTCCGGGTGGAAGCGCCGCAGCGCGGCGTCCGGCGGTCGTCTCAGGGTCGACGGCAGGACCGCCCCTCCTCTCAAATCCACACCCGGGCGCGGCCCTCGGCGCCACAGGCCCTGCACTTCAGTCGCCGCCGGATGTCCGCCGGGGTGGCGTCCGACCCACAGCGCGCGACGGCGTCGCGGTAGCTCCAGGTCGTCCGATGGCCGCAAGGCTCACACTGGACCTTCAGCGTGTCGCTGGGCGCCAGGGACCGGTGGATGTTCTGGAACATCGTCACAGCTAGCGCGGCCCGCGATAGGCCGCGTGGCGACTCTTGTAGGCCGCCACGTCGAGCTTCCCGGGTGGACTGGTCATGGCCACCCAGGTCCCGCCGGTGAGCGCCCGGGCGGCATAGGTCAGGACCCCTCGCTCGCACTCCAGCCCGGGGCAGCGCGGCCTCTGGCCCCAGAAGACGGCGTCAGGGCCGTGCGTGCGGATCATCGCCGGCAGGCTGACCCGCAGCTTGGTCGCGCAGCGGTCACACGTCGCCTTCATCTCCCAGCGCCGCACATGCATCTCGGCGAGCGTCAGGGCCGCCAGCGGACTGGGCGGCGCGGCGAGCACGTCGGGTTGTTTCGTCCCCACCTCAGCCAACCTCGACAGGCGTGCGTGACCTCGCCACGCCGGTAGACGCTGCCCCCTTGCGAACACATGCCGGGTCACAAGAAGCGATATCGGTGTGGTGGGTCCTGCGCTGAGCCATTAGCGAACAAAAGCAGAACTTACGGCGCCTGGCGAGTCCGATCTCGCGTGACCCGAGTCCTGGTGATCGGCTGTCGCGGATTTGAAACCGGTCCAGGTCCGGCCGGCCTTATGGCCTCCCGCGCCGCGAGCAGCAGCGCGTCCAGTGGAGGGCGTCGCCGGCCGTTGAGACGTGAAGGGATTTGTGAAGCGGTCGTGAGGACAGCGCTCAATGAGCCGGCAGATCGAGGCCCGACAGGCGCTGACGTCAGCGTGGGTGAGCAAGCCGATGTGGTTGTCCGAGGCGCCGCGCCGTAGGCAGCCGCCAATTCCTACATGCTTGAGGCCGCTGCCGCCGGCATGGGCGTGGCGATCACCGCCTGGGCCTTCGCACAGCCGGACATCGAACGTGGCCGGCTCATCGCGCCGTGGGGCTTCTGCCAACTGCCCACCCGCTTCTGCCTCTTTCAGCCCACGCTCGCGCCCGCCGCAGCGGTCGAGAGCCTAGCGCGGTGGCTCGTGACAGAAGGTCGGCGCACGGCGGCCCCGCCAACCTCAACGCTTTAGACCATCCGCGGTCAGCGGCCTGGTCAGCGGCGTCTTCGCATCTGTTCCGCTGGCTTATGGATAGACCGCTCAACTCAGTCGTCCTGCCGCAGCACCGAGCCAGCTGGGGCGTTGACGTTCGCGCCGAGCTTTCGGAGGGATGGGGTGTCGGCGGTTTCCCGCTCAACGACGCCACCCGTTCGGAGCCCATTTTGGACGCCATCCTGACGATCCTCACGTTGCTGGTCGCGGTGATCGTCAGTGGGTCGCTCGCCCGCCTGACGCGCCTGCCGCTACCGCTGGTGCAGATTGGACTCGGCGGCGTCATAGCGTTGTCGATCGTCGAGACCGTCGAATTGCGGCCGGACATCTTCTTCCTGCTGTTTCTGCCGCCGCTGCTGTTCCTCGATGGTTGGCGTATTCCTAAGACCAGCCTCTTCCGGGACCGCGCGATCGTTCTGGAGCTGGCCCTGGGCCTGGTCATCCTGACGGTCGTCGGCGTCGGATTCCTGATCCATGGGCTGATCCCGGCCATGCCGCTGCCGGTGGCCTTCGCACTGGCCGCTGTGGTCTCGCCGACCGACCCCATCGCAGTCGGGGCGATCTCCAGCCGTTCGCCGATCCCGAAGCGGATGCTCCACATCCTGGAGGGGGAATCCCTGCTGAACGACGCGTCCGGCCTAGTGTGCATGCGCTTCGCCGTCGCCGCCATGCTGACCGGCTCCTTCTCGCTGCCCGACGCGTTCGTGACCTTCCTGTGGGTTGCACTGGGCGGCATTGCGATCGGGGCCTCGGTGACCTGGGGCGTGACCCAGACCAAGCACTGGGTGACGGCCCGCCTTGGCGAGGATACCGGCGCACAGATTCTGATCAGTCTGTTGATGCCCTTCGGCGCCTATCTGCTGGCCGAGCACTTCCACTGCTCCGGCATCCTCGCCGCCGTCGCAGCGGGCGTGACCATGGGGTTCGTCGAGCAAGCGGGACAGGCGCTGGGCGTTACCCGCGTCCGTCGCACGGCGGTCTGGGACACGGTCCAGTTCGCCGCCAACGGCGTGATCTTCGTCCTGCTGGGCGAGCAACTGCCGGGCATTTGGGAAAGCGCGAGCCAGACCGTGCGGCTCACCGGCCACAGCGAGCCCTGGTGGCTGATCGTCTATGTCCTGGCGATCAGCGCCACGCTCGGCGCCTTACGGTTCGCCTGGGTGTGGACGTCCCTGCGGCTGACCCTGTTCCGAGCCCAGCGGCGCGGCGACCGCCCGCAGAAGACAAGCTGGCGCCTCGTATTGGCCATGTCGTTCGCGGGGGTTCGTGGCGCCATCACCCTGGCCGGCGTCCTCACCCTGCCGTTGACCCTGACCAATGGCGACGCGTTCCCAGCGCGCGATCTGGCCATATTCCTGGCGGCCGGCGTGATCGTGGTGTCACTCCTGGTGGCGAGCCTCGGTCTGCCGCGCGTCCTGAAGGGTCTGGAACTGCCGCCGGAGCCCTCACGCCAAGCCGAGGAAGATCAGGCCCGCGCGGCCGCGGCCGAGGCTGCGATCCGCGCCATCGAAGAGGCGCAACATGCACTGTCTCAGAGCGGCGTGGATGTCGATCTGTCGACCGAGACCGCCGCGCGGATCATGGAACTCTATCGCCATCGTATCGACAGCCGCACCCAGGGGCCCGAGGAGACTGCCGTCAACCGCCGGACCGAACAGATCGAACGACAACTACGGTTGGCTGGGGTCCGGGCCGAACGCGACGAGATCTTCCGTCTTGGCCGGGATCGACGGCTCGACGAGGACGTCACCCGACGGATCGTCCGCGAGTTGGACCTGCTCGAAGCGCGCTACGCCAATTGATCGCCCTCCCACGGCCGGAAGCTGCGTACGTGCGGCTCGCCAACGTCTCCGTTGCGCCACAAGCCGTCATTGAGATCAGGCCCGGAAGCAGACATTCAGGCATCGGCGAGCGCGCCGTTAGCGGACTCGAATGGCAGCCCGCGCGCTATGCCAATCTAGGTAGGGTGCACCGCGCAGTCGGGCGAGCATTGGGAGTGGACGGCAATCAAGCTTGGCCTTAGGCGAGTGGCTATCACTGAGGCTCCACCGTAGGAGCCTGATAGGCTGAGGTCGGCACGAAAGTGAACATCCTCTCGTTCAATCCTGGTCATGACGGGGCTGTCGCCTACGTTCAGGACGCTCGGTTGGTTTTCTCCATCGAAGCCGAGAAGAACTCCAACTATCGATACTCTCCGATATCGAGCCACGATGTCTTCGCCGCACTGAGTCAACTCGATGAGCACCCCGACGTCATCTGCACTGGCGGCTGGTGGCCGAGAGAAGCGGAGCGAACAGGAGAGGCGCCACCCGTCGGATACCGTGGCGTTTCCGCGCGTGAAATTGTCGTCAGCGAGCAACGCTTCTTAGGACAGCCGGTCCGCCGCTTCTTCTCATCCCATGAGCGGTCACACTTGCTCTGCGCGTTTGGCCTCTCCGACCTGCCGAAAGGCACGCCATGCTACGCCTTGATCTGGGAGGGCGCGATCGGTGCGTTCTATGAGATCGATCAGGACCTAAATATCACGCTGATAGCCAACGTGATGACCCACGGCGTCATCCGCGGCGATCTTCGCGGCCATGGACCCCGCGATGCCCGCCCAGGCCTCCTCGTAAAGATCAAGCTTCGCCGTAAACTCCGCTATCGCCGACGCGAGCCCGTCCCGGGCCCTTGCTCGCCGCTCGATCAAAGTCGGAAGTGTTTCGGGTTTCGCCGACAGCTCCGGGGTGGCGATACTGGCGTCTCGGGCGGCTTGCAGTGCTTCGCCGAGTGCCCGCTGCGCTAGCAGGAAGGTCTCGTGCGCCTGCAGGAACGGGTTCACAGTGACATCATCGCCCAGCAGCCGCACAAGGTGGCTGCGGCCCTCCGCATCCAGCCCGCGGATCCCCAGACCTGCCACCGCCGCCACGGCCGCCTTGAACAGCCCCGGCCACTCCCCGATGCGCTCCGCCACCCGCGCACCGGCGGCGATCGTCGCCGCTGAGCTGTCGAGACGGACCCGGAGTTCGGCCTTGCGTGCCGCGGGTAAGGTGTCTTGCTCGCACATTGGACAAGCGTCGTCCTCGCCCGCCAGGGCCAAGCCCTCCGTCCAGAAGGCAAGGATCGCTGCGCTGTAGGCGGCGGCGGTCACGCCGGCCAACGCCGCGACGGCGTCGTCGACGGCGCGAGAAGCCTGACCCAGGGCGCTCAGTGCCTCAAACGCCGATTCGCGGTTGGCCTCGTGCGCCTCGCCCAGGGCAATCGGGCCGGTGTCGAAGACCGCCTTGCCGGCCGCCTGACGGGTCTCACGCAGCCGCACAAGCGCCTCTGCGGACGTTGGCGCCGATTGTCCCGTCAGGACCGAAGCGGCCTTCAGCAGCGCCTGCTCGTCCTGTATCTGGTCGACCACCGCAGGCGTGCTGGACCACCGCTCTGCCACGGCGCTGGCAGACGGCACCGTCTGAAGCTCGGCCGCCAGCAACTTGAGATGAATGCGAGCGTCGACGACCGTCTTCGGCGGCGTCCGCTGAAACGAGGCGCGCGCACTGTCGAGCGCGCCCTTGAGGGCGGTGAGTTCTTCCAGGCCAAGCGCGGCGCAGATCGCGTCGCGGCGATCTTTCGGCTTGGAGTGGACGAAGGTCTGCAAACCGTGCTGGGCGACCACCGGATAGAAGGCGTCGAGCGCCTGGATCCCTAGCGAACTGAAGTTGGCCGCGCCGCCGTCCACGAAGGTCGTCGACGTCTCTTTGGGCCCCAGCACGCGCGAGAGCAGGACCTCGCGACCGCCGATGTGCGCCCGCAGCGTCACCTCGGTGGGTGCGGCGCCGTGAACATTGGCGAAGGTGTTGGCGTATTCGGCCTTGCTGTAGTCCTCGCCGCGCAGACGCCGCTTGGTCGTCCCGTAGAACAGCCACTCGATGGCCTCCGCCAGGCTCGTCTTGCCGTGGCCGTTGGGGCCGAAGAGCAGAACGAGGTCAGCGTCGAGATCGATGGGATCAACCGCTGGTCCGAAGCCCCGGAAGTTACGGACAGTCAGTTCGAGCAGGCGCATCGTCGCTCTCCGCAAGGCCCTGCTCCATCACGTCCTTCAGCCGAGTCACCACGTCAGCCGCCTTCAGCGAAGGATCGCGGTGGCAGGCCGTGAAGGTCGCCACCAACCGCTTCGACAGCCCAGCGGCGACGTCGCGCTCAAAGGATTCGAGATGGGACTTATCTGTCATCGGGGTCCGCCTAGCGAAGCCCGCAGCTTAACTACGCGGGTGAGAGAACGCCACGTGGCAGACCTCCGCCAGTAGGAGGCCGCGGGCTGAGCGCGGTGGTTACCCTGATGGTGACCTGCTGCCGGACTTGTCGAGGCAGCAAGCGGACGGTCCTAACGTCGGCAATGAGTCAGCTCCAGACTCAGCTTCGCCTGAACCCACCACACGCCCCTGGCGCTCTACAGCGTGAGGTTGGGCGAGGGCCGCGGCGCCGCCGCCCGCCCGACGCCGCGATGAATTCGCATAAGACCGCATAGCCGCGAGAGCATTGTCAGCTGAACCGGCGATCGACGCGGTCCCGGAGCGTGCGCGAGTAAAAGGGTTTCCCGTTCTTCAGGGCCACAAGGGTGTCCTCGATCACGAACTCCGTCACCGTCGCGGTCATCAGGATCTCGACCCGCATTTCGCAGTCCCAGTCGCCGCGGCGCATGCGACTGGTCTGCGTCACGCGCCAGCGGCAGCTGGTCCGATCGGCGGGATCGTAGCTGAGCTCCATGTCGGGGCCGCCGCCCGAGAGTTCGACGCCGGTCGCAGCCACCGTCTGGGCGCTGCTGGCCCAGGCGCCCTGGACCTGGACCGAACCGCCCGGCGCCTCCCGCACCTCGAGGGCCGGGTCGCCGCGGGAGAAGGCGGTGTTGCGCACGGCGATCGGGAACGCCGCCTCGACGTCGGGGATCGGGCGGACCGGCAGGTCCAGCCCACACCCCGCGAGATCGAAACTGAGCGTCACGGGTTCAGGCGACGGCCAGGTGAGCGGCCAGAGGTTGTCGGAGAGCGACAGCCGCAGGGTGGAGCCGGGCTTGAACCGATGTGCGATGGGCTCGAGCGAGAGCTCGACGTCATAGAACGTCCCCGGCTTCAGCTGCGCGGGCGGCGCCTCGAACCCCGCCCGGAAGCAGAGATTCAGAACGCCATAGGAGACCAACCAGGAGCGACCGTTCCCGTCGACCTCGCAGAGCCGGGCCGTGACGGCCGCCACCGGTCGGTCTGCGGCGACGCGGAGTTTGAGCAGCGGTACGCCGACCACCTCCGTGGGCTGCTCGATCGCTCGGTCGAACACCAGCGAGCGGGCGTCATCCTGGGTCTGGTCGCGTGGCAGTTCGGCGGGCGCGTAGGGAATCCACTCCGGCGCGGCGAGGCCGACGACCTTGCCGGACCGCCGGACGAGACGCCCGGCGGCCGGCCGCTCGTCGAGCCGGCCGGGGGCAAGGCGGAGCGCCCAGGGACGGATGCTCGCAGAGGGCCAGGTCGCCTCGGCCGCCCACCGGCCGGGTATCTCCCGCATGCCGGCCTCCGCCGGCGTGGCATAGTTGATGTAGAATCGGAACCGGGGGTCGCCTCCCGCGGGCGCGGCCTCGCCGGACAGCCAGCGCCGCCACCACCGGACCTCCTCCGTCGCCCAGTCCAACCCGGGTCCGGGCTGCGCGAGATCCGGATAGCTGTGGCCCCACGGCCCGAAGATCGCCTTGGACGGCGCCGGAAGCGCGCGCAGCAGCCGCTCCGCGGACTGGGCGTAGGCGTCAGCCCAGCCGTCGACGATATAGGCGGGGCAGTCGATTGCGGCCGGGTCGAGGCCTACCGAGCCGTGGCGCCAATAGGCGTCGTTGGAATCGTGCTCGAGCCAGCGCGCGGCGATCGAAGGGGTGGATTCCAGCCGGCTCCGCCAGAGCGCCTCCCAGCCTTCGCCGACCACCTGCGGGTCGGGGGGGCTCGACATGACCATCGCGAACCCGGCGGCCCACTTGAGGTTCGTGAGGCCCGGCAGGCCTCCGACATAGTGCGCGTCGTTGCGGAACCGCATGTCGGTGGCGCACATGGGAACAATCGCCTTGAGCGCCGGAGGCCGAGACGCCGCGATCTGCAGGGTCGAGAAGCCGCCCCAGGAGAGGCCGCGCATGCCGACCGCCCCGTTCGACCAGGGCTGGGCCGCGAGCCAGGCGATGATCTCCGCGCCGTCCGCCTGCTCGCGCGCCAGATACTCGTCCTCGAGCACGCCCTCGGAATTCCCGGTGCCGCGGATGTCGACGCGGGCGAAGGCCACGCCGCGGGACGCCAGTTCCTGTCCCCAGCGGTCGTCCAGGCCCCGGTAGCGGTCGAAGGTGCGGTAGGGGATGTATTCGAGAACCACAGGGAAGCGCTGGTCCGCCCGGCCTTGCGGCAGCCAGAGTCGGGCGGCGAGCTTCAGCCCTCCGCGGAGGGGGATCCACACAGGCTCGACGGCGCGTACCGGATGGCCGGACGGCGTATCCGCCGCCGCCGCGGCCGTCGCAGCCGCAGGAGCCAGAAAGGGCGCCGCCAATCCGCCCAGAACGCTGCGACGCTTCGGTCTCATCATGCTCGGATATCCCGGATTCGCGGCGGCGGCCGCTAGCGGCGTGTGTGGCGCAGGAGGTCTTCGTTCAGCTCATAGCCCAGGCCCGGATCGTCTGTCAGGTTAAGCCACCCGTCCTTGTCCGGCCGCAGCGGCGTCGCGAGCAGGAAGTCCCGCCGCTCCAGCGACCAGTCCGGCGGATCGTAGGGAAACTCCAAGAAGGATGCGTCGGTGACGCCTGCGGCGAGGTGCAGGTTGGCGACCACGCCTGCGCCATTGGTCCAGGTGTGCGGGGTGAAGCCGACCCCGAACTGTTCGGCCATCTGCGCCACCCGGCGCAGGCCGGTGATACCGCCAACCAGCGCCGCATCCGGCTGCAGAATGTCCAGGGCCCCAGCCTTCAGGAGGTCCCGGAAGGCGCCGGGATCGCGCGTCATCTCCCCACCGGCGATCCTTACCGAGGTGGCGTTTCGGAGGCGTTGCATGCCGTCGAGGTCCGCACGGTGCAGCGGTTCCTCCATCCAATAGACCCCGAGCAGTTCGAGTTCTCGGGCGACCGTCAGGGCGTCCTTGAAGGTCCAGGGCGCTTCTACGTCCCAAGGCATTCGCCAGCCCTGATTACAGTCGACCATGAGTTCGATCCGGTCGCCCAGTCGCTCGCGGACGGCGGCGAGCCCGGCCACGTCCTCGCGCCAGTCGCCGCGGTGGAAGCGGATCTTCAGCGCCGGGAACCCTTCGGCCACGACCCGCTCGGCGGCGTCGGCCAGTTCGGACGCGCTGCGCAGCGCGCCAAGGGAGGCGTAGGCGCGGACCCGGGACTGCCGGCCGCCCAGCATTTTCCAGACGGGCTGGCCGCAGATCTTGCCGGCCAGGTCCCAGAGGGCCAGGTCCAGCGGCCAGCAGCGTCCGTAGTGGAAGTCGATGTGCGACAGGACGGTGTGGTGCCGTTCCAGACGCATCGGGTCCTGTCCCAGGAACAGGGACTCATGGCCCTCGAACCCGACCATCAGATCGCCGGAGCCCCAGCCCTCAAGGCCGTCGTCCGTCCGGACCCGCACGACGGTGGCGTCGAAATGACTCCGCGCGCAGCCATCCCAACTGGCCTTGAACGGCGGCTCCAGCGGTAGCCGGTGATGGCTGATCTCGATCGCGGCGATCTTCATCTCGCGCCCCCCGGCGTCGTCATTTGAAGTGGGTCCAGACCGTCTTCAGGTCAGCGTATTTCTCGAGTGCGTGCAGGGAGCGGTCGCGCCCGAATCCGGAGCGTCGGAAACCACCGAAGGGCGTCGCCAGGCTCGACTGGTCGTAGGTGTTGATCCAGACGGTGCCCGCTCGGAGGGCCTCGCTCATGCGGTGGGCGCAGTTCAGGTCGTCGGTCCACACGGCGGCGGCCAAGCCGTAGTCCGTGTCGTTGGCCAGGGCGATGGCTTCCGCCTCCGTGTCGAACGGGGTGGAGACCAGCACCGGGCCGAAGATCTCCTCGCGCGAGACGCGCGCCTGCGGGTCGACCCCGGTGAGGAGCGTGGGCGCCACATAGGCGCCTTTGGGGGTGACGGGCAGCCCCGTACCGCCGAAGGCGAGCGTCGCCCCCTCGCGCTGACCGAGCGCGATGTAGTCGAGCACCCGATCGCGGTGGGCGCGTTCGATCAGCGCACCGAACTGTGTGTTTGGGTCCAGTGGATGGCCGATGCGGATCGCCCGGGTCTGCGCCTCCACGCGGCGATGGAAATCGTCGGCGATCGTCCGGTGGACCAGCAGCCGGGTGCCCGCGTGGCATGTCTCGCCGGCGTTGTAGTAGACGCCCCAGGCCACGGCGCTCGCGGCGGCGTCCAGATCGCCACAGTCCGGCATGATGATCTGCGGGCTCTTGCCGCCCAGCTCCAGGGCGACCCGCTTGAGGTTGGATCCGGCCGACGCCGCCATGATCCGCGCGCCCACCTCCGTGGATCCGGTGAAGGCGATGAGGTCCACGTCCGGATGCGCCGCCAGCGCCGCGCCGGCTTCGTCGCCGAGGCCCGGGACCACGTTGAAGACGCCGTCCGGGATACCCGCCTCGCGGGCGAGGCGGCCCAGGTAGAGGCTGCCGAGGGACGATTGCTCAGCGGGTTTCAGGACCACGGAATTGCCCATGACCAGCGCGGGGCCGATCTTCCACGCGGCGATGATCAGTGGATAGTTCCACGGGACAATCGCGCCGATCACGCCCAGCGGCATACGGCGGATGAGGGCGCGGTCGTTCGGGCCGGTGGGCGCGATCTCGTCGTAGAGCTTGTCGGCGCACTCGGCGTAATAGGCGATGGCGTCGGCGCAGGCCGGGACGTCCACGTTGAGGGCGTCGCGGATCGGCTTGCCCACGTCGGCGGTCTCGAGCAGGGCGAGCGGCTCAAGGTGTTCGCGGATCAGGGCGGCGAAACGCAGCAACACCGCCTTGCGGTCGCGGGGTTCGAGATTGCGCCACACGCCTCCGTCGAAGGCGGCTCGCGCCGCGGCGACCGCGGCGTCTACATCGGCAGCCCCGCAGCGGGCCACGTGAGCCAGGGGCGTTCCGTCGATCGGGGAGACACGGAGGAAGGTCTCTCCGGAGGCGGCCGGCCGGTAGCCGCCGGCGATGTAGGCGCGGCCCTCAGCGACGAGCGCGGCGCGGCGCGCCGTCCAGTCGGCGAAGGTAAGCTCGTGAGGTGACATTTGCGATCGCTAGGGCTGGTCTGCGAGGGCGGCGGCGGCCCTGGCATGGCGGACTAGGTCGGCGTTGTCGGCCGGCCTGCGGTTGGAGCGGAGCATCGCGGCGTTCTCCGGCCGCGCCATCTGGCGGGCCAGGGCGTCTGGGTCGACGCCCTCGATCCGCAGGTCGACGCCGACCGTGCGCACGAACCGCAGGAAGCCCGCAGCGAGGGCGTCAGGCCCGGAAAGTCCCATGGCCTCGGCCACCGACGCGTAGGCTTCGGGATGCGCCTCTACATTCCAGGCCAGGGTCGCGCCCATGCCGATGGCCACCGCGCGCCCGTGCGGGATCGGGGCGAGCGAGCCCAGGGCGTGGCCGATGTTGTGGGCGATGGCGGTGCCTGCGTTGTCGATCGCCACCCCGGCGAAGGTCGCGGCCTCCAGGAGGCGGGCGCGGGCCTCGAGGTCGGCGGGCGCGCGGACCGCCACGGGGAGCCAGCGGCTGACCAGGGCCACCGCGTGGAGCGCGAAGACGCTGTTGCCCGGCGAGGCGTTCGCGTTCGTCGCCGCTTCGATGGCGTGGACCAGCGCGTCCACGCCGGTCGCCGCCGTCACGGCCGGTGGGAGGTCGACCATGAGTTCGGGATCGTGGACGATCAGGTCCGGCTTCAGGCCGTCGGCCCAGAACCAGTACTTGGTCCCGTCGGCCGCCGAGAGGACCGAGACCGCCGTGGCCTCCGCGCCGGTCCCGGCGGTGGTGGGCGCGCAGATCAGCGTCGGGCGGCCACGCGGCAACGGCTCGGCGGCGAGCCGGTAGCGGGCGAGGTCGCCGCTCGCACCGATCAGGCTGGCCACGAGCTTCCCCGCATCCATGGTGGAGCCGCCGCCGACACAGATCACCGCGCCCGCGCCGATATCCCGCGCCTGCTTGGCGGCGGCGGCGACCGTCGCCTCCTTGGGCTCGCCCGGCGGCATGACGAAGACGTCGGGTTCCAGGCCGTCAGCCTTCAAGGCTTCGACGATCCCGGTCCCGTGAGGTCCTCCGGCTAGCGCCGGATCGAGGAGAAGGATGACCCGGCGAGCGTCCGTCCGCGACGAAACCTGGGCGCCGAGATCGCGAATGGCGCCGGCCGCGCCGTGTATCGCCGGGACCCGCCCGATCGCGACCTCATGCATCGTCGCGATCCTCCGCCGGAAGGGCGCGGCGCCGGCGCACCGGATTGTGGTCGTTGATCATGTCGGCCGGCCGGTAAGGCGCCTCCAGCCAGGCCCGCTCCTCCGGAGACAGCGCCAGGTCCGGCGCCCGGATTGCGGTCTCCAGTTCGTCGACCGACTGGGCGCCGACCAGCGGACAGTCCACCGCGCCGCTGTGGAAGACCCAGGACATGGCGATCTCGGCCGGCGTCACGCCGCGACGGGCGGCGAGCTCCGCGACCCGGCGCACGATCACCTGGTCCACCTCGTCGCCAAAGAACTCCTGGGTGAAGGTGTCTGTCCGCATGCGAATGTCAGCCGCCCCAGCCAGCATGCCGCGGGCCAGGGGGCTGAAGCTCGTCACGCCGATCCCCTCGTGGCGGCAGTAGGGGATCATCTCGCGCTCCTCCTCGCGGTAGAGGAGGCTGTACTGGCACTGCATGTTGACGAGGCGGGCCCAGCCGTTGCGTTCGGCGATGGCGTTCATCTTGGCGAACTGCCAAGCGTACATCGTGGAGGCGCCCAGGTAGCGGGCCTTGCCGGCGCGCACGACGTCGTTCAGCGCCTCCATGGTCTCTTCCAGGGGAGTCGCCGGATCGAACGCATGGACGATGTAGAGATCCAGGTAGTCCGTGCCGATCCGCTGGAGGCTGCCGTCTATCGCCTCCAGGATGTGCTTGCGCGAGAGGCCCTGGTCGTTGGGCGCGTCGCTGAGCGGGTAGTAGACCTTGGACGCCAGCACCAGGTCCTCGCGGCGCGCCGACGACAGCAGCGTCCGGCCCACGACCTCCTCGTTGCGGCCTAGCGAATAGAAGTCGGCCATGTCGAAGAAATTGATCCCCAACTCCAGCGCCCGCCGCAGGATGGGGGCGGACTGTTCGGCGTCCAGCACCCAGGGCCGCCAGGCGGAGGCGCCGTATCCCATGGTCCCAAGCCCGAGAGCCGAAACCTGCAGTCCCGTTCTGCCAAGTCTAACGTAGCGCATTCGACGTCCAGGCTTCGCCGCAACCGTGTTGCGACTTCAGGGCGGACCGTCGCACGGCCGTTGCGACCGTCGAAATTCCAAAATTGGATTGGCGCATGATCTGGTGCGGGCTGGTTCGCCGGCGCCTTGAACGCTAAGGCGGGCACGACCCTTTGTGAGGTGTTGACTCATGGCCGAGCCGCCCCTGCCGTCCCGCCTCAACGCCTGCCTGGCGGCGATCCGCGCGACGCTGGCCCCGGTCGTGAGGGAGGCTCTGATCCTCCCGCCGGCCGGCCCCGTACGGATCCCCGAGACTCAGGACGCCGGTCTGCCGGTGCTCCGGTGGCTGGCTCAGACCGCGGTGGCCGCGCCGCCGGCGACGGCCGCCGCGGTGGCCGAGGTGGCGGCCCTGGCGGGCGCAATGGTGTGGCGCCAGACCTATGGGCGCGACGAGGCAAGTGAGGCGTTCCTGGAAAATTACGGCTGGACCGAGCTCGCCGGCGCCCGGGGGCTGGTGGCGGATCCCGCGATGTCCGCCGGCCTGCTGCTTCTGGGGCCGCATACGCTGTATGCCGCCCACGAGCATCCGGCGGTCGAACACTATGTTCCGCTGTCGGGCACGGCGCACTGGTGGGACGAGGACCGTGGCTGGCGCACGGAGGCGCCCTTGGCCGTGGTCCTGCATCGCTCCGGCGTGCGCCACGCCATGCGGACCGGCGCCGAACCCTTGCTGGCCTATTTCCACTGGTCGGGTCCGGGGGTCTCCGAACGCGCGCGGTTCAGCGGGCGGGACGACGCCTGAGCGGCCGCATACACCCATCTTATTTTGTCATTTGAGTTGCTGTGGCCCAGATCGTCCTCTGGGGTCGCGCGCCCTGCGGAGACGGGGCCAATGCCGGGAGATCATATGCTTCGCGAACGCGCCCTGGAGTGGGCCCGCCGTCGTCACGGGCTCTATGTCGGCGGTCGCTGGAGAGCTGCCGGCGAGACCAGGCCGTGCGAGGATCCATCGCGGCGTGTCGTCGTGGCCGATATGGCGGAGGCGGCCGTCGCGGACGTCGACGAGGCCGTCGAGGCCGCACGCCACGCCTTTCGCGCCGGACCCTGGCGCGACATGACCCGCGCGCTGCGCGCCGATCGCCTGCGTCTCGCGGCGCGGGTGATTCGCGATCATGCCGAGGAATTGGCCGCGATCATCGCCCTGGAGAACGGCAAGACGTTCGTCGAGGCGCGGGACGATGATATGCCCGACACCGCCGACGTCCTCGACTACTACGCGGGCTGGATCGACAAGGTCTATGGCGAGACCGCGCCGGTGGGCGCAGGGTTCGTCAACTACATCGTCCGCGAGCCGGTGGGCGTCTGCGGCCTCATCGTGCCGTGGAATTTCCCGCTGCTGCTCGCCATGTGGAAGATCGCCCCGGCGCTGGCCATGGGCAACACGGTGGTCGTGAAGCCCTCGGAAGAAACTCCGCTCTCCCTGATCCGATGCCTCGAACTATGGGACGCGGCCAAGGTCTTTCCGCCCGGCGTCGTCAATCTGGTGACCGGCGACGGCGCGGTGGGCGCGAGGTTGGCGGAGCATCCGGACGTCGACAAGCTCTCGTTCACCGGCAGCACCGCCACCGGGAAGCGGATCGTGCAGGCGTCCGGCGCCTCGAACCTGAAGACCGTGACTCTCGAGCTCGGCGGCAAGGCGCCCGTGATCCTGTTCGCCGACCTTCCGGACCTTGAGGGGGCCGTCGCGCGCTGCGTCCAGGCGCACTTCTCGCAGAAGGGCGAAAAGTGCACGGAACCGACCCGGCTGCTCGTTCAGGACGAGATCTACGACCGGTTCGCCGCGGCCGTTGTGGAACGGGTCCGGGCGATCCGCCCCGGCGATCCGTTCGATCCGGCGACGACCCAAGGGGCGCAGTGCGGCGAGGCCCAGCACCGCAAGATCATGGACCACATCGCGGGCGGCCGGGCGGCGGGCGCCAAACTCCTTGCGGGTGGCGACGCCCTGTCCCCGGCAGGAGCGGCTGACGGTCTCTTCGTGGCGCCCACGGTCTTCGGCGAGGTCCCAAACCATCTGGCGATCGCGCGCGAGGAGATCTTCGGGCCGGTGCTCGTGCTGCAACGGTTCGCCACGGAGGAGGAAGCCGTAGCCCTGGCCAATGACACACCCTATGGCCTCGCGGCGGGCCTCTACACCGCAAATGTGTCGCGGGCGCACCGGGTCGCCGCCGCCCTGGACGCCGGCCAGGTGTTCGTCAACCGCTACGGTTGCTACGACTTCGCCGCCCCCTTCGGCGGGTTCAAGCAGAGCGGCTGGGGCAAGGAGATGGGCCCGCATGCCCTGGAGGCCTACACGCGACAGAAGTCCGTCTGGATCGCCCTGTGAGCAGCCGCGAGGAGCCGATCGCCCCCCCGTCCAGGACAGTCGCGCCGCTCGGCGCGGAGCGCTGGTACGTGCTCGCCGTCATGCTCCTGGTCTACGCGCTCAATATCGCGGACCGCTATGTGGTCTCGACGGTCCTTGAGCCGATCCGCCTGGAGCTGCACCTCAGCGACGCGGCCGTCGGCCTGCTCACCGGTGGGGCCCTGGCCCTCTTCTATGTGACGGTGAGCCTTCCGGTCTCCGCGCTGGCGGACCGCGGGAGCCGCCGCAATATCGTGGCGATCTCGCTGCTACTCTGGTCCGCCATGACCCTGGCCTGCGGGTTCGTCCGCAACTACTGGCAACTGCTCCTGGCGCGGATCGGCGTCGGCGTCGGCGAGTCCGGGGCGACGCCCGCCTCCACGGCCCTCATCGGCGACTGCTTCCGACCGGCCGAGCGGCCCATGGCGATGACCGTGTTCACCCTGGGGGCGCCGCTCGGGGCGTGGCTCGGCTCCGACCTCGCCGGCCGGGTGGCCGACATCCATGGTTGGCGCGCGGCGTTCGTCGCCCTGGGCGCACCCGGCCTGGTCCTCGGGGCCATCGTGTTCCTGACGGTGCGCGAGCCGAGGCGGGCGGCCTTCGACGCGGAGGCCGCCGAAACCCTCGCGCCGATTCCCTTGCGCCGCACCGTCGCCCTGCTGTGGAAGAACCGGCCGGTCGTGCACCTGATGACGGCAGGAGCGCTGAGCGCGCTCTGGGGATGGGGGCTGCTCTGGTGGACCCCGACCTACTTCGTCCGGGCCTTCGGCATGTCTGTCGGCGAGGTCGGCGCGGCTCTCGGGGCCGCGCACCTGATCGCCGGGGCCGGCGTCACCCTGCTCGCCAGTTGGGTGATGAGTCTGCCCGCCCTACGCGCGCCGCGCACCGTCTTGTGGACCCTGGCGGCGGTGGGCGCGGTGAGCACCCTCCCCTCGATCCTGATGCTGTTCGCGCCCACCCCTTCCGGCGCGCTCGTCATGATCTACCTCTTCCTGCCGGCCATCTACTTCTACATCGGCCCCTCCATCGGCCTGCTGCAGAACTGGGTCTCGCCGGCGATGCGCGCCCAGACCACGGCCATCAGCGTCCTCATGGGCAACGTCACCAACCTGATGGTCGCGCCGCTGCTGGTCGGGAGCTTGAGCGATGCGTTCGGAGGCGCAGGCGGCGCCTCGGCGGAGTCCCTGCGCTGGGCGATGATCGTTCTGTCGCTCACGGGCTTCTGGGCGGCCTATCACTACTGGGCTGCGGCGCGCGCTTTGGCGCGGGACGCCGCCGCTCCCCCCAAGTCCTGAGGCCCGGTCCGCGATGACGAGTTCCCATGATGGGGCGGTGCACCCCACTATGCCCTCCGCATCGTCTCGCGGCGGGAGGGCCACACCTATGATCAATCGACGATGGCTTCCGTTGAACGCGCTGCGCGCCTTCGACGCCGTGGGCCAGCACCTGAGCTTCACGGCCGGAGCCCAGGCGCTCGGGGTCTCCCAGAGCGCCCTCAGCCGCCATGTGATCGGACTCGAGGAGCTCCTGGGCCGCCAGTTGCTGGAGCGTCGGCCGCACCGCGTCTGTCTGACGGAAGCTGGCGAGGTCCTGCTGCCGGTCGTTCAGAAGTCCTTCGATCGCCTGGAGCAGGTGCTGAACACGATCCGGCACGGGACGCGGATCAGCCGCACGCTCCGAATCTACATGCCGCCGTCGCTGCTGAACCACCTGGCGATTCCGCTGCTGCGGGAGTTCCGAAGCGAGTTCCCCGACATCCTGATCGACGTGTCCTCGAGCAACGCGACCGGGCGGCCGTCGCAGGATCTCGACGTGGCGGTCGTCTACGATCGTCCCAATGTGGACGATCAGGTGACGGACCTGCTGTGGATGGTGCGCCTGACGCCGGTTTGCTCGCCGGAGATCGCACGGCAGCATGCGGGCAAGCCGCTCGGCCGGTTCCTCGCCGACAACGAACTACTGCACGTGCGGCTCGAAGGCGAACCACGGGGCCTGCTCTGGGCCGGTTTCGCCGGGCAGTGCGGACTGGACCTCGACACCGACAGGGGCCTGGCCTTCGACACCGTGATCTCGGCCGTCCAGTTTGCGCGATCGGGCGCAGGGGTGGCTCTCGCGGACCGCGAGATGTTCGCGGCCGACCTCGCCTCCGGCGAGTTGGTCGCGCCCTTCGAGACCTCATGCGAGAACGGATACGGCTACTATCTGAAGTTCCATGCTGAGGATCTGACCGACCCCGTTGTGGCCGCCTTCCGCAGCTGGATTATCGCCCGTTTCAGCGGGACCGCCGGCCGCTGGACTGAGGACGGGGTTTCCAGGCCCCCATCGCCCAGCAACGCCGCTTAGGATCCGGGGGCCAGCTGGGCCGTCATCTCGCACGGAGGCCCGCTCGACCGGCTGTGGCGGCGGGACCCAGCAAGGATGGGTGATGCGCGCGGCCCTCCGCCCCGGCTCGCCGCTTACCTGCCGCCGGAATGATAGGGTTCAGGTTTCAGATTTCCGTTGGCATCCGATGATCGCCAATCGCGTGCGGACCCTCAGGCCGGGCCGGCGTAGACTGTGCGTGCAGGCGGCGGGGCGTGGCCCCGCCGCCTGGCCCGGCTAGAAGCGCGCCTTGAGGCGAGCCCCGATGGTCCGGGGTCGCGCCAGGGTAACGCGGTCGCCGGCCTGGTAGATTTTGTAGTAGGTGGCCCGGCTCACGTCGGTGACCTTGACCCCGTTGGTGAGATTGGTCCCGAACAGGCCGATCTCGTAGCGGCCCCACTCGTAGGCGATCGACGCGCTGAGATCTTTCGCCGAAGGAATGACAGCGTAGCGCGAACTCGGGCCGTTGGGGGTCAGGACGCCGTTCGTGATCACCGTCGCAAATTCGCTGAACGTCGTCTGCACTTTGTCGCGGTAGTTGAAAGCGCCCATGAGGTGAAGGGCGCCGTCGCCCAAGTCGCGATCGTAGAAGAGCGCGGTGGTGAAGATCCACTTGGGGAAGTAGGGCGTCCGGTCGCCATCGAACGCCCCGACCGTCGGGATGTCCCCATTCGCCTTGGCGTCGTTGAAGGACAGGCTGCCTCTGAACGTGAGGTCGTGCGTGACCTTGAAGGTGGATTCGACCTCGACGCCCTTGCTGGTGATCGAACCCTTATTGTCCGTGAAGAAGTAGGAGCAGTTCAGCCCCAGGCGCGTCTGCACGTTCTGCCAGTCGATGTAGTAGGCCGCCGCGTCGACGGTGAGCCGCCCGTCCGCGAAGCGACCTTTCTGGCCGACCGAGTAGTTCCAAAGGTGGTCCGGTCCGAAGGTCAGGGGGGCGGCGGTGTAGCCATAGGCAGCGAGATCACGGGTGCATTGCCCCGCCACGCCTGCCGTTCCCAGCGGCACCGGCTGGTTGGCGCCGCCATAGCGGAAGCCCTTGGCCGCCTCGGCATAGACCATCACGTCAGGTGTGATCTGGTAGGAGACGTTGACGCGCGGGTTGAAGCCGTCAGCGCTCTGCTTGGCGTTCAGGGTCAACGGGACGTGATCTACGACGCCGTACACGCCGCTCGAGAAGAGAGAATACTTCTCGTGGAAGTCGAACCAGCGGACCCCCGCCGTGACGTCGAGCTTGTCCGACACGTGCCAAGTGCCGTCCGCGTAAAGGGCGAGCTGGTGCTCGTCGATGTTCTGCAGGCCGGAGAAAATGTCGTCCGGCCTGAAGGCGGCGTCGACGGTCTGGGAATTGTAGCGGCCGTCGGGCGTGTTGAACGGGCCGTAGAAATAGTTCTCGTAGGAGAGACGGTCGAAGCCCGGCACCGGGATGTCCTGCCACAGACGCCGGCTTTGTTCCTCGTAGAAGGCGCCCACCGTCCAGCGGACCGGGCCGTCGTCGTGGGACACGATCCGGACTTCCTGCATGAAGTCGTGGATCCGGTTGTTGATCTGGAACATCTCCGCCGGAATGCTGTTCGTGATCGCCTGGTCGTATTGGGCCGGCTTCTTGAACAGAGGATAGGCGTTCGGGCCGATGGGAAGGCCGCTGCCGTAGTCCTCGAAGAAATAGCCGATCTGGGGTTCGGGGCTCGAATTGAAGCCGATGTGCCGCGTCGTATAGGAGGTGGTGGAGATCACCTCGGCCCCGCCCAGGTCATAGGCGACGTTCAATGTGTAGAGCTGCAGGCGGTCGTTGGTGCCCTCCGGGGAATTGGAGGACACGGTGTAGCCCGGCAGGCCGCTCAAGCCCTGATTCAGGCCATAGGCGCGGCTGTGCTCGAAGGTCCCGCTGAGGTCGATGGTGAGGTTGTCGCTGGGAATCCAGCGGAGCGCCAACCGGCCTTGTTCTGTCCGCGCCAGATTCGCATCGTCCTTGTGGCGTGCACCGATGTTGTCGATGTAGCCGCCAGTCTCGCTCTTGTAGACTGCGGCGCGCAGGGCGACGGTCTCGCTCAAGGGCGCGTTCACCATGCCGCGGAAGCTGTAGCTCGGATCCCCATGCTGCGTGCCCGACCCCGTTGCCTCCACCGATCCGAAGACGCTGTCGAGGCTCGGCTTGGCCGTAACGAAGCGGATCGTACCGGCCATCGAGCTCGCGCCGAACAGGGTGCCCTGCGGGCCGCGCAGCACCTCAATGCGCTCAAGATCGAAGACCTTCAGGTCCGGGGTCTGACCCTGGACGGAGATCGGCGTGTCGTCGACATACACCGCCACCAGAGACCGGTCGGAGGTGTCCGACGCCGCGTAGCGCCCGGTGGACAGGCCGCGCATGTCGAACTTCTGATAGCCCGGCGCACCTTCCGTGATGGAGAGCGAGGGCGCCACCTTCGCCAGATCGGACAGGTTGACCTGCCCGGCGCGGTCGAGCTGGACGGGGTTGATCGCCGAGATCGCCATCGGCACCTTCTGTAGTGACTCGGCCGCGCCGCGATTGGCGGTGACGACCACCTCTTCCACCTGGGCGGAAGCCGGCGCTTCAGCCGCGGCGGCGGCCTGGCCCGCGAGGACGCTGAGGCTGGCGGCGGACAGCAGGACGCTGGTCAGCGTGGCTTTGGACACCGCAAATGGCTGTATGGCGCGAACATGGCGCATAGAAGTTCCCCCCTCGTCTTCCGACGACGTTGTGTTTTCTGACTAGGCCCGACCGCGGGACTCTCGTCCCGATCCCGTGCTGCGAACCCTTGGTGCAAGTGTCCGCGCAGGCCGGCGCCGATTGAAGCGACTTATCTGGATGCGGCCATCCAAAAAAGGCATCCGCGCCCGGCGGCGCGCAGGACTACCTCGCCGCAAGGGCAGCTTGGAGCGCCGCCAGCCAAGGCTCGAACTTGCGCCATTGCTCGACGCCGTTCCGGTCCAGCGGCCGCCGAACCTGTTCGGAGCTCGCGGTGCGGACCGGACGCACCGTCTCATGGAACCGAAGGCATGCCGATTCGAACGATAGGCCGCAATGATCGAGCAGGCGACGGATCTCGGATTCCGGCCGGTCCACGAGGGTCTCGTATTGCACCTTCAGGACGCGACCAGGGAGCACTGCATCGAAATGGGCCATGAGCCGCTCGTAGTCGCGGTAGTAGCTCGCGAACCAGGTGAGGTCGGCGCTGTAGCCTTGGCCTTCGGCGAAGTTCTGCTTGAAGGCCGACAGCCCGCAAGCCACCGGATCTCGACGAACATCGATGATCCGTGCGTGGGGGAGCATCAGGTGGATAAGGCCCACGTGGAGGAAATTGCCTGGAAACTTGTCAGTGAATATCGGGCGGCCCAGTCGTCGGTGCAGGCGCGTTCGGTCTAGATAGGCTTCGCCGAGACGCTGGAACTCATCCGTCGACAGGGTCGCGAGCCGCGCAGGATATCCGCTGTCCCGGAGGCCGGGTGCGGTTCCCGCCTGGGCCGCCAGGATCCGCACGTCGGGGAGTTCGGAGGTTCCCTCTACCTGCGAATGGCTGGCGAGGACCTGTTCCACGACCGTCGAGCCGGCACGCGGCAGGCCGACGATGAAGATGGGATCTGCTTCGGGACAGCCCGCGTCGGCCCTCGCCGCCAGCAGCTCCGGCGTGAAGGTTGCGATCGTGCGATTGACGAAGGCGGTGTGGGCCGCCGGATCGAAGGGCTGCCGGCTCCGCCTAAGGCCGTTGCCGGCCTCGTAGTGGGTGAAGGCGGCCCCGAAGTCCCCGCTGTCCTCAAGGGCCTTGCCCAGGGCGAAGTGCAGATCGACCCGCTCCCGCAGCTCGACCACCGGGTCGGCGAGTCTTGCCCTCATCCGCTGGAGGTCCGCATCGGCGAACGGGACGACCTTCAGGTTGGCGATCGCCCAATAGGCAGCGCCCGCACCGGTCGGCCCGTCGGCGCGGCGGCGGTACGCTCTCAGCGCCTCGGCTTGTCGCCCGAGCGTCTTCAGCACATGACCTCGGGCGAGGACCAGATCCATGTCATCGGGCGCTTCGGCGAGCAGGCCGTCAAAGAGCGCGAGCGCGGCGTCGTAATCGCCGGTCTGCGTCCGGAGCGCCGCATCGAGGTGGCGGACGGCGAAGGTCGGGTGATCGGCGCGAAGGATGGCGATCTCTCGGATCGCTTCGGGCAGCTTCTCCTGGCGATAAAGCCCGAGCGCGTAGGTAAGGCGCAGCGGTGCGAAGCGTGGCGCCGCGGCGAGGGCGATCTCCAGATGCGGTTCCACGACGCCCGCCAAGTCCCAGGCGACGGCGAGGTCGGCTAGGGCCTTGAGCATCAGCGGATCGTTCGGTGCGAAGCCGGCGGCGCTCAGCCGCGTGCCGGCTTCGGGCTCGCCATAAAAGAAAGCCTCGATGAGCGCTCGCGGCGCCGATAGGTCCGGGCGGCCACCGCCCTGTTCAGGCTGGGCGCCAGGTTCCAGCGCGAGTTGGTCGTGCAGCGCGGCCTGCGCCAGCCATGATCCGGGGTTCAGGATGGCCGCGCGTCGGAGGTGTTCGATCGCCGCCCTGGACCTTCCCAGAACTGTGAGCGCTGCCCCATACTCGAACTGTGGCCCCCAGGCTCCTGGGGCCTGTACGCTGACCTCGCTAAGCACTTTTGCGGCGGCTTCCGCGTCTCCAGTCCGTCGCAGGGCCGCGCCGAGGATGAGACGTGCTTCAAGGTTGTCCGGAGAAAGTCGCAGAGCCTCCCGAGCGTTTCGGACTGCGCCCGTCGCATCTGTGGCCAACATACGTCGCCCGTTCGCGAGCCGTTCAGCGAGTGGGATTGGGGGCGCCATCGTCAAATGCAGGAAAGCGTCCTTTATCCTGGTCCGAGCGAGCGATCGACCATTATCAGCCGCCAGACCCCGGCGGCCACCAACTGTCCGTCATAAGTCACGGAGGGACAGACGGCTTCGCCTCCCCAAGGGAGCCGCATGCCGTTCTCTAATGCGGACGTTTCCAATTTCGCCAATGAGTCAAAAGGGGTCGATCGAGGATTCGCGGCCGCGGCCGAAAAGGTGCTCAGTCGAAGCGCCACAGCTCGATCGGTTCAAGTCCGAGCGCGCGTGCGAGTTCGAACACCGTCTTGGCTGAGGCGTTTCGCTCGCCCCGTTCCACCAGACCGACGTAGTTTCTGTGTAGTCCGGCCCGTTCGGCGAGCTCTTCCTGACTCCACTGGCGAGCTTCCCGGCACGCACGAATTCGGCGGCCCAAACTCAACAGGTCAGTGTCTACTGGCACCCCGGCAAAGTTGCCGGGGAAGCGAACGGACTCTACACACTGACAGTGTGTCCTGATAAGCTTGTTGGCTTCCCATTGTTGGGCGCCAAGCCACGATGTCTGTCACCACGCCAGCTGCAGATACCCATGTCGACCCCGATTTAGGATCCCGGGTCGAACTGGCTTCTTCTCATTTTCGCGCGCATGCCGGGTGGCTGCTGAACTTCCTAAGCCGACGCTTCGGCAAGGACGCTGCGGAGGACATTGCCCAAGAGGCGTTTGTCCGAAGCATGGGGGTCGAAACGGTTCGCAACCCCCGAGCCTTCCTTGCCACGCTAGCGTTGCGGGCTGCGGCGGACCAGGCGCGGCGGGAGAGCGTACGGCCGATCGCTGGGGAGTTGGAGGAGGCAGACGCACCGGTCCTGCCGGACCAGTTGGAGCGGGTTCTGTTGCAACAACTCTTGCGCGAGCTACCGCGTCCCGTGCGGGAGGTGTATCTGTTGTGCCGGGTCGCCGGCTTCACCTATCCCGAAGCCGCCGAGCGCCTGGGCATCTCGGTCAAGCGCGTGGAGGCGCGGATGACGGAGGCGCACAAGCGATTCGCGGCCCTGTTGCGGGACTGAGGCGGGTCTTGGGATGAGCCACCAGGCAGAAGCTTCGCGGGCGGAGGCGGAAGCGGCGCGCTGGTTCGAGGTGCTGCGCAAGACCTCCGTGACCACCCAGGCGCTGCGGGAATTCCACGCCTGGAAGCGGGACGCCGAGAACGCCGCCGCCTTCGGTCGGGTCGAGGCCGGCTGGAAGGTCACCGGCGCCCTGGGCTCGCGTCCGGAGGTGCAGGCGGCCGTGGACGAGGTCCTGGCGCGGCATCCGGCGCGGAAGCGGATGGACTGGCGCTTCGTGGTGGCGCCGGTCGCCGTGGCCGGCGGCCTGGGTCTTGCCGTCTGGGCGCCGGGCGCCGTGTCGCCGCGCTACGAGACCGGCGTCGGCGAGCAGCGGGTGGTGGCCCTTTCCGACGGCTCCCGGGTCCGGCTCAACACCGACAGCGCCGTGCGGGTTTGGTACTGGGGCGGCGAGCGCCGGGTGGTGCTCCGCCGCGGGCAGGCCTTCTTCGACGTGGCGCATGACGCCTCGCGGCCGTTCCTGGTGGAGGCCGGGCCCGCCGAGGTGCGCGCGCTCGGCACGAAGTTCGATGTGCGGCGAGACGACGGCACGGTCGCCGTGACCCTGGTCGAGGGTCGAGTGCGGGTGGAAGGCGATGGCGGCGGCGAGACGACGCTCGCGCCGAACCAGCAGCTGACCGTGACCAGGGCCGGCATGAGTCGGCCGCGCGCCCTGGCGGCGGCCGAGGAATCCAGCTGGACCACCGGGCGGCTGACCTTCCGGGGCGCGCCGCTGCGTGACGTGGTCGCCGAGGCGAACCGCTATTCCCGCCGCAAGATCGAGCTCGCGGCGCCCGAGGCCGTGGCCGGCGAGCTGGTCAGCGGCACGTTCGACGCCGGCGACATCGACGCCGTCGTCGCCGCCCTCACGCACTACTACGGCCTCGAAGCTGGCACGCCGTCGCCCGAGGTGATCCGGCTCACGCCCCGCGTGCCCAGCGGCGCCTGAACTTTTTTCGCGAAGGGCCCGAGGGTATCGGGGCCTTCCACACGACTAGCCCCCCAGAAGCGCGACGCCGACTGGCAGCGGGGGCCGAAGTGGTCCCGGCGATGGACGTCGCCCGGGAGGGGAAGCGATGGTCCGGCGTAGGCGTGAGTGGAGTTTGAGTGCGGTGAGCCTGGCGGCGCTGTTGGCCGCCGTTCCGGCCGCCGAGGCCCGGGCCCAGGCCCAGGCCGCCTACGCGGTCGACGTCCCGGCCGGGTCGCTCGAGTCGGCGCTGCTGGTCCTGGCGCGGCAGACCGAGCACCAGCTGTTCTTCTCCAAGGATCTCGTCGCCGGCCGCCGGGCCGCGGCGCTCAAGGGCCGCTTTGCGCCGGAGGACGCCGCGGCGCGCCTCGTGGCCGGCGCCGACCTCTCCGTCAGCCGAGCGGGTCCCCACCTCCTCGTGCTCGCGCGGAAACCGCCTGCGCCGGCGACCCGACAGCCGGCGCAGGCGGCGGACGAGGCCGTGCGCCCTTTCGCGACGGCGCAGCTCGGCGGGGCGGCGCCGGCCGCGCCGGACAGCGGGCCCGTCCGGGCGGCGCCCATCCTCCTCGATGAGGTGCAGGTCACGGGGTCGAACATTCGCGGCGCGCCGTTGGCCTCGCCTTTGCTGGTGATCGACCAGGAGGCGCTGGCCGCCTCAGGCCACGCGACGGTGGCCGAGGCGCTGCGGGCCCTGCCTGAGAACTTCGGCGGCGGGGCAGGCGAGGGCAACTCGCTGGCCGGCGCCGACCCCGTGGGGCGGAACACCTCCTTCGGCAGCGGCATCAACCTGCGTGGGCTCGGCAACGGCGCGACCCTCGTCCTGGTGAACGGCCGTCGGCTGGCGGGCTCGGGGACCTTCGGGGACTACGCCGACGTCTCCTCCATCCCCACCGCGGCGGTGGCTCGCGTGGAGGTGCTGCTGGACGGGGCCTCGGCGATCTACGGCTCCGACGCCGTGGGCGGGGTGGTCAACATCATCACCCGCAAGGACTACACGGGCGCGGAAGTCCGGGTGCTGGCCGGGATCGGGACGTCCGGCGAGCCTGCGCAGGGCCAGGCCTCGGTGACGGTGGGCCGCCGCTGGGACGGCGGCGGGCTGATGCTGTCCTACGAGCTGCAGCGGCGCGAACGGCTGGCGGCCGAGGACCGCGACTTCGCGGCCAGCGCCGACCTGCGGCCGTTCGGAGGGTCGGACTTCCGCGGAACCAACAGCTTCCCGGGCAATGTGCTGCTGCCCGTGGCGGGGACCAACACGCTCGCGCCGGCCTTTGCGATTCCTGGAGGGCAGAATGGGGTGGGCCTGCGGCCCGGGGATTTCCTGGCCGGCGTCGTCAACCGCCAGAACCAGCGCCTGGGCGTGGACGTGCTTCCCCGTCAGACCGTCAACGCCGTCTACGCGGCTGTGGACCAGGAGGTGGGCGAGCGGCTGGTCCTCACCGCCGACGGGCGCTTCAGCGCGCGGCGCTACAAGGCCCGGTTCGCCCCCGCCGTCAGCAGCTTTACGGTGGGACGCGGCAATCCCTTCTTCGTGTCGCCGAATGGCGCGGCCACGAACCAGATCGCCTATTCCTTCGCGGGCGAACTGCCGAACGTGATCTCGGCGGGCAATGTGGAGAGCCTGGCGCTGACGGCCGGCGCAACGCTTCGGCTCGGCGGCGACTGGAGGAGCGAGGCCTATGGCGCCTTCGCCCAGGAGCTCACCGAGGTGCGGGGCCGCAACCTCGTCAACTTCGCGATCCTGGCGGAAGCGCTCGGCAATGTTGCCGACCGCGCCGACACCGCCTTCAGCACCGCGCGGGACGGGTTCTTCAATCCGTTCTCCGGCGTTGCCGGGTCCAATCCGGCGGGCGTGATGGGCGCGATCGGGTCCGGTTCGACGTTCGCGCGGATCCGCAGCCGGGTCTCCACGGTGAATGCGCAGGCCGACGGATCGGTCCTGTCCCTGCCGGGCGGGAGGGTGAAGCTCGCCGTGGGCGCCCAGGCGCGCCGCGAGAGCCTGGTGCGCAGCGGTTTCAACCAGATTTCCACCGTCGTGCCGGCCCCGACGGCCCCGACCGACGTCTCGCGCGACGTCACCGCCGCCTTCGCCGAGCTGCGCGTGCCGCTCTTCGGGGAGGCAAATGCACGGCCGGGGATGCAGCAACTGGAGCTGTCGCTCGCCGGGCGGCTGGAACACTACGAGGCGGTGGGAACCAGCTTCCGGCCCAAGGTGGGCGTGGTGTGGGGGCCGACCGACGACCTGCAGCTGCGGGCCACCTACAGCCGCTCGTTCCGGGCGCCGGCGCTGCGCGAACTCTACGACCCGGCCCTCTACAACCCGACCTCGCAGCCGCTCGGCACGGGGCGGATCCTCGTGCTGCAGCTGGCCGGCGGCAACCCGGACCTCAAGCCGGAGAGCGCGGACTCCTGGACCGTCGGCGTGGATTTCGCGCCGTCCCGGTGGCCGGGGCTGAAGCTGTCGCTCACGGCCTTCGACATCCGCTTCAAGAACCGTATCGACCGCCCGGTGACGGCCAGCATCGCCGCCGCCCTCGTCGACCCGCGACTGAGCGCCTTCGTGCGGCGGATCTCGCCGGGGACCAATCCGGCCGACCTCGCGTTGATCACCGAGCTGCTGAGCGACCAGGCGCTCAGCACCACCAACGGGGTGTTCCTGCCCACGGAGTATGGCGCGATCGTCGACAGCCGCTTCGTGAACACCGCGGCGCTGCACGTGCGCGGGCTGGACGGCACGGCATCCTACGCCTTCGATCTGGGCGAGGCCCGTGTGCGGCTCGGCGCCAACGCCAGCTACCTGTTCAGCTTCGAGCAGCAGTTCACGCCCACCGCGGCGGTGATCGAGCGGGTGAATGTCGCCAACTTCCCGCTCAGGTTCCGAGGCCGGTTCACCGCCGACTGGACCCGCGGGCGGCTGAGCCTCGGCGGGGCGCTCAACTACACCGGCCGCTATCGCGACGGCCTGGGCGCGCGGATCGGCGACCAGGCCAAGGTCGACCTGCAGGCGCGGCTTGCGCCCGCCGAGCGCGGCCCCATGGAGGGGGTCGCGGTGCTGCTGACGGTGCGCAACGTCTTCGACAGGGACCCGCCGTTCTTCAACAATCCGGTGGGCGTCGCCTACGACCCCGCCAACGCCGATCCCATCGGCCGATTCGTCTCGCTGCAGCTGACCCGCACCTGGTGAGGCCGGACATGCCGCGGCTTGCCTGCGCCACGGCCGCGGCCGTGGCGCTCCTCTGGGGCGTCCCGGCGACCGCACGCCCCTTCACGGTCGACGACCTGCTGCACCAGGAATCCCTGGGCGCCCAGGCGTTCGATCCCTCCGGCCGCTGGCTGGCCTTCGAGCAGCGCGGTCCCTACGACTCCGCGAAGCGTTACGACCAGCACTTCGCCATCGGCCAGACCCTGGGCCGGCTGAAGGTCGTCGACCTGCGGGCGGGCGCTCCGGCTCGGCCGCTGCTGGCCGAGGATCCCGGGCCGGGGCTGGTGCTGGGCCCGTTCTCCCCCGGCGGCGAGCGGGTGGCGGTGTTCGACACGCGCGACCACGGCTGGCGGCTGGGGATCGTCACCGTGGCGACGGGGGCGGTGCGCTGGTTCGACATCTGCCCGCAGGAGGCCAAGCGCGGGCGGTCGCTGCAGTGGCTGTCGGACCGCGCGTTCCTCGTGTTCGACCGGCCGGACGGCTGGCCGCCAGCGGGCCTGCGCCAGGACTGGCAGGTGCGCGAGCGCCTGGCCGCGGCCTGGGCCGCCGCCGCCTCGGGCGCCGGCGCGCATACGGTCCTGGGGAGCGGCGCCTATGCGGGAATGCGCGTGCGCGCCCCCGCCCGCCGGCTGCTGAAGGTGGATGCGGTGACCGGCGAGATCGCTCAGCTGGCGAGCGGCGAGTTCATCGACATGGAGCTGTCGCCGGCCAAGGACCGGGTGGCGCTGTTCCGGTCAGGGCGGGATCTGCAGCCGAGGCCGGATGGACCGGTACGTGGGCCGGCCGGCTTCGAACTCGAGGCCACCCACCTCTCCGTGCTCGACTTGCGGACGCGGGCGACAGTGGATGTGCGCGGCGTCGGCGACCTCCTCCCCAACCTCTTGGCCTGGTCGCCGAGCGGGCGGCGGCTGCTGGCTTTCGAGCGCGGAGGCGATGGCCTGTGGCCGTCCGGCGGGCTTGTCCGGGTCGACGCGGAGAGCGGCGCGGCTGTCTCCCTCGGGCGGGATCTCGAGCCGCGCGCGACCTTGAACCCGGTCTCGATCCGCGCCGGCTGGATGGGCGACGACCCGATCCTCTACGGACGGCCGCGCGGCGGCGACCGCTTCGACTGGTTCCGCTTTGCCGCGGGGCGATGGACGGCGCTCACGAGGGACCTGCCCGACGGTGACCAGCCGGTGCTGGCCGTGGGTCCTCGCCGGCTGGTCGTCCTGGCCGGCGGGCGGATCGTGGCCGTGGGACCGGACGGCCGCTCGCGCTTGCTGGACCGAGAGACCGCGACGCTGGCGATCCGGCCGTTCCCGGGGACGCCGGGCTCCCGGCTGGTGAACGCCCTGCCCACCGGAACCTGGGTGCGGCGCGAAGGCGGCGAGCTCGCCTGGGTGACGGAAGCCGGTATCACGACAGGCCCTGCGCCGCGCTCCCAAGCTGGAGATCTCCTGATGGCGTCGGCCGCCGCCCGAGCCGCCTTGATGCGGCGTCTGGAGCCGACGGGGGTGGAAACCCTGAGCGTGGTGCGCGCCGGGGGCGCCCCGCTTCCGATTGTCACGGTGAACGCCGGTTTGGCGGAGACCGACGTGCCGGAGATCGTCCCGATCCGCCACCGCGGGGCGGCGGGGGAGCCGCTGACCAGCTGGATGTACCTGCCGCCGCGCGGGCCGGGGGATCCGGTCCCGCCGCTCATCGTGCGCCCCTACCTGGGCTCCAACCACGCAACCCCGCCCCGGGAGCTCTACATGGAGCAGGGCTTCTTCCAGAACCTGCGGATGCTCACCGGCCACGGCTATGCGGTCCTGGTCCCTAGCCTTCCCAATCCGCCGGGCGGTATGACCGATCCGGCGGATGGGGCCGCCGAACGGATCCTGGCCGTCATGGCGGCGGCTGAGGCGGAGCCGGGGCTCGCGGGGCGCTTCGACGGGGGCCGGGCGGCGATCCTCGGCTGGAGCTTCGGCGGCTATACCACCATGGCCACGATCACCCAGACCGACCGCTTCCGGGCCGCCGTCGCCATGGATGGCATCAGCGACCTGGTCGGCTACTGGAGCACCATGCCGCTTCAGCGCGCGATCCTCCCCGAGGACGGCTACAGCGCCATCGGGGTCACCGGCACCGTCGAGTCCACCCAGCCTCGCCTCGGCGGACCGCCTTGGGCGCACCTTGATCGCTACCAGCGCAACAGCCCGCTACTCCACGCCGATCGCATCCGCACGCCGCTGCTATTGATCCACGGGGCCCTGGACCCGGTGCCGCTGTCTGGCTCGCAGGCCATGTACTCGGCCCTGTTCCGCCAAGGGAAGGACGCCATGCTGGTGATCTACTGGGGCGCCAACCACGCGGTCACCGCCCCCGGCGACGTGCGCGACGTCTGGGCGCGCACCTTCCGCTTCCTCGACGCGC
Organism: Phenylobacterium sp. FG114; assembly: GCF_057809855.1. Classification (NCBI taxonomy): domain Bacteria; kingdom Pseudomonadati; phylum Pseudomonadota; class Alphaproteobacteria; order Caulobacterales; family Caulobacteraceae; genus Phenylobacterium; species Phenylobacterium sp. FG114. The sequence continues at coordinate 550,838 of NZ_JBMDKU010000001.1, read as the reverse complement.
ACCTCAGTGTCGCCAGCGCCACCGCACCGCGTCCAGCGAGTCCGGGACCCGGGTCTGCCAGTAGCGGACCCACGCCTCCACCGCCGCGGCGTTGAGCACGTCCATGGCCGTGCCGCCGCCGCCCGTGAGCAGGTGCTGGGGATCGAGCGTGCGGCCCAGCACCTCGCGGTCGAGCAGGCCGGCTTCGGCGAGACATCCGTCCATCAGGTAGGGGCGCAGGGTCTCCAGGCTCATGGCCGCGAGCTTGCCGTAGTAGGTGCTCATGTCGCCCTTGGCGCGCCGCTGCAGGACTTCGGTCGGAAGGCGATCGCGGAAGGCGCGTCGGGCGAACGGCCGGTCGTAGCTCTCGCCGGCCAGGTCGGGGACGGCGATGGAGAGGCCGTGTTCCACCACCGGCTGGGCGAACAGGGGCAGCAGGATGTCGGCCGCCTGCAGCCGCCGGCTGGGGCCGCCGTAGAGGTGGGTGACCGCCACCCCCTGGACGTGCAGGACCTTCGCGGGCGGCAGGCCGCGCGCCCGGGCCTCCCGCACCCAGGGATGCTCCACGGTTTCGGCGGCCGCCGCCACCACGGGGCTGAGCAGCGTCGAGGCCATGCGGGGGCGCCGAGCGCGGCCGGTGCGCTCCGCGCGCACCTGGCGCAGCACGCTCCACACCGACTGGCGGGTCCGGCGCGCCACCGCCGCCAGCAGGGGCGAGGCCAGGGCGCGCGCGCCGTCGCGGGCCAGGGCGTCGGACATCACCAGGGCCGTGGGGAACTGGAAGAAGACCCCGTCGCCGCCCTGCCCGGAGACGATCGCCGAGGCCCCGGTTTCGCGCAGGCGGGCCAGCTCGTCGCGATCGCGGCCCGCGTCGACGCCGCCGATCGCCGGCCACGCCTGCCGCGCCGTCTCCGCCAGGCTCGCCTCGTCGATGGGCGTCGCCCAACCGCGTGGCGTGGTGAGCTCCACGCCGATCCGGTCCGTCACCGCCCGGGCGTACTGGCTCTCGTCGGCTTCCGGCCGGCTGTCCTGGTAGTTCAGCCAGGCGGCGACGCGGGGCGTACAGCCGGCGGCCGCCAGGGTCCCCGCGAGGATCGAGGAATCCAGCCCTCCGGAAAGCTCCATCAGGACGCGGTCGTATCGACTGACGAGCGCCTCGGTGCAGGCCTCCACCCGCTGGACGGCGTCGCAGGCCGCCGCCTCGAGGTCGCGGTGGCCGTTGGCGGCGAAGTCGGCCGCGCTCCAGACGGTTTCGGGAGGTCTCGTCGGGTCGCCGATCCGCACGAGTTCGCCCGGCTGTACCACGGTGATGTCGTCGAACAGGGACCGCGTCATGGCCGCGGCCGGGGCGGCCAGGAAGCGGGCGATGGCCTCCCAGTTGAGGAACGGACTATGGGCGCCGAACCCCGCCGGCGCGTGGGTCATGTCCGAGGCGACGATCTCCACGCCGTCCTTCAAGGACCAGGTCATGCAGCCCACCAGGCCGCTGGGATCTCGCAGGACGTACGGAAGGCCGCCGGCCGGGTCGGACAGGATGGCCACGTACCGACCCCAGCCCGCCCGAACCAGGCGCCGCGCGAAGGCGACGGGCTCGGCGCGGCGCGCGAGCGCCGCCGAAAGCGCCGCGGGATCGCCGGGGTGCGGGATCAGGTCGCCGAGGATGACGCCGGCGTCGCGCGGCAGGCGCCGCAGCGGGAGCGGCGCGCCCGGGGGCTGCCAGAGCGACAGCCCATCCAAGCCCGCGGTCTGGCGCCAACCGCCTTCGGCGCCGAGCCTGGCTTCCAGGGCCTGGATGCGCACGACGGCGTCCCGACAGGCGGACGGCCAACAGAGGGCGAGGTAGGCGCGCCGCATCAGGCGACCAGGATCGGCGTGAAGCGCGACACCCGCTCGACCGTGTCGTCGAGCACCACCTCGCCGGCCTGCAGCCAGCAATGGGCGCTGAACGGCCAGGTGGCGACGCCGAACACCCACGCCGCGCTCAGCCCCCGGCGCTCGAGCAGGCGGCGCAGGATGAAGGACCGCAGCAGGCATTTCCCGGAGACGGGCGCGAACGGGATCCAGGCGTGGAAGCGGTCGACGATCTCGAGGGTGGCGGCCGTCGGCGACCCGGGCGCCGTGGCGGGGGCCACGGCGGCGAGGATCTGATTCAGACTGCGGCCGCGATAGGCGGCGAGGACATCCATCATCGCTCCCATGGCGGTCGCGATGTCGGCAGCCCTCGGCGCGGGATAGGTCCAGCGCAAGACGCTCTTGGTGGGCGTCGGGGTCCGCGGCCGTGCAGCCTGGCGTTCCGAGGGATCGGAGAGGATCAGCCCGGCCCGTTCGAGATCCTCGGCCAGGCTCGGGTCCTCGACCACGAGGCCGCGCGTCTCGGTCAATGCGATCTGCGCCGCGGCTCCGGCCAGGCAGAAGTAGGCGTCGCGATCGACGTCCAGGAAGACGACGTCCTCGTCCACCTTCGCCAAGTGCACGCCGCGGACGAGCGCCCACTCGCGATCTGCTGCGCGCGTCGTTAGGCCCGCGCCCACGTGCGCCCCTCCTCGTCGATGATCTCTGGGCGATCACCCGCCGCCGGCCGCTAGGCCGGCGACGGGCGCGCGGCCTACTCGTCGTACAGCGGGCCGCCGTCGAACTCTTCGACCTGACCGCCGATGGCGTTGGTCGAACGCTTCGCGCCGCCGACGCAGATCAGACGCGAGCTCGGGAGGGACAGATGCTTGGACATTTCACGCTCCTGCTTGGAGTTATCGCCGGTCTGGCGACAGTGGAATTCCGCGCTTCTGCGACTCTCTATTCAATCTATATCGACTCTATATTTTTCGGCCAGCGTTGAGGGCGGCGGTGAGCCGGTCGGCGGCCTGGATGCGGCGGCCGTGGAACTTCCGCAGCGCCTGCAGGAGGTCCGGCAGGTCCACGGCGCTGGCCTGGGCCAGCAGCTCGGCACTCTCGATGGCCAGGTCGTCGAAGACCAGCGGCTCCACCCGGCGGACCGGCGCCAGCTGGGCCACGGTCGTCCGGTAGGTCTCGACGAGGGACCGGCTGCCGGCCGCCCCGACCCAGGCCAGGAAGAAGGCTTCCGTGGCCTGCACCGGATCCGTGGACCCCACGGCCGCCTCCGGCGCCGGCAGGCGCCGCCCGCGGTCCCGTCCCGACAGGATCAGGAGTTGCGCGAGCGCTATGCGATAGAGGTCGGCCACGTCCACCCCCGACAGGGTGCGGACGAAGAACCCCTGCCGCCGCCGCTCCTCGACCAGGCCCTCCCCGGCCAGGCGGGAGAGGGCTTCGCGCACGGGGGTGGCGCTGAGGTGCAGGCTGGCGGCCAACCGGCTGGCCGGGATCCGGCTGCCGGGCGGCATCTGGCCGTCTCGCAGCCGGGCGCGCAGCACCCCCAGGGCGGCCTCGAACGCATCATCGCGGCCCATCGACATGCACGCCTCCACTGTACCCACTCCAGCGCGAAGTAAGCCGGCCCACGACTGTATATTGCAAGATGTAAGGTTACGCCCTTTCCACCGGGAAGCAGTCTCATAAGACCTGGTTGCGTCGAACCCGCAATCTCGTTGCGGGTGGGCCGCCATCTCATGGCGTGATGATCGCGAATATTCTCGATCCCGCGGATTTCCGCGCTTGGAATCATGACGTTTTCTTGAATATGGGTGTCCGGCGTGCCAACTTCTCCGCCTGTACTGGAGGTGGTCATGAGTTGGCCGGAGAGCCCCCGGGAGGGCGCGCCGAGCGTGGAGCTGATCGTGCGCAGGCTCGCCTATCACATCCACCAGCGCACCCTGGAGCCGGAGACCGCCGCCCGGGTGGCGCGCACGGCCCGCATCACCCGCAAGACGCTGGCCCGCTACGCCACCTATCGGCCGGCGGCGGCGACCGAGGTCGGCGACCTGCACTCACTCGGGCCGCGCCGGCTCGACCTCTTTGCGGCCATCTGCCTGGCGCTCGGCGAGAACCCCGGCAAGGTGCTCTGGGCCGCCACGGTCGCCGGCGACTATCCGTCGATGCTGGCGGTGCTGTCCGCCGACGTGCACCTGCAGCACCGGCTGGTCATCTCCGACCTGGCCGCAGGGCCCGACACCGCCACCCTGACCATCGTCCCCGCGCGCCAGGCCGCCTGAGCGGAGCGGGAGGGAGGGCCGGACGGGCTGCCGGAGAGTCCGGCGGGAGGTCCCGATGTCCAGCCTTGCCAACAGCCCAACTTCGCTTGCCGCCCTGGCCGCCGCGCTGGGGGGCGAGACCTATGCCGGAGGCCGCTCGGCCCTGGTTCCGGCCCCCGGCCACAGCGCGCAGGATCGGTCCGTGTCGCTCCGCGTGGTCGACGGCCGCCTCCTCGTCCACTGCTTCGGCGCCGCCGACTGGCGCGAGGTTCTCGACGACCTGCGCGACCGTGGCCTGATCGACGCCGACAATCGCCTGACCGGCGCCGTTCCCGGCGGGAGGTCGGGACGGCCGCCGGCGCCGGAACCGTCGCGGGCCGAGCGCATCGCCGCGGCCGCCCAGCTGTGGGCGGAGGGGGCTGCGGTGACGCCGGGCGATCCCGCGGGCCGCTACCTGGCCCGGCGCGGCGTGGCTGAGGCCGCCGCCGCTGCGGCGTCGCTTCGGGCGCACCGCGCGGCGCCCGCCGGCGTCTATCGCCGTGGCGGACCTTATCGGCCGGCGCTGCTCGCAGGGGTTCAGGACCTGGGGGGCGCGGTCACCGCCGTGGAGGTCACCTACCTCGACGACCTGGGCCGGCGCAGCCGGCTGGCCCGGCCGCCGCGCAAGCTGGTGGGCGCCCTGCCGGCCGGCTCGGCGGTGCGCCTGACGCCGCCGGCCGAGGCCATGCTGGTCGGGGAGGGGGTGTTCACGACCCTGTCGGCCATGCGTCGGTTCGCCTTGCCGGGCTGGGCGCTGCTGTCGACGAGCAACCTGCGGCGCTGGACGGCTCCCGCGGGCGTGCGCCGCGTCCTGATCGCCGGCGACCGTGGGCCGGACGGCGAGCGCTCGGCCGGGATCCTGTGGGCGGGCCTGCGCGCGGCGGGGGTGGCCGCCGAGGTGGTATTGCCGCCTCTCGGATACGGCGACTGGAACGACCTCGACCAGGAGGAGGCGAGGAGGAAGGGCGGATGAGGTCGCCCGGATCTGAGGGGATGGTCCCTGACGGACGGGTGGGAACTGACCCATGTCCAAGACTTCTCGTTCCAAGACGCCGGTCGTCGCGGTTGCGGCGGTCGAACCGACCACGCCGGAACGCCTGCCGGTGGCCTTCGCGCTCCGCGACCTCGCGGTGGCGCCGGAGAACCTCCGCTTTGGTGAAGCGCCCGATGACGGTATCCCAGAGCTTGCCGAGACCATTTTCGCGGCCGGTGTGCTGCAGCCGCTGACCGTGCGGCCGGGCGAGCGCAAGACCAGCTTCATGATGGTCCTCGATGGCCGTCGGCGGCTCCTCGCGCTCCACACGCTGCGGGAGGCTGGTCGCATCACGGCCGACTATCCGGTCAGCTGCTTCATCGAGACGGACAAGCGGCGGCAGGCCGCGGCGGTCGTGCTCACCAACACCGCCGTGCCCGTGCACCTGGCCGACGTCATCGTGGCCATCGGCAAGATGCTGAAGGCCAGGCTGACGCCGGCCGCCATCGCCGGCGCGCTCGGCTATGGAGAACTCGACGTGCGGCGTCTGGCGGCGCTCTCGGACCTGCATCCGAAGGCGCTCGAGACGCTGAAGGCGGGCCGCTGCACGCTGCGGCAAGCGAAGCTTCTCGCACGCCTGCGCGATCCGGAGGCGCAGCGCGAGATCGCCGAGGCCGCCCTCAACGGCTTCGGGTTCCAGGAATGGCGGGCGACTGAGCGGCTCGACGCCGGCCAGGTCACCATCCACGACCGTCGCTTCGCCTTCGTGGGTGCGACGCGTTACGCCGAGGCGGGCGGCCGGCTCGAGAGCGACCTGTTCGGCGAGCGAGCCGACGTGGTGCTGGATCCCGACCGCCTGCAGGCGGCCTGGACCGCTCGGGCGGAGGCGATCGCCCAGGCCGTCGCCGACGGTCGCGGCTGGCAGGTCGTGGTCGCCGTCGAGGAGCCCGACATCGAGGACGAGGCCCTGGAGCCCTTCGGGGACGCCTACGGGATGGGACTGGACGCCGACGGGCTGGCGGCCTGGCGCTCGGCGACTGCCGCGGCCGAGGAGGCCCAGGCCGCGCTCGGCGACATCGACCTCTCGGACGCCGCCCTCGAGCCGGAGCTGGTCGCGTATCTGGGCGCCAAGCTCGCCGCCGACCTGGCCGGCGAGCCCGTGCGGGAGGTGCGCCTGCTCGCCGTCTACGCCGACAGCGTCACCGGGCTCGACATCCGCGCCTGGGGGCCGCCGGCGCCGGTCGAGACGGTGGCCGAGGCTCGGGACGACGACGAGGCGGCGGACGCCGAGACGGACGAGACGCCGGATGGCGAGGACCATGCGCCGCGTCCGCCGCGGCCGGTCGTGGTCGCCCCGGCGCCGCTGGCGGTCGCGCCGCCGGTGGACGTCGACGGCGTGAACCACGGGCTGCACGAGCTTCGGACCGACGTCGCCACCCGCGCTCTGGTCCGGGCGCTGGCCGACGACCCGGCCGCCGCACTGGTGGCCGTGGTGGCGCGGATGTTCTCAGTGATGGTCCTGCGCCAGGGCCTGGGCAAGGGTGGCGGCGCGCTCTCGCTCACCGCCGAGCCCTACAGCCGCATGTCCACCTCGCCGATCCCGACGCTGGACGGTGACGTGCGGCGCCGGCTCGCGGCGCGGCGCGAGGCCTGGTCGGTCTCCGGTCTTTCGCCCATCGCTTGGGTGGCCGGCCTTGAGCACGACGATCGGCTGGCGGTGCTCGCCGAGCTCGCGGGCCTCAGCCTGGACCTGCGGGAGGAGCGCACCACCAGCGTCCGGCGCACCGCGCGCGCCGAGGCGGTGGAGATCGCCGCGCTCTGCCACGCCGACGTCAGCGGGTACTGGACTCCGGACGCGGCCTTCCTGGACGCCCATCCGAAGAGCAAGCTCCTGGCGATGCTCAGCGAGATGGGGGCCGAGGAGCCGCTGGCGGCCGGCGCCCGCAAGGACGAGCTCGTGGACCTGGTGGCGAAGCGGGCGGCGGAACGGGCCTGGGCGCCGGCCTACCTGAGCTGGCAGGCCGAGCCGCCTGCGCCGGCTGATGAGGACGACCCGCCGCCCGCCAACCCCGGCGTCACCGCCGAGGCGCCGACGGAAGAGCCGGGGTCTGCGGAGTCCTCGGGGCCTGACGCCGCGCCGCCGCTCGCGGCCTGACGTCCCGGCGGCGGACGCCCATCGCGAGCGCCGGGGCGCATGGTGTCGACGGAGTCGAGGCCGCCCTGGCGCGGGCACGTCTGGAGCACTCCGCGGCCGCGCTTGCGCGGCCGGCTCCCACCGCGGTCCGCCCTTCGGGCCGACGGCGTCGTTCCGGTCGCTCCGGGACGGCGCCGTCATTCTGCGCCCGGGCTCAGCCGAGATCGGGCAGGTCGGCCTCGGGTTGGACGGCGGCGACGATATCGGCGTGCTCGGCCTCGCGGACGGCGCGGGCGATGTTGAGCCGGATGTAGAGCTGGGCCTTGCGGGTCTCGCGGATCACCGCTTCGATCTCCGGCGCGGCCCGGTTCAGGCTGCGCGCAGCGCCGCAGACCAGGAAGCGCCTTTTCGCCGGGGCGCCGACCACGGCGATCACATTGCCGGCGGTCATCGGCAGCTCCGCCATGGTGGCGCGGCGGAAGCGGTATTGGGCCCCGGAGGCGCCGGCAACGTCGAGGAAATCCATGCGACGTGGACCCTACCGGTCTGGGGTCCGTCGCGCCACGATGCGCTGTGGCTCCGCTTCGAACTTCGCCCGCCAGTGCGGCGCCGCCGACGCGCCGGGCTCAAGTGCGCTTGAGGCCGAATTTCCGAGTGGGGTGGAAACCGGACGTTCGACTTCGTGGACACGGTTTCGCTTTGCCCAGCTTCGCGCTAGCCCAAGGGCATGGCCCGTAATGAAGACCTTCGGCGCGCCGTGCGCCTCGTCGCTCTTCTCAACCTGGCCTATTTCGGCGTCGAGATGGCCATCGCGCTTCGTATCGGTTCGGTTTCCCTTTTGGCGGACAGCGCCGACTTCTTCGAAGACGCCGCCGTCAATTTCCTGATCTTTGCGGCGCTGGGGTGGAGCTCCGTTCGCCGCGCCCGTGTGGGCATGGCGCTTTCCGGCGTGTTGCTGCTTCCCGTCGCCGCCTTCGCCTGGACCTTGTGGCGCAAGCTCGGCGACCCCGCCGCGCCCGATCCCTTCGCCCTGACAGGAGCGGGCCTGGGGGCGCTGGCCATCAACCTATTCTGCGCCTTCACCTTGGCCCGCTATCGAGCACATAGCGGCAGTCTTACAAAGGCGGCGTTCCTGTCCGCCCGCAACGACGCCATCGCCAACATCGGCATCATTGCCGCCGGGGTCGCGACCGCATTCAGCGGGTCCATCTGGCCAGATGTACTTGTGGGCCTCGCCATCGCCGCAATGAACGCCGACGCGGCGCGTGCCGTTTGGCGAGCCGCCAAGGACGAACATCGCGAGGCGTCAGCAAGACCTTAGTCCGCGATGGATCGATTGCGGACGTGCGGTCAGGTCGCTCGCGGTAGAAGGATGATTGCCGATCCCAAGAGGCACGCCGTTAGGCCGATCAGGTCCCACCTGTCGGGGGCCTGCCTTTCCACGACCCACAACCAAGCAATCGAGGCGGTAACGTAGATGCCGCCGTACGCGGCGTAGGCGCGACCTGCGTGTGCTGCATCGACGCGCGTGAGCAGGAACGCAAAACCGGCCAGCGCGACGAGGCCTGGGGCGATCCAGAGCGGCGAGCGCCCCTCCCGGAGCCAAGCCCAGAAAGCGAAACAGCCCGCGATCTCCAAGATCGCGGCGCCCGAGAAGTAGACCCAACTCATGCTTTTGCTGATGCCTGTGGGCTGTTCAGGACATCGCCGAACACAGTGCAGTTCGCTGCCGGGTCGGTCGCGCATGTGCTGTCGCACCGCGCCGCCATTCCCGTCAGCATCCGCTCCAGGCTCTCCAGTTCTTCACGCTTGCGCCGGATGGCCTCGACGTGGGCCTGGATCAGATCGCGAGCATCACCGCAGGTCGAGGGGTCGCCGTCAGAGATGTCGAGCAGTTGGCGGACCTGTTCGAGCGAGAGACCCAGATCACGCGCCCTTCTGATGAACGTCAGGCGGTGAACCTGGGGCCATCCGTAGGCCCGCCGCCCATTGGGCGTGCGGCCCACGGCGGTCAGCAGTCCGATCTCTTCGTAGTAGCGGATGGTTGGCGTCGAGCAGCCTGAACGGCCCGCCGCTTCGCCGATGGTCAGCGCCATCATAAGCCCCTTGCTCTTCAAGTTACTTGAAGAAGTAAGAGGGAGCGCGGTGAAGCTGACAAGGAGATTTGCGATGAAGGTGCGTTGGGGACTGATCGGCCTGGGGACGGCTGCCTGTGCGGCGTGTTGCGCCCCTCTGATCCTGCCGCTGCTGGCGGGCGGCGGTTTGATAAGCGCGGGCGCACTCGGCGGAACGCTTCTGTTCGGCCTGACCCTGGACCAGGTTCTTTGCTACGGGCTCCCGCTGGCAGCGATGGTGTTCCTGCTGGTCGCGGGGTTGCGCCGGGCTTTCCGGCCCAAAGCCGCGGAGTGTGGCTGCGAGGCGAGTTGTGAGATCAATACATGTGCTCCGGCTCCCTCGCACCCTGGCGGCCATTGAGCAGAGGAACCGTCAGGACGTCGGGCCTCATCCGATAACTGCTATGGGTCGGACCCGGAAATAGAGTCCAACGCGCAAAGCGGGCATTCGCTGACGCGCCCCTGCGGGCCGGGCTCTACTCGGCTACGCCTCCCGGAGCCTCCGCGGGAGTCTCCACGCCCTGGGCCGCCCTCTGAGCCCTGCGGTCTCTTCAGGCTGGGCGTTGCGATCCCTGCGCGGAACGAAACAGGCGCTCGAGGCGCAGATCACCGCCGAAGGTTCGATTCGGGATCTTCGCACTGAACTGACACGGACGCCGGACCTAAGCGCCAGAAATCCCTCGGAAATTCCGGGCGTTAGCGGCCGGGGGTTGCAGGCGGTTAGAGAACGATCCCTCATGCAAGCCGGAGGGGAAGGAAGGGCGGCGGAAAGGCGAGCCGATCGGGCTCGCGGATCCGGAGCACCGGCCATGAATTCCACCTCCCCCTGGACCGACGATCGCGTCGAGGCCCTCGCCAAGCTCTGGCGCGACGGCAAGAGCGCCTCGGTCATCGCCCGTGAGCTGGGCGGCGTCACCCGCAACGCCGTGATCGGCAAGGTCCACCGACTGGGCCTGAGCGGTCGGGCTACCCCGGCTCGGCCAGGAAGCCGGCGGCCGCGGGCGCCCCGGCCCGAGCCGCGGATTGCGCGGCGGCGTCCCGTGGCGGCGGCGTCGTCCGTCACCGTGCTCGAGCCGCCCCCGGAGACGGGCTTGGCGGACATGCGAACCGTGGGGCGCCACGCCTGCCGCTGGCCGATCGGAGACCCCCTGGCGCCGGGCTTCTCGGTCTGCGGCCGTCCGGCGGTGCGCGGGGCCTACTGCGCGCCGCACGGCGCGCTCGCTTACCGGCCCACGGCCCGCGACCACCTGATGAAGTTGGCCGGGCTGGCCTGAGCCGCCCGCGCCGATCCCCCCAACCCTCGCCCATCCTTACGGAGGCCCATCATGCCCCGCGATCCTGCGCGCCCCGATCTCTACGCCCGCGTCACCGACGCCATCGTCGCCGACCTGGAGGCCGGCCTCCGGCCCTGGGTTAAGCCCTGGACCGCCGGCGGGCTGGGCGGCCCGGTCAGCCGACCGCTGCGGGTGGGCGGTCAGCCCTACAGCGGCGTCAACGTCCTGCTGCTCTGGTCCGAGGCGGTCGCCCAGGGCTTTGCGGCGCCCACCTGGATGACCTTCCGCCAGGCCCAGGCCTTGGGCGCCCAGGTCCGGCGCGGGGCGCGCGGCGCGACGGTCGTCTACGCCAACCGCATCCGGCGGGTGGAGGATCGCGGCGACGGGAATTCGGTCGAACGGTCGATCCCGTTTCTGAAGGCCTACACCGTCTTCAACGTCGCGCAGATCGACGGCCTGCCGCCCGCCTTCCAGGCTGAGCCGCCGGCGCCAACGTCGGCCGAACGACGCATCCACAGGGCCGAGGACTTCTTCGCGGCCACCGGCGCGCGCGTCCGCTACGGCGGCGACGCGGCCTACTATGCGCCTGGGCCCGACCACATCCAGATGCCTTTCGCGGCGAGCTTCCCCGACATCGTGGATTTCTACGCCACCCAGGCGCACGAGAGCGTGCACTGGACCCGGCATCCCACGCGGCTGGACCGTGACTTCGGGCGCAGGCGCTGGGGCGACGAGGGCTACGCGCGGGAGGAACTGGTCGCCGAGCTGGGCGCCGCCTTCCTGTGCGCCGACCTCGGACTCGACCTGCGGCCCCGCCGCGACCACGCCGACTACATCGGCGACTGGCTGAAGGTGCTGAAGGGCGACAAGCGCTTCGTCTTCCAGGCCGCTGCGTTCGCGCAGAAGGCCTGCGACTACCTGCACGGTCTGCAGCCGGAGGCGCCGCGAGACGACGAGGTCGACGATGCTCCGGGTCCGGAGCCGGCCGCGCAGGCTTGGACGGCGAACTCGACGCCCAGGGGCGCCGGGGCGATATCCCCTGCCAGCCCCTCTGGATCGCCCGTCGGATGACGGGCCACGTCGGCGACTGAGAGCGGGGCCGGCTCAGCACCCGGCGCGAGGGCGCGCCGGACGGCGCGTCCGCCTCTGCGGGCGGACGCAACGCCCCCACACAACGTCCTCTCATCCTGTCACGTCACCCTGGACGTCAACGGCCTGGCGGCCGTTCCCCTCCGCTTCGCGAGAGGCGCTCCGCTCCGGTGACCTCCCGGGGCCCGACGTGTCGGACGGAGAGGTCGTTGCGCGTGGGCGCGCATCGGCGGTTCCCTCATCATGGAGTCCTGCGATGACCTTCTCCCTTCACGCCTTCGCCCCTTCCGACACAGCCTTCGACGTCCAGGCCGCGGCGCTGGAAGACCCGCGGCCGCATCCCACGGAAGCCGCCCTGGTCCAGCTTGGACATGCGCTGATGACCGAGCTCATCGACCTGGTCGGCGACACCGCGCTCGAAGACGTCCAGGCGATCCTCGCCGAGAGCCTGATCGGCGCCTTCCATTCGGCTGCCGGGCGGATCGAACGGGAAGCGGATCGGGCGCGCGACCGCGTGCGCTGGCTCGAACGCGACTTCGACGGGTCGGAGATGGCCGACACCGAGCTGCAGGAGGCGACCGGGACCACCCGCGCCTTCGATGTGGCCCAGGCTGCCGCCGAGCTCGTCCGCGACGCCGCGGCCGAGGCCTATACGACGATGACCGGTGAGGTCTGGACCGCCTGGCGGGGCAGCCGCCGCGGCACCTGCCTCACCGCCGCCCAGCTGGAAGCCAAGCAGACGATCCGCGCCATCGAGCGCCGGAAGCAGGGCGAGGCGGAGCCCCAGGGACCGGTCGTGGCCTTCCGGGCGGCTCCGAGCGCCGACAGCGCCGAAGACGCTCAGCGAATCTTCGACGCTCTGAACTGGGCCCAGACGCAGTGGCCGGACTTGGTGCTCGCGACCACCGGGGCCAAGGGGGCGGAGAAGATCGCCATCCGCTGGGCGCAGCAGAAAGGCGTCACCCTCGTGCTCGCCCGGGCGGACTTCGACCGGCATGGCAAGGCGGCCCCCTTCCGCGCCAACGACGACCTGCTTGCTCTGGAACCGACCTGCTGCCTGACGTTGGCGCAGACGCTGGATCGTCAGCGGCGCGGGTCAGTGCATCCCTTCGGGCCGGCTCTGAATCTCGCGCAGCAGGCGGAAGCCCGCGGCGTACAGCACCTGGCGATCCGCGCCCGCGCCGCATAGCGTTCGCGCAAGAACGTCTCAGCCCAGACCCGCTCGGCTCCGGCCGGGCGGGTTTCTTCGTTTGGCCCCGTGATCGGCGAGGCTCTGTTTAGAAGGCACCAAGCCTCGACCTGCGCTGGACTTTGCGCGGGTTTGATCCGGATTGTTGTCGTTGAGCTTGACCACAGATTTTGGAGCTTAGGGCAAGATAAAAGAGGTGTCTGTCTCTTCGTTTTGCTTCACGATCTTAGACACTTGGCGAGCAGCTGACGCCCGTCCTGAACTCGCCGCAACGTGTGCCCGACTCTCGAGCTTCTCGACCGCAGGAGGGGTGGAATGCTGGTCCGCGAATCCATTCGAATGCGGCTCCCGGACACGCTGCCCGGAGACGACCGGACGTCCTACGCGCGCCTTCCGCATAGCTTGAAACGAGATGCGAGTGGCGTCCGGACGGGGATGTTGCAGCGGCTATCCGCTTCCAGGCTGTTCGCCTATGGCGACCGGGCCGGCGTGCTCAGCGCAGCACAGCGACGCTCCGGCCGCGCCTTTCGGCTGGACGTGCGGCAACGGGTGATCGTGAAGGCCCTGGTCTCTCGCCACTCCGGACACGGCGTCGTGCGCGCGGCCGCGCTGGCGGCGCATGTGGCCTACCTCGGGCGCTCCGGCGCCGGTTTCGCCGAGCAGCCGCCGGAGTTCTTCGATCGCGGCCAGGACGTGATCGATCCGGATGCCGCCACGCGGTCCTGGGGCGAGGATCGGCACCATTTCCGGTTCATCGTATCTCCCGAGCACGGCGAGCGGATCTCCGACCTGGGGGGCTACACCCGGGAGGTGATGCGGCGGGTCGCGGACGATCTGGGCGAGCCCGGTTTGATCTGGATCGCCACCTGCCACTACGACACCGGGCACCCCCATGCCCACGTCCTGATCCGCGGCCGGCGGGCCTCGGGCCGGGACCTCGTCATACCTCGAGACTACGTGGGGTTTGGCTTCCGTGCGCGGGCGCAGGAGGTGGCGCAGGAGCGCCTTGGCGACCTGACCCGTGCGGAGGCCGAGCGCCGTGTGTGGCGCGAGACCCAGGCCGACCGGTTCACGGGGCTGGACCGAAGGCTCCTCCAGGCGGCGGACGCGGACCGATGTGTGGACGACGGCGTCGGTGTGAACGACGCCTGGTCGGCCCTGACGCGGGGACGACTTCGAAGGCTCGAGGCCCTGGGTCTCGCCGAGCGGGTGGGGCGCCGATATCGGCTGGACGCCGAGCTTGAGCCTCGCCTGCGATCCCTTCAGCTGCGGCAGGACATCATCCGGACCCTGCACCAGCGACGCCTGCAGAGCGGTCATGAACCGCAGGCGCTGGGCGACACGCCGGTTCGCGGTCGCGTCGTCGCGCGGGGATATCACGACGAGCTGGGCGGCGCGGGTTGGGTGATCGTGCGCGAGGCGCACGGGCAGGAGCGCTACGCGCGACTGAAATCCGGACAAGCCCTGCCGACGTTGGGTCGAGGCATTGAGCTCTTGCCGACACCTCAGGGCGCGCAGATCGCGGGCAGGTCGAGGTCGATCGATCTCGGCCGCTAAGCGCTCTTCGTTCTCTGCATATCTGATGCGGAGATGACGGTGCTGATGGCCGGTCTCGGCTTGCTAAGAACTCCGCAGGCGCATGCCGCTGACCCGACGTCAGTGGAGCTTGCGGTCACCCGCTACTTCGTCGGTCTTTACGAGGGTCGGCCGTCGCGCCGGACGCCCACATTCGAGCGGTCGCAGAATGTCGTCGTGGAAAGCGTCGATGATGATGGCGAGCGCGACGACGTGGCGGCTCTCAGGACAGTCCGCGGCAAGATCAAGAACGGCCCTGACGAGGCTGCTGTAGAGACGCTTTGCGGACTCGATATCGGAGGCTGAGGCATTGGGCATCTGCGGATCTCCGTGCCGGCGACATCATCGCCGCGATCCCGACCGACCGTCGATACGTAACCTTACCCCCCTGCTGCCAGGCTGCGCTTCGGACAGGTCAGTCTTTGGGGTGGCGCTAGCGAAACACCTGACGCTGCGTGGAATGGGGCGAAACGCCGGCCAGTGGCAGGTTGCAAGTGGTACCCCGGTGGTACCCAGCCCGCCCAAGTCTTCGTAGGATTGGTATGCGCGCTCAAGCGCCTGCCCGAAAAAGGCGAAGGCCCCCAGTGGGTTACTGGGGGCCTCCATGGTGGAGCTAAGCGGAGTCGAACCGCTGACCTCTTGAATGCCATTCAAGCGCTCTACCAACTGAGCTATAGCCCCGAGGTCGGGTCTTCCCGGGGAGGCTGGCCCCCCGGGAAGGCGCGGAACCTATTCAAACCGGTTCCCGCGATCAAGCCCGCTTTCAGGCTTTTTTTGTCGCGGGCCCCGGCTCCCTGTTGGCGCGGGATTTTACCGGTCGTCGTCGCCGTCGTCCGGAAGGCCCTCGATCTCGGATTCGTCGAAGTCGTCTTCGTCCTCGTCCTCCAGGAACGGAACGTCGTCGGCGTCCTCGACTTCCTCGTCGTCGGTGAACTCGCCCAGATCCTCCGAGACCGCGCCGGAGGCGGGCTCGTCGGTGTCGTCGTCATCGGTGGACAGCGGCGGCTCGTCGGCGACTTCGTCGAGTTCGGGCGTGACCGCCTCTTCCTCTTCTTCGTCCTCGTCGGCCTCCTTCTCCACGACCTGATCTTCGACCTGGTCGTCTTCGGGGACGATGGTGCGCGCGCGGACGCGGCGGTTGCGGACGGCTTCGTCGGGATCGAACTCGGTCGCGCACTTGGGGCAGTGCGCCGGACGTTTGTTCAGATCGTAGAACTTAGCCTGGCAGTTCGGGCAGATTTGCTTCGTGCCCAGCTCGGGATTGGCCAAAGGCGGCGACCCTCTAATTTTGGAAATTCGCGAAAAGGCGGCGTCCCTTGCCACGGGCGGGACCGCCTGTCAAAGCAATCGCCCTCACGACCAGACCCCATATCCGGAGGCGCGTTTTCGAGACATGACGGCGGCGAACCTGACCGCCAGGCGAGCCGGTCCCCTCAGAGGGACCGTGCGTGCTCCGGGGGACAAATCCATCAGCCATCGTGCGCTCATCCTGGGCGCCCTGGCTAGCGGCGTGACCGAGATCGAGGGCCTGCTCGAGGGCGACGACGTCAAGCGCACCGCCGCGGCCATGGCCGCGTTCGGGGCGGACGTGCAGCGTCTGGGCCCCAGTGAACAGGGCGGGGGCAAGTGGCGCGTCGAGGGCAAGGGGGGCTTCTCCGAACCGGCCGACGTGGTGGACTGCGGCAACGCCGGCACCGGCGTCCGGCTGATCATGGGCGCCGCCGCCGGGTTCGACATGGCGGCCACCTTCACCGGCGACAACTCGCTGCGGGGCCGGCCGATGAACCGCGTGCTGCGGCCCCTGGGCGAGATGGGCGCGACCTGGATCTGCCGCCAGGGCGGACGCCTGCCGCTGACCCTGAAGGGCGGGAACCTGCGCCACGTGGCCTATCGCCTGCCCGAGCCGTCGGCCCAGGTGAAGTCGGCGGTGCTGCTGGCTGGCCTGCACGCCGAGGGCGGCGTCGAGGTGATCGAGCCCGAGGCCACCCGCGACCACACCGAGCGGATGCTGCACGGCTTCGGCGCCACCATCGAGGTGCGCGAAGATGGCGCCGGGCGTCACATCGTCCTGCGCCCGGGGCAGAAACTGCGCGGGACCCGCATCCATGTGCCCGGCGATCCGTCGTCGGCGGCCTTCCCGCTGGTGGCGGCGCTGGTGACGCCGGGCTCCGAGGTCACGGTCCAGGGGATGTTGTTGAACCCCCTGCGCATCGGCCTCCTGGAAACGCTGGGCGACATGGGCGCCGACATCTCGGTGACCAATGTGCGCGAGGAAGGCGGCGAGACCGTCGCCGACGTCACCGCCCGGCATTCCGAGCTCGAGGGCGTCGAGGTCCCGCCCGAGCGCGCGCCCTCGATGATCGACGAATATCCGATCCTGGCCGTCGCCGCGGCCTTCGCGTCGGGCAAGACCGTCATGCGCGGCATCGGCGAGATGCGCGTGAAGGAGAGCGACCGGATCGCGCTGATGGCCGCGGGCCTCGCCGCCTGCGGCATCGGGGTGGAGGAAGAGCCCGAGACCCTGACCGTGGTCGGCGCCAAGCGCGGCAATCACCTGGTCGGCGGTGGCGCGCGCGTCACTACCCATGGCGACCATCGCATCGCCATGTCGCACCTGGTCCTGGGCCTAGCCGCAGAAGAGCCGGTCAGCGTGGACGAGCCAGGGATGATCGCCACCAGCTTCCCCGGCTTCGTCCCGATGATGCAGGGCCTGGGCGCCGAGATCGCGAGCTGATGGGCAAACCCTTCCGCACGAGCTTCATCGTCGCCGTCGACGGACCGGCTGCGTCGGGGAAGGGCACGATCGCGACGCGGCTCGCGGCCGACCTCGGCCTGCCGGTGCTGGACACCGGGCTGCTCTACCGGGCGGTGGGCGTGCTGATGGACCGCGCGAACCTGTCGCTCGACGACGAGGGCGCCGCGGCGGCGGCGGCGGTCACCCTGAGCGCGGACCTGCTGAACGACCCTGCCCTGCGCACGCGCGCCGCCGGCGAGCTGGCCAGCCGCGTGGCGGTGCACCCGCGCGTCCGCGACGCCCTGCTGGAGTTCCAGCGCACCTTCGCCCGGCAGGACGGCGGGGCCGTGCTGGACGGTCGCGACATCGGCACCGTCATCTGCCCCGAAGCCCCGGCCAAGCTTTACGTCACCGCCACGCCCGAGACTCGCGCCGAGCGCCGTTGGAAGCAGCTCCGCGGCCAGGGCGAAGACGTGGCCTACGATGACGTGCTGGCCGATATCCGTCGCCGGGACGCGCGCGACGGCGGCCGGGCGGCGGCGCCGATGACCCGCGCAGCCGACGCAAACTTGCTCGACACCACCGAAATGACTATAGAGCAGGCCGCCGATGCGGCCCGCCGTATCGTCGAGGCGGCGCGCGTCCGCTGGGAAGCCGGTCAGCCGGCGGACTAGCCGGACAAATCCAACCGCGCCTTTCCCTCGATTACTGCGGGCAAGTCTTCACCTGCGCGGGGTGTTCCCGCGTCTTCGGTTCAACCCCTAACCCGACCAGCGGGACTCCGTCCGGCCTTCATGCGGAAGGCGCGGACCCAAAGGTCATTTGAGTACGAAAGAAAACATGGCTGACGATCTGAGCCTGAACCCCTCGCGCGACGACTTCGCCGCGCTGCTCGACGAGTCCCTCGGCGGGCGCGATTTCATGGAAGGCCAAGTGGTCCACGGCAAGGTCGTGGCCATCGAAAAGGACTTCGCCATCGTCGACGTCGGTCTGAAGACCGAAGGCCGCGTTCCGCTCAAGGAATTCGGCATGGACGAAGGCAAGGGCGCGCTGAAGCCGGGCGACACCGTCGAGGTGTTCCTCGAGCGCGTCGAGAACGCCATGGGCGAGGCCGTCATCAGCCGTGAAAAGGCCCGCCGCGAGGAAGCCTGGACGCGCCTGGAAGGCGTTTACGAGAAGAACGAGCCGGTGATGGGTTCCATCGTCGGCCGCGTGAAGGGCGGCTTCACCGTCGACCTGGGCGGCGCCTCGGCCTTCCTGCCGGGTTCGCAAGTCGACATCCGTCCGGTGCGCGACGTCGGCCCGCTGATGGGTCGCGAGCAGCCCTTCGCCATCCTCAAGATGGACCGTCCGCGCGGCAACATCGTCGTCTCGCGCCGCGCCATCCTGGAAGAAGCCCGCGCCGAACAGCGCACCGAGCTGGTCAGCCAGCTGCAAGAGGGCGAAGTCCGCGAAGGCGTGGTCAAGAACATCACCGACTACGGTGCGTTCGTGGACCTGGGCGGCATCGACGGCCTGCTGCACGTCACCGACATGAGCTGGAAGCGCGTCAACCACCCGAGCCAGGTACTCGCGGTCGGCGACACGGTGAAGGTCCAGATCGTTAAGATCAACCCGGACACCCAGCGCATCTCGCTCGGCATGAAGCAGCTCCAGTCCGACCCGTGGGACGGCGTGGAAGCCAAGTACCCGGTGGGCGCGAAGTTCACCGGCCGCATCACCAACATCACCGACTACGGCGCCTTCGTGGAGCTGGAAGCCGGCGTCGAGGGCCTGGTGCACGTGTCGGAAATGTCGTGGACCAAGAAGAACGTCCACCCCGGCAAGATCGTGTCGACCTCGCAGGAAGTCGATGTGGTCGTTCTGGACGTCGATCCGTCCAAGCGCCGCGTCTCGCTGGGCCTGAAGCAGGCCCTGGCCAATCCGTGGGAGGCCTTCGTGGCCGCTCACCCGATCGGCACGGTCGTCGAGGGCGAAGTCAAGAACGCCACCGAGTTCGGTCTGTTCATCGGCCTGGAAAACGACATCGACGGCATGGTGCACCTGAGCGACCTCGACTGGGCCGCCCCGGGCGAAGAAGCCATCGCCAAGTACCAGAAGGGCGAGACCGTGAAGGCCCGCGTGCTGGACGTCGACGTCGAGAAGGAGCGTATCTCGCTCGGCATCAAGCAACTGTCGGGTGACCCGCTGCAAGGCGACACCTTCCGCAAGGGCCAGACCGTCACCTGCACCGTCACCGAGATCACCTCGGGCGGCATCGAGGTGAAGTTCGGCGACGAGGAAGCCCCGATGACGGCCTTCATCCGCAAGTCGGACCTGAGCCGCGACCGCGCCGACCAGCGCCCCGAGCGTTTCGCCGTCGGCGACCGCCTGGACGCCCAGGTCACCAACGTCGACAAGGCCGCCCGCCGCATCTCGCTGTCGGTGAAGGCCCTGGAAATGGCCGAGGAGAAGGAAGCCATCGAGCAGTTCGGCTCGTCGGACTCCGGCGCCTCGCTGGGCGACATCCTGGGCGCGGCTCTCCGCGAGAAAGCCCAGAAGGAATAGTCCAGGCCTTCTTGGCTTGAACATCGAAGCGGCGGATCGGGAAACCGGTCCGCCGTTTTCGTTTGTGAGCGCACGCTCTATCGTGACGGCGAAGTTTCGAAGAGGTCGCCCTCCACGTGTCGCGTTTCGTCCGTTTCGCCGCCGGCCTCGCCGCGGCCGTCCTGATCTCCGCACCGGCGATCGCCGCCCCTAAGCCCGCTTACGGGCCGCCGCCCAAGTGGGTCGACGTGGCCCCCGTTCCCGAGGCGCCGCCCGCTGAGGGCGCCCCCGCGATCCAGACGCTGCTCGACGACAACCAGAGCCGCCTGACGCCCCAGGGCGACGCCTTCTACAATCGGCGCGTCCGCAAGGTGCTGAAGGCCGAGGGCCTGGCGTCGCTGACCACCTTCGGCGTGACCTGGGACCCGGGCGACGAGACCGTGACCATCCACACGCTGCGGATCATCCGTGGCGGCCAGACCATCGACCTGCTGGGCAAGGGCAAGAAGATGCTCGTCCTGCGGCGTGAGCAGGATCTGGAGCGCGCCATGCTGGACGGCCGGATGAGCGCCAACCAGCAGATCGAGGGCCTACAGGTGGGCGACATCCTGGATGCGTCCTGGACCCACGCCGGCCGCGACCCGGTGGCGGGCAACCGATCGTACGACATGGAGGGACTGGGCTTTCCCGGCGTGGCGGGCCGCTACCGCGTACGCCTGTCCTGGCCCACGGGAGCGCCGATCCGCTACAAGCCCACCGAGGGCTTCGGCGAGCCCAGGCTGAGCCAGGACGGCGACTGGACCTGGCTGGTGCTGGACGCGTCCGGTGTCCAGGCCCCCAAGCCGCCAGTCGGCGCGCCGCCTCGGTTCCGCCGCCTCGGGTACATGGAGACCTCCAGCTTCGAGAGCTGGAACGAGATCTCGCGCATCATGGCCCCGCTGTATGACCGCGCCGCCGTGATCGCCCCGGACTCCGACCTGCGCGCCGAGATCGACGCGATCGCGGCGAAATCGTCCGATCCCAAGGTTCGCGCCTTCGAGGCCCTGCGGCTGGTCGAGGACAAGACCCGCTACTTCTTCATCGGCATCGGCGACGGCGGCTACGTGCCGGCCCCCGCCGACGAGACCTGGCGGCGCAAGTTCGGCGACTGCAAGGGCAAGACCGCCCTGCTGCTGGCGATCCTGAAGGAACTGAAGGTCGAGGCCGAACCGGCCCTGGTCAGCCTGGGCGGCGGCGACGGGATGAACGAGCGCCTGCCCTCGCTGGCGGCCTTCAACCATGTGATCGTCAAGGCGACGGTCGACGGCAAGACCTATTGGCTTGACGGTACGCGCACGGGCGACCGCAGCGGCCTGGAAGCGCTGCGCCCGCCGCCGCACCGTTGGGCCCTGCCCGTCCGCGCCGCCGGTTCCGACCTGGTCGAGATCGTGGTGCCGCCGCTGGACGAGCCGTTCCTGGAGGCCACCACCCGGTTCGACGCGTCGAAGGGTCTCGATGCGCCCGCGGGAATGCAGATGATCAGCCGCTTCCGCGGCGAGGCCGCCAACGGCATGCGGCGGATGGTGGCCACCGTGCCTCGCGCCGACCTGGAACGGAACTTCCGCCAGCAGATGTCGGGCAGCATGAGCTGGGTCGACGTCCAGAAGGTCGAGTGGACCGACGACGCGGACAACGACGCCTTCGAGATCCGACTGTCGGGTTCGGCCGACCTCGACTGGCGCAAGAACCCCGACCTGGGCATGCGCGAGTATCGGGTGTCCAATTCCAGCAACGCCGCGCCGGGCTACCCGAGGCGCGAACCGGGCCCCAACCGCGACGCGCCCTACGCTGTGCCCTTCCCGCTGTTCGTGCGCACCACCACCGAGTTCGTGCTGCCCGCCGGCGGCAAGGGATTCACGGTCCGCGGGCCCAGCGGCAAGGAGACGATCGGGGCGATGGAGCTGAACCGCGCGGCCGGCATCAAGGACGGCGTGGCCCGGTTCACGACCGACCTGCGCTCGTTGCAGCCCGAAATCCCGGCGGCGGAGGCCGAGGCCGCCACGCGGACCTTCCGGCGCGTCGCGTCGGAGGACAGCCTGATCCGCGCGCCGTTGTAGGCGTCCGCGGTTCGCCGGCGCCTCCAGAAGAGCAAGCTTGGCCGTAGAGTAGAGTTAACCCGCTTTTGCGGGTTGATTGCAGGTTCGGCATTCGCCATGGTCGCGCCGTTTCGAGGGGCGTGCATGATCAAGTCCGAGCTGATCGCGAAACTGGCGGAGGAAAATCCGCACCTCACGCAACGCGACATCGAGCGCGTTGTGGGCGTGATCCTCGAGCGCATGATCGAGGCCCTGGAGGACGGCGGCCGCGTCGAGCTGCGCGGCTTCGGCGCCCTGTCGGTCCGCTCGCGCGACGCCCGCGCTGGCCGCAATCCGCGGACGGGCGAACCAGTTGACGTGCGCGCCAAACACGTTCCCTTCTTCAAGAGCGGCAAGGAGCTGCGCGAGCGGCTGAACGCCGAGGACGAGGGCTAGGCGAGCCACGGCCCTCGAAATGGAGGGCTTCATGGGCGTCTTCTCTGAGTTCCGCGAGTTCATCCAACGGGGCAATGTGGTCGACCTGGCCGTCGGCGTGATCATCGGCGCGGCCTTCAACGACATCGTCAAGGTGCTGGTCGACCAGGTGGTGATGCCGCCCATCGGCCTGCTGACGTCGGGCGTCGATTTCTCGAAGCTCATGGTGGTGCTGAAGCCGGACGACCCCGCCACCCCCGCCAGCGAGCTGGTGGCGATCCAGTACGGCGCCCTCATCAACGCCGGCATCAAGTTCCTGATCGTCGCCTGGGTGGTGTTCCTGCTGGTGAAGGCGGTGAACTCCCTGCGCCGCCAGGAAGCCGCCAACCCGCCCGAGGCGCCGCCCGCACCGACGCCGCAGGAAGTCCTGCTCACCGAGATCCGCGACCTCCTGAAGACGAAGTAAGCTTGCGCCGGGGCCTTCCAGCCCCCTAATCCCCGGCCATGACGGTCAAGACGAAGATCTGCGGGATCTCGACCCCAGAGGCGGTGCGCGCGGCGGTGGACGGCGGCGCGGGCTTCCTGGGCTTCGTCTTTTTCCCGAAGAGCCCCCGGGCCATCGCCCCCGAGGCGGCCGCGCGTCTGGCGCCCCCGGCACGGTCGAAGAACGTCAAGATCGTGGCTCTGGCGGTCGATCCGACCGACGCTGAAGTCGACGCCATCGTCGCGGGCCTCGCGCCCGACCTGATCCAGCTCCACGGCAAGGAGACACCGTCCCGCGTGCGCGAGATCGGCCAGCGGTCCGGCCGCGGCCTGATCAAGGTGCTGCCCGTGTCGGAGACCTCCGACCTCGCTCCCGCGGCGACCTACGAACCCCTCGTCGAGCACCTGATGTTCGATGCCAAGCCGCCGAAGGACGCCAAGCGCCCGGGCGGCCTGGGCGAGCCCTTCGACTGGACGCTGCTCGCCGGACGGCGGTTCGCCAGGCCGTGGCTGCTGGCGGGGGGCCTGGATCCGTGGAATGTGGCGGGCGCCGTGGCGGCCTCCGGCGCCCCGATCGTCGACGTTTCCTCTGGCGTGGAGCGCGGTCCCGGACTAAAGGACCCGGCCTTGATCACGGCGTTCCTCGACGCTGTTCGCCGCGCCTGAGACCATCTTATGAACGCGCCGACCCGACCCAACGACTACGCCGCCTATCCCGACGCTCATGGGCGCTTCGGTGACTTTGGCGGACAGTATGTGCCAGAGACCCTGATGCCGCTGGTCCACGACCTGACGGCGGCGTGGGGCGCGGCCAAGGTCGATCCGGCGTTCCAGGCCGAGCTGAACGGCTATCTGAAGCACTACGTCGGCCGCCCCTCGCCGCTCTATTTCGCCAGCCGGCTCACCGAGCACTTCGGCGGTGCGAAGATCTACCTGAAGCGCGAGGAGCTGAACCACACCGGCTCGCACAAGATCAACAACTGCATGGGCCAGATCCTGCTGGCCATGCGGATGGGCAAGACCCGTATCATCGCCGAGACCGGCGCCGGCCAGCACGGCGTGGCGACGGCCACCGTCTGCGCGCGCTTCGGCCTGCCCTGTGTGGTCTACATGGGCGCGGTCGACGTGGAGCGGCAGAAGCCCAATGTCTTCCGGATGAACCTACTCGGCGCGGAAGTGCGTCCGGTGACGAGCGGGTCGGCGACCCTGAAGGACGCCATGAACGAGGCCCTGCGCGACTGGGTCACCAACGTCCACGACACCTATTACCTGATCGGCACCGCCGCAGGCATGCACCCGTATCCGGAGATGGTCCGCGACTTCCAGGCCGTGATCGGCCGCGAAGTGCGCGAGCAGATCATGGAAGCGGAAGGCCGCCTCCCCGACGCCGTGGTGGCGTGCGTCGGTGGCGGCTCCAACGCCATCGGCATCTTCCATCCCTTCCTCAACGACGAGGGCGTGAAGCTGATCGGGGTCGAGGCGGCCGGCGAGGGCATGGACACCGATCGGCACGCCGCGGCGATCAATGGCGGTCGCCCGGGCGTCCTGCACGGCAACATGACCTACCTGCTGCAGGACCGCGAAGGCCAGATCACCGAGGCGCATTCGATCTCGGCCGGCCTCGACTATCCCGGCATCGGGCCCGAGCATTCCTGGCTGCACGACGTCGGCCGCGCCACCTACCTCACCGCTACCGACGCCGAGTCGCTGGACGCCTTCATGCTGCTCTCGAAGCTGGAGGGCATCCTGCCGGCGATTGAATCGGCCCATGCGATCGCGCGCATCGGCGAGATCGCCCGCGACGTCGGCAAGGACGGCGTCGTGGTGCTGAACCTGTCGGGCCGCGGCGACAAGGATGTGAACACCGTGGCCGCGCACCTTGGCCGCCAGATCTAGGGGACCGGCGGACTTGAGCAACTCCCGTATCGACGCCCGCTTCGCGGCGCTCAAGGCCGAGAAGCGCGCCGCCTTCGTGCCGTATGTCATGGCGGGGGACCCCGACAGGGCCACCGCGCTCGCCATCCTGAAGGGCCTGCCGGCCGCCGGCGCAGACCTGATCGAGGTGGGCTTCCCCTTCTCCGACCCTATGGCCGAAGGCCCGCCGATCCAGCGCGCCGCCCAGCGCGCCCTCGCCAAGGGCATGACGCTGAAGGACACCCTCGCGACGATCGCGGCCTTCCGCGAGAGCGACGAGACCACCCCGATCATCCTGATGGGCTACCTGAACCCGCTGGTCAGCTGGGGGTTCGAGGCTTTCGCGCGCGAGGCGGCCGCCGCCGGCGTCGACGGCATGATCGTGGTCGACTGCCCGCCGGAAGAAGCCGACCCCCTGGCCGACGCCCTCGAGGCGAACGGCATGGCGCTGATCTTCCTGACGACGCCCACGACGGACGACAAACGCTTGCCCACCGTGATCCGGCGGGCCTCCGGGTTCGTCTATTATGTGTCGGTCGCCGGCGTGACGGGCGTGAAGGAGGCGGACGCCGCCGCCGTCGCCCCGCACGTCGAGCGCGTCCGCAAGGCTTCGGGACTTCCGGTCGCAGTCGGCTTCGGGATCAAGACACCCGAGCGCGCTTCGGCTATAGCGCAGGTTGCTGACGCGGTGGTCGTGGGTTCCGCGCTTGTGGACGAAGTGGCCGAAGCAGTGGATTTGAACGAAGACGTGACCCGGCGAGTTCTTTCCAAAGTGGAATCCCTGGCTAAGGCTGTGCGCTCGGCGCGACAGAGCCTCACGGCGGTCTGAAAACCATGGCGATGGCTGAACAGCGTAACAACGACAAGCCCGGCCGAGCGCCGGCCGAGCGCCGCCGCGGCTGGCTCTCGCGGATCGCCCCCGGCGTTCGTGGCCTCACCAAGAAGGACACGCCCGAGAATCTCTGGGTCAAGGACCCCGACACGGGCGAGATGCTCTACCGGCCCGACCTCGAGGCCGCCATGTGGGTCACGCCCTCGGGCAACCACATGCGCATCGGCGCGAAGCTGCGGCTGGACTACACCTTCGACGACGCGAAGTACGAGCGCATCGCCACGCCGATCGTCGCCGACGATCCGCTGGGCTTCCCCGACGAGAAGCCCTATCCCGAGCGCCTGAAGGCGGCCCGCAAGGCCACCGGGGAGCAGGACTCGATGGCCGTGGGCTACGGCCATGTCGCCGGGCAACCTGCCGTGGTGATCGTCCAGGACTTCGCCTTCATGGGCGGCTCGCTGGGCATGGCCGCCGGCGAGACCTTCGTGGTGGCGGCCAAGGAGGCCGTGAAGCGCGGCGTACCCTTGGTGATCTTCACCGCCTCGGGCGGCGCGCGCATGCAGGAGGGCACGCTCTCGCTGATGCAGATGGCCCGCACGACGCTGGCGCTGAACGAGGTGAAGGCCGCGGGCCTGCCGTACGTCGTCGTGCTGACCGACCCGACCACCGGCGGGGTCACCGCCTCCTACGCCATGCTGGGCGACGTCCATCTGGCCGAGCCCAACGCCACTATCGGCTTTTCCGGCCGACGCGTGATCGAGCAGACCATCCGTGAGACCCTGCCGCCCGGCTTCCAGCGTTCCGAGTTCCTGGTGGAGCACGGGATGGTCGACCAGGTGGTTTCCCGGAAGGACCTGCCGGAAAAGCTGAGTTCCATCCTGAAGACCCTTATGATGGGGCGTGAGCGCCTTTCCTCCGCCGCGTAATGACATTCTCCTCTCCCCTACGCGCAGCGAGAGGGGAGAGGGCGGGGAGAGGGGCGACGCTGGCCTTTCCACCCGCACGTCCGGTTCAGCCATGAGCCATCTGAGGGCCCCCGACTTCACCCTGACGTCACCCAGCCGCCCCTCTCCCTACCCTCTCCCCTCCCGCGTCGTGTGGGGGGCGAGGAGTTTCTGATGTCTGCGCCTCTTCCCCCCGACCCAGGCCACGATCCGATCCGCGCCTCCGACGCGGTGATGCAGCGCTTGCGCGCCAATCATCCGACGCTGATCGACCTAACCACCGGCCGGGTGGAGCGCCTGCTGGCCGCAGTGGGCGATCCCCACCGGAAGCTGCCGCCGGTCATCCACGTGGCGGGCACCAACGGCAAGGGCTCCACCGTTGCCTACCTGCGCGCCATCGGCGAGGCGGCCGGCCTGCGGGTGCATGCGCTGACCTCGCCGCATCTCGTGCGCTTCGCCGAGCGGATTCGACTGGCGGGCAAGCTGATCACCGACGAGCAGCTCACCGAGCTCACGGATCGCCTGGAGGCCGCCAACGACGGGCAGCCGATCAGCTTCTTCGAGATCACCACGGTTCTGGCTTTCCTGGCTTTCGCCGAGACCCCCGCCGACCTCTGCATCGTCGAGGTGGGCCTGGGCGGCCGGTTCGACGCCACCAACGTCTTCGACGCCCCGGCGGTCAGCGTCATCACCCCGGTCGACTACGACCACCTGGAGATGCTCGGCCCCGGCCTGCCGAAGATCGCCTGGGAGAAGGCCGGGATCATCAAGCACGGCCGCCCGGTGGTGGTCGCCCGCCAGCCCGACGAGGCGCTGGAGATGATCGAGCGCGAGGCCGACGACCGCATGGCCCCGATGCTGCTCATGGGCCGCGACTTCGACGCCTGGGAGGAGCGCGGCCGCCTGCTGGTGCAGATGCCCGAGCGGCTGCTGGACCTGCCCGCGCCCAGCCTGTTCGGCGGCTACCAGTTCGCGAACGCGGGCGTCGCCGTGGCTGCGGCGCTGACCTTCGACCGCAGCCTGTCGGACGAGGTGCTGGGCCACGGCATCACCTCCACGGTCTGGCCGGCGCGCATGCAGCGGCTCACCGCGGGCCCGCTGGCGGACCTGGCCAAGGCGCGGGGCGCCGACCTCTGGCTGGACGGCGGCCACAACCCACATGCGGGGCGCGCGCTCGCCGAGGCGGCCAGCCGCCTGATCGACCGCGACCCTCGCCCGCTCGTGCTCGTCACCGGGATGTTCGCGCGCAAGGACGCCGAGGGCTTCTTCCGCCCCTTCGCCGAGATGCGACCGCGGGTGATCGTCACCAGCTTCGACAGCCCCATCGCGGCCTCGACGGACGAGCTGCTGGAGGCGGGCGTCCGCGCCGGCCTGACGCCCGAGACCGCGGCCAATGTCTCGGACGCCGTCGCCCGCGCCCTTGAGACCGACGGGCCGGCGCCCCACGTGCTGATCTGCGGCGGGCTGCATTTCGCCGGCGAGGTCCTGGCCATGAGCCCGGAAACCTGGCCGACCTAGGGAACGTCTGAAATGTTCGGAAAGCGCACCTGGCGCCTGGCCCTGCCGATCCCGTGGCTCGTCACCCTCGCCGTGGCGCTGGTCGTGCTGGTGGTGCTGACGCGCCTCTACGGTCGCGGGCCGGAGGTGATGTTCGGCTGGCTCATCGGCTGGCTGATCGCGAGCCGAATCGTGAACTGGGCGGTCAGCCGCCGCCGGCCTAGGCGCAGCGACGGCTGATCGACACCGCAGTCAGCTCAGGCGGCGACGCCGGCTTCGGCGAGCCACTCGAGGATCTTCTGCTTCGGCATGGCGCCGACCTTCATCGAAGCCATCTGGCCGCCCTTGAACAGCATCATCGTCGGGATGCCGCGCACGCCGTAGCGCGAGGGGGTGGTCGGGCTCTGCTCGATGTCGAGCTTGGCGATCGTCACCTTGCCGGCCAGCTCTTCCGAGAGCTGTTCCAGGGCGGGGGCGATCTGCTTGCAGGGGCCGCACCATTCGGCCCAGAAATCCACCAGGACCGGAGTCTCCGAACCCAGTACGTCGGCTTGGAAGGTGTCGTCGGTGACCTTCACGGTGCTCATTCGCAAACTCCTATGGCCCGGTGGAATCGCCCACCATGGCCGTTCGATCCGCGCATGTAGGCGGCCCCTGACCCTGTATCAACCGTCACGGCGGAGGTCGGCAAGGGTTTGGATCACCAGCTTTTCTGGAACCGGCATCAGCTTCGGGCCGTCGGTCCAGACGATGGCGGCCTCGATGGCCCTGCCCGGGAAGATGTCGGCCAGCACCGCAGAATAGAGCGCCATCTGCCGCAGGTAGGCCGGATCGGCGTCGTCGATGCGGTCGGGCGAGGGCCGGTTGGTCTTGAAGTCCACCACCAGGACCCGGTCGGGCAGCACCACCAGCCGGTCGATGCGGCCAGAAATCCTGAGGCCGGGCGGCAGCGCCGCGGCCGTCCCCGCCACGGCGATCTCGCCGCGCGAGCCGGCGCCGAAGACCTCGGCGAACCGCGCGTCGTTCAGCACCGACAGCGCCGCCTCGGCCATCTCGCTGCGTTGAGGGCCGGTCAGGTCCACCTCCCGGGCGAGGAGCGCCGCCGCCCCGGCCGCGCGCTCCGCGGCCGGCAGGTCGGGCAGGAGCTGCAACAGGCGGTGGATCAGGTCGCCGCGTCGGAACCGGCCGAGGCCTTGTGCGGCCGCCAGCGGCGACGGAGCGGGCACGGCCGCGCCTTCGCCGAGGTCCGAGGGCGAGGCGTAGCGGGCGTAGGCCTCGGGCTTGGCCACGGCCTGCGTCCAGGCCGGCAGGGCCGCGGGGACCTCGGCGACGGCCGCCTCGCCTCCCATCGCCTGCGGATCGGCGCCATAGCGTTCGAAGACCAGGTCGCCGCTCTGCATGGGCCGCACCTGATCGGCGATTTCGGCATGGGCGAGCGCGTCGCGAATGGCGCCCCACCAGCCGCGCAGCTTCGCCTGGTCCGTCCGCTCCGCCACCCGGCCGCACAGCACCAGCCGGTCCCGCGCCCGCGTGAGCGCGACATAGAGCAGGCGATAGGCCTCGGCCTCCTCCCGTGCGGCGCGCTGCTCGCGGGCGCCCGCGGTGGCCTCGCAGTCGCGCGCCGACGATGAGCACCACAGGAAGCCATCGGTCCCGTCGTGGCGCACCCGGAGCAGCGGCGAGCCACGCGCCGTCTGGGTCAGCGTCGTCTCGGGCAGGAAGACGATCGGCGCCTCCAAGCCCTTGGCGCCGTGGGCGGTCATCACGCGGACCTCGCGCCGCTCGACCTCCATCTCCCGCTTCACGGTGATGTCCAGGCCGGCCAGTTCGGCCGCCAGGGCCTCCAGGTCGTGCACGCCGCGCGCCTCGGCGGCGAGCACCTGGTTGAGGAACTCGTCTAGCGCGTCCTCGGCCTCGGCCCCCAGTCGGCGCAACAGCCGCTGGCGCATGGACAGGCCCTGGGCGTCCACGTAGCCCAGCAGGCGGGCGTACAGCTCGAACGGCGCGCGAACCCGCGCCTCGGCCAAGGCGTGGGTCAGGAAGCCGTGGGCGTGGGTCCAGTCGGCGCCCTCAGCCGCGCGGCGCTGCAGCCGGTCCCACAGTCCCTCCTTCCCCCGCCCATGGGCCAGGTCGTAGAGGCTGTCGTCCGACAGCCCGCAGAACGGGCTCTTCAGCAGGGCCGCCAGGGTCAGTTCGTCCGCCGGGAACAGCAGGAATCTGGCCAGCGCCACCAGGTCGTCGAAGACGATGTGCTCGGACAGCGCCAGGCGGTCGGCTCCGGCCACGGGAATGCCCGCATGCTTCAGCGCGCGCAGGATCTCCTCGAACAGCGCGCGCCGCCGGCGGACCAGGATGAGCACGTCGCCGGCGTGGGCCGGGCGGAAGCGGCGCTGGTCCTTGTCCCAGACCGCGTCGCCGCGCGCGATCAGCGCGGCGATCTCGCCCGCGATCCGGCGCGCCAGGCGGCGGTTGGCGCTGTCCTCAGGCTCGGCGTCCAAGGGTGCGTCCCAGGCCTCGCGCTCTTCGCCCTTCTTCTCCACCTCCAGCGGCCAGACATCGACGCAGCCCAGATGGGCCTCGCGGTAGGCGGCGGCCTCGTGGCGCACAGGGTCCTCGTCCGCCTCGTCGCGCGGCCGCACCGCCTGGGCCAGGGCCGGTGGCGAGAATACCGCGTCGACGAACGAGAGCACCTGCGGCGTCGAGCGCCAGGAGGTCAGCAGGTCCACCCGCTCGAACCGGAAGCCCGCCCCCACGGCGCGGTCGCGGTGGAATTCGAACTGGCGCATCAGCATCTCGGGCTGCGCGCCCTGGAACGAATAGATCGACTGTTTCTCGTCGCCGACCACGAACAGCCGCCGCTGGCGCGCCTCGCCCTGGACGCCGGCGCCCGCGAAGAACTCCTCGCTCAGCGCGTTGACGATGGTCCACTGGTCGGGCGCGGTGTCCTGGGCCTCGTCGAGCAGGATGTGATCGATGCCGCCGTCCAGCTTGTAGAGCACCCAGGCCGCCGCCGGCCGGTCGCGCAGCAGGTGGCAGGCCTTCTCGATCAGGTCGGCGAAGTCGAGCGCCCCGGCCGCCCGCTTCTCGGCCTTGTAGGCCTCCAGATAGGCGTAGGCGAGGACCAGGACGTTGACCGTGTCGGCGGCGATCTGGGCGGACTGGATCTGCTCCCGGACCTCTTCGAGCCGATCTTGTTCGAGCGTCAATTGGTGCTGAAGGGACGGATCGGCCTTCAGACGCGCCGACGAGGAAATCCACTTCGCCGGCCCTCCCTCCTTCGTGAAGAAGATCGCAAGCGACTCCTCGAAGGCCGGCTCATCGGCAGTTGCTTGCAGAACTAGGCGCCGTGCTCGCTCGATGTCAGTCTTGCCGCCGGCCGACAACACATCCCCTGCTTGGCGGTAGAGATCACGGCCGAGCTCCGCCATGGCTTTGAAGGCCAACAGGTCCGGATCGGTGCCGGGCTCAAGCCCGACCGCCCGCCAGACCCAGCCCACCGCGCCGTCGAGCCCGCCCTGGACGTCGAAGAAGTCGGTCAGCGCCGCGCGCCGCGCCTCGAAGTCGGCGAACATGGCGTGGAAGCTCTGGAAGTCGAGCTGCACCGACATGTCGGCATAGGCCTCGCCCAGGGGCCCGCCTCTCATCGACAGCTCGGCGACCAGCCTGCGGGCCGCCTGCGCCACCGCCGCCGAGGCCGCGTCGTCCATCACCCGGAAGCCCGGTGAGACGCCCGCCTCTAGCGGGAAGCGCCGGAGCAGCTTCTCGCAGAAGGCGTGGATGGTCTGGATCTTCAGGCCGCCGGGCGTCTCCAGCGCGCGGGCGAACAGGCTGCGGGCCCGGGACAGGTCGTCGAACGGCCGGTCCTGGAGCTTCGCGAGTTCCTCCGAGAGCGTCTCGTCGGGCAGCACCGACCACGCACCCAGCACCTGGAACAGCCTGCGCTGCATCTCAGCGGCGGCGGCCTTGGTGTAGGTGACGCAGAGGATGGTCTCGGGTTCGGCGCCCGCCAGCAGCAGGCGCGCCACGCGGTCGATCAGGGTCTTGGTCTTGCCCGAACCGGCGTTGGCGGTGACGAAGGCCGAGAGGCCGGGATCGGCAGCCAGCTTTTGTGGGTCGATCAGGCGGTCCAGCAGGTCGAGGCTCATTCGTCCCCCTCCTCGCCGCTGGTGGACCACTCGAAGACCCGGGCCAGGTGGTCGTAGTCGCTCATCCGCGCCTTCACGAACTGCGGCGCGACGCGGGAGAGATAGGGTTGGGCCGGGTCGTCGAAGCGGGCGATCAGCTTGTGCAGCCCCTCCAGCGCCCGATCGGCGGCCTCGGCGCTCTCGTCGCCGGCCGTGGCCCGGGTCTCGACCTTGCCGGCAGGTCGGCGGCCGGTGATCTCGAGATAGGTCAGGTCACCTGGCCTCACAGCTCCCAGGTCCGGAAAACCCCCAGCCGCCAGAATCGCCGCTGTCAGGGTGAGCTGCGGCGAGAAGCCGGTTGAGACCTCCTTCTTCGAAGGCGCCTTGCCGGTCTTGTAGTCGAGGATGTGGCCGTAGCCCTCGGCGGTGACCTCGATGCGGTCGGCCCGAGCGTTGACCGTGAAGGGCCCGGCCGGCGCCTGGATGGTCCGCTCGCCCTTCAGCTCGACGGTGATCCGGCGGCCGTCGCGCCGCTCGCGCTCCAGCTCGGCCACCCACTCGGCCGCCTCCTTCGCCAGCGCCGCTTCGCGCGCCATGGCCTCGTGCGGCAGGCCGGCGGCCTCCAGGGCCTCCATGTAGAAGCCGGCGAAGACCTCAGCCGCGTCGTCGGGCAGGGCGGCCGGAAACGCCTCGGCGAACCGCTCGAACGCCGCGTGGATCGCCGTGCCGCGGGCGCGGGCGTCGGCCTGCTCGTCGGGCCGGTCCACGGGATAGAGCCGCAGGATGTCGCGCGCCCAGACGGCGTAGGGGTCGCGCGTAAGGCTCTCTACCCGCGTCACCGCCATCACGCGCGGCCGGTGCGCCACGGGCGGGACCGGCGCGGGCCGGGCGATGGGGTCGTAGCCGCCCGGCGCGTCCAGGCTCCGCGCCCAGTCCAGCACGTCGGTACGACCGGGTATGGCCAGCCCCGCGCCCTTGGCCAGGGTCTCCAGCCGCCACAGCCAGCGCGACTTCACCGACGGAGAGCCCTCGCGGCGTTCGGTGTGCAGCAGGATCACCTCGGGCGCACAGGCCGCCTGGGCAAAGTCGTGCGCCGCCAGGCCCACGCGCCGCTCCGGCGACGGCAGGCCCAGCATCTCGCGCATGGGCCGCGAGAGAAACGGGTCGGTGGGGGCGCCGCCAGGCCAGACGCCCTCCTCCAGTCCCGCCACCACCAGCCGGTCCGCGCGGA
Organism: Phenylobacterium sp. FG114; assembly: GCF_057809855.1. Lineage (NCBI taxonomy): Bacteria > Pseudomonadati > Pseudomonadota > Alphaproteobacteria > Caulobacterales > Caulobacteraceae > Phenylobacterium > Phenylobacterium sp. FG114. The sequence continues at coordinate 517,592 of NZ_JBMDKU010000001.1, read as the reverse complement.
CCAGCCGGGCCTCGATGGCGCCCAGGATACGCAGCCGCGGATGCGTGGCGCCGCCCGATCGCACGGTCTCGCCGTCCATCAGTCGCTGCAGAAGGTCGGCGAACTGGCGTGGCGTGACCGCGGGCAAGGCGTCGCCCTCGCGGACCAGGGCGCCCAGCAGCCGCGCCATGGCCTCGCCGCCGTGCCCAGCCCAGAGGTCGCCCGTGCGGCCGTGCTCGTCGGCCGCCAGGGCTTCCATGGCCTCCACCGTGCGCCGGGCGGCCAGGGCCGGGCTTTCGGTGTCCTCGGTCCAGGCAAGTCGGGCGACGATGGCTTCCAGCCGCTCCGCCAGCGGCGCGGCGTCTTTGGCCCTGTGCTTCAGTTCCTCCCACGTGCGGGCGCGCGGGCCGCGCAGGGCGGCGGCCTCCAGCCCTGCGCTCTCGCCGAGCTGGGCGTAGGGATGCTTCAGCAGGCTCAGCAGGGTCACCGGATCGATGGGGTCGACCGCCGCCCGGGCGACCAGCGCCGCCAGCACGCCGCAGCGAGTGCCCGCCAGGCTTTCGCCCGCCGAGGAGTCGGGGACCACGCCCCATCGCGCCAGCTTGGCGACCACGCGGCGGGCCAGCACCTGGTCCGGCGTCACCAGCGCCGCCGTGCGCTCGGGTGTCTCCAGCGCCTCGCGCAGCAGCAGGGCGGTGGCGGTCGCGGCCTCTTCCTCGGTGCGCGCGCTGACGAGCGTCAGGCCGGCCAAACCCTCGGAAATCGCGTCGGCATGCTCGGCCCGCAGGTTGTCGATCACCTGCAGCCAGTCGGCGGTCTCCTCGGCTGGGCGCAAAGCCTCGTTGACGACCCGCCGACGCCAGCGCCGGGCGGTCTCGGCGCGGATCGACGCTGGCCACAGCGACACCTCGCTCTTGGGTATCCGCGCCTCGTCCAGCAGGCGCTTCAACGCGCCTTGCGGGTGCTGGACGTCCACCTTGGCCCAGGCCTTGTCGGCGAGATCCTGATCGAGCCCGGGCAGCACCACAGCGCCCTTCGGCGCGGCGGCCACCGCGATCAGCAGCGCCCGCGTCGCCGGTGCGGTGCCGGTCGAGCCCGCCGCCACCAGCACGCCCTTCGGCGGGGTATTGGTCCACACCTCGGCCAGGCGGCGCAGCAGCCGGACGCGCCGCTCGCTCACGTCGGCGACACCCAGGGCTCGCAGCCGTTCGGGCCATAGGCTCAACGCCTTCTCCAGGAACACGCGGGAGACTTCCCAGTGCTCGGCCAGCTCGGCGCCGACGAGGCTGGCCAGCCGATCGCCGACCTCGACCTCCTCGATCTGCAGGCCGTCCAGGAAACCGCCCAGGGCGTCGGCCAGCTCCAGCGCGGCGCCCGCGCTGACGAGGCCTCCGGGGATATGCTCCGCCAGCTCCGACACCAGCCGGGTCAGCTCGAAGCGACGCCTTAGCGGATCGATGGCCGCCGGCAGGTCCAGCGCCAGGTCGCCCGGTTCGAACGGGGGCTCGCCGGCTTCCAGGTCGCCCAGCGGCCGCATCTGCGGCGGCAGCACCGCGCGCCCGCCGCTGGCCTTGATGAAGGCGTCGGCCAGCGCCCGCGCCCCGCGACGGGTCGGCGTGAGCACAACCGCATCGGCAAGCGCTTCGGGACCCAACGGCGACAGCGCATCGTAGAGGCCCTGCGCCAGGTCTTCCGCGAACGGCCGGTGCGCCGGGATGTTGAACCAGCGCGAGCCCGGCTGCTCGAAGAAGGCGACGGTCACGGGAGGCCGCAGGTCATGAGGCGGCGGCCTCGCCCTGCAGGCGCGCCTCGGCCAGGTCGCGCGCGCCCGGGTCGCCCACGTGCATCCAGAAGCCGTCCATCACCGCCCCGTGCAGCCGCCCTTCCGCCTGCAGGCGATGCCAGGTCGGGATGACGGAGAACGCCCCGTTGGGCTCCGCGTCCAGCACCTGCGGCTTGAGGATCGCGAAGCCGATGTTGGCGAACGGCGTCGGCGGTTCGGGCGCCGTCGAGTGCGTGAGCCGTCCCGCGGCGTCCATGAAGAAGCCCTGCGGCCCCTCGAACCCGATGCCCTGGCCCCGTTTCACCAGCAGCAGCAGGATGTCCATGGCGGCCGGGTTCCAGGCGGCCTTCAGCGTCTCCAGCGCGGGCGTCGCGCCTTCGGTCCAGAGGGAATCGATGTTGGCCACGAAGATCGGCTCGCGGCCCAGCTTGTCGGCCGCGCGCTTGATCCCGCCGCCGGAGTCGAGCAGCTCGGCGCGCTCGTCCGAGATGAGGATCTCCAGGTCGCGCCGGCCGGCGAGATGCGCCTCCATCTGGTCGGCGAAGTGGTGGACGTTGACCACGCAGCGCTCGACGCCGGCGTCGCGCAGGCGGTCCAGGACATGATCGATGAGCGCCCTGCCCGCCACCGGTACGAGCGCCTTCGGCGTGGTGTCGGTCAGGGGCCGCATGCGGCTGCCGACACCGGCCGCCAGCACCATCGCGGTTTTCGGGCCGGGCAGGACCTGGGCGTTCACCGCCGCGCCTCGCTCGGAACGTGGCGATCGAACCAGGTCTTCAGCCCAGCCAGAGCCGGGTCGGTCAGATTGCGCTCCAGGTAACGCCAGGTGCGCGGCATGAAGGCCTCGTACTGCGAGCGCCCCAGCAACGCCTGCCGGGCGAAGACCCGGCCCAGGATCCGCGCGGCGTTCGAGCTGGCCAGCGCCCGGTACTCAGCGAGGAAGGCGCCCCGGTCGAGCTGCGGCCGGGCGGCCAGGAACCGATCCAGCATGGCGGCCTCCAGCTCGGGCGAGACGTCGCGCCGCGCATCCTGCAGCAGGTGCAGCAGGTCCCAGCCCGGGTGGGCCTTCAACGCGTCCTGGAAGTCGACCATGCCCACGCGCGCCACTCCGCTCCGCTCCGGCAGCCAGAGGAGGTTCTGCGCATGGTAGTCGCGGTGTGTGAAGACTGACGCCCCGGCCTCGCCAGCCACCCAGACGGGCGCCCAGAGCGCATCCCACTCGGCGGTCGCCGCCTCGCCGAACGGCGCCAGGCCGGAGAACTTCGGCCAGAACTCCAGGAAGGTGTCGGTGGCGATCTTCAGCGCCAGGGTGTCGTAGGCCAGCAGCGGCCAGGTCACGTCGCCCGCACGCAGCACGTCCGGCGGCGTCTCGGACTGCATCACCACCTGGGCGTCGACCGCGGCCTCGTACAGCGGCGCCTCCGGTGCGCCCTGCTCGATCAGGGTGGCGTAGAGCCCATCGCCCAGGTCCTCCAGCACCGCGAGGCCGGCGTCGACGTCCTGCGCCAGGATCTGCGGCGCCGACAGGCCGTGCTCGCGCAGCCAGGCGGCGGTGGCGACGAACGCGGCCACCGATCCGGCGGCCAGGCGGGCGGCGGCGTTGTAGCCCAGGGCCACGCGCTCGGCCTCGGTGGCGCCGGGCGGGCAGACCACGCTCTCCACGGCCGGCGGCTGGTCCATGAAGATGAACTGCGTCCCGTCGGCCCGGTGCAGCCGCTCGTACCGCCGGGTCGACGCGTCGCCCGACAGCAGTTCACGGCGGGCGTCGGCAAAGCCGGCGGCACGCAGGAACTCGGTCTTCAGGGCTTCGCGGTCAGAGCTCAAGTCCACGTCCTTCCCAGGCCCCGTGCGGGGTCAGCCGCGCGCGCCGTGCGCCCACGTCGTCCTCCGCCAGTTCGATCGTCACATCAAGCCGGTCGCGCGGCAGCCGGCCCTCCAGCCGCTCGGGCCATTCGATCACCGCCGCGCCCTCGTCCAGCGCCTCGTCCAGGCCGATCTCGTACGCCTCATCGGGATCGGACAGACGGTAGAGGTCGAAGTGCGCCACGGCCAGCCGCGGCCCCTCGTAGAATTGCACGAGCGTGAAGGTGGGCGACGGCACGTCCTCCTCGGGCGTCGTGAGAGCCCGCACCAGCGCTCGCGCCAGGGTCGACTTGCCCGCGCCCAGCGGTCCCGACAGGCAGACGGCCTCGCCTGGCCGCAACGCGCCCGCGATCGCCGCGCCCAACCGCGCCGTCGCCGCCTCGTCGGCCAGCCTCATGCGAACAGCCGGTCCGGGTCGGCGGCCAGGCGGTGCTCGACATGGGCCTTGAGCCGCTCGGTGACTTCGGTCGGATCGCCCTCGAGGTTCGCGGGCGCGATAGGCCGCCCCACGACCAGCCGGAACGCACGACCCTGCTTGTTGAGCAGCTCATGGAAGAGGGTGATGTCGCGCAGCTCGCCCGAGAAGCCATGAAAGAAGTGGAACAGGGTCGACCACGGCCCGTCCACGTGGATCGGCAGCACCGTGGCCTCGTGCTTCCGCGCGATCGAGACCGCCGAGGCCATCCATGGGCTCTCAGCCAGGCGGCCATCGGCCTGGCGCCGGGCCAGTTTGCCCGCGGGGAAGATCACCAGGCTGCGCTCGGCCTCCATCGCCTCGCGGGTGAGGGTCAGCGTCTGGCGGGTCTTCTCCCGCGTGCGCTTGGCCTCCACCCATTCCACAGGGATCAGCACCTCGCCGAAGCGTGGCGAGACGCGGTGGGCGTCGGCGTTGGCGTAGAAGCAGATGTCGGGGCGGATCGTCTTCAGGGCGTCGAACACCGCGACGCCGTCGGCGATGCCGGTCGGGTGGTTGCAGACGGCCACAAGCCTGCCCTCGCCGGGCACCCGGTCCAGATGCTCGGCTGTCACCTTCAGCGACAGTAGGTCCGAGATGTGGTCCAGCGCCGCGCGGCCGGGCAGCGGCGCGATCGCGTCGGCCATCCGCACGGCCTTGGCGTAGTCCAGCAGGGCGTAGAGCAGCGGCCGCGCCACCGGCCACGCCGCGCTGCCGGCCAGCTTCGGCGCCCGCTCGGCGATCAGCATGTCGACGATGTGGTCGTGGCGGCCCGCGCGGCGAACCGCGCCGGCCGGGGTGGCGAGAGTCATGACGCTAGGATGACCCGCGCCGCGAGGGCGGGGCAAGTCAGGCCCGCAGCCGCCCGATCAGCGCCGCCGTGGACGGGTCGTGGGCGCCGGCGGGGCCGCCCTCCAGCTCGGCGAGCACGCGGGTCGCCAGGGTCTTGCCCAGTTCGACGCCCCACTGGTCGAAGCTGTTGATCCCCCACAGCACGCCCTCGACGAAGGTCTTGTGCTCGTAGAGCGCCACCAGGGCGCCCATGCGCTCGGGATCCAGCCGGTCCAGCAGGATGAAGGTCGAGGGCCGGTCGCCCGGGAAGGTCCGCTGCGGCGCCAGCTTGTCGATCTCGGCGGCCGACTTGCCGGCGGCCGTCAGCTCGGCGCGCACGTCGGCCTCGGTCCGGCCCACCAGCAGCGCTTCGGCCTGGGCCACGGCGTTGGCCAGCAGCTTGGTCTGAGCGGCGGGATCACCCTCGCTGCCTTCGCGCACGGCGACGATGTCGACGGGAACCACGTCGGTCCCCTGGTGCAGGAGCTGGAAGAAGGCGTGCTGGCCGTTGGTGCCGGCGTCGCCGAACACGCTGGCCGCCGTCGGGTGCGCAACCGGCAGGCCCTCGGCGGTCACCCGCTTGCCGTTCGACTCCATCTCGAGCTGCTGCAGGAAGGCCGCGAAAAGGCGCAGGCGCTGGGCGTAGGGCACCACGGCCCGGATAGAACGGCCCAGGCCATTGCGATTGAACACATGGGCCAGGGCCAGCAGCACGGGCGCGTTGGCCGCCAGCGGCGCCGTCTGGAAGTGCTCGTCCATGGCCCGCGCCCCGGCCAGCATCCGGGCGAAATTGTCGTAGCCCAGCGCCACGGCGCAGGAGAGGCCGACCGACGACCAGATCGAATAGCGGCCGCCCACCCAGTCCCAGAAGCCGAACACCTGGTCGGCGGGCACGCCGAAGGCCTGGGCCTTGTCGGGCGCGGCCGAGACGGCGACGAGATGGCTGTCGGACGCCACGCCCAGGCTGGCGCGAAGCCACGACCGCGCGGCTTCGGCGTTGGTCAGCGTCTCCAGCGTGGTGAAGGTCTTCGAGACGGTGACGACCATGGTCTCGGCCGGATCGAGGCCGGTCAGCGCCTGGGCCAGTTCGGCAGGGTCGACGTTGGCGACAAACCGCAGGTCGATCTGTGGATCCAACGGCTTCAGGGCTTCCCACACCAGGCGCGGGCCCAGGTCGGATCCCCCGATGCCGATGTGCACGATGGTCCGGAACGGCTTGCCGGTGCAGCCCTTCTTGGCCCCCGCGCGCACCGCCTCGGCGAAGGCGGCCATGGCGGCCCGGGTCGCATCCACCTCGCCCGACACCGGCTGCCCGTCCGCGCGGAAGTCGGCGCCCAGCGACGCGCGCAGCGCCATGTGCAATGCGGGACGCCCCTCGGAGGCGTTGACGATCTCGCCCGCGAAGAGGCGGGCGCGAGCGGCCTCGACGCCCGAGGCCTCGGCCAGCGCCAGCATTGTCCGCAGGTCGTCCAGCGACCAGGGATGCTTGGACAGGTCCAGATCCAATCCCGCGGCGCTCAGCGTCAGCTCTTCGAGCCGCTGGGGCTCGGCGTCGAAGAGGCTGGCGATCCGGCGACCGCGCGCGGTCTCAGCGGCCTTGGAAAGGGCCGCCCAGGCGGCGTCGGACTTTGGCAAGGAACCCTCTCTATCCGGCGGAGCCGTACTTCACGCTGCAGCCATAGGGCTTGGTCGCCGGTTGCGCCACCGCCCGCCCCGCCTTCACGTCGGCGAGGGCGGCGGCCACGTAGTTCTTCGCGCCCTGCAAGCTGGCGGGATCCGACGACGCCTTGTCGTCAATGCCGCCCATGTAGACGAGCTTGCCGGTCTTATCGACGACGTACATGTGCGGCGTGGTCTTGGCCTCGTAGGCCCGGCCGACGGTCCCATCGGGATCCAGCAGCACGTCGGCGGACGCGGCCTTCACTTCGCCCTTCCATTGGCGGGCCTGCGGGCCGGTCAGGTACCCCTGCATCCCCGGCGCGGACGAGATCATCGTGAGCCACACGACCCCGTCCTTGGCGGCCTCGCGCTGCAGGCTCTGCATGTTGCCCGAGTTGTAGTGCTTCTGGACGTAAGGGCACCCGTTGTTCGTCCATTCAAGCACGACCGTCTTGCCCTTGAAGTCAGCCAACGACCGGGTCTTGCCCGAGGCGTCCACGGCCTTGAAGGCCGGAGCCGGCTGGCCCAGCACCGGGGCGGCGAAAGCAGGCGGCGCGTGGATCGCGGCGGTGGCGACCAAACCCATCAGGGGAGCAGCGAGCAGGCGGGTCATCGGTACACTCCTTGAACGCGGGTCAGCTGGCCTTGCCCGCGGCGTCCAGGGCCTTCACCACGACGCCTTCGGTCAGGATCGACGGCAGGATAGCGGGTTCACCGCCCTTCGCGCCATATACTAGGTATAGCGGCACCCCCGCGCGCCCGAACCGCGCCAGCTCGGCGGCGATCTCGGCGTCGCGCTTGGTCCAGTCGGCCTTGAGGTACACAGCGTTGTTGCGCTTCAGGGCCTCCGAGACCGCGTTGGTCGACAGCGCGACCCGATCGTTCACCTGGCAGCTCACGCACCAGGCGGCCGTGTAGTTCACCAGCACCGGCCGGCCTTCGGCCTGCAGGGCGGCGAGCTTGGCCGGCGTGTAGGACTGCTCGTCCAGCTTCGCCTCGCCCGAGGCCGTCGTCGTTCCAGCGAGCGTATAGGCGGGCCAGAGGGCGCCGGCGACGACCGCGCCGAGCCCCAAGGCCGTGGCCGTGGCGGCGAGGCCTACATGGCGGCGGCCGCTCGCGTGCTGGCGCTGGGCCGACCCTGCGATCCACGCCGCCAGGGCCAGGATCACCGCCGCGCCCAGGATGCGCGGCACGGCGTCCGAACCCACCTGTACCGTCAACACCCAGACCAGCCAGGCGACGGCGGCGTACATCGGGAACGCCAGCGCCTTCTTGAAGATGTCCATCCACGGCCCGGGCCGCGGCAGCCGGGCGAGCAGGCCGGGCGCGAAGGCCACCGCGACGAACGGCAGGGCGAAGCCGATCCCCAGGGCCAGGAACACCGCCAGCGCGGCCGCGGGCGGCTGCGTCAGCGCCCATCCCAGGGCCGGACCCATGAAGGGCGCGGTGCAAGGCGCGGCCACGACCACTGCCAGCACTCCGGTGAAGAACGAGCCGGCGAGGCCGCCGCGAGCGGCCAGGCCGGAGCCCATGCCCTGCAGCGAGGTCCCGATCTCGAAGACCCCCGACAGGTTCAGCGCCACCAGCAGCATCAGCAGCGCCAGGGTCGCCACCACCGGCGGATCCTGCAGCTGAAATCCCCAGCCTACGGCCGAGCCCGCCGCGCGCAAGGCGATCAACAGGGCGGCGAGCCCCAGGAAGGTCACCAGCACGCCGGCGCCGAACGCCACGCCCTGCCGCCGCGCCTCGGCCTGTTCGCCGCCATGGCCGGCCAGCGAGGCGGCCTTCATGGCCAGCACCGGGAAGACGCAGGGCATGAGGTTGAGGATCAGACCGCCGATCAGGGCGAAGAACGCGGCCGACGCCAGGCCCAGGTTCGCCGCGCCGGCGGGCGCCATCGCCTTGGCCGGCGGCGGACCGAGTCCCGACGCGCCCGGAGGCAATGGGCCGGGCGTGGCCGTCACCTCATAAGCCTTGCCGTCGACGGCCAGCACGCCGCCGAGGGACTTGGGCGGGGTGGGCGACTGGAAGTCGTAGCCCGAGGGCAGGGCGAGGGTCACACCTTCGGGTCCGCGCTCGATCGCCTGGGGTTTGGCGTGATCGATGACCGTCCCGGCGAAGGGAAAGAAGTATGCGTCCGCCAGATCGACGCCCTTGAGCGCCGCGCCGGTGATGGCCAGCTTCACGACCTCGCCCTGCTTTTCGAACGCGCCGGCCAGGCCCGCCGGCTTCGGCGCGTCGGCCACGACCTTCTCGATCTTGGCGCCCCAAAGCGGATCGGCGGGCGCCGGACCGGTGGTCACGGGCAGCCGCAGCGTGAGGTTGGCGTCCTCCGGCACGCAGATGTCGGCGCAAACCAGGAAGTTCGCCACTGCCTTGAGCGTGACGGTGGAGCCAGGCGCGGCGCCGGCCGGCGCCGTCACTGCCACCGGCAGCAGCACTTCGTCCTCGTAGCCGTAGTTGGTCAGCGGCCCGACCGGCAGCCGGTGCGGCGCCGGCCACGTGAAGTCCGAGGCCGTCCAGCCCGGCGGCAGGGTCCAGGCGATCTTGGTGGCCTCGCCGGAATCCCCGGGGTTGCGCCAGTAGGTGTGCCACCCCTTCTGCAGCTTCTGGCGGAGCGCCACCTGGACCGTCTGCCCGGGCGCGACGCCCTGGGTCGCGGCGACCAGTTCCGCGGTCAGGTGGCCGGTGTTCACCGGCTGCGCCAGGGCGGCGCTGGAGAAGATCAGGGCGCTCAGCACACCCAGCAGGAACCGCATCATGACCTCAAGCTGCGCCGGCCGTGTGGGCGTTATATGGCGCGGTGTGTCCATAGCGCAAAGCGGGCTCGACTCAGGCGTCGTGCGGGCCATGATCGACGAATCGCGTTTTCGAAGGAGACCCGGTGCCCGCTTCGTTCGACGACATCGAGATCGGCCAGGTGGTCTCTCTGGGGGCCTGCGGCGTGGACGCCGTCGCCCTGGAGGCTTTCTGCGCCGCGTTTACGCCCGGCTGGACGCTCGACCGCGGCGCCCCCGACGCCATGGTCTACGCCATGTGGGCCAAGCTGGACGCCATTGCCGCCACCGACTGGCCGCAGACCAAGCGCCTGGGCGTCGACGCCCTGCGCTGGATGCGCAACCCGCCGGCCGGCGAGCTGCTGCGCGGGCGGATGACGGTGATGGCCAAGGATCCGGTCGGCGACGGCAAGGGCATCGTCATCGCCCAGCACGACCTGCTCGACGAGGCTGGCCGACTGGTCTTCAGCTGCCTCACCCGAAGCGTGTTCCAGAGGTAGGGAAGTTGCTCCCCCCGTCGGGGGAGCTGTCGGCGAACCCGACAGAGGGGCTCCCGCTCAGACCGGCCAGCTTCCATCGCCCCGGAATCGAAAGGGGCTCCGCCTTTTGAGCGGAAGCCCCCTCCGGCGCTGCGCGCCACCTCCCCGGCGGGGGAGGAATTCCAGCTCTTAGGCGTTCGCGGCCTGCGGCTGTTGCGCAGCCTTGGTCAGGGCGAGCGCGATCATCCGGTCCCAGCCCACCAGCGAGTGCATGTGGGCGTAGATCTGGCCCAGGGCGCCGTTGTCGCGCAGCTCGACGAACTTGGCCGCCGGCAGGGCGTTCAGCTTCTCCTCCGAGACGCCGAAGTACTCGGCGATCTTCTGGGGCTCGCCCTGCGTGCCGTCGGGGTTGGCCGGCGTGAAGGTGGCTTCCTTGGTCTCGAACAGGTCCAGGTCCTTGAGCAGCTGGACGAAGCTCATCGTGCGCTGGCGCTCGACCTCGAAGTTGTTGCAGAACTCGATGCAGTTCTTCGTGTACTCGGTCGGCTCGCCCTTCTCGTCGAAGAAGGCCATGTCGTAGCCCTTGTCGACGATGAACTCGGCGTTGCGGTCGATGCACAGGACCATCTGGTTGTTCTGCTCGTCGTTAGCGAACACGAACGGATAACGGCGAACGTAGGCGGGGATGTAGATGCCGCTTTCGAACGTGCCGTCGTCCTTGACGAACATGTTCTCGCCGGCGTTCAGGCCCATCACGGCGATCGGCAGCTTCTCGTCGCCGACGAAGATGATCGGCCCGGTCACCGCGGCCAACGGGAACTCGCCCACCGTCAGCGGGATCGCGTGGCCGGTCTTGGCGAAGGCGAACGGGCCGTCCATGCGCTTCACGCCGATCTTGCCGTGCAGTTCCTTCGCCAGCGGCTCGGGCTTCGAATAGAACAGCACGTTCCCGCTCAGCTGGCCCGGCGGCATCATTTGGGTCTCGGACATAACAAACCTTCGAATTCGTGGAGCGGGGGCGCCGCCTGAGGCTCGCGCGCGCAAGGTCGCCTCCTCTAGCCGATCCGGATAACGGCGGCAAATCTCGCGCCCGCCTTGCGCCGCCGGCGTTCAACCCCTTCAATCGGCCGGACAGAACAAGCCACGCGAAACACGCGGAGGGGAGACGCCCATGCCGATCTACTATCCCGACATCCTGGACCAGGGGACCAAGCCCCGGACGTTCAAGTACGGCGACAAGGACGTGATGCTGTACGCGCTCGGCGTCGGCCTGGGACAGGATCCGATGGACGAGACCGAACTCGCCTTCGTCTACGAGAAGGGCCTGAAGGTCGTGCCCACGGCCGCGACGGTGCTTGCAGGCCGCGGCGTCTCCGAACCCCTGCCGACCAAGGAAGGCCACCGCCCCAGCCAGCCCAACTACCTGATGCTGGTGCACGGCGAGCAGAAGGTGGAGCTGCACCGGCCGCTGCCCCCCGAGGGGACCTTCACCACCGAGAGCCGCACCATCGGCGCCTTCGACAAGGGCAAGGACAAGGGCGCCGTCTTGGTCAGCGAGACCATCTGGCGCGACGAGAAGGGCGAGAAGGTCGCCACCCTGACCGGCTCCAGCTTCTGCCGCGCCGACGGCGGCTTCGGCGGACCGACCGAGGGGGCGCCCGAGCCGCATGCCGTGCCCGCCCGCGCCCCGGACAAGTCCGTGGACATCACCACCCGCGAGGACCAGGCGCTGCTCTACCGTCTGAACGGCGACCGCAACCCGCTGCACTCCGATCCCGAGAGCGCCAAGCGCTCGGGCTTCCCGCGCCCGATCCTGCACGGCCTGTGCACCTACGGCATCACCTGCCGAGCGGTGCTGCAGGAGGTGGTGGCCTGGGACGCGGACCGTATCCTGAGCCACCAGGCCCGCTTCTCGGCGCCCGTCTTCCCGGGCGACACCATCACGGTAGACATCTGGATCGATGGTCCGGTGATTTCGTTCGAAGCGCGGGTTAAGGCGCGGAACGCCACCGTCATCAAGAACGGCAAGACCGTCCTGCGAAGCTGAAGAGCACTCCCTTGATCCGCCATATCCTGACCGCCGCCGCCGTCTTCGCCCTCTCCGCCTGCGCCTCGGCCTCGACGCCGGGGCCAGCTTCGGGCGACGACGCCTCCATGGGGCCCAGGCCCACTCGGCTCAGCGGCTACTTCGCCGCGAACCCGCTGGACGGAAAGACGATCCTCGGGCCGCCGCCGGCGCCGGAGTCACCGCACGGTAAGGCGGACCGCGCGCTCTTCGAGGAAACCCGCAAGCTGGAGGGCTCGCCGCGCTGGAAGGCGGCCATCCAGGACAACGACCTCTGGGGCGGCGGCGCGGTGAAGCGGTTCTCGTGCGCGCTCGGCGTCAGCCTGGACGAAACGCAGACGCCGCGCACGCTGCGCATCCTGGAACGCGTCGAGCTGGACGTTCGGACGGTGGGCACGCCAGCCAAGGACTTCTACGGTCGCAAGCGCCCGCTGATCGGCAACGACGCGCCGGTGTGCGTGCCGCGCGAGGACTGGATGAAGACCAATGCGTCCTATCCGTCCGGCCATTCGATGACCGCCTGGTCCTGGGCGCTGGTCCTGACGGAACTCGCCCCCGCCAAGGCCGACCCCTTGCTGACCCTGGGCCGCGAGTCGGGCGAGAGCCGGGTGATCTGCGGCGTGCACTTCATTTCCGACGTCGAGGCCGGACGCACCCTGGCCGCCGGCATGATCGCCCGCCTGCACGCCGATCCGGCCTTCCTGGCCGATATGGCGGCTGCGAAGCGGGAGATCGCGGCGGCCAAGGCCGCGCCAGGCGGGTGCGGCGCCTAGGACCTTTTCGCCACGAAAACGACGTGGCGGCGCAGGGGATGATCCTCGGCCAGCACCGGATGGTCGAAATCGCGGGCCGGGTCGTGGGCCATGCCGATCCGGAGCATCACCGCCTGTGAGCGGAGGTTGTTGTGCGCCGTGAAGGCGATCAGCTCGTCGCGGTCGAGGTTGGCGAAGCCCCAGGCCAGCACGGCCTTGGCGCCCTCGGTCGCCAGGCCTGTCCCCTGTGCGTCCGGCGCCAGCCGCCAGCCCAGTTCCACGCCCGGCGACGGGGGCAGTTCGTCGCGCACCACCTGCAGGCCGATCATGCCGATCAGCCGACTGTCGGCCTTCCGCTCGGCCGCGAAGAAACCGAAGCCGTGCGTGGCGATGTGAGTGTTCACGCGTTCGATGGTGGCGTCGGTCATTGCCGGCGTGATCGGGCCGCCCAGCCACTCGTTGACGCGCGGGTCGGCGTTGATCGCCGCCATCGGCGCGCGATCCTCCTCGCGGAACGCCCGCAGGATCAGGCGGTCCGTCTCGATCATGCCGGCCTCGGCTCCGCAAGCTGGCCGTAGAGATCCGTCCGCCGGTCGCGGAAGAAGCCCCAGGCGGCGCGATGGGTCTGCAGGAAGTCGAGGTCGAAGGTGGCCTTCGCGACCCCCTCGTCCTCGCGGCCGAGCGCGGCCACCAGGTCGCCCCGGTGGTCGGCGATGAAGCTGGAGCCGTAGAACTGCTGGCCGCCGTTCGGATAGCCATCCCAGGGCTCGAAGCCCGTGCGGTTGGCGCCCACCACCGGGATCACGTTCGACACCGCATGGCCCTGCATCGCTCGCCGCCAGGGCGCCGCGGTGTCCAGGCTGGGGTCGTGCGGCTCTGAGCCGATGGCGGTGGGGTAGAACAGGACCTCCGCGCCCATCAGGGCCATGGCCCGCGCGCACTCCGGGTACCACTGGTCCCAGCAGATGCCGACGCCCACGCGGCCGAAGCGCGTGTCCCAGACCTTGAAGCCCGTGTCGCCCGGCCGGAAGTAATACTTCTCCATGTAGCCGGGGCCGTCGGGGATGTGGCTCTTGCGGTAGACGCCCATCGGGCTGCCGTCGGCGTCGACCATCACCAGGCTGTTGAAGTAGTGCGGCCCCTCGCGCTCGAAGATCGAGATCGGCAGCACCACGCCCAGCTCCGCCGCCAGCGGCGCCAAGGCCGTCACGCACGGGTGCTCCCGCCAAGGATGGGCGGTGGCGAACCAGCGCTCTTCCTGCGCGACGCAGAAGTAGGGGCCCTGGAACAGCTCGGACGGCAGGATGACCTGCGCGCCGCCCGCCGCGGCCTCGCGGATCAGCGCCTCGGTCTTGCGGATGTTGGACGCCATGTCCTCGCCGTACGAGGTCTGCAGCGCGGCGACGGTGATCTGGCGCGACATCAGGCCGGCTCCTGCTGGGTGATGCAGTGGAACGATCCGCCGCCGGTGAGGATAGCGCTGGACGGCAGGCCGATCACCTCGCGGTCCGGGAACACCTCCCTCAGCGCGCCCACGGCGAACCGTCCCGGCTCCTCGGCGTAGATCGGTACGATCACCGCCTTGTTGGCGATCAGGAAGTTCATGTGGCTGGCCGGGATCGGCCGCCCCTCGTCGCCCTCGATCCAGCCGGGCGACGGGATGCGCACCACCTTCAGCTTGCGGCCCTGGGCGTCGCTCATCTCGGCCAGGCGCCTGGCCGCGTCGTCGAAGGCGGGGGCGTTCGGGTCGCCGCGGCCCCAGGCCACCGGGATCGCCACCGTCGCCGGCGCGACGAAGCGGGCCAGGTTGTCCACGTGGCCGTCGGTGTGGTCGTTGACCAGGCCCTCGCCCAGCCACAGCAGCTTCTTCGCGCCCAGCGCCTTGCCGAGCGCCTCGGCGGCGACGTCGTCGGTCCAGCCGGGGTTGCGGTTACGGTTCAGCAGGCACTGGCCGGTGGTCAGCACCGTGCCTTCGCCGTCGTGGTCGACCGCGCCGCCTTCCAGGATGAAGTCGTTCTGCACGAGCTCGACGCCCGAGGCGGTGGCGATCTGCGCGGCCACCGTGTCGTCGTGCTCCAGTTCGTACTTGCCGCCCCAACCGTTGAACCGGAAGCCGTGGGCGCGTCCGTCGGCGAAGATCGGGCCGGTGTCGCGCAGCCAGATGTCGCCGAACGCGCCCGGCACGATCTCGATGTTGGCCACGCCGCCCAGCAGCGCGCGCGCCGCGGCCTCACCGTCCGGATGTCCGGTCATCAGCTTCACGGTCTCGCCGCCCGGCCCGGCCAACGCCCGCGCCAGCGCCGCCACCTCGGCCTGGGCGGCCGGCAGGTCGTCCTCCCACAGGTCCGCATGGCTGGGGAAGCCGAGCCACATCGCCTTGTGGGGCGCCCATTCCGCGGGGACGACGAAGCTCATCTCAGGCTGATCTCCAAAGCCGCGCGCAGATGGCCCCCAGCGCCCCTCGCGTCAAGCACTGCCCGCAAAGAGAAAGGGCGGCCGCATCGCTGCAGCCGCCCCCTCGAAGTCCGTCTCCGGACCCGACCGTCCTAGTACTCGACGTGCAGGGTCAGGATGAACGTCCGGCGATAGCCCGGCTGGCCGAGGCCCGTGCCGGTCAGGTTCGACGTGATGTCGGCCAGGTAGCGTTCGTCGAACAGGTTGCGGATGTTGCCCTGAAGATAGGTGTTCTTCAGGCCGAACTGGTCGAGCTTCAGGCGAGCATCGAGATCCCACAGCGTGTAGCCGTTGAACTTCTCGGTGTTGACCAGGTTCGTCCAGCGGTCGCCGACGAACTTGCCCTGCACACCCAGGCTGACCGCTTCGATCGGATCCCACTGGACCCGGACGCCGCCTTGCAGCTTCGGCAGCTCGTAGAGCGACTTGCCCTTCGTCGGCAGGGGAGCGCCCGCGCCGGTGTTCGGGATGTCGTCCTGGATCTCGGTTTCGATGTACGAGGCCGAGGCGTAGAAGCTGAGTTCGTCGGTGGGCTTGAAGGCGATCTGGCCGTCGATGCCCCAGAGCTCGACGTCGCCGACGTTGGCCGAGAACGCGATGCCGGCCTGTTCGTCGAACACGCGCTCGATGCGGTTGCTGAACTCGTTGCGCCACACCGAGGCCGCGGCCATCACCGGACCACCCTGGTAGCGGACACCGACGTCGAAGGTCTTGGCGTTTTCCGGGCCGGGGTCGACCAGCACGCGGTCGTACAGGTCGTCGGTCCGCGGCGCCGAGAGGGTCTCGGCGTAGCTGGCGTAGACCGTCACGTCGTCGGTGACCTTGTAGCTCAGGCCGACGTTCGGCAGGACGTCGTCGTACTTGCGCGTGAACTTGCGCGGCTGGCCGTAGCGGTTGGAGGCCGACGAGTTCAGGGCGCTGGCCGGGAAGGTCACGAGCGGCTTGCCAGTCCCGTCGTTCGTGCCCGGCACCGGGGTGCCGACCTGGGTCGTGCAGTAGGCGTTGAAGGTATCGCGCTGGTAGCAGTACTGGTTCAGGTCGCGCTTGAAGAAGGGCGCGCGGACGCCGACGTTCAGCAGCAGTCGATCTTCCATGAACCGGCCGCGGTATTCGACCGACACCTGGTTCAGCAGGGCCACCGAGTAGCGGTCGCGGCGGCGCAGGATGGTGCCGTCCGGCAGCACGACCTGGTCGCCGTGGCCTTCCTTGCCGGCGAAGACGCTTTGCGCTGTGCCGTCGGCGTTGAAGAAGCCGACTTCACCCGTCTGGCGGTGCTTGGCGCGGTCGAAGGTGTAGGCGGCGCGGACGCTCTGGTTGTCCGCGAACTTCCAGATCAGCGACGACGTCACGCCGTAGCGCCGCGTGTTGGTGTTGTTCGGGCGATAGAGGGCGACGGTGTCGAGAATGTCGCCGTCGCCGTTCAGGTCGACGCCCAGGGCGCTGGAGTTGCCGCGCAGCTGCGCGTCCGTCTCGGAGAAGTTCTGCGAGCCGCCGCCGTTGGCCAGGACGTACTGGAACGAGGGGTCAACCGTGAGGATCAGGTTGTCGCTCAGGTTCCACTTCGACAGGCCGCGGATGTTGCCCGTGTTCGACGGGTTGACGTTCACGTTCGCCGCCGCCTGGTTGTTCACCGGCGCGATGTGCGCACGGAAATTCGCGAGGCTGATGCGGTTGATGAAGGTGTTGCGGTTTTCGTTGTAGTTGAAGATCAGGCTGGCCTCGCCGATCGTACCGAAATCCTGGTCGATCCGCGCGTTGTACTGGGTCTTCTTGATCTGGCCCGCGGGGTCGACGGTCGCGTCGTGCGGCTTGAAGATGTCGTTCTTCGTGTAGGTGACCGAGAACCAGGCGCGGGTGCCGAACGGACCGACTTCACCGGTCTCGATTGTGCCGTAGTAGCGCTGGAAGTCGTCCGAGCCGAAGCCCACTTCACCACGGACGCCGAATTCCTTCGAGGTCTTGCGGGTGATGTAGTTGATGGTGCCGCCGGCGGCCGCCGCGGTCGGGCTGTCGACGTCGGTCGTGCCCAGGTTCACCGTGGCCTGCGCGATCAGGTCCGGATCCATCTGCTGGTTCGGGTAGATGGCGTAGTTGCCGCTGTCGTTGAGCGGAACGCCGTCCTGCAGCAGCGCCACGCGCTGGCTGTCGAAGCCGCGGACCACGATGTCGCCGCCGGCCGAGCCGAACGCGTCGTTGTTCGTGAAGTTGACGCCCGGCAGCAGGTTGATCGAGTCCAGGATCGTCTGGCCCGGCGCCTGGCGGGTGATGAATTCCTCGGTGATCGAGGCGCGCGACTTGGGCTCGGTTTCCGCCACGATGGCGCCGTCGAGGTTGCGCGGACCGGTCGAGCCGGTGACCACCAGTTCTTCGACCACCGCCGTACCGGTGGATTGCGCGAGCGCCTGGCCCGAAATCAGCAGACCGGTGGCGAGCGCCGTAGTCGCGCAGAGCGCGCGGCTCAGTTTGATATTCATAGAGTAGACCCCTTCCCACAGACTCGAACGAGAGGCTCCCCTCGGCGCCCCTTGAGTCTTCGCCGCCCCTATAACGCCAAAAATCCCGCTGTTGGTGACAGTTATGCGACTGTGGGCCCGAGACTGTCACAGTGCGGCGAAAAGGCATCAGTCTGCTTGCGATACGAGCAGGTCTCTCTAGGTTCCGGCAGGTTCGAGGGACGAAATGTCGCAAAACCTAGGGCCCACGGGGGCCGACCGTGACCTCCGCGCCGCCATCCTCCTCACGGCGGCGCTTACGGCGGCGCGTCTGGTGGCGCTCTTCAGCACGCCGCTCGAACTCTATCCGGACGAAGCCCAGTACTGGCTTTGGTCACGAACGCTGGATTTCGGTTACTATTCGAAACCTCCCGTGATCGCCTGGGCCATCTGGGCCACCACGGCCATCGGCGGCGACGCCGAGGCCTGGGTGCGTCTGTCGGCGTGCCTGTTTCAGGCGGGCGCCACGGCGATGGTCTTCCTGATCGGGCGGCGGCTCTACGGCGGCGCGGTCGGCCTCGCGGCCGCGGCCCTCTACGGTCTGATGCCCGGCATCCAGCTCTCGGCGCTCGTGGCCGCCACGGACGCGCCGCTGCTGTTCTTCCTCGGCGCGACCATCCTCGCCTATGTGACACTGCTCGAGGCCGACGGGCGGCGGCGTGTCATGCTGGCCGCCGGGCTCGGCGCTGCGCTGGGCCTGGCCTTCCTGTCCAAATATGCGGCGGTCTATTTCGTCGTCGGCCTCGCCGTGCATCTGGCGGTGTCGCGGGCCGCACGGCAGGCCTGGACCGCGCCTGCGGCGTTCGCGGCCGTGGGGGCGTTCGCCGCGGTGCTGGCGCCGAACCTCCTCTGGAACGCCACCCACGGCTTCGCCACCTTCCAGCACACCGCCGCCAACGCCGCCTGGAGCGGGGTCCAGCTCTTCAACATCGCTGAGATGGGCGCTTTCGTGGGCTCGCAGTT
The DNA here is from genome assembly GCF_057809855.1 of Phenylobacterium sp. FG114. NCBI lineage: Bacteria > Pseudomonadati > Pseudomonadota > Alphaproteobacteria > Caulobacterales > Caulobacteraceae > Phenylobacterium > Phenylobacterium sp. FG114. The sequence continues at coordinate 499,041 of NZ_JBMDKU010000001.1, read as the reverse complement.
CGGCGTGTTCGGCCCGATCCCCCTCGGCGCGCTGATCGTGGGCCTCGTCCTGGCCGTCCGTCGCCGCAGCCTCGATCCGCGCGACCTGACCCTCCTCTGCTTCACCCTGCCGCCGCTGGTGATCGTCACCGCCCAGGCCTTCATCAGCCGGGCCAACGCAAACTGGTCGGGCGCGGGCTACCTGGCGGGCGCGATCCTCGTCGCCGCCTGGCTGGTGCGCTGGCGCGCGCGCGGATGGCTGACCGGCGCGTTCGCCCTACAGGGCGCGGTCGCCGCCTTCTTCCTGGCCGCGGTGATCTCGCCCGGCCTCGCCGACAAGGTCGGCCTGGCCAACGGCCTCAAGCGCGCCCGGGGCTGGTCGCAGACCACGGACATGATCCTCGACCGCGCCCAGCGCGAGCCGGGCCTGACCGCCATCGCCGTCAACAACCGCTTCCTGTTCTACGCGGTCAGCTACTACGGACGCGACCGGCTAGGCTTCGGGGCGCCGCCGCTGGCGAGCTGGCTCCTGATGGAAGGCCCGCGCAACCAGGCCGAGACGACGGCTCCGCTGACCGCCGCGATCGGCCGCCGCGTGCTCATGGTGTCGTACGAGGGATGGCGCCGCGCGGAGATGCAGGCCGATTTCCGCGAGACCGAGGGCCTCGAGATCGGCAGCGTCTGGTTGGACCGCCGCCACAAGCGCAAGATCGAGATGTTCGTGGGCAAGGGTTTCGCCCCCCGCCCACGTGCCGCTCAATAGCCGATCAGCGGCCGCCCCAGATCACCTTGAGCACCCGGTCGCGGCCGCAGCCTTCCCGGTAGCGCGCGTAGTGCGTGGGGTTCTTCTTGTAGAAGTCCTGGTGATAGGCTTCGGCGTTGTAGAACGGCGCGGCGTTGCGCGTGGTGACCGTGATCTTCGCGCCCAGCTGCTTCTCGTACTTCGCCTTCGCCGCGTCGGCGATCGCCCGCTCCTGGGCGCTGCCGGCGAAGATGGCGGTGCGGTAGGACGGGCCCTTGTCGCAGACCTGGCCGGTCGGGTCGGTCGGATCGATGTGGTGGTAGAAGACGTCCACCAGCTGCGCGTAGCTGACCTTGGCCGGGTCGTAGGTGACCCGCACCGACTCCAGGTGGCCCGCATGGTTCTCGTAGGTCGGTCGCGTGGAGGAGCCGCCGGAATAGCCCGACACCGCCTGGGTCACGCCGGGCGTCTCCTCGAAGAACTTCTCGACGGTCCAGAAGCACCCGCCGGCGAACACGGCGGTCTTGGTCGCCGCGGCCGGGGCGGCGGAGGCGAGGAGGGTCGCGCCGGTCAGGGCGGCCGCGAAAAGCTTTCTGTTCATGATCTTCACTATGCCAGTCAGGGGGATGCGGGTCATCTCGAGTGCGAAACGTGGGGCGGGCGGCGCCGGATCTCAATCCAGCTTCAGGAGCCGGTCGAGGCTCCAGCGGCCGCCGCCGCGGGCGACGAGACCCACGAGCAGGGCCGCCCAGCTCAGGTGGGTCGGCCAGGCGTCCGGATAGACGAAGACCTCGATCACCACCGTCATGCCCAGGAAAGCCAGGGCGGAGAAGCGCGTGAACAAGCCGACGACCAGCAGGACCGAGAAGAGGTGTTCCGCATAGGTCGCCAGGTGGGCGGCGAGGTCGGGCGGAATCAGCGGAAGCCGATATTCCTCGCGGAACAGGCTGTAGGTCCCGTCCGTGATGTGCAGCAGGCCGTCCACCTTGGTCCGGCCCGACTGGAAGAACACCGCCGCCACGCCAAGGCGCGCGAGCAGCAGGACGAGGTCTTCGGGGATCAGGCGGCTGGCGAGGCGGCCGAAGGCGCGGGCCGGGACGACGGCGCCCGAACGGGTGGTGGAATGGCTGGTCATGGGAGCGTCCTCAAGGCGGAGAAGGCGCCCTCGGCGACGAGGCCGGCGAAGGCGGAGGCGAGATCGAAATCGGGGTCGGCGCTCAGCGCCGCGACCGCGGCGTCGGCCAGCGCGGCTTGCCCCCGACACGCCCGCAGGAACGCCAGCTCGCCGCGACCCGCCACCCTGTGCGCGATGTCGAGGCCCGGCCGGACGATCAGCAGGCCTTGCGGCTCCACATCCAGCTCGAAGCCCGCTGGTGGTTCGTCGGGCGGCTGCAACGCGCGCCAGAGGCTTGGCGAAGTGATCGCGAATTCCGCGAACTGCGTCGCCGGATGCAGGACCAGGGCGCGGGCGGCGAAGGCCTTCGGCCCCAGGTCCGCCAGGGCCGCGGGCTCCAGGGCGGGCGCATCGGCCGCGAGATGGGCCGCGGTCCACATCAGGTCCATGCGCGCGAGGTCGGCCAGGAAGGAGAGGTCCGCCGCCGGCGGGAAGCGCGACAGCCAGTCGGGAAAGTCCTGGCCATAGTCGAGCAGGGACGCGCGCCTTGGCGGATGGTCGGCGGCATGAGCACCCGCGGCGGCGGCGAGCCAGGCCGCCCCGACGACCCGCTCGACACTGGGAAACTGCGCGGCCAGGGCGTCGGCGCAGCCCTTGGCGATGGTGTTGCGATAGATTGAGAGACCGGGACCGGCGCTGCGCGCATCGCACCACGGCGACAGCGCCTCGGGCGCACCGGCGACCGCCGCGAGGAAGGCGTCGTGGAAACCGTCAGGCATCGGCCGGCTCCCGGGCCAGCAAGGCGTGCGCGCGGTCCCGCTCGGCCAGCAGGTCGGCGAAGGGCGGAATATCGTCGTCCCGCTCGATCAGGGTGGGCCGGGGACCGATCCGCGTGATCAGCCGCTCGTACAGCCGCCAGACCGCCTCGGCCACGGGCGCCCCGTGCGTGTCGATCAGCAGCGCAGCGCCCAGGCGTTCATCGGCTGCATGGCCCGCCAGATGGATCTCGCCCACCGCGCCACCGGGGATGGCGTCGAGATAGGCCTCCGCCGAGTAGCCGAGGTTGTTGGCGCTCACGAAGACGTTGTTCACATCGACCAGGAGGCCGCACCCGGTCCGCCGGACCAGTTCCGCCAGGAACTCGACCTCGTCGAAGGCATGGCCCTCGAGCGGCAGATAGAGCGCGGGGTTCTCGATCAGCACCCTGCGGCCCAGCACCGACTGCATCCGGTCGATATTGTCGCCGATCCGGGCCAGGGCCGCGCGGGTCCGCGGGAAGGGCAACAGGTCCGGCGCATAGACGCCGCGTCGCGTCGACCAGGCCAGGTGCTCGGAAACCACCGCCGGCCGCACGCGATCGCCCAGGCGCTTGAGGGCCGCCAGGTGATCGGCGTCGGGTGGCTCGTCGGCGGCGAGCGACAGCCCGACGCCGTGCAGGGAGATGGGATGCGCGGCGGCGATGGCCTCGAGCCAGGCCAGCCGTGGCCCACCGGCCGCCATGTAGTTCTCGGGATGCGCCTCGAACCACAGCCCCTCGTCCCCGCAGGCCAGGGCTTCGCCGTAGTGCTGCGGCTTCAGGCTGACGCCTGCGGTGAGGGACGGGGCCATGAGGCGCATCCGCGAGAGGGCTGGGATCAGGCCTTGGGGGTCAGCGAGCCCATGCCCTTGGGGGTCTTCATCGTGACGCAGGTCCCGGCCGGCACTTCCTTGAAGGCCTTGCCGTCGTAGTCGACCTTGGAGGTGCCCGCGCAGGTCGTGCCCGCGCCGGCCTTGCAGTCGTTGTGACCGGCCTTGGCGACGCCGTAGCATTTCTCCGTCGACGCGGGCTTCTTGGCGCCGTCCTGCGCCATGGCGGCCCCGCCCATCAGGGCAAGGATGGCGGCGGCGGCCAGGGTCGTTTGAGCCGTTTTCATGTGATGCTCCTCGTTGCGACCGGCCACAGCGGCGCAGTCGGGAGCTAGTTCGCGGGGTCGGCGGCGCAGGTTACAGGAGGGGCGATTTCTTTTTTCCGCCGCCTGCGATGTAACCTTTGGCGGCGCGGCGCGAACTGTCCCGAGGCGGAGCGAAGTTGGTCCCAGAGGTCGAAGCCCGGCTGAAGGCTCTGATGCTTCGTGCACAGGCCGGCGATGGCCCCGCTTGGCGGGAGGTTCTGACCGTGCTCAACGCCCGCCTCGCCCCGTATTTCCGCCACCGGCTGGGCGCCGACCATGTCGCCGACGCGGAGGATCTGATCCAGGAGACCCTGCTGGCCGTGCACAGCCGCCGGATGACCTACGACGCGAGCCAGCCCTTCACCGCCTGGGCCTATGCCATCGCGCGCTACAAGCTGATCGACCACTGGCGCCGCCGGCGCATCCGCCGTCACGTGCCGCTGGACGATGTGGCCGACACGCTCTGGGTCGACGCCGACCGCGGGGCGGAGACGGCGGCCGACCTGGGGCGGCTGCTCGGCGGCCTCCCCGAGCGGCAGGAGCAGCTGGTCCGAGACGTCAAGATCGAGGGCCGCAGCCTGGCCGAGGCGGGCGAGCGGCTGGGCATGACCGAGGGCGCGGCCAAGGTGTCGCTGCACCGCGCGCTGAAGACCTTGATGGCGAGGGTGGCGTCCCGTGGAGACTGATCGGCTCATCGACAGCCTGGCCGCGGACCTGGCGCCCGTGTCCCCGCGCGCCGTCCAGGGCCGGATCGCGCTCGTGGCCCTCGTCGGCGGGGCCGCCGCGCTCGTCGGCGTGCTCGCGTGGCTGGGCCTGCGCGCCGACTTGGCCACGGCTGTCCAGGGCGGGGCCTTCTGGATGAAGGCCGGCTATGCGGCGGCGCTGGGCGTGGCCGGGTTCCTGTGCGCCGAGCGTCTCTCGCGCCCGGCGGCCTCGCCACGCGGCGGCGCGGTCCTGGGCGCGCTGGCAGTGGCGCTGCTGGTCGGCCTCGGGCTCTTCCAACTGCTGACGGCGCCGGCCGACACGCGTATGGACCTGTGGCTCGGCCAGTCCTGGCGGCGCTGCCCGTTCAACATCCTGATCCTCTCGGCGCCCACGCTCGCCCTGGCGATGGTGGCGATCCGCCGGTTCGCGCCGACCCGCCTGGCGGTCGCGGGCGCCGCCGCAGGCCTGTTCGCGGGCGGCGTCGCGGCGCTCGCCTACGGCCTGCACTGCGGCGAGACGGCGCCCGCCTTCGTGGCCACCTGGTACAGCCTGGGCATCGCCTTGAGCACGGCCCTGGGCGCCGCGGTGGGCCCCCTCGCCCTGCGCTGGCGTTAAGGCCCTCCGCCTAGGCTGCGACCTTGTCCGCCACCTGGAACGGGGCCTCGGTCTTGGCCTTCACCTCATCGAGGCTGACGCCGGGCGCCAGCTCCAGCAGGGTGAGCGGCGTCTTGCCCCGCCCCACGTCGAAGACCGCCAGGTCGGTGACCACCAGGTCGACCACGCCCGCGCCGGTCAGCGGCAGGGTGCAGGCCTTCAGGAGCTTGGGCGCGCCAGTCTTCTCGGTGTGCTCCATGACCACCACCACGCGCTTCACGCCGGCCACCAGGTCCATGGCGCCGCCCATGCCCTTGACCATTTTGCCCGGGACCATCCAGTTGGCGAGGTCGCCGTTGGCCGCCACCTGCATGGCGCCCAGGATGCTGAGGTCGATGTGGCCGCCGCGGATCATCGCGAAGCTGTCGGCCGACGAGAAATACGAGCTCGAGGGCAGCGCCGTGATCGTCTGCTTGCCGGCGTTGATCAGGTCCGGGTCCTCCTCGCCCTCGTAGGGGAAGGGGCCCATGCCCAGCATGCCGTTCTCGCTCTGCAGCGTCACCGACATGCCCGTGGGGATGTAGTTGGCCACCAGGGTCGGGATGCCGATGCCCAGGTTCACATAGAAGCCGTCGCGCAGCTCCTGCGCGGCGCGGGCGGCGATCTGGTCGCGGGTCCAGGCCATGTTACGCGATCTCCCGCTTGCGGACGGTGCGCTGCTCGATGCGCTTTTCCTGGACGCCCTCGAAGATGCGATCGACGAAGATGCCCGGCGTGTGGATGTTGTTCGGGTCCAGCGTGCCCGTTTCGACGATCTTCTCGACCTCGGCGACGCAGACCTTCCCGGCCGTCGCCATCATCGGATTGAAGTTCCGCGCGGTCATCCGGTAGGTCAGGTTGCCTTCGCGGTCGCCGACATACGCCTTCACGATCGACAGGTCGGCGGTGAGCCCCCGCTCCATCACATAGAGTTCTCCGTCGAACTCGCGGACTTCCTTGCCCTCGGCGACCAGGGTGCCGACGCCGGTCTTGGTGAAGAAGGCGGGGATGCCCGCGCCGCCGGCCCGGATGCGCTCGGCCAGCGTGCCCTGCGGGTTGAACTCCAGCTCCAGCTTGCCCGATAGGTACAGCTCGGCGAACAGCTTGTTCTCGCCGACATAGCTCGAGATCATCTTGCGGATCTGACCGCCGGCCAGCAGCACGCCCAGGCCGAAGTCATCGACGCCGCAGTTGTTGGAGATGACCGTCAGGTCCTTCACGCCCGCCGCGCGGATCGCCGCGATCAGGTTCTCCGGGATGCCGCAGAGGCCGAAGCCTCCCGCCATGATCGTCATGCCGTCGAAGAGCCGACCCGCGAGCGCCTCGACTGCGTCCTTGGAAACCTTGTCCGCCATGGTCGCCCAATACGCCGCAAAACGTGGGTTGGGAACGGGTCGGCGAAAAAATTCATCGATTGATGATTTCGCCATCACACCCACGTGTCACGGCTTAAGCTGGAGCCGAGATGCACGCAGATTCCTTCCTGATCCAGGCGCTGGTCTATCTGACTGCCGGTGTCGTCTCGGTTCCCATCGCCAAGCGCCTGGGGCTGGGTTCGGTGCTGGGCTACCTCATCGCCGGCGCGCTGGTGGGGCCGTTCGTCCTGGATCTGGTGGGCGAGCCGGGCGACGTTATGCGCTTCGCCGAGTTCGGCGTGGTCATCCTGCTGTTCCTCATCGGGCTGGAAGTCCGCCCCGCCCTGCTCTGGCAAATGCGCACCTCGATCTTCGGCCTGGGCATGGCGCAGATGCTGGCGACCGCCGCGCTGGTGGGCGCCGTCGCCCTTTTGCTGGGCGCCGACTGGCGGGTGGCCCTGACCGCAGGGCTTATCCTCGCCATGTCGTCCACCGCCATCGTGCTGCAGAGCCTGGAGGAGAAGGGGCTCCGGCAAGGCCCGGTCGGACAGGCGGCCTTCGGCGTGCTGCTGTTCCAGGACCTGGCGGTGATCCCGCTCTTCGCCTTCCTGCCGCTGCTGGCCGTCGGCCATCAGGCGGGCGCCGTCGAGGCCACCGGCCACGGGGCCAGCGTCATGGACGGTCAGCCGGAGTGGCTGCGGGTTCTGGCCACCTTCGCCGCCGTGGCCTTCGTGGTCATCGGCGGCCGCTACCTGACCCGTCCGCTGTTCCGCTTCATCGCCGCCGCCCGGCTGCGCGAGATCTTCACCGCCTCGGCCCTGCTGCTGGTGGTGGCCGTCGCCGCCCTGATGGAGCTGGTGGGCCTGTCGCCGGCCCTGGGCGCCTTCCTGGCGGGCGTGGTGCTGGCCGAGAGCGAGTTCCGCCGTGAGCTGGAGACCGACATCGAGCCGTTCCGCGGCCTGCTGCTCGGCCTCTTCTTCATCACCGTCGGCGCGGGCCTGAACTTCGGCCTGGTCGCCGCGCAGCCGGTGCTGGTCGTGTCACTGACCGTGGGGCTGATGGTCGCCAAGTTCGCCGCCATGTACGCCGTGGCGGTGGTCTTCCGGCGCGGACGCCGCGATGCCGGCACGGTCGCCGTCTCCCTGGCCCAGGGCGGCGAGTTCGCCTTCGTCCTCATCGGCTTCGTGCTCGCCGCTCGCGTGCTCCCGTCCGAGCAGGCGGCCCTGATGACCGCGGTGGTGGCGCTGTCGATGGCGCTCACGCCGATCGCCTTCGCCCTCTATGAGAAGCTGGTGTTGAACCGCACGGCCGGCCTGGCCGAGCCCGAGGAACTGCCGTTCGACGACGGCGCGCCCGACGCCATCGTCGCGGGCTTCGGCCGCTTCGGTCAGATCGCCACCCGCCTGCTCACCGCCAACGATTTCAAGGTGGTGCTGCTGGACTCGTCCATCGAGCAGATCGACACCATCCGCCGCTTCGGGTGGCAGGTGCACTACGGCGACGCCTCGCGGCTCGACCTGCTGCGCGCCGCCGGCGCCGAGAAGGCCAAGCTGCTGCTGGTGGCCATCGACGACAAGGACAAGGCCGTCGAGCTGGTGAAGGCCGCGACCGAGTACTTCCCGAACCTCACCATCATCGCCCGCGCCTTCGACCGGCGGCACGCCTATGAGCTGGTCCGAGTGGGCGGCGACGACATCGTGCGCGAGACCTTCGAGAGCGCTCTCTTGTTCGGCAAGAAGGCGCTCCTGCGCCTGGGCCTTTCGGAACGCCGCGCGGCCAAGGCGGTCACCGTGTTCCGCGACCACGACAAGGCGCTCTTCAAGCGCCTGGCGCCGGTCTATGGCGAGGAGGAACGCTACGCCATGGCCGTCCGCGACAGCCGCGAGACCATGGAGAAGCTGCTGGCCGCCGAAATGCGCCGCCTGGGCAAGGAAGAGGCTGAGGAAGCCGACAACGACACCGCCGAGCGGCGCCGGTTGGAGGCGAGCTAGCTCCGGGTGTAGAAGTCCGGAAATGAGCCAAGCCCTCGACCTCCAAGACAAAATCGAGCCCGTTTCGTTCGAGCTCTTCTCCAAGGACTTCAACGCCTTCACCCAGCGCCTGGGCGACAGCTACGCCCGCTGGGGCTTCGCGGTGATCTCCGACCACGGCTTGCCGCAGGACAAGGTCGACGCCGCCATCGACCAGATGAAGCAGTTCTTCGCCCTGCCCGAGGCGACCAAGACGAAGTACAAGCTCGGCGTCGGCGGCCAGCGTGGCTACACCCCCTTCGGCGTCGAGACCGCCAAGGGCCACACCCACTACGACCTCAAGGAATTCTGGCACGTCGGCCGCGACTTGCCGCCCGGCCACAAGTTCCGCGACCACATGGCCGACAACGTCTGGCCAGACGCCGAACTGCCCGAGTTCCACGAGAAGGTGCAGTGGCTCTACGACGCCCTGGACGCCATGGGCCTGAAGGTGTTGGAGGCGATCTCCTGCTACCTGGGCCTCGAACGGCACTTCTTCGACGACAAGGTCGATTTCGGAAACTCGATCCTGCGCCTGCTGCACTATCCGCCGGTGCCCAAGGACGGCCCGCACATCCGCGCCGGCGCCCACGAGGACATCAACGTCATCACCCTGCTGCTCGGCGCCGAGGAGGCGGGGCTCGAGGTGAAGGACCACGACGGCCGTTGGATCGCGATCAACCCGCCGCCCGGCAGCCTGGTCTGCAACATCGGCGACATGCTGCAGCGGCTCGTGAACCACAAGCTGCCGTCGACGACCCACCGGGTGGTCAACCCGGCCCCCGAGCGCCGCGGCTTCCCGCGCTACTCGACGCCGTTCTTCCTGCATTTCAACTCGGACTACCTGATCAGGACGCTGCCGCAGACCGTCGACGCCCAGCACCCCGACCGCTACCCCGAGCCGATCACCGCGGACGGCTACCTCCAGGAACGCCTGAAAGAGATCAAACTGGCTTAGCTCCTCTCCCCCGAGGCGAAGCCTGAGGGGAGAGGAGTCCGGGAGGTTCGCTAGCCGCCTACCACCCGCACTGCTGCCCCTTGTTCTGCTTCACCAGCCACGCATCCAGCGGCTTGAAATAGTCCGCCACGGCGCTGGCGTCGGTGCGGGTCTCGCCCGAGAACACCGCTAGGGTCTGCGGCCACGGCTGCGACTGGCCCAGCTCCATCATCTTGTTGAACTTCTCGCCCACGGCCTTCTGACCATAGACCGAGCAGCGGTGCAGCGGGCCCTTCCAGCCGGCCTGCTGGCAGGCGGCCCGGTGGAACTGGAACTGGTAGATGTGAGCCAGGAAGTAGCGGGTGTACGGCGTGTTGCCCGGCACGTGGTACTTGGCGCCCGGGTCGAAGGCGTCGGCCGGCCGCGGTGCGGGCGGCGTCAGGCCCTGATACTTCAGGCGCAGCGCCCACCAGGCGTCGTTGTAGTGGTCCGGCGTCACCTCGCCCGAGAACACCTCCCAGCGCCAGCGGTCGACCAGGAGGCCGAACGGCAGGAAGGCGATCTTGTCGAGCGCCATCTTCAGCAGGAACGGGATGTCCTCCTCGGCCCCGGGCACGGTGTCGAGCAGGCCGATCTGGTTGAGGTAGGTCGGCGTCGACGCCGACAGCGCCGCGAAGTCGCCGATCGCCTCGTGGAAGCCGTCGTTGGCCCCGTTGCGGAACAGGGTCGGCTGGTTTTGATAGGCGCGCTGGTAGTAGTTGTGCCCCAGCTCGTGGTGGATGGTGCGGAAGTCGTCCGCATTCACCTTGGTGCACATCTTGATGCGGATGTCGTTCTTGTCGTCCAGGTCCCAGGCCGAGGCGTGGCAGACCACCTCGCGGTCCTTGGGCCGGACAATGAGCGAGCGTTCCCAGAAGGTCTGCGGCAGGGGCGAATAGCCCAGCGACGAATAGAAGCCCTCGCCGGTCTTCACCATGCGCACGGGATCGTAGCCCTTGGCCTCGAGCAGCTTGTCGAGGTCATAGCTGGACGCGGCCGTCTTCGGCTGCACGATGTCGTAGATGTTGCCCCACTGCTGGGCCCACATGTTGCCGAGGAGGTCGGCGCGGATCGGGCCGGTCTTGGGCTGCACCGCGTCGCCGTATTTCTCGTTGAGGCGGGCGCGCACATAGCAGTGCAGGTTCTTGTAGAACGGCTCCACCTGCTTCCACAGCCGGTCGGTCTCGGCGGCGAAGGCGTCGGGGTCCATGTCGTAGTTCGACCGCCACAGGGCCCCGGTGTCCTTGAAGCCGAGGCTCTTGGCGCCCTCGTTCGACAGCGCCGCGAACCGGGCGTAGTCCGGCTTCATCACCGCCGCCACCCCATGCCAGCCTTCCCAGGCGGCCTTCAGCTCGGCCGGGTCGCGGCTCTTGGCCAGCACGTCTTCGGCGTCGTTCAGGGTGATCTGCTTACCCTTGTACGTGAACTTCCCGGACGAGTACGTGCTGTCCAGCTTGGTCACCAGGCCCGCCAGTTCCTCGGCCGCGCCGGGGCGGTTCGGCGCCGGCGAGACCAGGTACAGCTTCAACAGCTTCAGCTTGCGCGCGGTGACGGCGTCCACCGTGACGCCGTTGAACTTCGCCGCCTCGGTGGCCAGCTTGGTCACCAGCTCGTTCTGCTCGGCGTTGGCCTTGGCCTCCAGCCACTGAGTGTCCTCGGTGATGAAGTTGGCGCGCACCCAGGCGGCGCGGTTGGCGAAGGCGTTGACGCGGTCGAGCTGGGCTTCTGCGCTCTCCACGAACGCCTTGGCTTCGGCGGCCGTCGGCTGGGGCTGGGCGGCGGCGGGCGTCGCGCCCACGAGGACGGCCAGCGCGCACGCGGCCATGAGCTTCCGTTTCATACTTCGGTCCTGGTCGTTTCCGTTGGCGGCTTTCCGCCTCTGGGTCCGACACAAGCGGCGGTCGGCGATAAGGTCAACCGCGGCGCGACGAACCTAGTCCTCGTACTCCGCCAGATCGTCGGGCCCGGTCACGCTGACGTCGAGGTCGGTCACGATCCCGGTGCCCAGGGTATAGACCCAGCCGTGCACGGTCAGGGGCTGGCCGCGCGCCCAGGCGTCCTGCACGAAGACGTCCGAGGCCACGTTCTTCACCTGCCGGATGACATTCAGCTCGACCAGCCGGTCCCACTTCGCCTTTTCGTCCGGCAGGACGTCGAGTTCGTGCCGGTGGTCCTGGTGCACCTCGCGGATGGGATGCAGCCAGTGATCGACCAGGCCCCGGCGCTGCCCGTCGACCGCTGCGGCCACCCCGCCGCAGCCGTAGTGGCCGACGACCAGGATGTGCTTCACCTTCAACACCTCGACCGCGAACTGGAGCACCGACAGGTAGTTGGCGTCCTGCGGCGGGGCCAGGTTGGCGACATTGCGGTGCACGAACAGCTCGCCGGGATCCAGGCCCACGATCTCGTTCGCCGGCACCCGGCTGTCGGAGCAGCCGATCCACAGGTATTCCGGCGCCTGCTGGCCTTCCAGCCGCTTGAAGAAGCCAGGGTCAACGGCGACCTTGCCCGCGGCCCAGGCCCGGTTCTTCACTTTCAGGTCTTCGAGGGTCTTGGGCATCAGAGGGGCTTCGCGTCCGGCTGTTGGTTGGGGTGGGCGGCCACGAAGGCCGGGTGCTCTGCGGCGTGGTCGGCGGCCGCCACCAGTTTCGGCCACGGAGCGACGTCCAGCTCGAAACGTCGCGCCGAATAGACCTGCGGGACCAGGCAGATGTCGGCCATCGTCGGCGCGTCCCCGAAAGCGTAGGCGCCCCCGTGCTGGGCGATCAGCGGCTCCAACGCGTCGAAGCCATCGCGGATCCAGCCGTGGATCCACTCGGTGATCTGCGGTTGTGGCACGCCCATCTGGTGCAGCTTGCGGCCGACCCGGGTGTTGTTCAGCGGGTGGATGTCGCAGGCGATGATGCCCGCCATCCGCCGCACCATCGCCCGATCGATCGCGGCGCGCGGCAGGATCGGCGGTTCGGGCCGCGTTTCCTCCAGCCATTCCAGGATCGCCAGGCTCTGAGCGAGCACGTGGCCGTCCCCCAGGTCCAGCGCCGGCGTCAAGCCCTGCGGATTCACCGCACGGTATTCTGGCTCGCGCTGCTGGCCCGCGATCAGGTCGATGGGATGATAGTCGTACGTGCAGCCCTTGAGCTGCAGGCCGATGCGCACCCGGTAGGGCGCCGTCGCCCGCCAGGCGGAGTGCAAGGTCCAGCCCATCAGGCCACCGTGAAGGCGAGCCGGCCGACGCCCTCGACCTCACCCTCGACCCTATCGCCCTTGACCAGTGGGCCAACGCCCTCGGGCGTTCCCGTATAGATCAGGTCGCCGGGCTCCAGGGCCCACAGCTTCGAGGCTTCGGCGACGATCTCGGCGACGTTCCAGATCATGTCCACCACGACGGCGTCCTGCTTCACCGCCCCGTTCACCGCGATGGCGATGCGCCCCTGGGGCGGCGGGCCCGTCCAGCGACGGATCGGCGAAATCGGCGCGGAGTCGTCGAAGCCCTTCGAGGCGTCCCACGGCTGGCCCTTGTCCTTGGCGGCGTTCTGCAGGTCGCGGCGCGTGAGGTCCACCCCCACCGCATAGCCGTAGACCAGGCCCAGCGCGTCGCCGACGGCCACGTCGCGGCCGGCCTTGCCGATGGCCACCACCAGCTCGATCTCGTGGTGCAGGTTGCCCGTGCGCGGCGGATAGGCGGGGTCGCACCCCGGGGGCACGATCGCATCGGCGGGCTTGGCGAAGAAGAACGGCGGGTCCCGGTCGTCGCCGCCCATCTCGCGGCGGTGGGCGGCGTAGTTGCGCCCCACGCACAGGATCCGGCGGACCGGGAAGCCTCCCGTTTCGCCCTCCACGGGCACGACGGGAACGGGCGGTGGGGAGAGCACGAACTCGGCCATGGCCGCGCACATAGGCCCCCCGGCGCGGGAAGTGAACCCCACGCTACGGGACAGTATCCTTACGTCAGGGAAAGCCGCCCTGTCGCCGGCCTCCCCCCGCCTATTCCAGGTACATGGCGCGCAGCTTCGCGATCCCGGCGGCGTCGACGCCCAGTTCCTTGTTGAGATAGGCCTCGACCGAACCCCAGCGGCTCTCCACCTCGGCCAGGGCGAACTCCACATAAGCTCGCTTCGCGCCGTCCATCAGCGGCTGCGGCGTCCTGTATTTCGGGTCCTGCTGGAAGCGGGCGAACATCGCGGCGGCGGCGTTGGTGGAGGTCGCGGCCGGATCGATGCGCGGCATCTCGAACTCGGGCCGCCGGTAGGTCGTCGAGAGGTGATAGTCGGCCACGATCGTTTCGCGGGGTACGCCCAGGGCGCTGAGGATCAGGGCGCTGGCGAACCCGGTGCGGTCCTGGCCCGCCGAGCAGTTGTAGGCCACCGGCGCGCCGCCCGCGAGCAGGTCGGCGAACAGCAGCCGCAGCTGCGGCGCCAGCAAGGCCGGGAAATTGCGGTAGATCGCCCCCATCTGGTCCAGGCCGGGCGGCGTGGCGCCGGCGCCCATCAGGCCGGTCATCGAGTAGCCGACCGCGGCATAGGGGACGCCCTGGATCCTGGTGGGCGCCAGCGACCGCTCTTCGCTGGAGCGCAGGTCGACCATCTCCCGGAGGTTCAGCGCCTTGATCATCATCAGGTCGGCGTCGGTCAGCATCGGGGTCGCGCCCGAGCGGAAAATCAGGCCCCAGCGCACATGCTTGCCGCCGGCCGCCGGATAGCCGCCCAGGTCTCGGAAGTTCGAGCCCTGCTGCAGCGGCAGCGCCCGCTCGGCGGTGCGGGAGACCTGCCCGTCGCCGCCATCGCGCAGCAGGAAGTAGGGGCGAGAGCCCGGCGCAGCGGTGAATTCGAACCGGCCGTCCCTGTCCTTGCCGGACACCAGCCTGGCGGCCGAGAGCGCGGCGTCGGGCTTGTCGGCGACGAACACGTCCACCGGATCGGTGTCGGTCCAGGTGACGACGACCTGGTCGGGCTGGGGGCGTTCGACCTTTTCGCCGGTGACGGCGGCGTGGGCCTGGCCGGTCACGAGAAGAGCGGCGAGCGTGAGGGCGAGCTTGCGGCGCATGTGAGGGCTCCCGGTCAGAATTCGAAGGTGAGGTCGAGGCCGTAGGTGCGGGGCTCGTTGAAGATGCCGAACGAGCCTCCGGCGGCGTACGCGGCGCGGCTTTCGACGATGGTGTGGTCCTCGTCGAAGAGGTTGCGGGCCCAGAGCGCCACCTGCATGCGGGCCCCGCCGGCCACCTCGATGTCGGCCAGCGCCAGGCGTCCGTTCACTACCGCGGAGTCGTCGGTGAGCGTCGCCTCGCCCGACTGGGCGCGGTAGCCGTCCGAGACGTTGGCGTCGATGTGGGCGCGCAGGGTGGCGAAGCCCAGCGGCCGGGCGTAGTCGACGGCCGCGGTGTAGGCGTTCTTGGGCGTGTAGACGATGTAGACGGGCGTGAGGCGGCCGCCCGCGAACGGGTTGGCCGCGGCCGGCAGGTGGCCCACCGTCTGGGCGAAGCCCAGCGACAGGGTCAGGCCTTCGACGGGCGCCACCTGGCCGTCGACCTCGAAGCCCTTGATCTTGCCGTGGCCCGGCGCATTGACCGTCTCCAGCGTGCCGCGGTTCGAGTTGTTGAGGTTGGTGGCCGAGAAATCGATCTGGATGTCGGTGTAGCGGGTCTCGTACGCGGCCACGTTCAGCCGGGCGCGGTTCTCCCAGAACTCGCTCTTGAAGCCGGCCTCGAAGGTCTCAACCTCCTCGGGCCCGAAGGCGCGGTAGCTGACCGAGCGCGAGTTGGCCCCGCCGGCGCGATAGGCCGTGCCCCACTTGCCGTAGACGTGGATGTCGTCGGTGGCGTCGTAGGCGAGGGTGACGGCAGGATCAAACCGGTCGTCCTTGAGGTCGAAAGTGAAGTTGGTGTTCGCGCCGTTCACCTTGAACAGGCGGCCGCTCTTCTTGTCGTGCGTCAGCCGCCCGCCCACCGTCAGGTGCAGGCGCTCCTCGAGCACCGCCGGCGTCCACGTGAGCTGGCCGAAGGCGGCGTAGCTGTCGGCCTTGGCCGTCGAGGCCCGGTCCGGGAAGATCCAGGAGGCCCCGGCTTCCAACGTCGGCAGCCGCGTGGCGGTTGTGCCCGTGGCGTTCCATTGCAGGGTGTTGGGCGTCCAGGCGTCGTCATCGCCCGCCTCGTGGTAATAGTAGAGGCCGCCGACGTAGTGGATCTGGCCCACGTCGCCGATCAGCTGGAACTCCTGGCTCCATTGCTTCTGGCGCAGCGACGCCAGGCTGTAGCGGGCGAAGCGGCCATTGGGCGTGAAGACGCCGGCGTGGGCCCCGATGCCGTTGTCGTACTGACTCTGCTTGAGCCGGCGGTACGAGGAGATGGAGCGCAGCTCCAGGTCTTCCATGGGCCTCCACGACAGGTGCAGCGTCCAGCCCTGGGTCTTACCGATACTGTCCTGGGACGGGACGCCGATGTCGCCCGCCTTGGCCCGACTGGACTGGACCTGCACCAGCGGCGCGAGCGGCGGCGCGGCCGGATTCTTGTCCAGCAGCTGGACGTAGTACGGCGTCGAGGCGTCATACGAATCGTCGAAATCGAGCTGCGCGTCGAAGTCCGAGGTCGGGCTCCAGCGGCCGCCCACGTGGATCCCGCGACGGTCGATCTTGTTCCAGTCCTCCTCGCCGGCCAGCGGATTGTCGGTCGTGCCATCCCGGCGAACCACGACCCCGTCGATCTTCACGCTGACATCGTTCCAGGCCGGCAGGTCGAGGTGGGTCTCGCTGCTGTAGCCGCCGAAGTTCCGCACGCCGATCGTCTGGCGCACGCCGAACTCGCCGGACGGCCGGCGGCTGACGATGCTGACCGCCCCGCCGGTGGAGTTGCGGCCGAACAGCGTACCCTGGGGGCCCTTCAGCACTTCGATCCGCTCGATGTCGAACAGCGCCACGCCAAGGCCCTGCGAGCGCCCGAGGTACACACCGTCCAGATAGACGCCCACCCCGGCGTCGCGGCTGGGCTGGTTCGCGTCGAACGGCACGATGCCGCGGATGCCGACGGTGAGGGCCGAGTTGCGGGAGAAGAAGGGCGCCACCCGCAGGGACGGCGCTCCGCTGGTCATCAGGTCGGCCAGGCTCTGCACGTGACGGTCGGCCAGTTGCTCGCCGCCCAGGACCGAGATCGCCACCGGAGTCTTCTGCAGGTTGGTCTCACGCTTCTCCGCGGTGACCACCACCTCTTCGAGCCCGGTCCCGTCGCCCGCGCCGTCGGCCTCGGCCGCCCATGCCGCGCTGCCCGCCATGACGGCCAGGGCCGCGCCTGCGAACAGGGCCGACCGCCCGCCCCGCCATTTCCGAACCGACCCGCACATAGGACACCCCCGCTCTCGTTGATCGCGGGGCGAGCCCTAGTTTTCGAACATGTGAACAGCGCGACGGTTCTATGATGAGTGGGTGACGCAGCCGGGCGTGCGGGTCAGTTACAGAGAGAATTCGGCCCGTCTGCTCGGATCCTGGCTGCGACGGGTCAAAAATGCGTCGAACAGTTGTACAGTGACCGCTTCCGAGGATCTGGGGGGACGCGCTAGAACGGCCCGATGCCTGCGGCGACTTCCGACCTCGTACCCAGCCGGCTCGCCGACGTGGCGGCCGCGATCGCCGTCGAAAAGGGCCTGGGCGGACTCACGGCGCGCGCCCTGGCGGCGCAGTCCCGCGTCAGTCCCTCGGCGGTGAACTACCACTTCGGCGGCCGCGACGGCCTGCTGATCGAGGTGCATCGGGCGCTCGCCCGACGCCGCACGGCCTGGCGAGCCCGCCGGCTGGACGGGCTGACGGCGGGCTCGCCGGTCTGGACCTTCATGCTGGCCGCGGTGTTCGACCTGGCGTTCACGACGCGCGGCGAGACCGTCACGCTCCTGGAGTTCGAGGCCCTCGCCGGCGCCGAGTCGCCCGAGCTGGCGGACCTGGTGCGCCGCGAACACGCCGCGCAGGACGCCTTCTGGCGGGAAGCGGCGAGAGCGTTGGGCGCGGGCCCCGACGCCGCCGACGTCTGGGCCAACCTGGCGCGCACCGCGACGCGGTTCGCCCTGCTTGACGACGAACCCTGGGACGCCCTGGTTTGGCTATCGCCGACCCTGGTGCGCGCGGCCGAGCGGATGGAAGGACGCGCGACGCCGGCGGCGACGCCCTGGCTGGCCGAGGCCGAGCCGCCGGGCTCGCTGCCGGCCCGGCCCGCCGGGGCGCAAAGGCTGGTCGCCGCGGCGCTGGAGATCATCGGGCGCCAGGGTCTGCACGCGGTGACGCTGCGCAGCGTGGCCGACGCGGCGGGCCTCTCGTTGGCCTCGACCACCTATTTCTTCGAAACCAAGGCCGACATCGTGCTGGCCGCGTTCGCGCAGCTCCGCGACGGCGTCTCGGTGGCCGCCCTGGGCGCGGGCCGCCATGGCGCGGCCGGCTTCAGCCAGGCGCTGCTGTCGCCCGACGGCGAGATGCGCTGGGAGATCGCGGCCATGCAGGCGCTGTTCCTCGCCGGCTCGCGCAACGCCGACCTCCGGGCCGTGGCGCTCAGCCTCCGCCGGCTTTCGGGCCAGACCTCGGCCGCCTGGCTCGCGCTGCACGGCGGGGGTGACGTCGACCGGCTGGACGCCTTTGTCTGGTCTGCGTTCGGAATGGGCGTGCAGGAACGGTTGAGCCACCTGCGGCCTCGCGAGCGCCGGGCCGCGATGGACCGGTCCGTCGAACGCGCCGGCGCGGCCCTTTTCCGGCTGCGGTCGCCGAAGCCCGATTGAGGCCCGGCCCATGAAAGAAAGCCCCCGACCCGGCCGGGTCGAGGGCTTCAAAAAGTGCCCGCGGGTCTAGGAGGGCCCGCGGGTCCTTGCGGAGGATGTGGACCGGCCTGAGCGCCTCCCCAGACGCTTCGGCAAGACCGCATTGGCGCGCCGGACCTGCAAGGACAGGGCCCGCCGCGGGACTGCGATGATCCTTCCAACGACATGACGATCGTCGCCTCTCCGCCAGCACAAGCGTCGAGGCCCGGGGTGGGGCGGGGGTTGTCGGGTCCGCCGCACCCCTCGGGAAGGGGTCGAAATCCGAAGCGCAGAAGACCATTTGCCGGCCCGAGCTGACAGGGACGCCACCCGATCTTTTGCCGAGCGGAAGCCGATCTTTCCTCGGCGAAAGTTGCGTCAGGGCAATGGCGGACCGTCCCGGTTGTGCTAAGGGCGAGGCTCGGACGCGCGGCGGCGTGAGGGTGTCGGCCCCGCGGAATTGAATGGGAATCGGAGTCCATGCAGCTGGCCCACCAGGCCGCTTTTTCCTTGGGGGCGCTCGAGGTCCGGCCCCCCACCTGCGAGGTGGTCTCTCCGCAGGGGCGCGAGGTGCTGCAGCCGCGCGTGATGCAGGTGCTGGTCACCCTGGCGCATGCCGAGGGCGCCGTCGTCAGTCGCGACGACCTGATTGAACGCTGCTGGAACGGTCGCGTGGTGGGCGACGACGCGATCACCCTGGTGATGATGAAGCTGCGCCGGCTGGCGGCCCGCAACGCCCACGCCTTCGCGGTCGAGACCATCCCGCGCGTCGGCTATCGGCTGGCGGCCATGAGCGACGCGGCGCCCGTCCCGATGCCCGTCGATCCGCCGCCCCGCGCCAAGGCCAACGGCAAGGCCCGTCCCCGCATCGTGGTGATGGAGTTCACCCACCAGCCCGGCGACGAGGAACAGGCCTGGTTCGCCGAAGCCCTGGCCGACGAACTCACCGCCGGCCTCTCGAAGTCGCCGCTGCTGGCCGTCACGCCGCGCCAGGCCCTGGTGCTGTCCGACGTCGTGGGCCACCCGCCCGGCGCCATCAGCGCACGCCTGGGCGTCGACTATGTCCTCGACGGCAAGGTGCGCAGCCTGGGCGGCTCGGTGCGCGTGTCGGTCGAACTGATCCAGGGCTCCGACGAGACCAGCGCCTGGTCGTCCCGCTACGACCGGCCGATGTCCGACCTGTTCTCGATGCTCAACGAGATCACCACCTCGATCATCGGCGCCATCGAGCCGGCGGTGCTGGAGCGGGAGGAAGTGCGGGCGCTGCGCACGCCCGAGCACAGCCTGGAGTTCTGGCGCCTGTTCGTGCGCGGCCGCCGCCATTTCTGGCGTTCCACCGCGTCCGACGTCCGCCAGGCCGAGATCCTGCTGGAACAGGCGCTGGCGCTCGAGCCCGACGATGTTTCGGCGCTCTCGATCCTGGCGCACTGCAAGCTGTTCGAAGTATGGGTCGGCACCTCCGACGACCCGACCGCCGCCGTCGCCGAGGCGCACCGCATTGCGCTCAAGGCCGTGGCCGCCGGCGGCTCCGACGCCTTCGCACACTATACCCTGGGCGTGGTGCTCTCGATGCTGGGTCGCCAGGCCGAGGCCAAGGCCGAGCAGCGCCGCGCGCTCGAGCTCAATCCCTACCTGGCCACCGCCTCGGGCGAACTGGGACGCCTGCTGGCGTTCGAGGGCGATTCCGAAGGCGCCATCGCCTATTCCGAGCGGGCCATCGCGGCCAGCCCCAACGATCCGCACGCCTGGCTGTGGTTCCGCAGCAAGGCCGTCGCCCGGTTCATCACCGGGGAGTACGACGCCGCCGCGCGGGATGCGGCCGACGCCTGCGCCCGGGGGCCCGAGCGCTTCCCGCTGCACTACCTCCTCGCCGCCTGCTACGCCGCCGGGGGCCGGATGGCCGAGGCCGGCCAGGCCCTGGAGGGCGGCGAGCGCCTCGCCCGTTCCCGCGCAGGCCCGGGGCGCAGCAACGAGACCGGCTATCCGATCGAGGCCCTGAAGATCGGACACCCCTTCACCCACGGCGAACATCTGGATCGCCTCGTTAACTCTCTTCAAAAGGCTGGGTGGCAAGGTGTCTAGGTCAACAACCTAGGCGAGCCGGGGGCAAAATCCCCGGATGGGGATCATGTCCAACGTGAACGGGCCGCAGAAGGTGGCAATCCTTGGCGGCGGCATGGGTGGTCTCGTGACCGCCTTCGAACTGAGCAGCCAGCCCGACTGGCGGGACAAGTACGACATCACCGTCTACCAGCTCGGCTGGCGGCTCGGCGGCAAGTGCGCATCGTCGCGCGGCGCCAACGACCGGATCGAAGAACACGGCATCCACGGCTTCATGGGCAGCTACTTCAACGCCCTGCCGATGATGAACGACGTCTACACCGAACTGAACCGGCCCGCCGGCGCGCCGCTCGCGACCTTCCAGGAAGCGTTCCTGGGCTCGGGCTTCACCATGCTCTGGGAATGGCAGGAAGACCGCCTGACCCCCTGGCCCACCCGTGCGCCATCCAACAGCATCCCGCCCACCGACGGCAGCTATTACAAGGGCCTCGAGACCGCGATCGTCGCGATCATCACCGAGGTCGGCGAGATGCTGACGGCCGCCAAGGGCGTGCCGAAGATCGTCGGCGACGGCATCCAATTGGTGCTGAACAAGGCCAAGCAGCAGGTCGAGACGGTTCCGCTCTCGGAAGGTCCCAACCATCCGCTGGTGCGCGAGATCGAGGGCCTCCGGAAGCTGATCACCGGCGTGGTCGACACCGTCGACGTCCTGGCGCCGCACATCGCCAACCACGCGGACGACCTGCGCCGCGCCCTGATCACGCTAGACTTCTACGCCGCCCTGATCGTCGGGGCCCTGAAGGACAACGTCGAGGTCGAGGGCTACGACCGCCTGGACGAGGAGAACTGGAGCGATTGGCTCAGCCGCCATGGCTGCTGCGCCGCGACCCTGGCCTCGCCTGTGGTCCTGACCACGGTCAACATCTGCTACCAGAGCCCGAACGGCGACACGAGCCGCGCCGCCCGCATGGGCGCCGGCTGCTACCTCAACTGGACCCTTCGAGCCTGCGCCTACATGGGCGACCTGATCTGGAGCTTCGCGGCCGGCACGGGCGAGACCGTCGTGGCCCCGATGTACGAGGTGCTGAAGCGCCGCGGCGTGAAGTTCGAGTTCTTCCACAAGGTGGAGAGCCTGCGCCTCGACCCGGTGAACCGCCGCCACGTCGGCGCCATCGAGATGACGGTCCAGGCCACGCTGAAGGACCCCGAGGCCGGCTACCAGCCGCTCATCGACGTGAAGGGCCTGCCGTCCTGGCCGCACCGGCCTCTTTACGACCAGCTTGAGCAGGGCGAATACCTGCGCGCCACCGGCATCGACCTGGAGTCGTACTGGAACGGCTGGCCGAACGGGGCCTTCCCGGCGCTCAAGCACCCGCGCACTCTGCGCCACGGCGTCGACTTCGACCACGTCGTCTTCGCCATCTCGCTGGGGGCCGTCCAGTACCTCTGCAAGGAACTGATGGCCGAGGACCGCGCCTGGAAAGACATGGTCGACACCATCCCGGCCCTGCAGACCCAGGCGATGCAGATCTGGCTCTCCAAGGACATGTACGAGCTGGGCTGGGCCGAGCCGGTCAATCCGGCGAAGAACGAGCTGGCGCTCACCGGCACCTACTTCTGCCCGCCGAACGGCAACGCCAACTTCCCCGACCTGCTGAAGTGGGAGAGCTGGCCCAGGGAAAACTATCCGAAGGCGCTCTGGTACTTCTGCGGCCTGATGCCGGACTACGAGCCGCCGCCGCCGTTCTCCGACACCGATTACCCGCGCCGTCAGTCCGAGCGGGTGAAGACCCAGTGCATCCAGTATCTGTCGGCGACGATCGGCACCATGCTGCCCAAGGCCACCACCCGCGCCAACTATGGCGTCGGCGACGCCATGGGCCTGGACTTCAACCTGCTGGTCGACAGCCGCGAGACCGGCCCCGGCGCCCTGCGCGCCGAAGGCGTCCAGCGGTTCGACAGCCAGTTCTGGCGCGCCAACATCGACCCCACCGAGCGCTACGTCACCTCGCCCCCGGGCAGCGTGAAGTGCCGCCTGGAAGCCTGGGGCTCGGGCTTCGACAACCTCACCCTGGCCGGCGACTGGATCTACACCGGCCTGAACGTGGGCAGCTTCGAGGGCGCGACCATGAGCGGCAAGCTGGCCAGCTACGCCATCTGCGGCGCGCCGGCCCTGGACACCATCATCGGCTACCCGACGATGCCCCGTCCCGACGCCGACCACCGCGAGCACGTCCCGCCCCCGGTGGCCGAGGCCCAGCCCTACCTCCGCAAGGTGGTCGGCTAGCCCTCACGCGACAGGGGACGTGGACCGACCGGTCCGCGTCCCCCTTCGCTTTCGGATCAGCGCCGGCGGGTCAGGCGCTCGCCGCGGCGATCGCCAGGGCCCGATGCGGGAACGTGGCCTCGTGATACGGCCGCATCAGCTTGATCGGCGTGCCGTTCACCTTGGTCAGCTCGCATGACCAGGCGAGCTGGTAGAGCCGCTTCAGGTCGGCCCTGTCCTGGTCGGTCAGGAAGCTGTCCGGCCCGTAGTTCATGATCGTGAAGCGGCTATCCTCGCCGAACACCTCGGCGGCCCACGCAGTCTCGGAGATGGCGGCAAAGAAGTGCCGCAGGCCGAAGATGTGCCCCACCTCGTGGATCAGGGTCTCGACCTGCTCCTCGCGGGTCTGCTGGAACATCGCCGGATAGATCCGCAGCTTGTGGCTCCCACCGTCCGGGAAGAAGGCGCTGGCCAGCACGCAGGCGCCGTCCTCGCAGTCGTCCACGGGGCTGACGACGATCTCGAAGTCGGCGCTCGCGTCATCGCGCTTGGTGAAGCGGACCGGCGCGGCGTCGCCCCATTTCAGGATGGCCTCGCCCAGCAGCCGCTCGATCGCCGCGCCGGCGGAGGCGGGATTGCGGAAATGGCTGAGCGTGCCCACCGCGAACCGCCACCGCAGGATCACGTCGCGGTCCCAGAGCGGCACAACGCCCTCCGAGGCGTCCACCCACAGACTGAACGGACCGGAGCCGCGCCGCGGCTCTGGAAAGCCGCGCCGTTCCGTCAGGCACTTGAACCCGTGCCGGACATGGACGTGCGCGGGCGGTTCCGCCGGCCGCTCCTCCGGGCCGCAGGTGACGAACGGATCGTCCTCCGGCCGAGGGTCCACGTGCTCGGGATCGACATGTTCCGGATCCACATGGGCCGGATCCACATGCTCGGTGTCGACGTGATCGGCCCGCAGGCCGGAGGTCGTCTTGTCTTCCATCTCAGCACCCCTTTTCGGTTGTTGTGCGAACCGGCCTGCGCCGTCCGCGTGACGCCCCGTCGAACACTGCGGTCCAGGGCTAGGGCCGCTTCACCTTGAGGTCTTCCCGGGCCGGAGCCTGTGGGGCGCCGCCGCCCGGGGCCGCCGCCCCCACGGCGGCTGGCCGGTCGACGGCGCCCCCGCCCCCCGGCGCCGGCGGCGCGGCGGGCTTTGCCTGCAGCACGCCGGCCGCGATCGCCGCGATCAGCAGGAACAGCACGGACCCGATCATCGACCACAGCGCCGGCCCGGCCTTCGCAAGGCTCTCGCCCAGCGACGCCAGGGCCTTCACCAGTTCGGTGACCTCCGCGGGGGTCACCGCCGCGGCGCGCGCCCGGACCAGGTCGGCGGTGTCGTGGGCGCTCTTCGCCACGGCCTCCGCCGCCGGCCGCCGAAGGCTAAGGACCAGGTAGACGAGGAAGCTCAGCAGCGCGCAGCCGATGGCGACCACGCCCACGGCGACTTGCATCTTTTCGAAGGGAGGCATGGCGTGATCTCGCTGTTGATGGGGTTGGACGGTGAGCGCGGGCTCAGCCGCCCCGGTAGGTCAGGCGCAGTCCGACAGTGACGTCGTGCTTGTCCTTGCGACCATCGAGCGGATCCTCGCCGGAGCTGTAGGCGACGCCGATCGAAGGGGCCCACCCCTGCTCCCAGGTCCGGGCGCCGAACTCGTAGTCGACCGAGGCCTTGAACAGGCTGGTGCTGCTGTCGAACACCGGCTTGCGTGGGCTCGACCTGTGGAACGTCTGCATCTGCTGCACGGAGGATCGGAACAGCAGCCGATGGTCGAGCAGGGGTGGTGAGAACGCCATGTTGAAGGACAGGATCGCGCCGGCCACGCCGCCGTCTTCCTTCAGACCGGCGTCGTTCAGCACCGCGTCCGTCACCTCGTCGTGGAAGAGCACCAGGCGGGGCGCGAACGAGTAGGCGAAGTTGCGGCTGGTCTTATTCTGGACCACCGCGACCGAGCTTTCCCAGGTCTGCATGAAGGGCTGGACGTCCACCGCGAGCCGATAGGATCTCTGGTGCTGCGTCCCGCAGGCCGGCAGGGTTGGGTCGGCGACACAGGCGGCGTCGTTCGGTTTGGGGAACGTCGCCGTGCTGTTCCAGCCGACGGACACGTCGGTGAACACAGAGAGCGCGCCCGTACTTATGCCATTGGCATCAATGGTTCCGCCGTACTTCCGCTCGAAGTGGAATCCGGCCTGGAGCTTGTAGAGTTCCTGCTCCTTCTTGGCCTGGTCACTGACGTGGGCCACGCCGCGTACGAAGACGGTGTCCGCCGTCTTGCCGTGCAGCGCCCGCTCCAGCTTCAGCGCCGCGTCGATGGCGAACTTGTCGTCGTCGCTTTCGGAGCTGTCCACGTAGGTGATGCTGGCGGGCTGGGTCCAGGGCGCCAGGGCCGGGGCCTCGTCGCCGGTGAGGGTGAGGGTCTGGGCGAACGCCGCGCCGGGCGCGCCGGCCAGGGCCAGTACCAGGAAGCTGTGCTTGTGCATCGGTTTCCGCCTCAAGCCGGCTTGCACATGGCAAGCACGTCGGAGAACTTGTGGCTGGTCTTGAGCTGCCCGCGGATCAGGAACGGTCGCCCGTTCGGCAGGCGAAACTTCTCGTTGATCCAGTCCCGGACAAAGTGGTCCAGCACCAGGTCGCCCAGGCCCAGCGCGCCCATCGTCTCGCCGTCCTGCGGCGGGTCGGCGACGAGGTCGCGGGCGTCCCTGTTGTAGGCGTCCAGCCCGACGATCAGGAGCGCTCGCACGGGATCCTCTGCGACCATGCCGTGCAGCCTTTCGGCGAGTCCGGCTTCGGCGTCTTTTGCCGAGCTGGTGCGGTTCCTATCGTCTGACATGTCTGCCCCCTTTGGTTGTTCGAGGCCGCCGGGTGGCGGCCTAGCCGACGGTGATGCCGATGCGGCCGATGTCGGTGGGATTGCCGGACGGGCCGATGCGGCCCGGGACGCGGGTCGGGTTCTGCGAGCCCGGCCACGCCTCGAGCAGGGCGCCGCGCCCGTCACGGATCGTCAGGGTCGCCACGTAGTCCGCCTGCGGAGCGGCGTTGGCGATCGCCAGCCAGGACACCGCCAGCTCGGCCTCGTCGCCGCCGTCGGGCGGTCCGACCTGGCGCCACAGCGCCGAACGTTCGTCCTTGTAGGCCTGCGACAGCGCCCGGCCGTGGGTCTCGAGGGCCTGCACCACGTCGGCGTCGTGCAGATAGACGTGCGCCTCGACGGTCAGCTCGACGCTGAGCGGCCACATGTCGGGGCGGGCCTTCAGGCGCACCGCCGCGCGGCCGGTGTCCAACAGCTTGCTCTGCAGGGTGAACTCCATCGCTCCACTCTTCGGCAGGGCGACGACCGCAGTGGGCCGTGCGCCGTTCATGGCCAAGGAGTAGGGCGGGCCAAATCGACCCGCGCGCTAAATCACCGCTAATTCAGTGGGTTGAGCACCGCTCGCCGCCGCCGCGGCGGTGGTCCTCGCGCATCGCCACGCACCCGCCGCCAGGTCGGTCGTCGCCAGCCAAGTCTCTGATCAGCCAGCGGTTTCCCCGGTGAGGCCGTGGCCGGACAGCGCCGCATCAGGCGCCGCCGCGCCGTGAATTCATCGTTAAATCGCTGGAAGGTTGTAGCGCAAGCTGGGGTGTAGCGTTCTAATAACGCTGTCATGGGGGACAGGTTGGGATGGCCGTCTTCGAGCCAAATCAGGTCGTCGATCCGCTCGTCAGGCTGCGGCTGTTCGGCCCCGTGGACGCGCGGAGCTTCAGCGGCGAGAGCGTGCTGCCGCGCGGTCGCAAGGCCCAGGCGATCCTCGCCTATCTCGCCCTCTCGCCTGACGCCGTGGTCCCGCGCCAGCGCTTCGTGGAGCTCCTCTGGAGCCGGCGCTGGGGCGAGCAGGGGCGGGCCAGCCTGCGGCAGAGCCTGCTGGAACTGCGCGCCGCCCTGGGCTCCTGCGGCGACGAGCTGCTGACCGTCCAGCGCGACCGCATCGGCCTGGCGCGCGGGCGTGTGTGGATCGACGGCCTGAGCCGCCGCGCGGACGAGCCCGCGTCGGAGCCGGGGCCCGCACCGGCCGGCGTCGAGCGGCTTCTGGAGACGCTCGTCGGCCTCGATCCGCAGTTCGACGCCTGGATCCAGGGGCTGCGCAAGGATCTGGCCGCCACGCGGCGCGCCGGACGTGTCGTCGGGACCCCGGCGGCGCCCGATGGTCTGCCGCCCGCCCCGGCCGCCGCGTCCGAGCACGAGCCGTCACGGGGCCTGGTGCTTTCGGTGGCGCCGCTCATCCAGATCGGCGCCGACGCGATCGACGACTATGTGGCGCCCGCCCTGACCCAGGAGATCGTCACCGCGCTCGCGCGCTTCCGCTGGTTTCAGGTCCGCTATAGCCATGCGCCGCACACGGTGGACGCCCAGTATCGGCTCGAGGGCTACATCAACCGGCTGGGCGAGGCCTGCCGCGTGGTGGTGCGCCTGATCGACCAGGCCGATCGCGACATCATCGCCTGGACCGGCGCGGTGCAGACGCAATACCCGCTGCCCTATTCGGCGATCGCCGAAGTGGTCGAACGCGTCGTCGAGCAGCTGGACCCCGAAATCCTGGCCATCGAGACTCGCAAGGCGATGCGCCGCCCGCCGGCCTCGCGTGACAGCTACGACTGCGTGTTGCAGGCGACGCCGCTGCTCTACCGGTTCGACCGGCCGTCGTGGGAACAGGCGACCGCCCTGCTGCAGCAAGCGCTCGTGGCCGACCCGCTGCACGGGCGCGCCTTCGCCTTCTCTGCGCTCTGTCGCGTCACCGGTCTGGCGCAGGGTTGGAGCGGCGAGCCGGACGCGGACCTGCAGCGGCTGGGCCGCGAGGCGGCGCATGCCATCGCCTGCGATCCTCGCGACTCGCTGGCCCTGGCTCTCAGCGGCCACATCGCTTCGTTTCTGAACCACGATTTCGCGGGCGCCCAGGCGCTGTTCGAGCGCGCCGTCCGCTCCAATCCCAGTTGCGGCTTCTCGTGGGGCTATTCGAGCCTCACCTACGCCTATCTGGGCCGCATCGACGAGGCCGCCCAACGCCTGACCCGCGCACAGGCGCTGATGATCCATGATCCCTACCGGTCCTTCATGGAGTCGTTCCAGGCCGTGATCGCGTGGTTCGCCCACGACTGGGCGGCCGCCATGGACGCGTGCCGCCGCCAGCTCGACCAGCGGCCGACCTTCACCAACATGCGCAAGCTGCTTATCGGCGCCCTCTGCTTCACCGGGCAGTTCGAGGAGGCGCGGCGCGAGCACGAGCGCCTGATGCAGGACGAGCCGGCCTTCGGCTGGGACCGCCACCTCGAGACCTATCCCTTCGGACGCGGCCGCGACCGCGCGGCCTTGGCCGCCGCCCTGCGCCGGGCGCGGCTGCTGCCCGACGCTCGGCCCGTCGCACCGGCACGCCCGAAGGCGGATATACGCCTGGTCGCCGCTGCGACCGGCGTCTCTTGATAACCTGACAGCTGGGAGGCCTGTCCAATGACCACGACCCCTCAATATCCGCCCTATGGCCGGATGATCTACGAGTGGGAGAGCCAGATCGGCGCGCCCGACACGGGCGGGCCGGCCCCGGACGCCTGGGATCCGAACGGAACCCCCTGGCGCACGTGGCGCGAGGGCGTCAGCGACCTTCTCAGCCATGTCCTGTGGCCGCGCTACGTCCGCGGCACGGGCTGGGTCGGGCCAGCGGACAGGCTCAAGCACGAGCTCACGCTCGCGGACTTCGACCTGTTCCAGGTCCTGCGTCCGCTGCTGGCCGGCGACGAGACGCTGCCCAACGGCAAGACCATCCCGCAAAAGAAGCTGTTCGTGCTCGAGGACGAGGCCGACGCCAAGGACGACGGCGGCGTGATCGTCCTCAATCGCAGCATCGACGCCACGTTACGGCTGTACCTGGCAGACGTCGTGGATCCGCCGACCATCGAGGCCGTGCTCAGCGACTACCTGCCCGGTATCGGCCGCACCGCCGGGAACGTCGACCTTGAGGTCAAGCGCGATATCCAGCGGCCCCGCGCCTATCAGATGGCCTTCTTGCTGGGCCGCGATGAGTTCGCCCACAACCACGCCAAGTCGGCGGTGACGCCGGCCATGATCAGCGGCCACTGCGTCGAGGCGATGATGGGCGGCGTCACCGCCTGGTATGCCCTGGAGAGGATGGCGCCGGCCAACAAGGCCGAGGGCCAGAGGGCGCTCGCGCGGCACACGATCGACGTGGGCGACCGTCGTGTCTTCGGCGGCGTGCACTATCCCAGCGACAACATCTCGTCGTGGCTCACCGGCATCCTGATGTGCACCCACGTGTGCCCTGACGACACCGGCCGCGATTGGCTCTGGGACACCATCACCAATCGCAGCCGCGTCTACGCCGAGATCTCGAAGCAGCCGAAAGGCTCGCCCTACGACCTCTCGATGGCGCTGCTGGAGCACGTGGCCGGCCTGCCGCGGCCGACGATCGACGACGCGATGAAGTTCGTCGCGGGTTGGGACTCCCAGCCGATCGCCGCCGAATAGCTCCACGGCCCGGGCGGGGAGGGTGCGTTCATCCTCGCCCGGATCGCCTTCGGGCGGGCGCGGACTCGGGCGCCAGCAGCATGGCGCCGAGGGCCACGAGGGCGGCGGCCGACATGTACCAACCCGGGGCGAGCGGGCTGGCGGAGACCTTCGTCAGCCACGCGGCCACGAACTGGGTCGATCCTCCGAAGACCGAGACGGCCACGGCGTACACGAGCCCCACCGCCGTGCTGCGGACCCGGCCGGGCAGCGACTCGGCGACCCAGGTCAGCACCGAGGTGATGGCCAGCGCCAGGCAGGCCGACATCAGCGCCGCCCACCCAATCAGCACGATCGCCGAGCGGGTCTGCGACACCCACCAGAAGCCGGGCAGCGTCGTGGCCAGCAACAGCAGCCAGGGCAGGATCATCACCGGCTTGCGGCCGTAGCGGTCCGACAGCCAGCCGCCGACCGGGCTCAGCAGCACGCCGAACAGTCCTATCGACACCGTGGGCAGGAAGCTGATCCGGGCCGACATCGCCAAGGTCGAGCTGGCGTAGGTCGTCAGATAGGTCTGGACATAGGTCGCCACCGCGCCGCCGCCCAGCAGCACCACGGCCAGCGCCGTCGTTCGCCAGATCGCCGGAGCCGGCCGGACGGGGGCGGTTTCCGCCGGCGGCCCCACATCGGGCAGGCTGCGGCGCAGCGCGAAACCCGCCGGCAGGATCACGGCCCCCATCAGCATGGCGACGCGCCATCCCCAGGCGTCCAGCGCCGCCTCAGTCATCAGCGAGGCGAGGGTGAAGCCCACCAGGCCCGCGGCCAGGATCGCGGCGTCCTGGCTCAGGTACTGCAGCGAGACGAAGAACCCGCGGCGGTGCGCCGGCGCGGCCTCCAGGAGGAAGGCCGTGCTGGGTCCGATCTCTCCCCCCAGCGCGAAGCCCTGGGCGAGGCGGAACAAGATGACCAGGGCTGGCGCGGCAAGTCCGATGCTGGCGTGCGACGGGGTGAGGGCCAGGCCCGTCATCGAGAGCCCCATCAGGCCGAAGGTGATCAGCATGGCGGGCTTGCGCCCCCGCCGGTCGCCGATCCGCCCGATCACCACCGCTCCCAACGGCCGCATCAGGAAGCCGACCCCGAACGTCGCCAGCGACGCCAGCAGGCTCGCCGTGGGTTCGGCGGCGGGGAAGAAGGTCCGGCCGATCTGCGCGGCGAAGAAGGCGTAGGTGAGGAAGTCGTAGACCTCGAGCGCATTCCCCGCGACGACGGCAGCCACATGCCGTGGACGCACCCCCGATGCCGCGGCCGCGCGCTGCGCCTCGCCCGTCATGATCGCCACGCCCCCGCCGGTCCCCTCCCGGTAGGACTCCTCAATCGGGGCGTGTTGGCAATCGCCGTTCGTCACATTGGCGAGTGGTCCGGGCCGGGGTCGTTTCCGCTATTGTTTCACCGCCTCCAGCATTCGCTCGCCGAAGAGGTTCGACCATTCGGCGGCGGTCAGCTTGGCCTGCTTCTGCGCGTACTTCGCCGGCAGCGCCTTGTCGCCGCCCACCGCCCGCTGCACCGCCGGGCGAGCGGCGATCGCCCCGAACCAGCGGTGGGTGTTGGGATACTTCTCGATGTCGATGTTCATCAGTCCCGCCGCCGCCCGGCCGGGCCATACCGCGATGTCGGCGATCGAATATTCGTCCCCGCCCAGATAGGCCGCCTCGCCCAGCCGCCGCTCCAGCACCGCCAGCAGCCGCTGCAGTTCCTTGCCGTACCGCTCGATGGCGTAGGGGATCGGCTGGGGCGCATAGCGCATGAAATGGGAGGCCTGCCCGCCCATGGGCCCAAGGCCCGCCACCTGCCAGGTCAGCCACTGGATCGCCATGCTGCGCGCCCGCGGATCGGCGGGCAGCAGCCGCCCGGTCTTCTCGGCCAGGTACTGCAGGATCGCGCCCGACTCGAACACCGCGTGTGGCCCGCCGCCGAAGGGCGGTTCCAGGTCGACGATCGCCGGCAGCTTGTGGTTCGGATTCACCCGGCCGAAGGCGGCCGACAGGTGGTCGCCCTCGAAGATGTCGTAGCTGATCGTCCGGTAGGGCAGCGCCAGCTCTTCGAGCGCGATGGAGATCTTCTGGCCGTTCGGCGTGGGCGTGAAATGCAGCTCGATCATCGGTGGTCTCCCTGAGGGGGAAGGTGGCGGGGCCGGCCCGCGAGTGTCAACGAAGTTGATGATGTAGATTTGCAGCGGGGGAGGCGCCTCGCCACGGGCGGCGCGGCATGCGACACCCGGCCGTCACGCGTCCGGAGCCGCCCATGTCCTCGACCGTCACCCGCAGGCTGATCCTCGCCGGCGCCGGCGCGCTGGCGGCCACGCCGGCCTTCGCGGCGCCCCCGCCGTCGTCCGCGATGCAGGAGGTCCTGGACTACGCCCGCGCCCAGAAGACCACCGGCTTTCTGGTGGTGCACGACCACCGCACGGTGATCGAGCGAAACTGGCCGGTCCCGGCCGACGCGGCCCAGTTCCGCGCCACCATGGCCTACGAGACCAACGCCGACGGCGCGTTGCTGGAGGACGTGGCGTCGCAGCAGAAGAGCTTCGTCGCGGTGCTCGCCGCCATCGCCGCCGACAAGGGGTTGCTCGACGTCGACCGGCCGGTCTCGGACTACGTCGGCGCCGGCTGGTCCAAGACGACGACCGACCAAGAGCGGGCGATCCGCGTCATCCACCTGCTGCAGATGAACTCGGGGCTGGGGGTGGACTTCGCCTACGCCGCCCCGCCCGCCTCGGTCTTCCTATACAACACCCCGGTCTATGCGGTGACCAAGCGGGTGTTGGCCGCCGCGGCCCGCGCGCCGCTGGAGACGATCACCCGCGACTGGCTCACCGTTCCCGCCGGAATGAAGGACACCGCCTGGCGCAAGCGGCCGGCGGCCATGGGCGACGTGGGCAATCCGACGGGCCTGGTCACCAGTCCGCGCGACACGGCGCGGTTCGGCCAGCTGGTCCTCGATGGCGGCAAGGCGCAGGATGGTCGGCGCGTGGTGTCGGAGGCGGGTCTCCAGGCGATGTTCGCCCGCTCGGCGACAAACCCCGCCTACGGCCGGCTGTGGTGGCTGAACGGGTCGGACCACGCCATCCGCCCGCTGGCCACCCGCAGCGAGGGGCCGCTCATCCCCGCCGCGCCGGCCGACCTGGTCGCCGCCCTCGGCGCGATGGACCGCAAGCTCTACGTGGTCCCCAGCCGCAAGCTGGTGGTCGTGCGCATGGGCCAGGCGGCCATCGACAGGGATTTCGACCAGCAGCTCTGGCTGCGCCTCTCCAAGGCGCTCACCTAGCGCGGTCCGTTCCGGCTCCGCTTGCCTCGAGCGGCGGTCGCGGCCACCCTGCCCGCGCTGGGGTCGGGTGCTGACGGTGGCAGGGGCCATGCTGCGGATCGACCTATCCATCTTGAACCGGGCGGAGCTCCTGCGCCTGCGCGACCAGGCCCGGGCACGGAGACAGGCGGGACTCGCCGACCAGGTCCAGGCCGAGCTCGACGCGCGCGCCGCCGGCGGGGCCGCGCCACGGCCGCTCGCACAGCCCGCCGACGAGGATGACGACGTGGCGCCTATGTGGGCGCGGGACGAGCCCTTCGCCGGCGCGGACGACCTGCGCCTCGACGGAGTGGGCAGACCCGCGCCCCGGCGACCGCGCCCCCTCGCCTTCGGCCTGGCGGCGGTGGCGGTCGCCTTCGGGGTGGCCTTCGGTTGGGGGTTCCTCGGCGCCCCGGGCCTTCCCCGTCCCGCGCCGCCCGAACCGGCTCCGGCGGCCGCCCCGGCTTCGCCCCGCCTCGCCGTGACGCCCGCGCCGGCCACGCCCCGCGCCGCGGTCGCCCGGCTCGACCCGCCGGTCGCGCCGGAACCCCAAGCCGCGCCTCCGCCTGCCCAGCCCGAACACAGGCCGCCGAAACCGGCGCCGGAACCGCCGCCGCCGGCGCTCAAGGCCAGGTCCGCCGACACCGCGGCGGACGACGCGGTGTCGCGACCCCGCCGGGTGGATCCCTGCGCGAACCCGCCCACGTCCGCCGACCGGCTGCTGTGCCACGACCTGGCGCTGAACCTGCTCGAGCGGGAGCTGCGCGACGCCTATGGCCGCGCCCTCGACGCTGGCGTCGACCCGGTCGCCCTGCGCGCCGACCAGGCCGCCTGGCGGGCCGAGCGCGACCCGGTGTCGGATCCGAGGACGCTGGCGCGGCTTTACGACCGCCGCATCCGCGATCTCCGGGCGCAAGCCGTCGCCCCTGAGCCCGACCGACAATCAAATTGACGATCTCACCCAGCGTCACCGGGGCTTACACTGCGGCCTGCGCCACGCTAAGCCAGGGCCATGACCGAGACCACCGCACCTGCCGGCCCGCTCGCGGGCCTCGTCGTCATCGAAATGGGCACGCTGATCGCCGGGCCGTTCTGCGGCCAGATCCTGGGCGACTTCGGCGCCGAGGTGATCAAGATCGAGGACCCCAAGGTCGGCGACCCCATGCGCCAATGGGGCCGCAGCCTGCCCAAGGGCCTCTCGCCCTGGTGGCCGGTAATCGGGCGCAACAAGAAGTCGGTGGGTCTCGACCTGCGCAAGCCTGAAGGCCAGGCGCTGGCCAAGCAGCTCATCTCCAAGGCCGACGTGGTGATCGAGAACTTCCGGCCGGGCGCCATGGAGAAGTGGGGCCTGGGCTACGACGTGCTGGCCAAGGACAACCCGGGCCTGATCATGGCCCGTGTGTCCGGCTTCGGTCAGACCGGGCCCTACTCGCAGCGCGCGGGCTACGGCCTGATCGGCGAGGCGATGGGTGGCCTTCGCTATGTGACCGGCGAGCCGGACCGGGCGCCCGCGCGGGCGGGGATCTCCATCGGCGACAGCCTGGCGGCGATGCACTCGGTCATGGGCATCCTGATGGCGCTGCACCACAAGGAGAAGACCGGCCAGGGCCAGGTGATCGACGCGGCCCTCTACGAGAGCGTGCTGGCGGTGATGGAGAACCTGATCACCGAATACGACCTCACCGGCTACGTCCGCGAACGGTCGGGCTCGATCCTGCCCGGGATCGCGCCGTCCAACGCCTATCCCTGCGCCAACGGCGAGATGATCCTGATCGGCGGCAATGGCGACAATGTCTACGCGCGCCTGACCGAGGCTATGGGCCGTCCCGAGCTCAAGGACGACCCCAAGTTCGTCGACCACGCCAGCCGTGGCGCGCACCAGCACGAGCTCGACGGCATCGTCGCCGACTGGACCTCGACCTTCGCCCTCAACGACCTGCTGAAGCTGCTCGAGGACAAGGGCATTCCGGCCAGCCGCGTCTACCGCGCGCCCGACATGCTGGAGGACCCACAGTTCGCGGCCCGCGACGCCATCGTGTCGGTCGAGCATCCGGTGTTCGGCCCGGTCCGCATGCAGAACGCCTTCCCCAAGCTCTCGGCCACGCCGGGCAAGGTCCGCTGGCCCGGCCCGACCCTGGGACAGCATACGGCCGAGGTTCTGGCCGAACGCGCGGGCGTGACGGCGGAAAAGCTGGCGGATCTGAAGGCGGCGGGCGTCGTCTAGGACGCGATGCCCCGAAGGGTCCGCCGGCCCGCGACCTATGCCGCGGACCGAGCGTCGAGATCCGGGTCGCCTGTTTCCGGGCGAACTCCCTTGGCCACCGGTCTGGCCTCCGCGACATCGGCCGCGAACTCTCGGGCGATGGGATAGAGCGCTCGCGGCCCATTGCAGAGGTGGCGACTTGTCCCAGCGCCAGGCTGCCGCGCGGCAGGGCGCCGCGGCGGATGGCTAACGAGAATGGCTAATGCGTTCCATGACTTGCGTTCTCGCAAAGCGCAGCGGGCGTGGGCCGAGGGGACCGACCAGATCATCGAATTCGCGGTATGGTGAAGCTAGGCGCCCAGCAGCTCGGCCACCGCGGCGGACACCTGCGTGACGTCATAGGGCTTGCGGATCACGGGCGCGGCGTCGAAGCCGCCCGGGGCTCCACCGGTCTCGCCGTAGCCGGTGGCGAAGACGAACGGGATGCCGCGCTGGTGCAGCACCTCGGCCACCGGCGTCACCGAGCGTCCGTTCAGATTGGCGTCCAGCACCGCCGCATCGATGGGCTGGTCGAGAAGCGCCATGGCCTCCTCCAGCTCGTAGGCCGGCCCGATCACCTGAGCGCCCGCTTCCGAGAGGCCGGTCTCCAGCTCCAGCGCCAGCAGCACCGCATCCTCGACGATAAGCACCCGCGCGCCCTTCAGGCTGGCCGGTCCGCGCGAGGTGGCCACGGTCTCGGTGACGCGCGCCACGGGCGCCTCGGGCACCACCTCCGGCCGGTCGGCCATGGCCTGGGGACCGGCCCGCAGCCGCACCGTCACCCCGGCCGGTCGATAGTCCACCTTGGTGTCGCCGTTCAGCTCGCGCCCGGTGACCTGGTCGAGCAGCGTCGAGCCGAACCCCTGGCGGGCGGGCGGCGAGACGGTCGGCCCGCCACTTTCCGTCCAGGTGAGCTCGAACCCGCCGCCGGCCCGCGCGGTCCAGCGCAGCCGCACGTGGCCGCCCTCGACCGACAGGGCGCCGAACTTCACCGCATTGGTGGCCAGCTCGTGCAGCGCGAGCGACAGCGCGTTGGCGGCGCGCGGCGTCAGGAAAAGTTCCGGCCCCTCCCAACTGGTCTGGCCGGGCGCGATCGCGCCCAGCTCGGCGGCGGCGAGGTGGTCGATCGCGGCGCCGCGCCAGCGGGCAGCGGTCAGCAGCTCGTTGGCCGAGGCCATGGACTTGAGCCGCCCGCCGAAGGTCTGCAGGAAGGCGTCCAGCGAGGTGGTGCGCTTGGCGGTCTGCTGCGCCAGGGCCTGGACCGCGGCCAGCACGTTCTTCACCCGGTGGTCCAGCTCGGCCATCAGGTGCTCGCGCCGGCCCTCCTCGAGGTGGCGCTGGCTGATATCCTCGATGATGCCGGTGATGGCGCAGGGCCGCCCCGACTCCTCGCGCGTGACGATCCCGGCCATCCTCAGCCACCGCCGACCGTGTTCGGGCGCCATGCGGAACGAGACGTCGAACGTGTCCCCGACCTTCAGCGCCTCCCAACGGCGCGCGCGGATCAGCTCCTTGTCGTCCGGATGGACGTAGGTCTCGAGGATGTCGTTGTTCTCGACCGGCAGCTCGCCCGCGGGCAGACCCGTGATCGCGGCCATACGCTCGCTCACATGGAAGACCCGGTTCCGCAGGTCCCATTCGAACTCGCCGAGCCCGGCGGCCTGGAGCGCCAGCCCGAGGCGGCTTCTATTCGAGTGGTCTCCCAACTCGCGCGTCATGAATCGAACATAGGCAAGCAAACGCCCGTAGGCGACGGGAAACAGTGCAAACTTTCGTTGGGGTTGTCAGGGGCTTTGCGGCCGTTGGGATAACCCCCTATGTTGCAGCGCGCCAAGCTCAGCTCGGAGACGAACCCATGCCGCCCAAGTCCGGCCAACTGACGACCGAAGACGTGGCCGACGCGGCCAACGACACCGCCGCCAAGATCACCGCCGACGCCCAGAAGGCGATCGCCGACGCCGCCAAGCGGATCGAGGCCACCGTCCAGCAGGCGCTGGAACAGGTGCGCGCCCAGAGTCGGGTCTACGCCGACCAGGCCGGCGAACAGCTCGATGAGGCCAGCCGCATCGCCAGCGAACAGATCCGCGCCCGCCCGCTGGCCGCCACCGGCGCGGCGCTGGGCGTCGGCGTCCTGATCGGCATGCTGCTCGCCTCGGCGTCCAAGCGCTGATCTCCGTAAGGCTTTGGACTTCAAGCGGATCCTGAACTTCGCGGCGGCGGTGGCCGCCGTCGCGGCGGCCGTGGCGGTGTGCATCGTCGCGGCCTCGTTCGCGATCTACGCGCTGGCGCGGGAATACATCGGCCCGGCCGGCGGCGCGGCCGTGGTGACCGCGGTATTCGCCCTGGTGGCGGTGGTCGTCGCCCTGCTGGCCACGCGCAAGGTCACGCCGAAGACGGCCGCGGCCCCGCCGCCCTCGCCGGTGGACAAGGCGATCGCCATCGCCAGGGAACATCCCATCGTTGCGGTGGGCGCGGCCGCCGTCGCCGTGACCGTCATGGTGCGCAACCCGGCCATGGTGACCGCCCTCGTCAGCGCCTTCCTGGCCGGCAACAATACCGCGCCCCCGAAGAAGTAGGCGCGGAACACCACCCGCCTCGAAGCGTTGCCTTCGCCGCAGGCAGTTCGGTCTGCGAACGGAGATAATGACATGCTCGGTTGGGCTCTGACCTTTCTGGTGGTCGCCCTGATCGCCGGCGTGCTCGGCTTCACCTCGGTGGCCGGCGCTGCGATGGGGATCGCCAAGATCCTGTTCTTCGTCTTCCTGGTCCTGTTCGTCGTCTCGCTGGTCATGCACCTGGTGCGCGGCCGCGGCGTCGGCCCGGGCCCCCTTTAAGGCAGGCGATCGGAGGCGGAGCCGCATTGCGCTCCGCCGTCCGGCGTCTCGCGCCTGAACGGCGCGCATCAGTCCTCGCGCCGATCCAGCGCCCAGGTTCGATAGGGCTCGTACCTCGAACCCGTCCAGGCCAGCGCGGTGACCCGGATGCAACCGTCCTCGACCTCGACCTCGTTGTAGCCGGGCGGAACGCCTCGCTCGCGCACCGACAGGGTGCCCGCGCCCACGGCGTAGGTACGTCCGTCGCCATGCGGATAGGGCCAGGTGAAGGGGGCGTGGATGTGCCCCGACAGCACCAGGTCCACCTTGGCCGCGGCGAAGTCGGCCGCCGCCTTCTCCCCGCCCCACGTCCGGCTCGTCATCGGCCCGCCGATCATCTCGATCAGCGGATGGTGCACGACCACGATCCGCAGGCGGTCGCCGGGTTCGAACCATTCGGCCGCCCGCTTCGCCTGGTTCCGCGCGATCTGGCCCTTCGACCAGTTGATCCGCGGCTGCGCGCCGCGCGCGGTGTTGACGCCGCGCACCGCCACGCCGCCCTTGCGCCAACTCTGCGCCGGCGCGACGCCCACATAGTGTTCGAAGCGCCGGAAGGGGGCGAAGATCCGCTCGGCCCAGGCCAGGTAGGGCGCGTCGTGGTTGCCGGGGGTGACCAGCCGCGGTTCGGGCAGGGCGTCGAGCCACGCCAAGGCGGCCTCGAACTCGGCCTTCTCGGCAAAGCGCGTCAAGTCACCGGAGACGATGGTCAGGTCGAAGCCGCCGGCGCGGATCCGCTCGCCGGCGGCCGCCACCGCGGCCTTGTTCTCACCGCCGAAATGGATGTCCGACAGGTGCGCCAGCCGGATCTTCATTCCGCCCGCTCGTCCTTCGGCGGCGTCAATACGCGGCAGACCTTCGGGTCGAAGCGGACGTCGACCACGCTGGGCAGCTTGACCACCTCGCCGTCGAGCAGGGCCGGGATGTCCCGCGCCGCCCAGATGCGGGCGCGCTTGGCGAACTCGTCGTCCACCGACGGG
Source organism: Phenylobacterium sp. FG114 (assembly GCF_057809855.1). Classification (NCBI taxonomy): domain Bacteria; kingdom Pseudomonadati; phylum Pseudomonadota; class Alphaproteobacteria; order Caulobacterales; family Caulobacteraceae; genus Phenylobacterium; species Phenylobacterium sp. FG114. Next base: position 460,541 of record NZ_JBMDKU010000001.1, on the reverse strand, counting down.
TCGACCCGCCAGTCGCGGACGAGTGCGTTGAGGCCCAGCCGGAGGATCTCGCCCGCGCCCTTCGGATTGAGCGCCGCCGCCTCCAGGCAAGGGTCCTCGGCGTGCATCGCCTTCGAGGCGATCGGGCAGATCAGCACCAGCGCCTCGGCCTTGCTGCGCGGACGGCCTTCCAGCTGGTAGCGCAGCCGTCCCGTGAAGGCGCGCTGCACGGCGTGGCGCGTCCGTCCCAGCGCCTCAAGCAGTTGCCCGCGCCGCGCAGCCTCCCGCGCGGGCGCCAAGCGAGCGGGCGATCCCAGGATGGCGGCGCAGAGGAAGCGGTGGCCCTCGATGCACCCGCCGCCCAGGTCCCGCTCCCGCCCTTCGGTCAGGGCGAGCTTGAGGGCGTCCTGCCACGAGCGCTGCCCGTAGACGGCGTGCGGCATCATGTTCATCGTCCCGCCGGGCAGCGGCGCGATCATCGGCCCGTCGGCGCCGCAGCGTTCGGCGGCCGCGCGTACGGTGCCGTCGCCCGCCAGGGTGATCAGCAGGTCAGGCCCGGCGTCCACCGCGGCCTTGAGCTGGTCCATCAGTTCGCCCGGCTGAGGCGCGCGCACACGCGCCGTCACGCCGTGCTCGGCGAGCAGGCTTTCCAGCTCGGCAGGAGCGTTCGGGCCCACGCTGCCGGAGGCGACGTTGACGACCGCCTCGATCTTGCCGAGGCGGGGGCGGACGAGGGGTTCGGCTTCAGTTTGTGGCAGGCGTCGCAGTCCTGTCGGTCGAGGTCACGTCGCGGACGGCCTCGCTCGCGCCGGCGGCGGCGCCGCGAACCACAGGTTCGGCCTGGTCGGCCGCCGTGGCAAGGTTCTGGTCGACCACCGTGCCGGCGCCGCCGAACGAGCCGTTGACGGCCGCCAGGGCCATCACGATCAGCCCTACCGCCGCCGCGACGATCAGGAACGTCATGATGATGGGGTGGCGCCGGCGGGCCTTGGTGGCGTCGCGGCGGCCCAGTTCATAAGCCTGCCGAAGGTCGCTGCGCTCGGCGTCGCGGTCGCTGTAGGAGGTCACGGCAAAGTCTCCAGAAGTGTTCCCCCGCTGCAACGGGGGCCGCTCGCCTTGGTTCCGGGCGGAACTGCTCAGGTGCCGGTGCGTTTCCGGCCCAGAGCACGTCCGGCCCTCGGGCTGAGAGGGCGGGCTCCGAAGTGATCTGGCGACCGGCCCCCGGGCCGCCGCCGGGGACACGCAAAGGAGAGCCATTCTGATGTTGAAGCCTCTTATCGCTATCGCCGGCGCCGGTCTTCTGGCCTCGGCCTGCACCAGCACCGGTCATACGGAACGTAGCGCCCTGGGCGGCGCCGCTCTCGGCGCGCTTGGCGGCGCGGCGATCGGCGCGATCTCGGGTGACGTGGGCGTGGGCACGGGCGCCGCGGTCGGCGCGGCCGTCGGCGGCACCGTCGGCGCCGTGAAGGGCTGCCGCGACGAAGGCGGCTGCGGCAAGGCCACGCCGAACCGCCGCCAGTACTATGACGAGCGCGCGGGCCGCTATTACTACTACGATCCGGGCACCGGCCGGTACTACTGGGAAAATGGCACGCCGCGCTGAGGCGCCGGCTGAAGCCGAAGTATGAAGAGGGCGGTCGGCATTCCCGGCCGCCCTTTTTCGGATGGAATGGAGGGGCTCAAATGAACCGCGCGATCGTGATCAGCCTCGTGGCCGCGGCCGGGCTGTCCGCCTGCACCACGATGAGGACGGCGCGGGACCGGATCGTCCGCGCCCCGCCCACGTGCCAAGACGTCACCGTCCCGATTTATTTCGAGCCCGACGTTGCCCAAATCACGCCCGAGGGCCGCCGCGTGATCTCGACACAGGCCAACCAAGCGAGGCGCTGCAAGGTTCAGGGGGTGCGCGTCGTCGGCCTGGCCGACGCGGTCGGTGATCCGGCGGCCAACCTGGAACTCTCGAAGGCCCGCGCCGCTGCCGTCACCGACGCCCTGATGAAGGCCGGCCTGCCGCCCGCCGAATTCGATCTCTCCGCAGTCGGCCAGGCCGGCTCCGTCACTTCCGACGGCAAGATCGCCCCCGTCCGCCGCCGCGCCGACATCACCCTGAAGCTCTCGAAGCCGTAAGGCGCGCAGCGCGAAAGATTCCGGACCACGAAAGACACGAAAGCTGGCCGGCGCGCCCGTCGTGCTTTTCGTGTCTTTCGCGGTTGAAAGGGACAGCGCCTGCGGCGCGCGTTGAGCGCGCAAAGAGAAGGGCGGACCAGAGGTCCGCCCAGGTGTGCATCATCGAGAAAAGGGGTGCGGAGACGGCAGACTGGCATGCTCGCCAGCCTCAAGTCGGGGGGGGCGTCGCCGCCTCCGCAGAGATAGAACACGGGGGCCTGATAACCGTTCCGACGGGCGCCGATATTTTTTTGGCCCACCGTTCATCCCCCCGACCCACTCGACGAACTGGCGGAACGTCGGCTTGACCGTGCGCGTTAGTCCGGCGCCGCCACGAAAGGAGGGCGTCTCATGCGCAGTTCCTTCGTCGCCACCAAGGGCCTGAAGCTTTCGCGGAGCCCGAACGCCCGCGAACTGGCCAGCCGCCGCCGGCTTGCCGTGGTGGCCGCAATCCTCGTCCTGGCGGGCGCGAGCGCCGGTCTCGGCGTTCTCACCGCTCCGCGCGCCGTCGGCGAGTCCGCCGCGCGTACGGGCCCGTTCAGCTATTTCCCATCTGAGTAAGGAGACCGAACCCATGTCGTATTCTCAAGACAGCGAGAGGCCGGTCACGAACGCCACCCGAGCCCGCCAGGGCCGGTGGGGCCGGCCTGTCTTCTGGGTCCTGGTGTTCGGCACCCTGCTGGCCGCCCTGGGCATGTTCGCCGCCTGGACCTGGAAATCGGCCGACGAAGGCCCTGCCGGCACGGCGCAGGAAACCGTCGACGGCCGCGGCTACGGCGCGCCGACGCCACCCCCTCCCACTCCCCAGAACCCCTGAGGCTGAAGCCTCTCGTCGAAACAGAAAGGGCGCCGCTTGAGGAAGCGGCGCCCTTCTTATTTTGACCGCTGGTCCCTCGCCAAAACCCCTCTTCCCGGGCGACTCGCTGCGGAGCCAAGGGAGACGGGAATTGTTCGGCGAGGTCTCCGTCCTTACGCAGCCTGCTTGTTCTGGCGGCGCGGGTGGAAGAACAGCGCCTGGCCGATGGCGGCCTTCACGGTCTCCGGCTGGAAGGGCTTGGTGATCAGGAACGTCGGTTCGGGACGTTCGCCGGTCAGCAGGCGCTCGGGGAAGGCCGTGATGAAGATCACCGGCACGTCGTAGCGCTGCAGGATGTCCTTAACCGCGTCGATGCCCGACGAACCATCGGCGAGCTGGATGTCGGCCAGCACCAGGCCGGGCGTCTTGCGGGCGACCGCGTCGACGGCCTCGGTGCGCGTGGCGGCGATGTCCACCACCGTGTGGCCCAGTTCGGTGACCAGCGCCTCGATGTCGGCGGCGATCACCGGCTCGTCCTCGATGATGAGCACGTCCGTCGCCAACTCGGCGTCGATCTCGGCCTGGGCCTCGGCGATCAGGACTTCGACCTCGGTGAAGTCGGCGCCGAGGATCTGGGCGGCCTCGGTCGGCGTAAAGCCTTCCAGGGCGGTCAGCAGGAACGCCTGGCGCGACCGCGGGGCGATCCGCATCAGCCGCCGCGTGGCGTCGTCCATGCCGGCGTCATCGTCGGCCGGGCCCTCGAGCTGGGCGCCGGAGGTGCACCAGATCGCGTGGAAAACGTGGTAGAGCGCGACGCGCGGCGTCATGTTGTCGGCGAGCGTACGTTCACCAGCCGCCAGCGCTTCAAGCGCGACGCGCACGTAGTGATCGCCGGTGGTTTGGTCGCCCGTGAGGGCGCGCGCGTAGCGGCGCACATAAGGCAGATGCGGCGCCAATCGGGCTAGAAGACTCAAGGGTTCACCCCTCCCGTATTGCAGTTCGAACACGGCAGCCCGGTGCGAAGGCTTCTTCCCCCGGCCGAACCCCATGATGAACCGAAAACGTCATGCAAGGGAACCGGTTCCCATGTGGCGCGGTTTTCCGCATCTTGTTCCACGCCGCAAGGGAACCCGAATTCGGACGAGGGCGTTGAGCAGTCGCAAGGAACACGAGAGGGGGCGGACTTCGCGTGAGCGAAGCGCCGACGAAATGATCGAACAGCGTCCAACAGCGGAGCGCCGGAAGGCCTCCGCAGCTCTTGATGAAGCCCGCCTGCGTCAGCAGGCGATTGGCGTGCGCCTGCGTCAGATGTTCGACGAGGTGGTGAACGAGGAGGTCCCGGATGAATTCCTGGAAATCCTGCGTCGCGCCGACGAACGTGGCTCGGAGAAGGCTTGATGGAAGCCTCTGCCGAAAAGCGCGCCGAAAAGGTCCGCGCCCCGCGCACCGCCGCGGAAGACGCCGCCTTCAAGCGTGAGCTGGTCCAGCTCATCCCACACCTGCGCGCCTTCGCCCGCACCCTGTGCGGCGATCCCACCGCCGCCGACGACCTGGCGCAGGACGCCATGATGAAGGCGTGGGATGCGCGCGCCAGTTTCCAGATGGGCACGAACATGAAGGCCTGGACCTTCATGATCCTGCGCAACCAGTTCTATTCGGAAAAGCGCCGCTCGTGGCGCCAGAGCCAGCTCGACCAGGAGGCCGCCGAGCGGACACTGGTGGCGGTGGACGATCCCGAGGCGCCCGTCGCGCTCGACGAACTCCGCCAGGGCCTGGCCATGCTGCCCGCCGAACAGCGCGAGGCGCTGATCCTGGTGGGCGCCGGCGGCTTCGCCTACGAGGAAGCGGCCGAGATCTGCGGCTGCGCGGTGGGGACGGTGAAGAGTCGGGTCAGCCGGGCCCGGCGCGCTCTGCACGCCATCCTCGAGGACGGGGCCTACGAGCGGGACGGCGCGGCCGCGGGGGACGCGATGCGTTCTATCCTGGCCGACGCGGAGCGTCTAAGCACCGTCCGGTAGGACGGTTTCCGCAATGGTAGGTTTTCCCACCGGTTCGTTGAGCACGATCCGGGTCCGCTTGATCGCCGCCCTGGCGGCAGCCCTGCTGCCCGTGCTAGTGCTTGGCGCGCTGCAGTCGGCCATCGGCTTCCAGCGCGAGGGCCGCGAGCTGCGCCAGAACCTCGGCTTCGCCGCCGAGCGCAGCGCCGCGACCGCCCGCGCCCGCATGGAAAGCGCCGACGTCCTGCTGCAGACGCTGGCGCCCGGCGCGATCGGCTTCCAGTGCCAGAAGCGCTTGGCCCAGGTCACGACCCGCATCCCCGGCTACCTGAACCTGATCCGGTTCGATCGCCAGGGGCGCGTGGTCTGCGCCGCCGGCGGCGTGCCCGCGGACCTGGGTCGCGCCGAACGGCCGTGGTTCCGGCAGCTCGCGCAGGGCGGCTCCATCTCGATCACTCGGGACCCGGGCTCGGCCTACGCCGAGGAGCCCGCGATCCTCACGGCGGCTCGGGCCACCGGCGAGGACGGAGCCTTCGACGGCGCCTTCGCCGCGGTGATCGCGCTCACCAGCCTGCAGCCCCAGGTCAACGACCCCTCGCTGCCCAAGGGCGCCGAGGTGGGTCTGGTGGAAAAGACCGGCCGCTACATCACCTTCACCGACGCGGGCGCCTTCCCGCGGCTGCCGGCGGACTGGCGCGCCAAGGTCGAGGCCCGCGGCACCCTGGTCTGGTATGGCCAGGACGGCCTGGGTCGCCGGCGGGTCTATTCCGCCGCCCCGGTGGTGGGCGACGAGGTCTATGTCGTGCTGTCGGCCGCCTCGCCGGGCATCCTCTCGTGGGCGCGGCTCAACCCGCTGACCGGCATCGTCTTCCCGCTGCTCACCTTCCTGTTGGCGCTGATCGCCGTCTCGGCCGTGACCGACCGCGTCGTCGTCCGCTGGATCGCCTACCTCCAGCGGATCGCCGCCCTTTACGCCCGCGGCCGCCTCAGCGTGCGTCCGGTGCAGGCCGAGCAGATGCCGCCCGAGATCCGCGAGCTGGCCGAGACCCTGGAGGACATGGCCGACGCCATCGTCGGCCGCGACGCCTCGCTGCGCGACAGCCTCGCCCAGAAGGACGCGCTGATGCGCGAGATCCACCACCGGGTGAAGAACAACCTCCAGGTCATCTCCAGCCTGCTGAACATGCAGCAGCGCTCGCTGGTCGATCCCGCCGCCCGCTCGGCCATGAGCGACACGCGCCAGCGGATCACCGCGCTCGCCCTGATCTACCGCGCCCTCTACCAGGGGCCCGATCTGAAGCGCGTCGACCTGCGGCCGTTCCTCGAGGAGCTCACGGCCCAGCTGGTCAACGGCGAGCTGTCGCACGGGCTGGCGGTTCGCACCGAGCTGAAGGTCGATCCGCTGGTCATCGACCCCGACCGCCTCGCCCCGCTGGCGTTGTTCGCCGTCGAGGCCATCACCAATGCCCAGAAGCACGCCTTCGCCGCGCGCGGCGGTACGCTGCGGGTCAACTTCACCGTCCATGGCGAGGAAGCCGAGCTCGAGATCAGCGACGACGGGCAGGTCGAGGAGAGTGCCCTGGTCTCCTCCGGGGTCGGCCGCACCCTGATGACCGCCTTCGCGCGCCAGCTGCGCGGCCGCGCCGAGCTCGTGCGCAACGAGGCCGGCGGGGTCACCGCGCGGCTGATCTTCCCGACACCGGCCGCCGACCGTGTCGAGCCCACCTCGCCTGGGAACCAGGCGGCCGCCTGAAGCGTTGCCGCCGGGACCTTATGAAGCCCGGGAGATCCACCATGCGTAAAGTCGTTCTGCTGGCCGTTCTGGCCGCCAGCCTCGCCGCCACCGCCTGCAACACCGTGTCCGGCGCGGGCAAGGACGTGAAGTCCGCCGGCGAGGCCGTGACCAGCACCGCCGAAGACGCCAAGAACTAGGCGTCGAGCCCATTCCAGGAACAGGCCCCGGCGCGCGAGCGCCGGGGCTTTTTCTTGTTCAGGCCGCCGGCCGCAGGGCCGCGTAGAGGTCCATGTCGGGCGCGGCGCGGACGAAGGCCTTGCCGGCGTTGTCGTTGCGGCCCAGCAGCAGGCCGCCGCCGGGCGCCAGGGCGCCCTCGATCTGCCCGAGCGCGCGCGACGCCGCCTCGGGTGCCATCTGGTTCAGGACATTGCGGCACAGGATCAGGTCGAACTGGCCCAGCCGCGACAGGTCGTCCATCAGGTTCACCCGCCGCCAGCGCACCATCTGGCGCACCCGGGGCGAGAGGGCGAACCATTCGCCGTCCTTCTCGAAGTGGCGCACCAGCATCCGCGCCGGCAGGCCGCGCTGCACCTCGAATTGCGAGTATCGTCCGGCCTGGGCCTTCTCCAGGCTGCGCTCCGACAGGTCCGAGGCAAACAGCTCCACCGGGCCGATGTCCTTGGCGTCGGCCAGCAGCATGGCCAGCGAATAGATCTCCTGCCCCGTGCCGCAGGCGGCGCTCCAGATCCGCACCGGCTGGCCCTCGCGACGCTGGGCCAGGGCCGGCACCACCTCGTCCGCCAGCTCGGCGAAAACCCGGTGGTCGCGGAAGAATTCGCTCTCCGGCAGGGCCATCGCCTCGACGGCGGCCCAGACGAGCCGGTCGTCGGCGCCGTGGCGCAGGGCGTCGATGAACGCCTCGGTCGAGCTGAAGCATTCGCGCCGGGCCAGGGGCGCCAGCCGGCTCTCGATCAGATAGGCCTTCTCGGGGTCGACCAGGAGGCCGGCCCGCGTCAGGCATAGCGTGGCCACGTAGGCGCGGTCCTGGGCGGGGATCATGCGGTGAGCCCCAGGTAGTCCAGCTTGCCGGCGATGATCGCGCCGTCGAACGGCTTCATGATGAATTCGTCGGCCCCGGCGTCCAGGGCCTCCCGGATCGCCTCCAGGTCGTTCTCGACGCTGCAGAACAGCACCTTGGGCGCGTCGCCGCCGGGCTGCTCGCGCAGCTTCTTGACGAACTCCAGCCCGTCCATCGCCGGCATCCGCCAGTCGAGCAGGATCGCGTCGGGCATGACGGCGGTGCACCAGGCCATGGCCTCGACGCCGTCGGCGGCCTCGGCCACCTCGAAGCCCAGGTCCTCGAGGATCCGGCGCGAGACCTTGCGGATCACGCGGCTGTCGTCGACGACGAGGCAGGTCTTCAAGGCTCGCTCCGGGAAATCAGGAGCGTACTTCGCGCCGAGTTGGTTAACGCCGGGTGTGGCCCGGCGCAGAATGCCGCGTCAGCCGGCCGGCAGGGTGGCCGCGAAGATCACCCGGTCGTCCTGCACGTCGGCGAACACCCGTCCGCCCGCATCCTGCACGAACAGGTGGACATAGTAGGCCTGCACCCAGTGGCCGTGCAGCCCCTCGCCCAGGGCCTGGCCCTGCAGCCCCGCCAGCACCTCGGGCCGCAGCCGCGCGCGCGGGCCGGTCGACTCGATGGCGACCGCGACCGAGACGCCTTCCTGCACCGCCCGCACCTTCGCCACGCCGCCGGTCGGCAGGGCGGCCCCGGCCATCTGCGCCAGGTTCAGCAGGGTTCGCGCCGTGGGCTTGTTCACCGCCGGGGTGTCGACCATCCATTCCAGCTCGGCGCGCATATGGGCGAAGACGCCCTGCGCCAGACGCTCCAGGTCGCGCGCGTCGAACGTCTCGGCCGACGCCGACGCGCCGAAGGCCACGCGGCAGAACGACAGGAGGTCCGCCAGCTTCTTCGCCGACGAGGTGATCAGCCCCATCGCCTCCTCGCGCATGTCTTGCGCGGAAGGATCCTCCAGGAGGTCCAACCCCGAGGAGATGGCGCTCGCCGGGCTGATGAAGTCGTGACACATCCGCGCGGCCAGGTAGGCGGCCAGCTCGGCGGGGCGCACGGCGAGTTCGGGAGTCTCGGTCATGGAGCCCGACCTTGGCGCGATTTGCGCCTTGGGGAAACGCCTGGGCCTCTCTAATAGACCCGGCCATGGACAGGTTTTGGGATCCGTTCCTGGAGCCCGGCGTGCTGGTGCGTCACCCGACCGAGAGCGCGTGGGGGCTGGGCCAGGTGCAGTCGGTCGCCGGGCGCAGGGTCACCGTGAACTTCGAGCACGCGGGCAAGCGGACGATCGACGCGGGCGTCGTGACCCTGCTGTTCGTGGGCGACGATCCCCGAAAATAGCCGAGGGCGACTTGAGCGACGAAAATGTGGGCGAGATCCTCGCCGAGATCTGCGAGGCGGCCGCGGCCCTCATCCTTCCGCTGTGGCGCTCGGGCGTCGAGGTGCTGACCAAGGCCGACGAGAGCCCGGTCACCGAGGCCGACCAGCGCGGCGAGAAACTCATCCTGGAGCATCTGGCGCGGCGCTTCCCGGACGTGCCGGTGATTTCCGAAGAGGACGCCAGCGAGTTCGGCACGCCCGACGCCATCGGGCCTCGCTTCTTCCTTGTCGACCCTCTGGACGGCACCAAGGCCTTCGTGCGCGGGGACCCGAACTTCACGGTGAACATCGGGCTGATCCAGGACGGCCGCCCCGTCGCCGGCGCCGTCAGCGCGCCGCCCACGGGCGAGACCTGGTTCACCAAGGGCGGCAAGGCCTGGAAGCGCGTGAACGGAGGCCCGGCTGCCCAGGTGGTCGCGCGGCCCTGGCCCAAGGGCGCCGCCGTGGCCCTGGTAAGCCACACGATGAAGGAGGAGGTCGCCGTCAAGCTCGCCAACGAGTACGGCTTCAACCTGCGCGAGCCGATGGACTCGTCGATCAAGTTCTGCCGCATCGCCGAGGGTTCGGCGGACGTCTACCCACGGCACGGCCCGACCATGGAATGGGATATCGCCGCCGGACACGCCGTGCTCGAGGCGGCGGGCGGAACGGTGCTGACGCCCGAGGGACGGCCCTTCGCCTATGGCAAGGCGTCCGAGGGCTTCCGCAACGGGTGGTTCGTGGCCCGGGGCGCCTAGCGCGCCTTCGAGCGAACGCGGGAGCCGGCTCCGGTCGAGGCGACCTGAACCGCCGGCTCCACGCTTGAGCGGCTTCCCCCGGCTGAGCCGAGGGAAGCCTGCCCGATCAGGTGTTGTTCTGGCCGCCTTGGCCGCCCTGGTTCTGGCCGCCCATGCCGGACTGGCCGGCTTGCCCAGCCTGGTTCTGCTGGCCTTGACCGCCCTGCTGACCCTGTTGGCCGCCTTGCTGGCCGCCACGGTCGCCCTGCTGGTTCTGCTGGTTGGGCTGCTGCTGCTGGGCGTTGTTGTCCTGCTGCTGCGGGCGGCGGGTCTGGTCGTTCTGACCTTGGTTCATGTTGTTGTCCTGGCCCATGGTTCGTCCTTCCTGATTGCTTCTGCGACAGCGTCCATCACGGTCGGCGCTGCGCCCAGTAAAGGCCTCAGCCGCCATCTGGTTCGGCGTGGCCGTAGGACTTTTTTCGAACCGTCGGGCTCCCGACCGTCCAAGCTTAACCTATGATATTTCCAGGGATTTCCTGGATCAGGCGTCGGTCGGCGGGTGAGAGGCGACCCAGGCCTCCAGCGCCTGCGCCGCTTCGGACGCGCAACCGCCCTGGTGCACCTGGACGATCGCATCCAGCGTCTTGATCGCGTCGGCCTCGGGGCAGATTCCGGCGCGGGTGCGGGTGGCGTATAGGGCCGTGCGCGCCTGGCGTTCGGGCGGCGCAACGATCACCCTGAGCACCGCCAGCCGCTCGGCCTCGGCCTGGCCGGCCTGGCGCTTCGGCGCCGTCACGCCGCCCGGGGCGCCCTTCAGACGCACGGTGTCGCCCGACGCATGCATCAGCACCAGCGTCCGGCCGGGCGCCAGCGCCACCTTCGCGCCCCCGTCGTAGGATGTTCCGCGGGCGATGGACGGATCGTCCGACGCCACCACGATGTAGTCGCGGGCCAGGGCGCCACCGCCGAGAGTGGCCAGCGCGAGGCCCAGGATCAGCGCACGAGAAAGGCGAACCATAGCTTCAGCATGCGCGCCATGGTGGAGCGCCGCAAGTCCGTGCGCGGGTCGCGTATCGCGTCGCGCGAACGCGGATCGCCGAGTGACGTGAGGCCGCTAGGGCCTCTCCGAGGAGGGTGCGGCGCACACGCCTGCGACATATGCTTCCTCAACCGGCAATTGAGGATCTGATTAACCCACGGTTAAGAGGTTGCGTTTTATGGTCTCCGCCAGAATGTCGAGGCAGAACGCTATGGTCAGCGTGCAGCTAAGAAATTCCGGCTCGGGGCTATGGATGCCCTTCACCCTGCCGACTTCGGTGCAGGTGGCTCAGACGATCGCGGCGGCGGTGAAGACACTCAACATCGCCGACCAAGTTCGGATTCAGCCGTCCGCTCCGCAGCAGGTGGACGTGAGGGTCTAGCGCCCCGAAAGGTCGGTCCGCTCGTCCACGTCGAACAGCACCCCGTCGTCGGGGGCCTCGACGAGGGCCAACCGCGCGCCCAGTCCCTCCAGGACGCGCCGGGCGCCGACATCGCCTGTCAGCATCGCGACCTGCGCGAACAGCTCGCGCCCCAGCACGACCGGATTGCCCCGCCGCCCCGCGAACGCGGGCGCGGCGGCCGGCGCGCCCGCGCTCACCGCCGCCGCCAGGGGCGCCAGCACCGAATGCGGCACGCGCGGCATGTCCCCCAGGAACACGAACGCGCCCCGCGTCCCCGCCGGCAGGGCGGCGATCCCCGCCCGCAGCGAGGCGGCCATGCCCTCGGCGTGATCGGCCGCATGCACCAGCCGCACGTCGGGATCGAAGGCCCGCGCGCAGGTCCCGACCGCCTCTGCGTCGGCGCCGGTCACGACGGTCACCGATGCCACAGGCGCGGCCCGCGCCGCCGCCAGCGCGCTGTGCAGCAGCGGCGCGCCCCGCCAGTCGGCGAGCAGCTTGCCCCCGCCGAACCGCGTCGCCGAACCCGCTGCGAGCACAACCGCGACGAAGCTGTCCCCTGTCGCCACGCCCCAATCCCCCCTATCTTGCGTCACGGATGACGCCCTACGACGACATCGGCGCCCGGGCCACGGCCCCGCTCATCGACGGCCTTGGCCGGACGGTGACCTATTTGCGTCTCTCGGTCACCGACCGGTGCGACCTGCGCTGCCTCTACTGCATGGCCGAGCACATGACCTTCCTGCCCAAGGCGCAGGTGCTGACGCTCGAGGAGCTGGACCGCATCGCCACCGCCTTCGTGGGCCTGGGGACCCGAAAGCTGCGGCTCACCGGCGGCGAGCCCCTGGTGCGCAAGGGCATGCTCGACCTGGTGCGCAGCCTGGGCCGCCACCTTTCCACCGGCGCCCTCGACGAACTCACCCTCACCACCAACGGCACCCGCCTGACCGAGCTCGCGGGGCAGCTGGCCGATGCGGGCGTCCGCCGGATCAACGTCTCCATCGACACGCTTAGGCCCGAGCTGTTCCGCACGCTCACCCGCGGCGGCGACCTGGCCAAGGTGCTGGCTGGCGTGTCGGCCGCCCAGGACGCCGGCCTCGCGGTCAAGATCAACGCGGTGGCGCTGCGCGACGCCAACGCCGCCGAGATCCCCGATCTGGTCGCCTGGGCGCATGGCCGGGGCTGCGACATCACCCTGATCGAGACCATGCCGATGGGCGAGGTCGACGTCGACCGCACCGACGAGTTCCTCTCGCTTCGGGAGGTTCGCGCCAAGTTGGAAAGCTTCTGGACGCTCGAGGACCTGCCGTTCTCCACCGGCGGCCCGGCGCGCTACGTCCGCGTGGCGGAGACCGGCGGCCGCCTGGGCTTCATCACCCCGCTCAGCCACAATTTCTGCGAGGCCTGCAACCGCGTGCGCCTCACCTGCACGGGCACGCTGCACACCTGCCTGGGACAGGAGGACGCCACCGACCTCCGGGCCGTGCTGCGGTCTGGCGCCACCGACGCCGATCTCGCCGCCGTGATCCGCCAGGCGATTCTGGGCAAACCCAAGGGCCACGACTTCCAGATCGCCCGCGCCCGGCCGGCCGTGGCGCGGCACATGTCCACCACCGGCGGCTGATCCATGGCCCGCGTCCTGCTGTTCGGTCCCCTGCGCGACCTCGCCGGATGGCGCGAGCGCAACGTGGAGGCGGCCTCGCTCTCGGCGCTCCGATCCCTCCTCGCGGACGAGGACGCCGCCCTAGGCGCGGCCCTCGGCGGCCCCGGCGTGCAGGTGGCGGTGGACCAGGCCCTGGTGCGCGGCGATCCGGCGCTGTCGGCCGCCAGCGAGGTCGCCTTCCTGCCGCCCATGAGTGGCGGATGATCCGCGTTCGCCAAGCCTTGGGAAGGTACGCCCGGCCCTTCGTCGCTCCGAAGGGAACGTAGAAGGATGATCGTCCTCACGGAACAGTCCTTCGATCCCGGCGCCCTCTTGACGATGTTCACCCGCGGGCGCAGCGAGACGGGCGCCGTGGCCACCTTCACCGGGCTCGCCCGGGCCGAGCAGGGCGCGACGACGGTCCTGGAGTTGGAGGCCTACCCGGGCTTCACCGAGACCGAGATCGGCCGCATCGCCGAGCAGGCCCGCGAACGCTTCGGCTTGCACGACCTGGCCATCCTGCATCGGGTCGGGAAGATCGGCCCCGGCGAGCCCATCGTCTTCGTCGCGACCGCCGCCGGCCACCGCCGAGCCGCCTTCGAGGCCTGCGACTTCCTGATGGACTATCTCAAGAGCCGCGCGCCCTTCTGGAAGAAGGAACACGGCCCCGACGGCGCCCGCTGGATCGAACCCACCGCCCAGGACCACGCCGACCGGGAGCGGTGGGGGTAGGCCAAGCTCCTCTCCCAGCCGCGGCAGCGCTGTGGGAGAGGAGAAGAAAAAGCACGAACAACTTTGACGCCGTCCGCATGCGTATGTTCTTCATATGTTCATGTCGCAGGCCGCGCACATCTCCGAACGGCGCCAGCAGATGCTGGGCGAGCTGGCCGAGCTCGACCTCGTCGCCGCCAAGGCCGCGCACGCCAGCTACCTGGCCGCCATCGACACGCCGGAGGAGGCCGAGAAGGGCCGCACCTACCAGCGGATGTCCCGCTCGGTGCGCCAGTCCCTGGCCCTGCACGAGCGGCTGGAACGCCTGGCCTCCCGCGAGGCGCGCGAAGCCGCCCACGAGGCCCGGCGCGAGGCCGTCCTCCATCCCCCGCACGAAGACCCGCCGCCCCGCCGGTCGTTCCCGCGCGACATCGCGGCCGCCGACGCCCGCGCCGACGAGTTGCGCACCGCCGTGCGCCGGCTGATCTGGACCGAGGGCTTCGAGAAGAGCGAGCTGGAATCCGAGCGCGAGCTCGAGGGCGAGTTTTACCGCCACCTCGAGCACTGGCTGGCCGACGCCCGCTGCGACGACGACTTCGTCACCCGCGACCTCGACGACCAGGTCGCCCAGGTCTGCGAGGACTTCGGGCTCAACCCCGACAACGTCCCCCGCTGGCGCGACCTGCCCCCGGTCGACGCCGCCGTCATCAAGCCCTGGCTCGAAGACCTCGAAGGCTACGCCGAGCCGCCCTGGAAGGGCGCGGGCTAAGGGCGAAGCGCCCCGCACGCCCCTCGTCTCCCCCTATTTTCGGATCGTCATCCCCGGGCTTGTCCCGGGGATCCAGAAACGCCGACGGTTCCTATGGCCCGCCGTAGCGCCGATGCGCGTCCTTCCCTCGCCGGCGTGTCTGGATGGCCGGGTCGAGCCCGGCCGTGACGAGCGGGGGACTCCGTGTGGTGCGTGCTGGTCCATGTGGCCCGTCGCGCGGCAAGAAGCGTCCGCCCTAGCCGCGTGCAGTATTCAGCCACGCCCCCCGAACGGAACAGTCACGGTCCCAACGCGATTCCCTCTATTGAGGGGACGAACTTCATTGAACCGCAGCCTGTGACCGACGCCGAGACACCGCGACGCCCGCCGCGACCCGCCCGCACGACCATCCGCCTTCTGGTGGTGATCGCCTGTGTGCTGCTGGCCGCCGTCGCCCTGGCCTGGTTCAACCGCAAGACCATCGCCCGCGAGGCGCTCACCGGCTGGCTCCAGTCTCGCGGCATACCCGCCGACGCGCAGGTCGAGGCCTTCGGCCCCACCACATTCACGGCGCGGCTGCGGATCGGCGACCCGAACAACCCGGACTTCGCGGCCGAACGCGCCGAGGTGCGCTACCGCGCCCGCATCACCGGCATCGAGGTGGTCTCGGTCACCCTGAAGAAGCCGGTCCTGCGCGCCCAGCTCCGCCGCGATGGCCTGCACGTCGGCGCCCTCGACCCCATCGTCCAGGAGTTCCTGCGCCGCCCGCCCCAGCCTAACGCCACCCAGCCGCTGATCCGGATCGACGGCGGCGTCCTGGTGCTTGCCACCGACTATGGCCCGCTGCGGCTAGCCGCCGACGCCCTCGTATCCGAGGGAAAGCTGCAGACCCTGAGCGCGACCTCGGCCCCCGCGCGGCTGCGCAGCCCCGACTTCGACGTCAGCCTTGGCGCCGGCGCGCTACGCGCCGTCACCCGCGCCGGCCGCATCGCCGTCTCCCTGGCCGCGCCGGTGGTTGGGGCCAAGACCGCAGCGGCCGAGGTGGGCGACGGCCGCCTGACCCTCACGGCCGACCTGCCCTATCCGGACCTCCAGAAGCAGCGCGGCGACGGCGCGGTGGTGGCGGGCCTCACCCTGACGGGCCGCAAAGTCACGGTCGCCGGCCAGGCGCTCGATGAGGCCGAGCTGAAGGCCGGACTCACCGGGCAGGCCCGCGGCTGGATCCCAGACCTGCTCGTCACGGGCCGCGCGACCACCAGCCTAACCGCCACGGCCGGCCGCTTCGGCGCCACCGAGGCCCGGGCGATCCGCGCCTCGGCCGTGCTCAACGACTTCGCCTGGGCCCGCAAGGACGGCGACCGCGTGGCGGCGACGCTGAAGTTCAATGGAGGCGTCGAGGGTGTCCGGAGCGGCGACCTGCGCCTCGATGCGGTTTGGCTCACGGCCAACGGCCCCGTGGCTGCCGCCGGCGGCGGGATCGACGTGAAGCTGGCCGCCTCGGCGGTGGGACGCGGTGGCTGGGCCGGCCTCGGCGCGGTCACGGCGCAGGACGCGGCCGATATGGCCGCCATAAAACGCGCGGCCCGCAGCTTCCGCTTCGCGGCCCCGGCCGTCTCGCTGCGCTTCACCGAGGGCCAGGGCGCGATCGGCCTGCCCCAACCCATCCGGCTCGCCATGGCGGGCGGCGGCGTGGCCGAACTCGCCGCCCGCGGCGCCTCCCCCCTGCTAGGGCCGCACGGCGACGCCTTCCGGCTCAACGTGAAGGGCGGTGGCCTGCCGGCGGTCGAGGCCGATGTGGCGAAGCTCACCCTCGTGGAGGGCGGGGCGGTCGCGTCCGGGCGTGTTCACGCCCGCGCATCGGTGGGCTTTGTCCAGGGCGCCGATCTCGACGCGTCCGGCCGGCTGCAGATCGTGAACGGCGGCGTCACCTTCATCGCCGACCGCTGCATCCCCGCGAAGGCCGAACGCCTCGACTTCGGGGCCAACGACATCGAGCGCCTGTCGGGCCGCCTTTGCCCCACAGGCGGGCCGCTGTTCCGGATGACGGGCGCGGACTGGCGGATCGCCGGCCGCGTCGAGGCCGCGACCGCGTCCGCGCCTTTCATCCAGGGCCGGGTCACCGACGGAGCCGCCCGCTTCGTCGCCGAGAGCCGCCGGGGCAAGGTCGCCGTCCAGGCCCACATCGACACGGCCCGCCAGGAAGACACCGGCGCCGACAAGCGCTTCAACCCCTTCATGATGACCGGCGACGCCAGCCTGTCGGAGTTCATCTGGCGCGCCGACCTCGATTTCCGGATGCCGAGCGGCGCGCCGCTGGGCAACGCGCTCGTCACCCAGGATGGACGCCTCGGCCTGGGCGTGGTGGTCATCGAGACCGAGATGCTGAATTTCGACGAGGGCGGGCTGCAGCCGGCGCAGATTTCGCCGCTGGCCGCCGCGGTTGGCTCGCCGGTGGTCGGCCAGGCGAAGTTCAAGGGCCGCTTCGACTGGACGCCGGCGGGTTCGACCAGCAACGGCGTCGTCAACATCCCGCGCCTCGACTTCCAGAGCCCGGCCGGCCCCGTGAAGGGCCTCAAGGGCGAACTGGTCTTCTCCAGCCTGGCTCCGCTCACCGCCGCGCCCGGGCAGCAGATCACCATCGAGCAGGTCCAGGGGCCCCTGCTGCTCGAAAACCTGCGCGCCACCTACGGCGTGGTCGACAACCTCCTGAAGGTCGACGGCGGCGAGGCGGATGTCGGCGGCGGCAAAGTGCGCGTGGAAACCCTTGAGATTCCCCTGGTCCCAGACGCGCCGATCCGCGGCGTCCTCATCCTCGAGGGCGTGCAACTCCACGACCTGGTCGAGGCCTCGCCGTTCGGCGACAAGGTCGAGCTGGATGCGAAGGTGACCGGCAAGATCCCGTTCGACATGACCGGAAACAAGGTGCGCATCTCGGGCGGCGAGCTGCACGCCATCCAAGCCGGCCGCATCTCGATCGACCGCTCGGCTCTGACCGGCGTGAGCACCGACACCCCGCCGGCCACGCCCGCCGTGCCCGATCCGAATTCCACCTTCACCGACTTCGCCTACCAGGCGATGGAGAACCTGGCCTTCGACAAGCTGGAAGCCAGCGTCGCCAGCCAGCCGGACGGGCGCCTGGGCGTGCTGTTCCACATCGTCGGTCGACACGACCCGCCCACCAATCAGAAGATCAAGCTGACGCTGATGGACCTCATCAACCGGCGCTTCCTGGGCAAGCCCCTGCCACTGCCGTCGGGGACGGGCGTCAACCTGACCCTCGACACCACCCTCAATCTGGACGACCTGCTCTCGGACTACGCCGAATATCAGAAGGCGAAGAGTTCAGGTCCGCTTCAGCCGTGAAGCTTCAGAAAGGACCCATGATGACGGAGACCGCCCCATGAGAGCCGTGCTGCTGGCCGCGCTCGCCTCCACGAGCCTCGCGGCCTGCACCCCGACCGTTCGGGTCGAGGTCGCGCCCATCAACATCTACGCCAAGCTGGACGCCAACGTCCGGCTGCAGCTGGACGAGGACGTCAAGGCCCTCATCCAGAAGAACCCCAACCTCTTCTAAGAGGGGAAAGACCATGAAAGACCATTTCAACATCGCCGCCGCCGTCCTGGCCGCCCTCGCCGCGACGCCGGCCGTGGCCCAGGCCATGGACTCCAAGGCCGCCGTCGACGCCGCCAAGGCGCAGGGGATCGTGGGCGAGCAGGCCGACGGCTTCCTGGGCTTCGTGAAGCCTTCGTCGGACCCGCCCCTGAAGGCCGCCGTCGACGACATCAACCAGGGCCGCGCGGCCCTCTATCGCCAGGCCGCCGCCAAGAACGGCGTCTCGGTCGAGGCGGCCGGCGCGTCGGCCTATACGCAGGTGGTGCAGAGCCGGCTGAAGCCCGGCGAGTACTACAAGCCGGCCGGTGGCGGCTGGGTGAAGAAGTAGTCCGCGAATATTAGGTGGGGGCGCAGGGACTGGCGCCCGGCTCAAAGGCTTTGGGCCTGCGCCCCCACCCTCCCTCCGAAGAGGGAACTCTCAAGCCGTCTCGGTCGCCCGAACCCCCTGCGCCTTCCGCTCGCGGCGGCGGCGGGTGAGGACGTGCTCGGTGTAGCCGTTGGGCTGCTCCCGGCCTTTGAACACCAGCTCGAGCGCGGCCTGGTAGGCGACGCTGTCGGGATTGCCGGCCATGGGCGTGTAGAGCGGGTCGTCGGCGTTCTGGCCGTCCACCACCTTGGCCATCCGGGCCATCGTCTCGCGCACCTGCGCTTCGGTGCAGACGCCGTGGTGCAGCCAGTTGGCGATGTGCTGGCTGGAGATCCGGAGCGTAGCCCGGTCCTCCATCAGGCCCACGTTGTGGATGTCCGGCACCTTGGAGCAGCCGACGCCCTGGTCGATCCAGCGGACCACATAGCCCAGGATGCCCTGGGCGTTGTTGTCCAGCTCCTGCTGCACGTCGGCCGGGCTCCAATTCGACTTCGCCAGCGGCGGCGTCAGCAGTTCGGTCAGCCCGGTGGCGGCCGTCGTGCCCATGGCGGTCTGCAGGGCCGGGACGTCGACCTCGTGGTAGTGCAAGGCGTGCAGCACCGCCGCCGTCGGCGACGGCACCCAGGCGGTGTTCGCGCCGGCCTTCGGATGCCCGATCTTGGCGGCCAGCATGTCCTTCATCATGTCGGGCGCGGCCCACATGCCCTTGCCGATCTGGGCGCGGCCCTGGAAGCCGGTGGCCAGGCCGATCTCGACGTTGCGCTTCTCGTAGGCGGGCAGCCAGGGTTCGGCCTTGATGGCGTCCTTCCGGGCCACCGGGCCGGCCTCCATGGCCGTGTGGATCTCGTCGCCGGTGCGGTCCAGGAAGCCGGTGTTGATGAACACCACCCGGTCCTTGGCGGCGAAGATACAGGCCTTGAGGTTGGCGCTGGTCCGCCGCTCCTCGTCCATGATGCCGATCTTGACCGTGTTGCGCGGCAGGCCGAGCGCATCCTCGACCAGGTCGAACAGGCGCACCGCCAGGGCCACCTCGTCCGGCCCGTGCATCTTGGGCTTCACGACGTAGACCGAGCCCACGGCGCTGTTGCGCTGGGCGCCCTTGATGTCGTGCAGGGCGGCGGTGACCGTGATCAGCGCGTCGACCGCCGTCTCGAACACCGGCTCGCCGCCCAGGCGGACCATGTCGGTGGTCATGTGGTGGCCCACGTTGCGGACCAGCATCAGCGAGCGACCCTTCAGGGTCAGCTCCCCGCCCTGGGCCGCGCGGTAGGTGCGATCCTCGTCGAGCCGACGGGTCTCGGTTCTGCCGCCCTTCTGGAAGCTGGCCGCCAGGTCGCCCCGCATCAGGCCTAGCCAGTTGCGGTAGACGCCCACCTTGTCCTCGGCGTCGACGGCCGCGACGGAGTCCTCGCAGTCCTGGATCGCCGTCAGCGCCGCCTCGACCAGCACGTCGGCCACGCCGGCCGCGTCGTCCTTGCCGATGTTGCTGGCCCGGTCGATCTGGATCTCCAGGTGCAGGCCATTGTGCTTCAGCAGCACCGCCGCGGGCGCATCGGCCTCGCCGCGCCAACCCGCGAACTGGCCCTCGGCGGACAGGCCCACCTTGCGACCATCCTTCAGCGTGACGACCAGCGCGCCGTCCGCCACCGAATAGGCCGTCGCGTCGGCGTGGGACCCCTCGGCCAGCTGCGCCACACGATCCAGCAGGTTGCGGGCGAAGGCGATCACTTTGGCGCCGCGCGCGGGATCGTAGCCCTTGGTCCCCGTCGGCGGCTCGATCGCGTCAGTGCCATAGAGCGCGTCGTACAGGCTGCCCCACCGGGCGTTGGCGGCGTTGAGCGCGTAGCGGCCGTTGGACACCGGCACCACCAGCTGCGGCCCGGCGGTGACCGCGATCTCGGGATCGACGCCGCGGGTGCCGATCCGGAACGCTTCGGGTTCCGGCAGCAGGTAGCCGATCTCGCGCAGGAAGGCGGTCTCCTCGGCCACGTCCACCGGCTTGCCGCGGCGTTCGCGCCAGTAGCCGTCGATCAGGACCTGCAGTTCGTCGCGACGGCGCAGGAGCTCCAGGTTCTTCGGCGCGAAGTCGGCGAGGATCGCCTCCAGGGCGTTCCAGAACGCCTGCGGGCCGACGCCGGTATCCGGCAGCAGCTCAGTCTCGACGAACGCGTGCAGCAGGTCATCGACGGCGAGGTTGGCGGTGATGTCCATCTTGAACTCTCGACTGGCTGGCGGCAGCGCGCGCGGCCTCAAGCCATAGCAGGAAAAAAGAGGGCGGCCCGAGACATCCCAGGCCGCCCTTTCGACGCGAGAACGAGCGCGCGGTTAGGCGAACTGGTTCATCGTGTTGTGCGCGCCGCCGGCCTTCAGAGCCGCCTCGCCGGCGAAGTATTCCTTGTGGTCGTCGCCGATGTCCGAACCGGACATGTTCTGGTGCTTCACGCAGGCGATGCCCTGGCGGATTTCCTTGCGCTGGACGCCCGCGACGTAGCCGAGCATGCCGGCGTCGCCGAAGTATTCCTTCGCCAGGTTGTCCGTGCTGAGCGCGGCCGTGTGGTAGGTCGGCAGCGTGATCAGATGGTGGAAGATGCCCGAGCGCTTGGCGCTGTCGCGCTGGAAGGTCCGGATCCGCTCGTCGGCCTCAGCCGCCAGTTCGGTGGCGTCGTAGTCGGCGCTCATCAGGCCCGCGCGGTCGTAGGACGAGACATCCTTACCGGCCGACTGCCAGGCGTCGTAGACCTGCTGGCGGAAGTTCAGGGTCCAGTTGAACGACGGGCTGTTGTTGTAGGCCAGCTTGGCGTTCGGGATGACTTCGCGGATGCGGTCGACCATCGAGGCGATCTGCTCGATGTGGGGCTTTTCCGTCTCGATCCAAAGCAGGTCGGCGCCGTTCTGCAGCGAGGTGATGCAGTCGAGGACGCAGCGGTCCGCGCCCGTGCCTTCCCGGAACTGGAAGAGGTTGGACGGCAGGCGCTTCGGACGCAGCAGCTTGCCGCCGCGGTTCAGGACCACGTCGCCGTTCTTCATGTCGGCGGGCGCGATCTCCTCGCAATCCAGGAAGCTGTTGTACTGGTCGCCGATGTCGCCCGGCGTGTGGCTGACCGCGATCTGCTTAGTCAGGCCGGCGCCCAGGCTGTCGGTGCGGGTGACGATGATGCCGTTGTCGACGCCCATCTCGAGGAAGGCGTAGCGGCAGGCGCGGACCTTCGCGAGGAAGTCCTCGTGCGGGACCGTGACCTTACCGTCCTGGTGGCCGCACTGCTTCTCGTCGGAGACCTGGTTCTCGATCTGCAGGGCGCAAGCGCCCGCCTCGATCATCTTCTTGGCCAAGAGGTAGGTGGCTTCCGCGTTGCCGAAGCCGGCGTCGATGTCGGCGATGATCGGGACCACGTGGGTCTCGAAGTTGTCGATCGCGTCGACCAGCTTCTGTTCCTTGGCCTTGTCGCCGGCCGCGCGGGCCGCGTCGAGGTCGCGGAAGAGGCCGCCCAGCTCACGGGCGTCGGCCTGCTTGAGGAAGGTGTAGATCTCTTCGATCAGCGCCGGCACCGAGGTCTTCTCGTGCATCGACTGGTCCGGCAGCGGGCCGAAGTCGGAGCGCAGGGCGGCAACCATCCAGCCGGACAGATAGATGTAGCGGCGCTTGGTCGAGCCGAAATGCTTCTTGATCGAGATCAGCTTCTGCTGGGCGATGAACCCATGCCAGCAGCCCAGCGACTGGGTGTAGTTGGCCGGATCGGCGTCGTAGGCAGCCATGTCCTCGCGCATGATGCCAGCGGTGTACTTGGCGATTTCCAGGCCGGTCTTGAAGCGGTTCTGTAGACGCATGCGGGCCACGGATTCGGCGCTGATCCCGTCCCAGGTTCCGCCCTTGCTCTTGATGAGCTGGCTCATCTCGATGATGTGGTCTTGGTACGCCATTGCCGAAGTTCCTAGTGCCGTGTGGGTGATGTGAACCATCGGCTACCTCCGCCGCGACGGCGTTGGGAGGGCCCACGCGGTCTAGGTGTCAAACTTTACAAACTTTCCGTGTAATGTTGTAAGGAATGACAAAGAGGGTGACATGCCCGCCGAACGTCGCATCTACGCCGGACCCAGCCTGCGCCGCCTCCGGCGCGACCGTGGGCTCACACAGGCCGACATGGCCGCCGACCTCGACGTCTCGGCCTCGTACATCGCGCTGCTGGAACGCAATCACCGGCCGCTCAGCGCCGAGGTGCTTGTGCGCCTGGCCCAGACCTACAAGGTGGACGTGGCGGCCCTCGCTGGTGACGGCGCGAATGACGACGCCGCGCGACTGCAGGCGGTGCTGAAGGATCCGATGTTCGCCGACATCGACCTGCCATCCCTGGAGGTCGGCGACGTCACCACCAACTTCCCCGGCATCACCGAGGCGCTGCTGCGCCTCTACACCTCATACCGCGAGGAACAGCTGGCCCTGGCGGATCGCGGAGCGGCGGCCGAAGCCGACGCCGGCGCGCGCGCGCCGGAGGCCTCGGACCCCGTCGCGGAATCCCGTCGTTTCCTGGAGGCGCGGCGCAACAGCTTCCCCAGCCTGGACGACGCCGCCGAACGGATCTCGCAAGCGGTCGCGGCGCACGACGGCTTCACGCCCTACTTCAAGGCGCGCCACAACCTTCGGGTCCGCCGCCTGCCGCCCGAGGTCATGGTGGGATCGACCCGACGTCTGGACCATCATCGCCGCGAGATCCTGTTGAGCGACGAACTGGACAACGCCAGCCAGACGTTCCAGCTCGCGCTGCAACTCGCCTATCTCGAACTCGGCGCCGACGTGGACGCGGTGGTCGCCCCGGGCGGCTTCGCCACCGACAGCGGCGAGCGTCTGACCCGCCGCGCCCTGGCCAGCTATGCCGCCGCCGCCATCCTGATGCCCTACACGGCCTTCGCGCGGGCCGTCGAAGCTCGCCGCTACGACGTCGAAGCCCTGGGGCGGCAGTTCGGGGCCAGCTTCGAGCAGGTGGCTCACCGGCTGACCACATTGCAGAAGCCGGGCCAGGAGCGGGTGCCCTTCTTCTTCATCCGCGTGGACGAGGCGGGCAACATCTCCAAGCGCCTGGACGGCGCAGGCTTTCCGTTCGCCCGGCATGGGGGCGGCTGCCCGCTCTGGAACGTGCACCAGGCGTTCCGAACGCCTCGGCAGATCGTCACGCAGTGGCTGGAACTCCCTGATGGTCAGCGGTTCTTCTCGGTCGCCCGCACCGTCACCGCCGGCGGCGGTGGCTACGGCCGGCCCAAGGTGGAGCGCGCCATCGCGCTGGGCTGCGCGGCCGAGCATGCCGATAAGCTGATCTACGCCCAGGGCCAATCGGCGGAGGGCCAGGCGGCGACGCCCATCGGTGTCACCTGCCGGCTCTGTCACCGCACGGAATGCACCGCGCGCTCGGCCCCGCCGATCGGGCGTTCGATCCTGCCGGACGATATCCGGCGGACCAGCGCGCCTTTTGGCTTCTCGGACAACTGACGCATTCGGAATGCCGTAAGGTCAAGCCGGGCGATGTAGACCCTTGGCGAAGCGGTGCTTTCGGGGTCAAAAGGGTGCTCATTCGGGGAACTGTGCGTCCATGGTCCAGCGAAGCGCGGCGGTGAAATCGACGGACCGGTTCGAGCGTAAGCGGGAAGCCATCCTCGACGCGGCGACGCGCATCCTGAACCGCAAGGGAATCAAGGGCCTGACGCTGGGCGACACCGCCGCGGCCGTGGACCTCTCGACGACCAGCGTCACCTACTACTTCAAGCGTAAGGACGACCTGGCGGCGGCGTGCATCACGCGCGGGATCGAGACGCTCCACGACCTCGCCGACCGGGCAGTGCGCGCGGCCACGCCAGCCGAGCGCCTCAGTGACTTCTTCACGCTCTATCTCGAGGCGCTGGCGGCCACCCTCGCCGGGACCGCGCCCCCGCTGCCGATCATCTCCGAACTGCGCGCGCTCACGTCGCCGCGACGCGAGGAGGTGGCGACCGCCTACGGCCGGCTCTTCCGCAAGACGCGCCAGATCTTCGACCATCCCGACCTGATCTGGATGTCGCGCGGCCGCCGGACGGCGCGCACACGCATGCTGCTGGAACAAGTGTTCTGGGGCGGAGCCTGGCTCGCCAAGTTCGACGCCGAGGACTATCCGCGCATCCACGACCGGATGGTGGACATCTTCCTGCACGGCCTGGCCCCGGAAGGCGCGGCGTGGGACCCGAAGCCGATGGCGATGGACAAGCTCGCGGCCCGCGATGGGCCGGAGCTCGCGCGTGAAACCTTCCTGCTGGCGGCCACGCGGCTGATCAACCTCCGCGGCTATCGCGGCGCCTCGGTCGACAAGATTTCGGCCGAGCTGAACGTGACCAAGGGCAGCTTCTATCACCACAATGAAGCCAAGGACGACTTGGTCGTCGCGTGCTTCGAGCGCAGCTTCGAGGTCATGACCCGCGCGCAGCGTCTGGCGATGGAGCTGCCGGGAAACCAGTGGGACAAGGTCTCGGCCTGCGCCGCCGCCCTGGCCGAGTTCCAGCTGTCGGACCATGGCCCGCTGCTCCGCACCAACGCGCTGACGGCCCTGCCCGAGCAGATGCGCCGCGTGATGGTCGAGCATTCGAACCGCGTTTCGGACCGTTTCGCCTCGATGATCTCGGACGGGATCGCCGAGGGCTCGATCCGGCCGGTGGACCCGTTCATCGCGTCCCAGATGCTGAACGCCACGCTGAACGCCTGCGCCGAGCTGGGCTACCTGGTCCCCGACGTGCGCCCCAAGGCGGCCGCCTCGGTCTTCGTGCGTCCGCTGCTCAAGGGCATCTTCGAGCGCTAGCCAGCGGCGCGCGTCTGCTCGGCTTCGCGCCTCGCCTCGATGTCTTCCGGCTCTTCTGCGTCAAGCCCCGCCAGCTCGCTGCGCGCCTCGCCGTGCGCGCGCAGCAGTTCGTCCAGCTTCGCCTGGATCGCCTGGGTGTCGCGATGGGCGGCGCGCTGAATGAAGAGCGTCATCACCCACGCGCCGAGGGCGGCTCCGCCATGCATGTCGAAGCTGCCGCGGTCGAAGATCAACCAGGCGGCCATGTAGACGGCCAGGGCCAGGAAGGCGATGGGCCGCGCCGTCAGGACGCCCAGTTCGGTGAGGCCGCGCCGGATAACATTCGATGCCATGCGGCGCGAACGTCCGGACAGCGGCGCCGTTCCGGTCAGCCGGCGGTGAGGATCACCTTGCCCACGTGCGCGCCGGCTTCGAGGTGGGCATGGGCGGCCGCGGCCTGCTCCAGCGGGAAGGTCGCATCGATCCGCGTCTTCAGCTTGCCGCCCGCGATCCACGGCCAGACGACCCGCTCGACCTCGGCCGTCAGCCGCGCCTTCTCGTCCGCGTCGCGGGGACGCAGCGTCGAGCCGGTGATCACCGCGCGCTTCATCATGATCGCGAAGATCGGGATATTGAGCATGCCGCCGCCCAGGGCGGCGATGAACACGATCCGGCCGCCGGTCTTCAGGGCCGCGAGATCCTTCGGCACATAGTCGCCGCCCACCATGTCGAGCACCACGTCGGCGCCGCCTTCGCGCGTCGCGACTTCGGCAAAATCCTCGTTCGTCACGTCGACGGCGACGTCGGCGCCGAGCGCGAGCGCCTGTTTCGCCTTGTCGGCCCCGCGCCCCGTGGCGATAACCTTCGCGCCGGCGGCCTTCGCCATCTGGATCGCGGTCACGCCGATGCCCGACGTCGCGCCGTGGATCATCAGCGTTTCGCCGGCCTTCAGCGCGCCGTGCTCGAACACGTTGGCGAAGACGGTGAAGACCGTCTCGGGAAGCCCCGCGGCCTCCTCGAAGCTAAGCCCTGCCGGGATCGGCAGCGCATGCCGCGCATCCACCACCGCATATTCGGCATAGCCCCCGCCGCCCAGCAGGGCGCAGACCTTGTCGCCGACTTTCCAGCGTCCCGCGGCCCTGGCGACCTCGCCGGCCACTTCCAGGCCCAGGGTATCCGGCGCGCCGGGCGGCGGCGGATAGGACCCTCCGCGCTGGACGATATCGGGACGGTTCACGCCCGCCGCGCGCACCTTGATCAGGATCTGACCCGGGCCCGGCTCGGGGATCGGCAACCGGACCGGCTTCAACGCCTCGGCCGGTCCCTTCCCACCCTCCACGGCGATGGCGGTCATGGTCTCGGCTTCGACGGGGCTGGTCATGGATCGTCCTGAAACTTGCGCAAATCGGCCTTTCCCGGTCAGATAGTCGTCCTGTCGGGGGACGGGAAGGAGGGTTCGACCATGGATGAACCTGCTGACGTCCGGCTCGGCCGCGGCCAGCGCCTGCTGGAGGCGGTACGCGAGGACCTGGATCTCTACGCCGTCTCCGAGCTGGAAGAGCGCCTCGAGATCCTCGAGGCCGAAGCCCGCCGCGTAAAAGCCCAGATCGACAAGAAATTGTCGGGCCGCGCCGCCGCCGACGCGCTTTTCGCCCCTCGCGCCAACTAGTCCGGACTGGCACAGCGGTTGCACGGGGACGTCGGCGCCGCGACGTTTCGTTCAGCGCGTGGAAACCCTATCCGGTGTAGAGTCATGTTGATGCAGGATATCCAGAGCCCCGATTGGCGTGACGACGTCATCCAGGACTTCGCTCGGTCCGAGCTGTTCGAGCGCACGTTCCAGGAAGGGATGGAGCTGGTCGAGGAGACCGCCGGATATCTGGACGGCGAGGGCCGCCAGGAATCCAAGCTGCTCTCGCGCAACGCCGCCCTGGCTTATGCGGCCGAAAGCATGCGGCTGACCACGCGGCTGATGCAGGTGGCCTCGTGGCTGCTGGTCCAGCGCGCCGTCCGCGAAGGCGACATGGCTCCGGCCGCCGCGTGCGAGGACCGATATCGCCTCAATGCCGAGGACGTGTCGCGCACCGCCGAGACCGACGCCGCGCGCGTCGAACTGCCCCGTGGGCTCACCGGCCTTGCCGACCGCGCCGAGCGCCTCTACGAGCGCGTCCGGCACCTGGACAAGCGCATGTATCTGGAAAGCCGGACCGCCGAACCGGCCAATCCGGTGCTGGGCCAGCTGGACCGCCTGAAGAGCGCCTTCGGCGGCTAAGCGGCGGATAACGGCCTTCTCCCGCAAGGGAAACGCACAACAAGAAGCGCCGCGAAGGTCACCCCTCGCGGCGTTTTGATTCTTACCCTGGATCCCCGCCTTCGCGGGGATAGGTCCAACCCGCCGGGCCTACTTGCGGGTGAAGGCGCCGAACTTGGCGTTGAAGCGCGAGACGCGGCCGCCGCGGTCGAGCAGCTGGTGACCGCCGCCGGTCCACGCCGGGTGGGTCTTCGGATCGATGTCCAGGTTCAGCGTGTCGCCTTCCTTCCCGTAGGTGGAACGCGTCTTGTAGGTGGTGCCGTCCGTCATCACGACAGTGATGAAGTGATAGTCGGGGTGAGTGTCTTGTTTCATCGAACGGGCGCCTGACGTATTGGAGCGGCCACATGCGGGCCGGCCGCCGGTGAAGGCGGGCGAAAAGGAAGCCGCGCGTATAGAGAAACGCGCGGGCAAATGCAAGGTGCGAGACGGATGAGCGAGCCGGGGCCAGAGTCCAATGCGCCCGGATCCCAGGTCGAAGGTCGGCCCAGCGCCGGTCAGGCCATGGCCCAGACGCTGGCCGAGGGTGCGGCGAAACGGGGCAAGAGCCGCAATGTGCGGGCGCTGAGCCGGCTTCAGCCGTTTCTCGCGGCGCATTGGGGACGAGCCCTCGCCTCGCTGGTCTTCCTGCTGCTGTCGACCAGCGCGACACTGGGGATGTCGGGCGCGATCCGCCTCGTCGTGGACAACCTCACCAAGCCCGGCCTGGACGCGGCCACCGTCGACAAGCGCTTCCTGGTTGTGGGCGCGGTGGCCGGCACGCTGGCCCTGGCCACGGCGCTGCGCTTCTACTTCGTCACCAGCCTGGGCGAGCGCGTCGTCGCCGACCTGCGCAAGGCCACCTACGGCCACATCCTGACCCTGGACCCGGCCTTCTTCCTGCAGACGCGCACCGGAGAGGTGCTCTCGCGGCTGACCACCGACATCGCCATCGTCGAGAACCTGCTGGCGACCTCGGTTTCGGTGGCGCTGCGCAACCTGCTGACCTTGATCGGGGCGCTGATCCTGCTGATGTTCGTCAGCGCCCACCTGACCACCCTGGTGCTGCTGACCTTCCCGTTCGTGCTGGCGCCACTGTTCCTGTTCGGCCGCCGGGTGCGCAAGCTGACCACCTCGGCCCAGGACAGGTTCGCCGACGCCGTGGGTTCGGCAGGCGAGAGCCTCGACGCCCTGGAGACCGTGCAGGCCTTCGGACGCGAGCGCGCCGCCGCCGAGCGCTTCGGCGGGGCCGTGGAACAGGCCTTCCGCGCCCAGATGCGGCGGATCACGACGCGGGCGGCCATGACCGCCGCGGTCATCGTGCTGGTGTTCGGCGGCATCGTCGGCGTCTTCTGGCTGGGCGTCCACGCGGGCCTGCGCGGCGACATCTCGTGGGGCGCCCTCTTTCAGTTCGCCTTCCTGTCGGTGATGGCCGCAGGCTCGGTCAGCGCGCTGGGCGAGACATGGGGCGACGTCCAGAAGGCCGCGGGCGCCATGGAGCGCGTCGGCGAGCTGCTGGACGCGCGACCGGGCGTGGCCGCACCGCCGAATCCGCAGTCTCTGCCCGTCCCGCCGCGGGGCGAGGTGGTGTTCGAAAACGTCACCTTCGCCTATCCTGGCCGCCCGGACCTGCCCGCGCTGACCGACTTCAGCCTGCACGTACGGCCGGGCGAGCGCGTGGCGCTGGTCGGGCCGTCGGGCGCCGGCAAGAGCACGGTCTTCCGCGTGCTCTTGCGCTTCTACGATCCCCAGGCCGGCCGCATCCGGCTGGACGGCGTCGACCTGCGCGACGCCGATCCGGTGGAGGTGCGTTCGCGCATGGCCCTGGTGGCGCAGGAGAGCCCGCTGTTCTCGGGCTCGGCGGCTGACAACGTGCGCTTCGGCCGCGACGGGGCCAGCGACGCCGATGTCCAGGCCGCGATCCGCGCCGCCCAGGCCGAGAGCTTCCTGGCGGCCCTGCCCGAGGGCCAGGACACCCTGGTCGGGGACCGCGCCCGCACGCTGTCGGGCGGCCAGCGCCAGCGCCTCGCCATCGCCCGCGCCCTGATCCGCGAGGCGCCGGTCCTGCTGCTGGACGAGGCGACCAGCGCCCTGGACGCCGAGAACGAGCACCTGGTGCAGCGCGCCCTCGACGAAGCCATGAAGGGCCACACCACCCTCGTCATCGCCCACCGCTTGGCGACCGTGCTCAAGGCCGACCGCATCGTCGTGATGGATCAGGGCCGCGTGGTCGAGGAAGGCACCCACCACGAGCTGGTGGCCAAGAACGGCCTCTACGCCCGCCTGGCCGCCCTGCAGTTCGAGGCGGCCTAGAGCCTGTCGGGTTCAGATGGAATCATCTGAACCCGATAAACAGGCTCGATCTCTATGATTTAGAGCGCATTTCAGGGGCGAAACCGGCATCCACTTTCGCCCAACGCGCTCTAGGCGCGCGCCTGCGCGGCCAGCCCCGGGAAGTCGCTGAACAGGCCGTCGACGCCGGCCGCGTAGATGGCCTTGAACACCGCGTCCACGTCGCCGTGCGCAGCGGGACCATCGCCGCGCTGCAGGCTCTTGGGCAGGAAGATGTTCTCGGCGCGGACCGTCCAGGGGTGGACCTGCAGCCCCGCCGCGTGGGCCCATTTCACCAGCTCGGTGGGCGGACCCAGCGCGCCGCCCGTCGTGGGGATCACCAGCGGCCATTCGGGGCCCAGCCCCTCGGCGAAGGCGGCGACGGCTTTCACCCCGGCCTCGGATTTCACGTCGACCGGCGCCGGACCCTGGCCGACCAGCATGACCCGGCGGCTCTGCACCAGCTTGCCGATCGCCTTCAGGGGCTCGACCTCGAAGCACTGCACGAAGACCGGCGCGCTCCTCGTGGCCAGGCCATTCTTCTTCAGCGCATCCGCCAGACGGACCTCCAGTGACAGGCCGATCCCTGCGAAATAGGTCGGATGCTTCATCTCGGGATAGGTGCCGATGGTCCGGCCGACCCGCTTGCCCTCGGCCTTCGCGAGGTCGACGACCTCCTGGTAGGTCGGGATGGCGTACAGGCCGTCGAACTTGGCGCTGCCTGGCCGCAGCTGCGGCAACCGCTCGCGGGCCCGCAGCGTCTTGAGCTCGGCCAGCGTGAAGTCCTCGGTGAACCAGCCGCTGATCTTCTGCCCGTCGATGACCTTTTCGGCCTTGCGGGCGGCGAATTCGCTCCGGCTGGCCACGTCGGTCGTGCCGCCGATCTCGTTCTCGTGGCGCACCACGAGGTGGCCGTCCTTCGTCGCGCAGAGGTCCGGTTCGATGAAGTCGGCTCCCTCGTCGATGGCGAGGGTATAGCCCATCAGCGTGTGCTCGGGCCGCTCGCCGCTGGCGCCGCGGTGCGCGATGACCAGCGGGCGCTTCGGCTGGGCGAAGGCGGGCGCCGCCGCGGCGGCGAGGGCAGTGGCGGCGAGGGTGCGGCGAGTCAGCATCCCTCGACCTTAGCCTCTATTTTGCGGCAGTCAGACGACTGACGATCTGCGGGTGCAGCTCCAGGTTCGCGGCGACCACCGAGCCCGTGCCGAGGACAGCATCGCCGCCATCGGCGTCGGTGACCTTGCCCCCCGCTTCGGAGACCAGCAGCATCCCGGCGGCCAGGTCCCACGGCTTCAGATCGCGCTCCCAGTACCCGTCGAAGCGCCCGGCGGCGACCCAGGCCATGTCCAGGGAGGCCGCGCCGAACCGGCGGATCCCCGCCACGCGCTGGGTCATCTGGTGCAGTTCCTTCAGGAACTTCGCGTGCTGGCCGTGGCCGAGGAACGGGATGCCGGTGGCCAGCACCGCCTCGTCCATATGCTTGCGCGCCGCCACCCGCAGGCGATGGTCGTTGACGAAGCAGCCCTTGCCCTTCTCGGCCCAGAACAGCTCGTTGGTGATCGGGTTGTAGGTGACCGCCGCCACCACGCCCACCTCGGCGCGCTCGAGCGCGATGTTGATGGCGAAGTGCGGGATCGCGTGCAGGAAGTTGGTGGTGCCGTCCAGCGGGTCGACGATCCAGGTGTGGGTCTTGTCGGTGCCCTCGATCAGGCCCCGCTCCTCGCCGTGGAAGCTGTAGCCCGGGCGCGCCTTGGTCAGCGCCTCGAAGATCACCTGCTCCGCCTTGAGGTCGGCGGCCGAGACGAAGTCGGCCGGCGCCTTCTTGGCCACCTGCAGCTCGGCGAGTTCGCCGAAGTCACGATTGAGCCCGCGCGCGGCCTTGCGCGCAGCGTCGCTCATCACCTTCAGGAGGGCGGATTGGGTGCTCACGGTTTCAAAAGATCTCGGGCGGGGATAGAGGGCGCGGAACCTAGTGTCGGGCCGTTGTGAAAGCAAGGAGAGTCGGATGACCACCGCCGTCGAACGTGTCGCATCCTGCTGGTGCGGCGATCTCGCGGTGACGATGCAGGGCGATCCGATGCTGGTGTCGAGCTGCTGCTGCACGCGTTGCCAGCGGCGCACGGGGGGCTTCTTCGGTGTGACGGTCTACTACCGGCCGGGCCAGATGGTCGCGCAGGCGGGCGCGGTGCGGACGTTCCACCACCCCGAGGGATCGACCACCTTCCACCTCTGCCCTCGCTGCGGCTCGAACATCTGGTGGGTCCCGGACGAAGAGGACGACGTCATCGGCGTGGCCGGCGGCGCCTTCGCCGACCCGACGCTGCCGTCGCCCCAGCGGATGGTGTTCACCGCGACACGTCATCCCTTCGTGTGTGCGCCAGAAGACGTGCCCGAATACGAGGGCGCGGCGGACTAGCCTCGGTCCGCGAGCCCCGCGGCGATCTCGGCGTTCAGGGCCTTCACGGCGGCCGCCGGACCCTCGCCGTGGCTCCAGACGCCCGCCGAGACCGCCAGGAAGTCGGCCCCGGCCGCGGCCAGGCCGCGGGCGTTCGCGGCGGTGATCCCGCCGATGGCGACGCAAGGAACCTCCATCGTCTCCTGCCAGATCGTCAGGATCTCCGGATCGGCGCGGGTGGGCGCATCCTTGGTGGTGGTCGGGAAGAAGGCCCCGAAGGCCACGTAGTCGGCCCCAGCCTCGGCGGCCTCCATCGCCAGGTGCCGGCTGTCGTGGCAGGTGACGCCAACCATGCGGTCCTTTCCGACCAGCCGACGCGCCTCGGCGTAGCTGGCGTCGGACTGGCCCACGTGCACGCCATCGCAGCCGAGGCGGGCGGCGAGGTCCGGCCGGTCGTTCAGGATCACGGCGAGCCCGCGCGCCTGGGCGATGGGCATCAGGGTGTCGACCGCGGCGGCGATGATCTCGTCGCCGACGTCCTTCAATCGGATCTGAAGGGCCGCGACGTCCCCTGCGTCCAGGGTGTGGCCCAGGACGTGCCCGAAGGCGGCGAGGTCGTCCAGGCGCGGCGGGGTGATCAGATAGAGGCGGCAGAGCGGCGAAGCCATGTCCCTACATACACAAGGCCGCCGCTAGCGCAGCAGCGACTTCAGCGCGTAGGCGATGACCGCGCAGGACAGCGCGCCGGTGATGGAGAGGCCGGCGAACCAGGCCAGCCGCTTCCAGAGGGGCGGAAGCCCATCGCCCGCCTCGGGCGGAGGTTCAATGATAGCCGGCATCGCCGCGTCCTACCTTGCCCCGGAACAGCCAGTACACCCAGACCGTATATCCGAGGATCGCCGGCAGGAGGATGACGACCCCCACCAGCATGAGGCCCAGCGCGTTGTCGGCGTTAGCCGCCTGGCGGAAGTCCAGGTCGTAGGGGACGATGTGGGGAAAGAAGCCCACGGCCAGGCCCACGTATCCCGACAGGAACACGAGGTAGGCCCCGATCAGCGAGGTGGCGTGGTGCGCCTTGCGAATGCCCAGAGCCACGACGCCGAGACCTGTCAGGCCCAGCAGCGGGATCGGCAGCAGAGGCAGGAGCGTCGCGAAGTCGAAGGCGCCGTCCTGGAAGCCCCAGCGGACGGCGATCCGCGGATGCACCAGCAGGGTCGCGATGCTCACGACGGCCAGCAGGGTCGCCGTGGCCGCCGCCGCGATCCAAGCCCATCGGTGCGCACGGACCTGCAGATCGCCGTCCGTGCGCCAGATCAGATAGGTCGCACCGAGCAAGGTGTAGCCGGCCAGCAGGCCCACCGCGACCAGCAGGCTGTAGGGCGTCAGCCAGTCGAACGGCCCGCCGGCGAAGGCGCCGCGTTCGAGGGTCACGCCCTGGATGAAGCCGCCCAGCACCAAGCCCTGGGCGAGGGTGGCGGCGATCGAGCCCCCCGCGAAGGCGGCCGTCCAGAACGCCTTGCCGCGCACCCGGCCGTGGTGGCGGAATTCGAACGCCACGCCGCGCAAGATCAGCGCCAGCAACATCAGGATCACGGGCAGGTACAGGGCCGGCATCAGCGCGGAATAGGCGAAAGGAAACGCCGCGAAGAGTCCGCCGCCCCCCAGGACCAGCCAGGTCTCGTTGCCGTCCCAGACGGGCGCGATGGAGTCCATCATTACGTCGCGCTCGGCGGGCGACGCGGCGAACGGGAACAGGATGCCGATCCCCAGGTCGAAGCCGTCCAACAGGACGTACAGCAGCACGGCGGTGGCGATGATCCCGGCCCAGATCAGCGGCAGGTCCAGCGTCATGGCGCGACCTCCTTCGTGCCGGTGGCCAAGGGGTTGCCAGGCGGCTCGTCGTGCTCGCCAGGCGGCGCCTCCGGCCCCTCGGCGATCAGGCGCAGGATATAGAGCACGCCCACGCTGAAAATGACCGCGTAGATGCCCATGAAGGCGAGGAGCGAGGCGGTGACCTGGCCGGCGCCCACGGGGGAGACGGCGTCGGCGGTACGGAGAATTCCGTAGATCACATAGGGCTGGCGGCCCACCTCGGCGACGACCCACCCGGCGATGACCGCCACGAAGCCGGCGGGCCCCATGACCACCGCCGACCACAGGAACGGGCGCGAATATTCCGGCCCGCGCGTCCGCCAGAGCAGCCATCCGCCCCAGGCGCCCAGCCCGATCATCAGGATGCCCAGGCCCACCATGACCCGGAACGCCCAGAACACGATTAACACGGGCGGCCGGTCCTGTGGCGCAAAGTCCTTCAATCCCTTCACCTCGGCCGATGCGCTGCCGGCGGTGATCAGGCTGCCCATCGCAGGGACGGAAATCTCAAAGCGGTTGCCCTCGATCGCGCGGTCGGGCCACGCGGCGATGTGGAAAGGCTGCTCCGTCCGTGTCTCCCAGAAGGCCTCGATGGCGGCGAGCTTGGCCGGCTGGACATGCATGACCTCTTTCCCGGAGAGGTCGCCGACCAAGAGCTGCAGCGGCGCGACAATGGCGAACATGCCGATGGCCATCCGCAACCCCAGGCAGGGCGCCTCGTCGTCGGCCCCGTGCCGAAGGATCCGCCACGCGGACGCCGCGCCGACCACCAGCGCCGTGGTCAGATAGGCGGCCAGCGCCATGTGCGCGAAGCGCTCGGGGAAGGTCGGCGAAAAGATCACCTGCCACCAGTCGACCGCGCGGAGCGCGCCATCCGGCAGCACCGTGTGGCCGGTCGGATGCTGCATCCAACTGTTGGCGGAGATGATCCAGAAGGCCGAGATCAGCGTGCCCACTGCCACCAGCGCGGTGGCGGTGAAGTGAAGGCCGGGTCCGACCTTCTTCCAGCCGAACAGCATCACGCCGAGGAACGAAGCCTCGAGGAAGAACGCCGTCAGCACCTCGAAGGCCAGCAATGGCCCGATCACCGGCGAAGCCACCGCGGAGAACACGCTCCAGTTGGTTCCCAGCTGGTAGCTCAGCACGACGCCGGAGACGACGCCCATGCCGAACGAGATCGCGAAGATCTTCACCCAGAACAGGTAGAGAGTCTTGAACGCCTCTCGCCGGGTGCCCAGCCAGAGTCCTTCCAGAACCGCCAGGTAACTGGCCAAGCCAATGGTGAAGCTTGGAAAGATGATGTGGAAGGCGATCGTGAACGCGAACTGCAGTCGCGAGAGTATCAGCGCGTCGAGTTCCATCGCCATCCCCGCGGCGCCGCCACCGGACGTTCCAGTGACCTGAACTGCTCCGGCGCCTACAACGTCCAAGCTGAACCGTTGGTCGCTGCGACATGCTGCCGCAGGATTGATCTCGTTGACTATTCCTTGCGAATGACTTGCAAACTTAGTCGCAAGACGCTAGTTGGAGAGCGTCATCCAGGAGCCGTCGGCGCGCCAATGTACGTCTGCAATTGCAATGGCATCCGTGAGCGCGAGGTTCGCGCCGCCATCGCGGCCGGCGCCAGCCGGCCGGTCCAGATCTTCAAGGCTTGCGATTCCGCAGTGCAGTGCGCGCGCTGCGTCTGCGACATGCGGAAGATCCTCGACGAGGAGCGCGAGGCGCTCCGGTTCGCGGCCGAGTAGGCCTCTCCGCGCCTTTTCCGGGCGATCGAGAGGCATTCGCAGCGGGAATCGCATTTTCTTGGCGACCGCAAATCACTTGCAGACATAGGCTTTGACATCTTGGGCCCGCGGGAGGCATCCCCCGCTCAGTGATGGGACGGAGGCTTGGCGGTGCAGGGCGACAAGGCGATCATCAGACTGCTGAACGCAGTGCTCACCAATGAGCTGACCGCGGTCAATCAGTACTATCTGCATGCCCGGATGTACGAGAACTGGGGCTTCGCCCGGCTCGGCAAGATCACCTACGAAGAGTCGATCGGCGAGATGAAGCACGCCGACAAGCTCATCAAGCGCATCCTCTTCCTGGACGGGCTGCCCAACCTGCAGGACTTGCACAAGCTCTCGATCGGCGAATCCGTCGCCGAGGGGTTGGCGGCCGACCTCGGGGTGGAAACCGGCGGTCGGGTGACCCTGATCGAAGGCATCAAGCTCTGCGAGGCGTCAGCCGATTTCGTCAGCCGCGAGATCCTGACCGAGATCCTGTCGGACACCGAGGAGCACATCGACTTCCTCGAGACCCAGCTGTCGCTGATCAAGAGCCTCGGCGAGCAGAACTACCTGCAGAGCGCCCTGGGCGAGCTCGAGGGCGGCGGCGGCCACTAGGTCGTAGGCCGGGCATTGCTTCCCCGGCTCGGCTAGCCCTACCGTCCCGGCCAACGATTGGGGGGAGACGGGCATGGCTGCGGCTGAAGAGGGGTCGCCGGCGCGGGTCGGGTCCAATGCGACGGTGGTCGCGGGGGCCTCGGTCGGCACGGTGTTCGAGTGGTACGACTTCTACCTCTACGGCTCGCTCGCCGGCTTTATCACCCAGCACTTCTTCTCGGGCGTGAACGAGGTCACGGGTTACATCTTCGCCCTCCTCGCCTTCGCCGCGGGGTTCGCGGTGCGGCCGTTCGGGGCCATCGTCTTCGGGCGGCTAGGCGACCTCTGGGGCCGGAAGAACACCTTCCTCGTGACGATGCTGCTGATGGGCCTGTCGACCTTCGTCGTGGGCCTGCTTCCCAGCTACGAGACCATCGGCGTGGCCGCGCCGATCCTGCTGGTCACCCTGCGGCTGGTGCAGGGCCTGGCGCTGGGCGGCGAGTACGGCGGCGCCGCCACCTACGTGGCCGAGCACGCCCCGCCGGGCAAGCGCGGCCTCTACACCAGCTGGATCCAGACGACGGCGACGTTCGGCCTGTTCCTGAGCCTCGTGGTCATCCTGCTGGTCCGCACCAACATCGGCGAAGACGCCTTCAAGGCATGGGGCTGGCGGATCCCGTTCCTGGTCTCGATCCTCTTGCTGGGCGTCTCGCTCTGGATCCGCCTTCGGCTGAACGAGAGCCCGGTGTTCAAGCAGATGGTCGACGAGGGAAAGGCCTCGAAGCGCCCCTTGGCCGAAAGCTTCGGCGAGTGGTCGAACCTGAAACTGGTGATCCTGGCGCTTCTGGGCCTGACCGCCGGCCAGGCGGTGGTCTGGTACACGGGTCAGTTCTACGCCCTGTTCTTCCTGGAGAAGATGCTCAAGGTCGATGGCGCGCTGACCAATACGCTGGTGGCGATCGCCCTGGCGCTGGGCACGCCGTTCTTCGTGTTCTTCGGCTGGCTGTCCGACAAGATCGGGCGCAAGCCGGTGATCCTGGTGGGCTGCGTCGTCGCGGCGTTGACCTATTTCCCGATCTTCAAGGGCCTCACCGAGGCGGCAAACCCCGAACTCGCCCATGCCGCCACGCGGGCGCCGGTCGTCGTGATCGCCCATCCGCAGGCCTGCAGCTTCCAGTTCGATCCGGTCGGCAAGCAGACCTTCAGGACCGGCTGCGACGTGGCCAAGGGCGCCCTGGCCAACGCGGGCGTGCCCTACGTGAACGGCACGCCCCCGATCGACCTGCCGCCGAACAAGGCCAGGATCGTGATTGGCAGCGTGGAGCTCGACGGCCTGGACGCGCGAGACGCGCCGAAGGCCGAGTTCGACGCACAGAAGAAGGCCTGGACTGCGAAATTGGCGACCGAACTCAAGGCCGCCGGCTATCCTGCCAAGGCCGACCCGGCCACGATGAACAAGCCGATGGTGGTCTTCCTGCTGTGGCTGCTGGTGATCTACGTGACCATGGTCTACGGGCCGATCGCCGCGGCGCTGGTGGAGATGTTCCCGGCGCGGATCCGCTACACCTCGATGTCGCTGCCCTACCACCTGGGCAACGGCTGGCTGGGGGGCTTCCTGCCCACGACGGCCTTCGCCATGGTCGCCGCCACCGGGAATATCTACTACGGCCTCTGGTATCCCATCGCGGTGGCAGCCTTCACGGCGGTCGTCGGCTTCCTGTTCCTCAAGGAGATGAAGGGGAATCCGATCGAGGCTTAGGCGTCAGCCGAACCAGCCGTGCTTAGCCAGCGGGATATCCGCCACCTTCTTGACGACATCGCCCGAGCGGCGCTCGACTTCCAGGGCCTCGATATGGCCGTGGATATCGATGCCGCCCATGTTCAGCGCCTGGGCTAGCTTGCGGGCCGCCGGATAATCCTGGGTCGTCGCCACGGTGATGTGCGGCAGGTAGGGCGTGTCGAAGCGTAGGGCCGCCTCGATGTCGCCGACGTGGAGGGCGTCGTACAGCTTCAGGATCGCGCCGAAGCCCTCGTCCGGGATGAGGAAGACGTGGAACCGGCCGACGGTCGGCTCGGGCGCGACGAGGGCCGAGCGCAGGCGGAAACGGATGCGCGGGATGCCGGCGGCCAACTTGCGCACCTGTTCGGCGAAGGCCGCGGGTGTCAGGTCGGCGCCGTGGAACACGAGGGTGAAATAGGGCGGCCCCCGACTGCCGGCACGACGCGAGCGGATATCGGTGAGCCAGGCAAGGTCGGCCTTTTCGAAATGGGGCCGGGCGATGACTTCAAGGGTTTCCATCGGCGTCTCCACCGCCGATTGTGCCTCAAAGGCTCAGCTTCGCCTATCGCGTGCGGCGCCGGCTGGGCCGGCGCCGCAGCGCCCTATTCCGCCGCGACCTTCGTCAGGCCGATCTTCGGGGCCAGTTCGCCCGAGGCGTAGCGCTTGGCCATGGCCGAGAGCGCGATCGGCTTGATGCTGGAGGCGTGGCCGGCGGTGCCGAACTCCTCGAAGCGCTGGACGCACACCTTGCGCATGGCTTCCTTGGCCGGCTTCAGGTAGCCGCGCGGGTCGAACTCGCCGGGCTTCTCGACGAACACCTGGCGAATGGCTGCGGTGATGGCCATGCGGTTGTCGGTGTCGATGTTGATCTTGCGCACGCCGTGCTTGATGCCGCGCTGGATCTCTTCCACCGGCACGCCCCAGGTCTGGGGCATCTCGCCGCCGTACTTGTTGATCAGGTCCTGCAGATCCTGCGGCACCGACGAGGAGCCGTGCATCACCAGGTGGGTGTTGGGCAGGCGGCGGTGGATCTCCTCGATCACGTTCATGGCCAGGACGTCGCCGTCCGGCTTGCGCGTAAACTTGTAGGCGCCGTGGCTGGTGCCCATGGCGATGGCGAGCGCGTCGACCTCGGTGGCCTTCACGAACTCGACGGCCTGGTCCGGGTCGGTCAGCAGCTGATCGTGGCCCAGCTTACCCTCGAAGCCGTGGCCGTCTTCCTTCTCGCCCATGCCGGTTTCCAGCGAACCCAGCACGCCCAGCTCGCCCTCGACCGAGGCGCCGACCCAGTGGGCCATGTCCACGACGTTGCGGGTGACCTTGACGTTGTAGTCGTAGTCGGCCGGCGTCTTGCCGTCGGCCTTCAGCGAGCCGTCCATCATCACCGAGGTGAATCCGTACTGGATCGCCGTGGCGCAGGTGGCCTCGTTGTTCCCGTGGTCCTGATGCATGCAGATCGGGATGTGCGGGTACATCTCGGCCATGGCGTCGATCAGGTGCTTCAGCACGATGTCGTTGGCATACGACCGGGCGCCGCGCGACGCCTGCATGATCACCGGCGAGTCGGTGGCCTCCGCGGCCTCCATGATCGCCAGCGCCTGTTCCATGTTGTTGATGTTGAACGCGGGCACGCCGTAGCCGTGCTCGGCCGCGTGGTCCAAAAGCTGTCGAAGCGTAATCCTGGCCATAACTTCAGGTCCCCACCTGTCTCATTGGGAGAGCGCCGCGACGCCGGGCAGCTCCTTCCCTTCCATCCATTCAAGAAACGCGCCGCCCGCAGTCGATACGAACGTAAAGTCCTGCGAGACGCCGGCCGCGTTCAGAGCCGCCACCGTATCACCCCCGCCGGCCACAGCCACCAGCTTGCCGGATGTGGCGAGCCGGGCGGCGTGCTTCGCGGACTCAACCGTCGCCTTGTCGAACGGTTCCACCTCGAACACGCCGAAGGGTCCGTTCCAGATCAGGGTCTTGGCCTGGTCCATGGCCGCCAGCACCTCGGCCAGCGCCTTCGGGCCGATGTCGAAGATCTTCTCTTCGGCGGCGACGCCGTCCGCCAGCGTCACGGTGCGGCTGGGGGCGTTCGGCGCCAGGTCCTTCGCCACGACCACGTCGACGGGCAGGATCACCTTGCAGCCGGCGGCCTGCGCCTTCTTCAGGATCTCTCGGGCGGTGTCGGCCATCTCCTTCTCGCACAGCGAACCGCCGATCTCGGCGCCTTGCGCGAAGCAGAACGTGTTGGCCATGCCGCCGCCGATGGCGAGGTAGTCCAGCTTGCCGACCAGATTGTTCAGCAGATCCAGCTTGGTGGAGACCTTCGCCCCGCCGACGATGCCGAGGACGGGCCGCTGCGGATTGCCCAGCGCCGCGTCCAGGGCGTCGAGCTCCTTGCGCATCTGCTCTCCGGCGTAGGCGGGCAACAGCCGCGCCAGGCCTTCGGTCGAGGCGTGGGCCCGGTGCGCGGCCGAGAACGCGTCGTTGACGAAGAGGTCGCCATTGGCCGCGAGGGCCTTGGCGAAGTCGGCGTCGTTCTTTTCCTCGCCGGCGTGGTAGCGGACGTTTTCCAGGAGGAGGACGTCGCCGTCCTTCATCGCCGCGACCGCATTGGCGGCGTCGTCGCCGATGCAGTCGTCGGCGAAGGCGACGGTCGTTCCGACCAGCTTGCTCAGCGGGCCGACCACGGGCTTCAGGCTCATCTCGGGGACCCGCTTGCCCTTCGGCCGGTCGAAGTGGGCCAGGAGGATGGTCTTGGCCCCGCCCTTGCGCAGCTTCTCGATGGTGGGCAGCGCGGCCTTCAGGCGAGTGTCGTCGCTGACCGCGCCGTCTTGCATGGGCACGTTGAAGTCCACGCGGACGAGGGCGCGCTTGCCGGACAGGTCTGCGTCGTCGAGGGTCTTGAAGGTCATGGATCGCACACAGCTGAGCCTTCTCCCCTTGCGGGAGAAGGTGTCAGGCGAAGCCTGACGGGTGAGGGGTTCCGCGGCGCGGCGGGCGAAGGGTGGTCAAGGCGGAAATCGCGGAGCGACCCCTCATCCAACCGCCTGCGGCGGCCACCTTCTCCCGCGAGGGGAGAAGGCTGCATGTCGCCGGCCCTGCGCAAAGGCTCTTTAGATCAGCTTCGACATGGCGACGGCGGTGTCGCTCATGCGGGTCGAGAAGCCCCACTCGTTGTCGTACCAGCTGAGGACGCGGCAGAGCCCGCCGTCCACGATCTGGGTCTGCGGCAGGGCCGCGGTCGACGAGGCGGGGTTGTGGTTGAAGTCCATGGAGACCAGCGGCTCCTTGGTCACCGCCAGCACGCCCTTCAGCGCGCCGTTGGCGGCGGCTTCCAGCGCTTCGTTGATCTGGGCGACAGTCACCGCCTTGGACGGCACGAACTTCAGGTCGACGACCGAGACGTTCGGGGTCGGCACGCGGATCGAGGAGCCGTCCAGCTTGCCGGCCAGGGCCGGGATCACCAGGCCCAGGGCCTTTGCGGCGCCAGTCGAGGTCGGGATCATGGACATGGCCGCGGCGCGGGCGCGGTACAGGTCCTTGTGCATCGTATCCAGGGTCGGCTGGTCGCCGGTGTAGGAGTGGATCGTGGTCATGTAGCCACGCTCGATGCCGCACAGCTCCTGCAGCACGTGGGCCACCGGCGCGAGGCAGTTGGTGGTGCACGAGGCGTTGGAGATGATCAGGTCGTCCTTGGTCAGCGACGCGTGGTTGACGCCGTAGACGATGGTCTTGTCGACGCCGTCGCCCGGAGCCGAGATGATCACTCGCTTGGCGCCGGCGTCCAGGTGCGCCTGGGCCTTGTCCTTGGCGGTGAAGATGCCGGTGCATTCCAGGGCGATGTCGACGCCCAGGTCCTTGTGCGGCAGGTCCTTCGGGTCGCGGATCGCCGTGACCTTGATGCGGCCGTGGCCCGCCACCTCGATGAAGTCGCCGTCGACCTTCACCTCGGCCGGGAAGCGGCCGTGCACGCTGTCGTAGCGCAGCAGGTGGGCGTTGGTCTCGACCGGACCCAGGTCGTTGATGGCGACCACCTGGATGTCCTTGCGGCCATGCTCGACAATCGAACGCAGGACCAGGCGGCCGATGCGACCGAAACCGTTGATGGCGACGCGGACAGCCATGGGGCGGAGCTCCTTGAGATTTTTCGTGTGGCGGGGTTCTTCAGGTGAGAACCCGCGAAGTCAACCCCTTGCCCTCTGGGAGAGAGCAAGAGACTGACCCTGCGGCGCGGGCCTGCAAGACCGGCGCCGGACCGCGATGTGCCGAATTGGAGCGGTCGCCCGCCTTGTCCGGCCGGCGCGCGCCGCGTCAGTCTTCGTTCCGCATGAGGAAGTGGCCGGTGAGGCCGGCGATCGGCTGCGAGCGGCTGTCCTGCCAGGCCTCGACCTGCACGTTCGCGACGCGCCGGCCCACCTTGCGCAGGATCGCGCGTGCATAGGTGTCCTGGGCCCGGCCCGAGCGCAGGTACTCGATGGTGATGTCGATAGTCTTCGGCACGCGTTTCCCCGGCGCCGCGAGCGAGAGCTGGGCCAGCGCCGTCAGCTCCATGAACGCGCCGATCGCCCCGCCGTGCAGGGCGGGCAGGATCGGGTTGCCGATCAGGCCCTGGCGGAACGGCAGGACGGCGGTCATCTCGTCGCCCGCCAGCTCGACGCGCATCCCGAGGAAGCGGACGTAGGGCACGGTCTGCAGAAAGCCGTCGAGGCCTTGGATCGCTGCGTCTTCCATGCGCTCAGGCCTTCAGCGGCTGGGCG
This sequence comes from Phenylobacterium sp. FG114, assembly GCF_057809855.1. Classification (NCBI taxonomy): domain Bacteria; kingdom Pseudomonadati; phylum Pseudomonadota; class Alphaproteobacteria; order Caulobacterales; family Caulobacteraceae; genus Phenylobacterium; species Phenylobacterium sp. FG114. The sequence continues at coordinate 417,607 of NZ_JBMDKU010000001.1, read as the reverse complement.
CGGGTGTTGAGCATGAACGCCGCCTGGGCGGTGGCCACCAGGTCGCCGCGTTCGACGTCCCAGGCCTCGGCCCGCACGAAGCCCACGGTGCGGGTCAGGTGGTAGGCGTGCGCTTCGGCGGTGACGCCCATCCGGGGGGCGGCCGGGCGCAGGTAGTCGATCCGTAGGTCCAGGGTGGCGATCGGCGCCATCTCGTCCATGGAGGAGTTGATGGCCAGCCCGCAGGCGTGGTCGATCAGCGCCGTGACGACGCCCGAGGCGATGACACCGGTCTCGGGATCGCCCACCAGTTCCTCGCGCCAGGGCGCCGACATCACGCCGCGACCCTTCGCGATCGAGACCAGCTTGAGGCCCAGGGCGTCGGCGTGGGGCGCCATCAGCATCCGCTCGGGCAGCGGGGCGGTATTGAAGTCGGACATGACCCCTGGGTAGGGACCTGACGGGCAGGTAAGTCAATGTGCGGAGCCTTCGCCGCGCCCCTACATTGAAGAGTGATGATCCGTCCCCAGGACCTGCTCTGCCCGAAGCCCGAGGGGCTCTACTGCGCCCCCGGCGACTTCTACATCGATCCTGTGCGGCCCGTGGCCCGGGCGGTGATCACCCACGGACACTCCGACCACGCGCGCGCCGGACATGGCGCCGTGCTGGCGACGCGCGAGACCCTGGACATCATGGGCGAACGCTACGGTCTGGACTTCGCGCACTCGACGCAGGGCGCAGCCTACGGCGAGTCGGTGGACCGCGACGCGGTGCAAGTCACCCTGGTCCCCGCCGGCCACGTCCTAGGCTCGGCCCAGGCGGTGGTGCGGTGGAAGGGCCTGACCATGGTCGTTTCCGGCGACTACAAGCGCCGCCGCGATCCCACCTGCCCACCGTTCGAACCCGTTCCCTGCGACGTCTTCATCTCGGAGGCGACCTTCGGCCTGCCCGTCTTCCGCCACCCCGACGACCGCGAGGAGGTCGCCCGCCTGCTGCGCTCGGTGGCCCAGTTCCCTGAGCGCAGCCACATCGTCGGCGCCTACGCCCTGGGTAAGGCGCAGCGGATCATCCGCCTGCTGCGCGAGGCCGGCTGGGACCAGACTATCTACGTGCACGGCGCGCTGGAGCGGCTTAACGCCCTCTACGAGCGACACGGGATCGACCTCGGCCCGCTGGCGCCCGCCACCACGGCCAAGAAAGCCGATTTCGCGGAACAGGTCATCGTCGCCCCGCCCTCGGCGATGCAGGACCGCTGGAGCCGCCGCTTCCCCGAGCCGGTGGCCGCCTTCGCCTCAGGCTGGATGCAGATCCGCGCACGAGCCAAACAGAAGGGCGTCGAACTGCCCCTGGTGATCTCGGACCACGCCGACTGGGACGAACTGACCGCCACCGTCGACGAACTGCGCCCCGGCGAACTCTGGATCACCCACGGCCGCGAGGAGGCCCTGGCCCGCTGGGCGACCCTCCACGACATCCCGGCCCGCGCGCTCGCGCTGGTCGGCTACGAGGACGACGAGGACAGCTAGGATGCGCGCCTTCGCCGAACTCCTCGACCGGTTGTCGCTGACGTCTTCGCGGAACGCCAAGCTGACGATGGTGCGCGACTACCTGCGCGAGACGCCCGACCCGGACCGCGGCTGGGCGCTGGCGGCGCTCACCGGCGACCTGACCTTCGACGCCGCCAAGCCGGCGTTCATTCGCAAGGCCGTCGAGGCGCGGATGGACCCACAGCTCTTCTGGTGGAGCTACGACTATGTCGGCGACTTGGCCGAAGCCGTGTCGCTGGTCTGGCCCGCGCGGCCGGGCGCCAACCGCGAGCCCGAGCTCAGCGAGGTCATCGAGGCGCTGCGCACCGCCGGCCGCGGCGAGGTGCAGAAGCTGATCGAGGGCTGGCTGGACGCCATGCGCGAGCCCCGCGAACGCTGGGCGCTGCTGAAGCTGATGACCGGTGCGCTGCGGGTCGGCATGACCGCCCGCCTGGCCAAGCGCGCCGCCGCCGAGATGGGCGGCGTCGACCCTGCCGAGATCGAGGAGCTGTGGCACGCGCTTCATCCGCCCTACGAGGACCTGTTTGCCTGGCTGGAGGGACGCTCTGAGAAGCCGTCGGCCGAGCATCCAGCCCGCTTCCGGCCGGTGATGCTGGCCCAGGCGATCGACGAGGCGGTCGATTTCGCCAAGCTCGACCCGGCGGACTACGCCGCCGAGTGGAAGTGGGATGGCATCCGCGTGCAGGCGGCGCACGAGGGCGGCCTGCGCCGGCTCTACACGCGCACCGGCGACGACATCTCGCGCACCTTCCCCGACGTCCTCGACGCCCTGGAGGAAGAGGGCGTGATCGACGGCGAGCTCTTGGTGATCCGCGACGGCAAGGTGGCGCCCTTCGCCGACCTTCAGCAGCGGCTGAACCGCAAGACGGTCGACGCCAAGCTGATGGCGGCCTTCCCGGCGGCGATCCGCGCCTACGACATCCTGCAGATCGGCCCCGAGGACACCCGGTCCCTGCCGTTCGCCGAGCGCCGCAAGCGGCTGGAGGCCTTTGTGGCGAAGGAGGCCAGCCCGCGCATCGACCTCTCCCCCATGCAGCCCTTCGCGACCTGGGCCGAACTCACCGACCTGCGCGCCAGCCCGCCCGAGGGCGATCCGCAGATCGCCGAGGGCCTGATGCTGAAGCGCTGGGATTCCGAGTACGTCGCTGGCCGCCCCAAGGGGCCGTGGTTCAAGTGGAAGCGCGACCCGTTCCTCGTGGACGCGGTGCTGATGTACGCGCAGCGCGGCCACGGCAAGCGCTCCAGCTACTATTCCGACTACACCTTCGGCGTCTGGACGCAGGACGCCGCCGGTCAGCGCCTGCTCACGCCCGTGGGCAAGGCCTACTTCGGCTTCACCGACGAGGAACTGCTGCAGATCGACAAGTTCGTCCGCGACAACACCGTCGAGCGCTTCGGACCGGTGCGCTCGGTCCGCGCCGAGCCGCGCCACGGCCTGGTGTTCGAGGTGGCGTTCGAGGGCCTTCAGCGCTCGACGCGCCACAAGTCCGGCGTGGCCATGCGCTTCCCCCGCATCAACCGCCTCCGCTGGGACAAGCCGCCCGGCGAGGCCGACGAACTCGAGGCCCTGGAGCGGCTGCTGATCCAGATGGAGGGCCGATGAGGCGGCGCTTGCGGCGAAGCGGGCCGGGCGCCAGACAGGCGAGATGACTTCGAGCGAAATCGCCCTCGCCCCCAAGATCGACATCCCCTTTGTGCGGCCCCTGCGCACGGGCGACGAACTGGCCTCGGTCCAGGATGCGATCGACCGCCGGTGGTTGGCGGGCGACAACTCTGCGACGCGTTCGGCCGAGGGCTACCTGCGCGAGGCGCTCGGCGTGGCGCACGCGTTGCTGACGCCGTCCGGCACCGCGGCGCTCGAACTCGCCGCACTGCTCGCCGACCTGGGCGAGGGCGACGAGGTGGTCATGCCGTCCTACACGTTCTCGTCCACCGCCAACGCCGTCGTCCTGCGCGGGGCCACGCCGGTGTTCGTGGACGTGCGGGCCGACACTCTCAACATCGACGTCAATCTGATCGCCCCGGCCCTGACGGAGCACACGCGGGCGATCATGGTGGTCCACTACGCGGGCGTGCCCTGCGACATGGATCCCATCATGGCGCTCGCCGCGGAGAAGGGCCTGGTGGTGATCGAGGACGCCGCCCAGGCATTGCACGCCCGCTACAAGGGACGCGCCGCCGGCGCCCTGGCCGACATGGGCGCCTTCAGCTTCCACGAGACGAAGAACATCCACTGCGGGGAGGGCGGCGCCTTCACCTGCCAGGGCTCGGACTGGGGCCGCCGCGCCGAGATCATCCGCGAGAAGGGCACGAACCGGGCGGCGTTCTTCCGTGGCGAGATCGACAAATACACCTGGATCGACGTCGGCTCGTCGTTCCTGCCGAGCGAACTGAACGCCGCCTTCCTTTGCGCCCAGCTCGAGCGCTCTCGCGAGATCACCGGCAGGCGGATCGAGCTGTGGTCGGAGTACGACGCGGCCCTGGGTGGCCTGCACGACGCGGGCCTGGCGCTGACGCCGCAGATCCCGGCCGACTGCGAGCACAACGCCCACATCTACCACCTGCGCTTCCCGTCCGTGGAACGCCGCACCGCCGTGCTGCAGGCCATGCGGCGCGCCGGCGTTCAGGGCACCTCGCACTACGTTCCGCTGCACTCGGCGCCGGCGGGGCGGCGCTACGGCCGGTACGTGGGCGAGATGACCAACACCGACGCCGCGGGCGACGGCCTCATGCGCCTGCCGCTCTGGTCCGAAATGACCGACGAACAGGTCTCGCGGGTGATCGACGCGGTGCGCGCGGCGATCGGCTGACGCCCGTCACGGCGCGAGCTGCGGCCGCACCAGGTCCTGCATGCGTTCGCTCATCCCGAGCATCTCGTCCCGGCTCTCGAAGCGGAGGAACAGGATGCCCAGCTTGTGCGTCAGCACGTCCTCGATCACTTCGCCCGGCTTCCACCAGAGCATGCTGTCGATGATCTTGGGCTCGACCGCGGGGTCGATCGTCAGCCCCGTGATCGTGCCCGTCTCGCGGCTCATGATGCAGTGCCGGAGGAAATGGCCCGCCGGCTCGCGCTGGCTCACCTCGCCCAGGTCGAGCCCGCATGCGGCGCGCACGATCAGCGACGGATAGTCCACGCCCGTCGCGTGCTGCACGAGGCTGACATACAGGTCGCCGGGCGGCCGGCGGCAGATCTCGATGATCACCGGGCGGCCCGCATGCAGGATGTACTGGATGTGGACGATGCCATCCACGAGCCGCAGCAGACCGGCGATGTGCTCGGTCGTGGCGATCAGGTCCCGCGCGGTCTCGTCGGGAACCTGGGCCGGAGTCGACGCCGCCGACACCATGTAGGGGTTCAGGAAGTAGTGCTCGTTGTCCTGGAAGTGGAAGGCGACCCGACCGCGCGTCAGCATGCAGGTGAAGCCGTGCCGGCTACCCTCGATGAATTCCTCCAGCACGATCCGTCCGGCGCGGGTCGCCGAAAACGCCTTGTCCAGCGCCGCGTCCAGGGCCGCGCGGTCGCGGGCCACCGAGATGCCCTTGCCGCCTGTCAGGTCCACCGGCTTCACGATCAGCGGGAAAGTGAGGTCGGAGGCGGCCTGCCTTGCCTCGGCGATGGAGGCGCACCCCTGTGCGCGCGGCGTCGCGACGCCGTTCGCCATCGCGAAGGCGCGGTACAGGTCCTTGTGATGCAGCGTGCAGGCGACGTCATACGGGTCGTGGCCGGGCAGGCCGAGCGCCTCGGCCGCCCAGGCGCAGGAGAGCGCCGAGAAGTCGTTGCAGCTTGCGCACAGGGCATCGACCTCCAGCCGTTTCGCCAGCGCCAGGATCGCCGCCTTGTCCGAGAAGTCCTCCAGGCAGGTCTCGTCGGCGTGGGCGTGCCCCAGGTCCTGCGGGCGGTTGCCGCTCGTGATGACGTGGTAGCCCAAGGCCTGCGCCGCCTTGATCATCGGGATGTCGGCGTGGCCGCCACCCGCCAACAGCATTCTTCGCCTCTGGGCGCTCACGTCGGATCCTCGAATGGGTGGCGCGCTGCCTAGCCGAAATCCGTCCTACTTCCGAGGGAGGAAATACATCACGGTCTCGGTGAAGCCCTCGGTGTAGTGTCGCAGGCGGAGTTCATAATCGTCTCGGATTTCAAGCACTTGCCGGGGGATGTCCACCATGTCTCCGGGGTTGTGGTAGACGCTGATCGCCATCCGCGGGTGGTGCGCCTCAATGACGCCGCGAGCGCCCGCGATCGCCGACGACTCCGCGCCCTCGATATCCATCTTTAGGAACGTGAAGGGCACGTCCCGATACTTGTCGAGGGGCTCGATCTTCACGGTCACCGACCCGCCCTCGGTCACCCGCGAGCTCGATCCGGCGGGGTTGAAGCTGGCCGTCCCCTCGCTGGCGCCGACCGCCGCGGCGACAAAATGGACGCGCGGGTCATCGCCCAGCCTCCGGCGCGCCACGGCAAGGTTCTGCTCGTTGGGCTCGAAGACGTAGATGCCCTTGTAGTCCGGGCGCCGCCCCGCGAACGCATGCGAGGTGATGCCGTCGTAGGCCCCGATGTCCGCGAAGATCTCCTGGTCGCTGTAGGCGATGAAATTCTCGAAGTACTGCCGCGCCTGGGTGTCGGAGAACGGCCGCATGGCGTCCAGGTCGTACGTCAGCCGGAAACGGATCAGCCGCGAGAGCACCTCCCGCGAAAAGGGATCGGCGAGCCGCGCGAAGAGGTCGTCGTACCGGGCCTTGTCGCTCTGGAAATGCTCGGTGAAGCCGACCCAGTAGTCGATCGGTTCGAGCGCCAGCCCGGACTCGCGGAGGAACGCGTAGTAGTCGAGCTGGTCGTAGCCGAACGTGTCGATCCGGCGTTGCGCGGTGATGGGCCGGCCGACCGGGACGCAGTTCAGGACCAGCGCGTCACCCGGCAGTGCGTCCAGCTTGACGATTGGCTTGCCCAGGAATTCGGTGTCGGCCGCGAAGTCGTCCACGAACCCGTCGAGCGGAACCTGGCGAGCGACGCTGACCGCGTACTTGTTCCGGCCGAGCACGAACCGCGGCCGCCCGCCGGCCATGAACTCGCGGCAGAACCATTTGGCGCGCTCCGCCGACAGCGTCTCGACGTTGAGGATATCCATCTGCCGTTCCCGATCAGTCCACGGCCCCGGCGAGCGCCGGGACGGGCGTCCAGGCCCGCGTCCTGGCGGAGGTCGCCATGGCCTCGAGCGCGAGCAGACCCTGTACCGCATCCGTGGCGCCAAAGACGAAGTCGGAAGTCGAGGGGCGCCCCTCGCTCCGCGCCAACAGGCTCATCCCGATGTCGTCGTACAGATTGGCGAAGGCCTCGATGAACCCGGCCGGATGCCCCACCTTGAAGCGGGTGTATCTGCCCTCGGCGGCCAGTCGCGCCTCGACGCTGGCGCGGTCGATCGCCGACAGCTCGCCGTGCACGTTGTGCAGCCGCAGCTCCTCGGGCTCCATCTGGAACCACTCCGCGGCGCCGTTGGAGCCGTATACGCGTAGGCGCAGGCCGTTGCGGTGCCCCAACGCCGACTTGCTGAACCAGAACGAGCCGTCCACGCCGTCGGAATAGCGGGCCATGCACATGACATTGTCGATGATGCCCGGAAAATTGCCGTGGCTGCTTTGCATCGCCACGACCTCGACGGCGTGACCGCCTGTCAGGAACTGCACCAGGTGATGGAGGTGCACCCCGAGATCCAGCGAGATGGTCGGTATCGGGCCGTCCTGGAGGCGCCACGCCTGGGGCGACGCGGGCTCGCCGCCCGGACCGAGGCGGGTGAACCCCTCCTGGGGCATCTCAACGTGCACCTGCGTGATCCGGCCCAGCCGGCCCTCCTGGACCATCCGGCGCAGCTCCCGCACCATCGGATAGCCGGTGTAGTTGTAGGTGACGGCCAGGAAACCGTCCGAAGCCTTCACGGCCTCGGCGATACGGATCGCTTCGGTGGTGGTGCCCGCCAGCGCCTTCTCGCAGATCACCGCGAAACCCTTGCTCAGCGCCTCCAGCACCAGCTCGGTGTGGTCCGGTGTCGGCACGAGCACCACCACGGCGTCGAGCTTGCCGGCCTCGCGCTCCAGCAGTTCGCTTGCGGCGCCGTAGGTGCGCGCCTCGTCGATGTCCCACCGGCTCGCCGTCTGCTCGTTGACCTCGGCGCGACGGCTGAAGACGCCCGCGTCCACGGAGAACAGGCCATCCATGCGGGACGCGATGAAGTGCGTCGTCCCCACGGCGGAGTTCCAGCCACCCCCAATAAAGCCCAGCGATAGCGTCTTGCGATTCATTCAGGTCTCAGTACGTGGGTTTGTTGGGTCCTTGGAGCAGGAAATCCTGTCCGCTTAAAGGGCCGCGGATCGAACCGGGCGTGTTGGGCGCGGCGTCTACTTGGACGCGAGCACGTTGCAGAACCGCTTGCCGCTCGTGTCGTCGCGGAACTGCTGTTCCATCTCGGAGATCGACATCCGCGTCTTGAGGTAGTCGTCCACGACGACCACCTCGCTGAATCCGAGACTGCGCAGGAACGTCGGAAACTCGCGCGCGTCGAAGCCCGCATTGCGCATCCACGCCGGCGCCCATTCGGTGATGAGCCGCATCGGCGCATTGGCTGCGATCGTCTTTCGAAGCCCCTCCAGCACCGGGACCTCGTCGCCCTGAACGTCGCATTTCACGAAATCGATGCGCCCGTCGAAGGACGGTTCCCGCGCCAGCAGATTGTCGAGCCGGTCGATCGGCGCCGAGATCTTCCGGGTCTCCGCGATGAAGGGGCTCGGCGCGACGCCTGAGTTGACGAAATCCTCGGTCAGGAAAAATTCGGTCTCGCCCGTCCTGTCGCCCGCCGCCGACTCGATGATGGTCACGTTCGGGAAGCGTGCGGTGTTGGCCGCCAGGATGGGGACGACCGACGGCGAGGCCTCCACCGAATAGACCCGTCCCGTGGGCCCCACGATCGACGCCGCCAGCACCGAGAAGAAGCCGAAGTTCGCGCCGATATCGAGGAAGACGTCGCCGGCCTTGAGGTTCTCGACGATCGTAGCGGTCGTCAGCGGTTCGAAATCGGAAAAGATCTTCTCCAGGCTGTCGGGGACATCGAGGTACAGCCCGTCCACAATTCTCGCTTTGAACATATGTCGTTTCCGGAACTCGTTCGGCGGATGGGTCGGTTGGCGACGGAGCGCGGCGTACGAATACGGCGCCTGCGGGGCGTATCAAGCCCGGCCCGCCTCGCGCCGTTCCTCTATGAGTTCCACGAAGTGCTGCGCCATCGACTGGCCCAGGACCTGCGGATCGGAAAAATAGCGGGCGATGAAGGCCTTCGAGGCAAGGCCGGCGGCCGCACGTGCGTCGGGATCGTCGATCAGGCGACCGGCCATCGCGAGGTATTGCTCCGGCGTCCGGGCAACCGAGATCAGCGGCTCTGCATCACTTCCCATGATCGCACGCAGCTCGGCGCGCTCCTCGGCCGCGCCGTCGTCGCCCTCGGTCAGCGGCTTCAGGAACGCCCACAGGCCCGTCTGCTCGGCCTCGGGAGAGTCATAGATCACCACTGGCTTGGCCGCGGCCATCGCCTGATACAGCGTGAATCCGCAGGGGAAGGGGAACGTGTCCAGGAAGATGTCGGCGACCTGCGCGTAGAGCCGCGTATTGACCCAACCGATGAAGTGCGCCCGGTCCGCGACGCCCGCTGCCTCGAACGCCTGAACGACCTTGGGATCCTTCTCGCGACCCGCCCACAGGAAGATCGCCTCCGGGTGGGCCGTCAGCACCGCCGACATGGCGCTGAGATACGCCGGGTCACGCATCTTTTCGGTTCGCGCCAGGGTCATGAGCACGATCGATCCGCCCAGCGCGGCCCGCAGCTCCGCCGCCTCGGCCTCGAACCCCGGATCGTACCAGTCATCGGCGCCCATCTGGCCCATCCGCCAGCGCCGCCCGCGCAGCGTTCCGTAGTGGGTCAGCGCGCTGCCGGTGACGTACCCGTCGATGTCCGGGTTCGAGAAGTTCCGGTACTTCATCGCCAGCCAGGTCTGAACCGGCGCGATGCGGAGGCCAAAAGCGAGCGGCAGCATGGTGACCAGGCTCACCCACACGAGCTCCTGGACGCCATCCTTCGCCACCATTTCGCGCAGGCGAAGGATGCGCGTCCACGGAGAGGTCTGCGTCTCGGGGAACAGCTCGTTCAGCATCACCAGGCGGACGCCCAAGGCCGCCAGCGCCTGCTCCATCGGCGGGCTCTTGCCGCCAAAGCAGTACACCGTGGGCTCGAACGGCTGCTCGTCCAGCATCCGATAGCCCTTCAGCGTGTTCAGCAGCACCTCGATGTGGGCCAGCATCGAGGCGTTGTGGATGAAGAACCCGACCTTGTACGGCGCCTCCAGCGAGGGCTGCGGGAGGGCCGGCAGCTCGTCGCGCCACGCGTGGGCCGCCCGGGTGAACAGAGGCGCGATCCGCTCCATGCAAAACGCGAAGTGCGCCTCGGTCTCGGTCGATTTGACGTAGCCCTCGTACAGCACCGACTCGGCGGCCATCGCGCCGTCCATCTCGCGGCGGTCGAGCAGTATCGACAGGACCGGGAGCGCGATCTTGAGGAAGGCGGCGTCCTTGCGCGCGCTCCGCTCCTTCGTGCCGAAGCCCGCCGCGCGCAGCACCTGCACCGCAAAGGCCGCCAACTGGTGCGGCGCGATCCGCTTCATCAAGTCGAGGATCATCGACACGATGTCATCCGGCAGGCCGATAGTCGTCGCGGTCGCTGTCAGGTTCAGCCAGACGTTGGTGCTGCTGTCGCCTTGCCGGATCGCGTCCACGAGCAGAGCCTTCGCCTGTTCGCCTTGGTCCTGCCGGAGCGCGCAGACTCCGCGCACATGCTGCGCCTGCGGAAAGAGCGGATGGCCGGCCCCGATGTGCGCCACGAGAGCCGCGGCCTCCGAGGATGGCTGCCTCTGCTCCAGGAGTTTCCAGGCGCGTTGGATCGCATCCTGCGGTGAAGGGTCCGGGCTCGCCTCACCTGGCGTGACGGAGGCTGGCAAGTCGGCCATGGGGTGGCTGAGGTCCCTGATTTCGTCGGCGCTTCGTTGCAGGTCTATGGCATGGATCGATCGCCGGAATCACCCGTCGCCGGGCGCGACGGCTTCACGGCAGCAGGTCTTCCTTGGCCAGGAACGCCTTCAGGTCCCCGCCCTCGAACAGCACACCGCGGATCCCGGCCCGCAGCGCCGCCTCCAGGTCGGACGGCTTGTCGCCGATCAGCAGCGAGGCCTCGGGATCGATGGGCCAATCCTGCAGCGCCTGCAGGATCATGCCTGGGTTGGGCTTGCGCAGCGGTGGGTCGGGGTGGCGGTAGGCCTCCACCGGCGCGTCGGGGTGCTGGGGCGCATGGTAGAAGGCGTCGATGTGAGCGCCGGCCTCGGCCAGGTCCTGCCGCATGCGCGCATGCAGCGCGTGGACGTCGTCCTCGGCATAGTACCCGCGGCCCACGCCCGACTGGTTCGTCACCACGATCACCAGCCAGCCCGCCGCGTTGAACGCCGCCACCGTCTCCCGCGCGCCAGGGATCCAGTGGAAATCCTCCCAGCGGTGAACATAACCCTTGTCCTCGTTGAGCACGCCGTCGCGATCGAGGAACAGGGCGGGCTTGGCTGTCGGAGCGGGCACGGGAACGATCATACCGTCTCGGGAGGGCGGACGGGTTCCAAAAAGCCTGATTCCAGCCTTAGGGTCTCATGGGTTCCCTCCATGAGGCGCGATTTGGCCGACGTCCTGACGATCGACGACCTGCGCGTCGACTTCGACACCCACGACGGCGTCGTCCCGGCGGTACGAGGGGTGTCGCTGGCCGTGGCGCGGGGCGAGACCCTGGGCGTGGTCGGCGAGAGCGGCTCGGGCAAGAGCCAGACCTTCATGGCCGCCATGGGCCTGCTGGCCCGCAACGGCCGGGCGTCGGGTTCGGTGAAGCTGCATGGCCAGGAGCTGCTCGACCTGAAGCCGCGCGAGTTGAACCGGGTGCGCGGCTCGAAGATGACCATGATCTTCCAGGACCCGCTGACCGCGCTGACGCCCCACGTGCGGATCGGCGAGCAGATCGCCGAGCCCCTGCGGCTGCACCTCGGCCTTTCCGACGCCGACGCCCGGGCGCGAGCGCTGGAATGGCTGGGCCGGGTGCGCATCCCCGACGCGACGCGGCGGATGCGCCAGTATCCGCACGAGCTGTCGGGCGGCATGCGCCAGCGGGTGATGATCGCCGCGGCCATGGCGCCTGGGCCCGAGCTGCTGATCGCCGACGAGCCCACCACGGCGCTGGACGTCACGGTCCAGGCGGAGATCCTCGACCTGATGGCCGAGCTGCAGCGGGCCACCGGCACGGCGCTGGTTCTGATCACCCACGACATGGGCGTGATCGCCCGGCTGGCCGACCGGGTCTGCGTGATGAGGGCGGGCGCCTACGTCGAGGCGGGGCCGGCCGCCGACATCTTCCACGCGCCGAAGGACGACTACACCCGCGCCCTGCTGGCGGCGATCCCGCGGCTGGACCGCGCCGACCGGGGCGGGCGGCCAGAGATCGCGCCCGCGCCCGCCGAAGCGCCGGTGGTGGCCGAGGGGCGCGACGTGAAGGTCCATTTCCCGATCCGCGACGGCCTGTTCGGCGCGCCGCGCACCCTGCGCGCCGTCGACGGCGTCTCGTTCACGGTGCGCGAGGGCGAGACCCTGGGCATCGTGGGCGAAAGCGGCTCGGGCAAATCGACCCTGGCGCGGGCCGTGCTGAACCTGCTGCCAGCCACCGGCGGCGTGGTCACCCTGATGGGCCGCGACATCACCCACGCCGACCGCGAGGCGATGCGGGCCGCCCGCAAGGACCTGCAGATCGTCTTCCAGGACCCGCTGGCCAGCCTCGACCCGCGCATGACCATCGGCACGTCCATCGCCGAGCCGCTCACCGTCTTCCGTCCCGACCTGGACGGGGCCGCGCGCGAAGCCGAGGTCCGGGCGATGATGGCCCGCGTCGAGCTCGATCCGGCCCTGATCAACCGCTATCCGCACGAGCTGAGCGGCGGCCAGAACCAGCGCGTCGGCATCGCTCGCGCCATGATTCTGAAGCCTCGCCTGGTGATCTGCGACGAGGCGGTGTCGGCTCTGGATGTCGGCGTCCGCGCCCAGATCATCGACCTGCTGATCCAGCTCCAGCGCGAGATGGGCCTGGCGATGATCTTCATCAGCCACGACCTGGCCGTGGTGCGCGAGATCAGCCACCGCGTGCTGGTGCTCTACCTGGGCCGCGTCATGGAGCTGGCCGACCGAGACCGCATCTGGCGGGCGCCGCAGCATCCCTACACCAAGGCCCTGCTCTCGGCCGCGCCGATCCCGGACCCCGACGTCGAGCGCACCCGCCAGCGCCTGAAACTGGTCGGCGAGCCCCCTAGCCCGATGGATCCGGGCGCCGCGTTCCGCTTCGCACCGTCCAAGCTGAACAGCGGCCGCCCGCCCGAACTGCGCGAGGTCGCGCCGGGCCACTTGGTGGCCGAGTTCGACGCCGACTAGCCGCTGCGTTGCAGCAAAGCCCCGTGGTCGTTAGGTTGCGCGCCTTTCCGAACAGCCGGCCGCGCCCATGACCCTCGCCTTCGACGACATCCTTGCCGCGCAAGAGCGGCTGAAGGGTCATATCGAGCGCACCCCCTGCCGCTTCTCCCGCACGCTCAGCGAGATCACCGGCGCCAAGGTCTGGGTGAAGTTCGAGAACCTGCAGTTCACGGCCGCCTACAAGGAGCGCGGCGCGCTGAACAAGCTGCTGCAGCTGGGCGAGAACGTCCGCTCGCGGGGCGTGATCGCCGCCTCGGCCGGCAACCACGCCCAGGGCCTGGCCTACCACGCCGCCCGCCTCGGGATCCCCGTCACCATCGTCATGCCCAAGGGCACGCCCTTCGTGAAGGTGCAGCAGACCCGCAACCACGGCGCCGAGGTGGTGATCGAGGGCGACGGCTATGACGACGCCTCGGCGGTGGCGCGTCGGCTCTGCGACGAGCGCGAGCTGACCTTCGTGCACCCCTTCGACGATCTCGACGTCATCGCCGGCCAGGGCACGGTGGCGCTGGAGATGCTGGAGGACGTGCCCGACCTCGAGATGCTGCCGATCCCGATCGGCGGCGGCGGCCTGATCGCCGGCATGGCGACCGCGGCCAAGCACATCAAGAAGGACATCGGCATCGTGGGCCTGGAGCCGGCGATGTTTCCCTCGTTCACCGCCAAGATGCGCGGCGTCCGCACCGCCCAGGCCAACGGGACCTCCACCATCGCCGAGGGCATCGCGGTAAGGGAGGTGGGCGAGCATACCTACGCCATCGCCCGTCCGCTGATCGACGAGGTGCTGCTGATCGAGGAGCCCTATTTCGAGCGCGGCATCGCCCTCTACACGAACGTCGAAAAGACGGTGGCCGAGGGCGCCGGAGCCGCCTCGCTGGCGGGGCTGCTGGCCTATCCCGAGCGCTTCCGCGGCAAGACCTGCGGTCTGGTGATCACCGGCGGCAACATCGACACCCGCCTGCTGGCCTCGGTGCTGACGCGCGAGTTGGTGCGCGAGAGCCGCATCGTTTCCCTGCGGATCATCGGCGACGACCGGCCGGGCCTGCTGGCCAACGTCTCGGCGATCATCGGCCAGATGGGCGCCAACATCATCGAAGTGGCGCACAACCGTCTGGCGCTCGACGTGCCGGCCAAGGGCGCCGAGTTTGACGTCATGATCGAGACCCGCGACGCCCAGCACACCAAGGAGGTGATGGACGCCCTGCGAGAACGCGGCTACCCGCCGCGCGTCGTCTGAGGACCGGATCCATGAAGCGCACCCTGATCCTGCTGGCCGCCGCCCTGGCGCTCGGCGCGTGCCAGCCAAAGGCCGGCAAGGAGGCCGCCGCTCCGGGCGCGCCGGTCGAACAGTCGGCCCAGAGCAAGGCGTTCATGGCGAAGGCCGCCAAGGAGGAGGGCGTGAAGGTCCTGCCCTCGGGCCTGGCCTATAAGATCGTGCGCTCAGGCCCGGCGACCGGCCTGAAGCCGAAGATCGCCGACGAGGTGAAGGTTCACTACGAGGGCAAGCTGGAGGACGGCACGGTCTTCGATTCCAGCTATGAGCGCGGCCAGCCGGCCGCCATGCCCTTGGGCGGGCTCATCCCGGGCTGGCAGGAAGCGCTGCAGCTCATGCGGCCGGGCGACGAATGGATCCTCTACGTGCCGTCCAACCTGGGCTACGGCAACGAGTCCGCCGGCCAGATCCCACCCGGATCGCCGCTGATCTTCAAGATCGAACTGATCGATGTCCTGGCCGCACCCGGGCGGATCCAGCAGGGCTAGAGACGACGACGCATGCCCACGTGGCTGGGCGTGAAGCCGAGGCGCCCATAGAACCGTTGCGCGTCGACCCGGCTGTTGTGCGTCAGAAGCTCGATGATGCCGCAGCCTCGCCGCCGCGCCTCGTCCAGCGCCCAGGCCATCATCTCGCCGCCCAGGCCCTGGCCGCGCCGCCCCCCGGCGATGCGGACCGCCGACAGCAGCGCGAGCTCGCCCCCCTGGTTCGACAGCCCCGGGATGAAACTGAGCTGCAGCGTTCCGACCACCGCGCCGGCCTCGTCCTCCGCCACCGCGAGCAGCACGCGCGGCTCGGCGTCGATCCGGTCGAACGCCTTCAGGTAGGCGTCAGCCGGCGGATCGGAGACCCGCTCGCGGGCGCCGCCCATCGCATCGTCCGCCAGCAGGGCCACGATGGCGGCCACGTCGTCCCGGCGCGCCTTGCGCATCCCGATGCTCATTCCGCCACCTCCCTGCGCGTCCGTCCTCCGGCTCCTAGCACGCATCGCCTTTCCTTTGTGGGCGACCGGGCGGAAGGCTATGCCTAGGCGATGAGCGCCGACCTGTATCCCGCCGCCCGCGACCTGCTGGCCAAGCTGGTGAGCTTCGACACCACCTCACGCGGTTCCAACCTCGAGCTGATCGAGTGGGTCGAGGGCTATCTCGACGGCCTGGCCGTGCCGCATCGCCGGGTGCCGAACGCCGACGGATCCAAGAGCAACCTCCTGGCCACCATCGGCCCCCCCGTCGAGGGCGGCGCGGTGCTTTCCGGCCACACCGACGTCGTGCCGGTGGACGGCCAGCCCTGGACCAGCAATCCGTTCGAGCTGACGCGGAAGGGTGAGCGCCTCTACGGCCGCGGGACCTGCGACATGAAGGGGTTCCTGGCCCTGGCGCTCGCCGCCGCGCCCGAGCTGAGCAGGTCCGCCCGCAGGCCCGTCCATCTCGCCTTCTCCTACGACGAGGAGATCGGCTGCCTGGGCGCCCCCAGCATGATCGACGTGATCCGCCGCGAACTGCCGGCCCCGGCCGTCGTGGTCGTGGGCGAGCCCACCAACATGGAGGCGGTGAACGGCCACAAGGGCATCGCAACCTTCCACGTCACCGTCACCGGCCGCGAGTGCCACTCCAGCCAGCCGCACCTGGGTGTGTCGGCGGTGATGGAGGCCGTGAAGCTGATGGGCTCGCTGAACGCGCTGTCCGCGCGGCTGTGGGACGAGGCCGATCCCGCCTCGCCGTTCACGCCCAAGGGCCCGACCCTGACCATCGGCCAGGTCAACGGCGGCACCGCGCACAACATCATCGCCCGCCAATGCGTCTTCGTGTTCGACGTCCGCTCGCCGGGCCCGCGCACGCCGAAGGAGATCGTCGCGCCGTTCCTGGCCGAATGCGCCGCGATGGACGCCGCGCTCAAGGCCCGCGCGCCCGAGGCCGGTGTCCTGGTCGAGCTGAAGACCGACGTCCCGCCCTTCATGCCCGAGGCCGACGGCGCGGCCGAGGCCTTCGCCCGCCGCATGGCCGGCGACAACGGCCCGCCCCGCGTCGTCGCCTTCGCCGCCGAGGCCGGCCAGTTCCAGCAGGCCGGGTTCTCCACGGTGATCTGCGGCCCCGGCTCGATCGACCAGGCCCACCAGCCGGATGAGTTCGTCGAGATCGCCCAGATGCAGCGCGGCGCGCTCTTCATGCGGCGGCTCATCGAGTGGGCGGCGGAGGGCTAGACCCCGCGACGGAAACCCCCTCCCCCTTGTGGACCTCCCCCAGAGGGGGAGGACCTAGGGCGCCATAGATGCTCCCCCTCTGGGGGAGCTCGCGAAGCGAGAGGGGGTTCAGCGCGCCGAGGCCCTCAGCGGCCGGATCACCGGCCTGCGCCGCGACAAGTCCCGCGGATCCCAGGTCATCGCCCCGGCCACCTGGCCCAGCGACGCCGTCCGCAGTTGCTGCACCCTCGCCCGGGTGCGGAACATCCTGGGCGCCCCGGCGAACGCCGCCCTGACCGCCCTCAGGATCAGCCGGATATGCGGCCGGTTGTCCTTCTTCAGGTAGATCAGCACCAGCGCCGCCAGGTGCAGTGGAACCACCAGTGGCAGCAGCAGCGCCGGGGTGTTCTTGAACAGCACCCAGAAGCGGTTGCGCGTGCCGTGGAAGACGGCGAACTCCGACTTGCGGCCACCGGAAGAGGCCGACCCGACGTGGTGGATGGTGGCGTCGGGGACCAGCAGGGTCGGCTCGTCCGCGAGCTGCAGCCGGTAGCCCAGGTCCACGTCCTCGCCGTAGCAGAAGAAGTCCTCATCGAAGCCGCCAAGAGCCAGAAACAGCTTCCGATCGATCATCATCGCCGCACCGCACGGGCTGAACACCTCGCCTTCGCGCGCCGTCCCATCGTCGGGGTTCAGATACCCACCGCGATAGGGGATGCCCGTGATGCTCATCACGTCGCCCAGGCCGTCCAGCAGCCCCGGTTCCCCCTCAACCATCTGGCGCGAGGTGAACGACGACACCCGCGGATGCCGCTCCGACGCCGCCACAAGCTTCGCCAGCCAGTCCGGCTGGGCAAAGGCGTCGGGGTTCAGCAGCACATACCAGCGGCCTTGGCCTTCGCGTGCGCCCTGATTGCCGGCGCCGGTGAAACCCAGGTTCCGGTCGTTGCGGATCAGGCGGGCCCACGGGAACTCGGCGGCAATGGCTGCGTCGCCCGGATCGGGCGAGGCGTTGTCGATCACCAGCGCCTCGAAATCGCGGAACGTCTGGGCGCCCAGGTGCTCGAGGCACGCGCGGAGCGTCGGCCCTGAGTTGTAGGCGATCACGCAGACGGTGATCTGCGGGTGTTCGGCCTTGTCATCGCCCCTTTGCTGCGCCATGCGACAGCCATACCCGCATCATCTGGATCAACATGACGATCACGCCGCTCGCCATTCCCGACGTCCTGCTTATCACGCCGAAGCGCCATGGCGATGCGCGGGGCTGGTTCTCCGAGACGTGGAGCCAGAAGGCCCTGGCCGGCACGGCGGCAGACACCACCTTCGTCCAGGACAACCAGGCCTACAGCTCCAAAAAGGGCATCATCCGCGGCCTGCACTTCCAGAAGGGGGCGACGGCCCAGGGCAAGCTGATCCGGGCCCTGACGGGCGCGATCTTCGACGTGGTGGTGGACCTGCGGAAGGGCTCGCCGACCTACGGCCAGTCGGTCAGCGCCGAGCTGACCGCTGAGGGTGGTGAGCAGCTCTGGGTGCCGCGCGGTTTCGCCCACGGCTACTGCACGCTGACCGCCGAATGCGAGATCTTCTACAAGGTCGACAACCTCTACGCGCCGACCGAGGAAGGCGGCGTCATCTGGAACGACCCCGACCTGAACATCTCCTGGCCGCTCGACGGCGAGCCGCAGCTCTCCGACAAGGACACCAAGCTGCCGCGCGTGAAGGACCTGGGCGACGTCGGGTTCTAGTAGCTGAGCTTCGGGTACCAGTCGGTCCCACGGCCCTCCGGCGTCAGGTCCAGCACGTTCCACAGCGTCATCAGGTCGGGCGCCGTCGTCGGATCCTGGCCGGGGTCGGCCGTGGCGGAGCCCGCCTCTGCGGCCCAGAAGTGCCGGATCACCCCGTCGCGGCGGGTGAAGATGTTTTCGGCGGCGGTGTCGACGCTGTCTGCCGTCAGCCCGGCATAGTCTTCGCTGAACTTGCCGTTGACGTCCTGGAACATCGGCAGGTTCCTCCAGCCGCGCTCGACCTTGAAGGCGATCTGCCGCTCGATCGGAGACTGGCCCACTATGGCCACCGCAATGCGCTGGCGCAGATGGTCGGTGTTGCCGTCCAGGCAGCTCAGCAGCGCGGTGCACATCGGGCACGGCCGCACCCGCTTGGGCCCGTACATCCAGTTGTAGACGAATAGCGTGTCCTTATCCCCAAACAGCGCATCGATGCCGACGGGGCCGGAACCCCGCACCGTGCTGCTCTCGCCCAAGAACTGGTAGTCTCCCTTCACCTCGCCGCCGGGCGGCAGGTCGCGGCGCATCGCGGCGACGCGGGCGATCTGCCGGCGCAACTCGATCTCCTCGACCATCAGGGCGTTGCGAGCCTCGCGATATTCGGCGCTTTCGTTTGGCTGGCGGGCGGCCTGGTTTCGCACCAGGACCGCGGCGGGCGTTAGGCTGGAACCCTCGGCCATGCGTTCGTCTCCCCTCACGGATTGGTCCTCACGGATCGATCCTGCCTCAAGGGTCTTGGACCGACCATTCCTCAAGGACGTCCGGATCTGGCTCGTTTCGACATCGCGCGTTGCAAATTCTTTGGAAAGCCTGCGGGTCCAGTCGCGACAGCGCCCAGGCGGCCGCGCCCCGCACCACCGGCGCCGGATCGGCCGCCAGGCGTTCCGCATCCGCCGCCAGCGCCGGATCGCCCGAGTTCCCGATCGCGTACAGCACGTTGCGCAAGAAGCGGTCTCGGCCGATCCGCTTGACCGGGCTCTTGGAGAACAGCGCCCGGAACGACGGGTCGTCCAGCCGGCTCAGTTCGGCCAAGGAAGGCGCCTTCAGCGCCTCCCGCGCCGCCAGCTTCTGCTCGCGCCCGGCGCGGGCGAACTTGTTCCACGGGCAGACCGCCAAGCAGTCGTCGCAGCCGTAGATGCGGTTGCCCAGCAACGGCCGGAACTCGCGCGGGATCGGCCCCTTCAGCTCTATGGTCAGGTACGAGATGCACCGCCGCGCATCCAGCTGGTAGGGCGCGGGGAAGGCCTTCGTCGGGCAGACGTCGAGGCAGGCCTGGCAGGTCCCGCAGCCGCCCGCCTCGCGGGCGTCGGGGGCGAGCTCCAGCGTCGTCAGGATCGACCCCAGGAACAGCCACGATCCAAATTCGCGGCTGACCAGGTTGGTGTGCTTGCCCTGCCAACCCAGGCCGGCGCGCTCGGCCAGCGGCTTTTCCAGCAGCGGCGCGGTGTCGACGAACACCTTCAGTTCGCCGCCGAAACGCGCCTGCAGCCAGCGGGCCAGGGCCTTCAGCCGGCTCTTGATCAGGTCGTGGTAGTCGTCGCCCTGGGCGTAGACGCTGATCGCGGCCCTGTCGGGATGCCCAAGGATCTCCAGCGGATCGCCGTCGGGGCCGTAGTTCACGCCCAGCAGGATCGCCGAGCGGGCGTCGGCCCACATCGCGCGCGGATGGCGACGGCGCTCGACCGTCTCGGCCATCCAGCCCATCTCGCCGTGCCGTCCGGCGTCGACGAATTCCGCCAGACGCCCGGCCGCCGGCCAGGCCTCGTCGATGTCGGTGAAGCCGCAGAGGTCGAAGCCGAGCTTGAGAGCTTCGGCGCGGATCAGCTCGGTCGTGTCAGAAGTCGAGGTCGTCATAGTGCCCGGCCGGGTGCAGCCCCGGCCAGCGATCCTGCAGCAGCGGCCGGAAGGCCGGCCGGGACTTCATCTTCATGTACCACGTCTTCACGGCGGGGAACTCGCGCCAGGGCATGTCCCCGAAATAGTCGATAACCGAGAAATGGGCGGCGGCGGCGAAATCGGCCATCGACATCCGCTTGCCCGCCAGCCACTCCCGCGCCTGGAGCAGGCCGTCGAGCATGAACAGGTGGTTCTTCAGCGCTTCCTTACCCTGGCGCAGGTTCGCCAGTTCAGGAGCTCCCAGGCCCAGCAACCGCTTCTCGATCTTCTCGTGCAGGATGTAGCCGCCGGCCTCGAAGGCGAACTTGCCCTCGAACCAGCTGATCAGCCGCCGCGCCTCGGCCCGCTCGGCCGGGTCGCGGGGGGCGAACAGCGGCGGATCGGCGTAGGTCTCTTCCAGGTGGTCCAGGATCGCCCGCGGTTCGCACAGCACCAGCGGCGGCCGGCCCTCTTCGGCCTCGACCAGCACCGGGATCATGCCGGACGGGTTCATCTTGGTCAGTTCGCGCGGCCGCTCCCAATAGCGCACCGAGACCTCGGCGAACGGCAGCCGCTTCTCGCCGAGCGCAAGGCGCACCTGCCGCGAGGCCGGATCGAGCGGGAAGTGATGCAGGGTGCGTTCGACGGTCATGGCGGCATGTACGGACGGTGGCCCGCCTCGTAGGCGAATCGTTGGAACGCCAACAGACGCCCACGGGCTTAACGGGTCGTTTACTGCGTTGAAGCGGCTGTGGATTCAGCGAATGCGCCGCCGTGCGGTTCCGCGCGCCCACGCGGATCGGCGTGGATGATGATGTCGGCGGCGGGGAAGGCCTCCAGGATACGCTTCTCGGCCGCCACGATCACTTCGTGGGCGGCTTCCAGCGTCAGTTGCGGATCCAGGTCGGCGTGCATCTGCATGTGGATATATGGCCCCGACGCGCGCGTGCGCAGCTGGTGGACGTCAGTAAGCCGCGGATCCGCGGTGGCCAAGGCCACGATCTGGACGCGGTCGGCGTCGGGCAGTTCGCGGTCCATGAGCTGACTGGACGCCTCGCGAAACACCCCGACGGCGCCCCATAGCAGCAGGGCCGCCACCGCGAGCGCGGCCGCGGCGTCGAAGCCGTTCACGCCCAGCCAGGCGGATACGGCGATGCCGACCAAAGCGATCAGGTTCGAGGCCAAGTCGGTCGCGTAATGCGCACGGTCGCCCGAGACGGCGACCGACTGGGTCTGCCGCAGCACCCGGGTCTGGGCCGCGATCAGGACGCCCGTCAGCAAGGTGGAGACGATCATGACCGCCACCGCCCAACCCTCCTGGCGCAAGGGATGCGGCGCGGCGAAATCGCCGACGGCTTCCCGTGCGACCAGCGCCGCCGAAGCGAAGACCAGCCCGGCCTGCATCAGGCTGGCGAAGGCCTCGGCCTTGCCGTGCCCGAACCGGTGCTCAGCGTCCGGTGGGACCGCCGCGTAGCGAACGGCGTAGGCGGTGACGAGAGAAGCGACCAGGTCCAGACCCGAATCGGCCATGGACGCCAGCAACGCCGTCGATCCCGACGCGAGCCACGCCGCGAACTTGATGGTCACCAGCACGGCGGCCGTGGCGACGGACAGCAGGGTGACCCGCCGCGTGAGCGCGGCGGTCTCGGCGGCGGTGAGGCGGGGCGAGGTCATCGCCCCACCTATAGATCACGCCGCCTTTTTCGGCATCGGCCCGATATAGACGCTGGACGGGCGGATGAGGCGGCCGCCGGCGAGCTGCTCCCGCGCATGCGCCAGCCAGCCCGCGACGCGGCCCATGGCGAAGACGCAGGTGAAGGCGCTCGGCGGGAAGTCGAGCGCCTCCAGCAGGAGGGCCGTATAGAATTCCACGTTGGTCTCGAGCGACCGGTTCGGCTTGTGCTCGCGCAGGATGGCCAGGGCGGCGGCCTCCACCGCCTCGGCGAACTCGAGCCGGCCCTGGCGCGCGTCCAGCCAGCGCACCGCGGTCTTCAGCGCGTCGGCGCGCGGGTCGCGCACCTTGTAGACCCGGTGGCCGAAGCCCATGAGCCGGTCCCCGCGCGCCAGCGCCGCCTCGATCCAGGTTCGCGCGTTCCCAGGTTCGCCGATCTCGTCCAGCATCTCGATCACCGGTCCCGGCGCGCCGCCGTGCAGCGGGCCCTTCAACGCACTGATCCCCGCCAGCACCGCAGAGCCCAGACCGGCCCGCGTCGAGGCCACCACCCGGGCGGCGAAGGTCGAGGCGTTGAGGCCGTGGTCGGCGACGGTGACGAGATAGGTGTCCAGCGCGTCGGCCTCGGCCTTCGACGCCGGCGCGCCCCGCAGCATCCGCAGGATGTCGGCGGCGTGGCTGAGCGACGGATCGGGCGCAACCGGCGCCTCGCCGGCCTGGGCACGGACCACCGCCGCCGTGAACACTGCCGGCGCGGCCAGCAGCCGGAACGCCGTGGCGATGTCGTCGCCGTCGGCGAGCCGGGCGGTCAGCGCACGCATCGCCTCGATCGGCGTCCGGTCCAGCAGGCCGGTGTCCAGGGCCGAAACCTCGGCGAACACCTCCGCGCGTGCGGCCCCGAGGGCTGCGCGCACATCGGCGGGCAGGTCGGGATAGAAGCCGCCGAACAGAAGGGCGACCACCTGCTCATAGGTCGTGCGACCGGCCAACTCGTCCAGCGAGTGGCCGCGGACGATCAGGACACCGGCGGCGCCATCGACTTCGGACAGGACGGTTTCAGCGGCGACGACGCCTTCAAGGCCATCGGACATCTCAGGTCTCCAAATCTCTTGCTGGCGACCAGAAATGCCTCCACGATAATACCGTCAATCTTGATCAATATGATCAATATATAGAACTCAGCGATGACGCAGACCGATTGGATCGCCGCCGAGGAAGCCCAGGCCCGCCTGGGCGTGCGCCCGCAGACGCTCTACGCCTACGTCAGTCGCGGGCGGGTCAGCGTGCGGCCCGATCCCGGCGACCCGCGCCGCAGCCTCTACCGCTCGGCCGACATCGCCGCCCTGGTCCAGCGCAAGTCGCGCAGCCGCAAGGTTTCCGAAGTCGCGGCGGGCGCCATCAACTGGGGCGAACCGGTCCTGTCGTCCGCCATCACCACGGTCAGCGGCGGGCGGCTGTTCTACCGGGGGCGCGACGCCATCCGCCTGGCCGAGACCGAGACGCTGGAGTCGGTCGCCCGCCTCCTGCGCGGCGGCCATGGCGCGGCGCTCAAGCGCACCGACCGCCCGAAACCGCCGCCCGGCGCTGACATGCGCACACGGGCCTATCTGGCGCTCGCCCAGAGGGCCGCGGTCGATCCGCCCGCCCGGGGGCGTGCGCCACTGGCGCTGGCCGTCGAGGCGGCGACGCTGCTGGATGTCCTGACCGACGCCATCGCAGGCGAGGTGGGCGGCGGGGCGATCCACAACCGCCTCGCGCTGGCCTGGGGGCAGGGGCCGGGCGGGCCGGGCGCCGACCTCATCCGCCGCATCCTGGTGCTGGTGGCCGACCACGAACTGAACGCCTCGGCCTTCTCGGCCCGCGTCGCGGCCTCGACGGGCGCCTCGCTGGCCGCCTCCGCCCTGGCCGGCCTAGCGACGCTGTCGGGTCCACGCCACGGCGGCGCGACGGCGGCGGTGGCGAAGTTCGCGGCCGAAGCCGCCCAGCTCGGCCCGCGCGAGGCCATCGCCAGCCGGCTGACCGACGACCGCGCCCTGCCCGGCTTTGGCCACAACCTCTATCCCGACGGCGATCCGCGGGCCGCGGCGCTGCTGGAACGGTTCACGCCACCGCCGGACCTGGCCCGGCTGCAGGCCGCAGTGAAGGCGGTGACCGGGCTCGATCCGAACGTCGACTTCACACTCATCGCCGCCTGCGAGGCCCTGCGGCTCCCGGCCGATGCGCCCTTCGCCCTCTTCAGCGTGGCCCGCTGCGCCGGCTGGATCGCCCACGCCATCGAACAGGGCCAGACGGATTCGCTGATCCGTCCGCGGGCGCGCTACGTGGGGCCGGAGCCGGAAGTGACCTAGGCCCGCTCGTGCACCCGCTCCTCGGCCTCCAGGGCGTGGTCCAGTCGGCCGACCATCTCCTTCGGGCAGACCTGCCAGAAGTGCTCGAGCGCCAGGTCCCAGTTGCGGAGCAGGTCGAGCGCGAGCGCTGAGCCGGTCTCCTTCTGGTGCTCCTCGACCAGCTTCTTCAGGACGCCCTGCCAGTGCGCGCTCGACACCCGGCAGACGACCACGCTCTCGGCATTGAGCGCGCGGTGGAAGACGCCCTCGGGATCGTGCACGAACGCCATCCCACCCGTCATCCCGGCGGCGAAGTTGAAGCCGACCCGCCCCAGGATCACCGCCGTACCGCCGGTCATATACTCCAGCCCGTTGGCGCCGCAGCCCTCGATGACCGTCGTGGCGCCTGAGTTGCGCACGGCGAACCGCTCGCCAGCCAGCCCCGCCGCGAACAGCCGCCCTGAGGTCGCGCCGTACAGCACCGTGTTGCCGATGATGGCGTTGCGGTGCGGCTGGGTGATCTGGGGGGCTGGCTTGATCACGATGGTCGCGCCCGACAGCCCCTTGCCGACGTAGTCGTTGGCCTCGCCCGTCACCTCCAGGCGCAGACCCTGCACTGCGAAGGCGCCCAGGCTCTGGCCCGCCGAGCCCTTGAGCTGGACGGTGAGGTGGCCGGGCTGCAGGCCGTCCATGCCGAACGTGCGCACCATGTGCGAGGACGTCCGCGTGCCGATGGCGCGCGCGGTGTTCTGCACCGTGTAGGTGAGCTGCATCTTCTCGCCGCGTTCCAGCATGGGCGCCGCGTCGCGGACGATCTGGGCGTCGAGGGTGTCGGGCACCTCGTTGCGCCCGTCGATCGTGCAGAAGGGCTTGTTGAGGCCGGGGTCGGCCTTCACCAGCAGCGGGTTCAGGTCGAGGTCGTCCAGGTGCTCGCCGCCGCGGCTGACCTGCATCAGAAGGTCGGTGCGGCCGATGACGTCCTGCAGCGAGCGGGCCCCGATCTTGGCCAGGATCTCGCGCACCTCCTCGGCGATGAACGTGAAGAGGTTGATCACCTTCTCGGGCGTGCCGGTGAACTTGGAGCGCAGCCCCTCGTCCTGGGTGCAGACCCCCACCGGGCAGGTGTTGGAGTGGCACTGGCGCACCATAATGCAGCCCATGGCGATCAGGCTGGCGGTGCCGATTCCGAACTCCTCGGCGCCCAGCATCGCCGCTATCACGACGTCGCGACCGGTGCGGATCCCGCCGTCGGTGCGCAGCCTCACGAAGTGGCGCAGGTTGTTGAGGGTCAGCACCTGGTGAGCCTCGGAGAGTCCCATTTCCCACGGGCCGCCCGCGTACTTGATCGAGGTCTGCGGCGAGGCGCCCGTGCCGCCCACGTTCCCCGAGATCAGGATCACGTCGGCCTTGGCCTTCGCCACCCCCGCCGCGATCGCGCCGATGCCGGTCATCGCGACCAGCTTCACCGTCACCCGCGCGTCCGGGTTGATCTGCTTCAGGTCGTAGATGAGCTGGGCCAGGTCCTCGATCGAGTAGATGTCGTGGTGCGGCGGCGGGCTGATCAGCATCACCCCCGGCGTCGCGTGGCGCAGACGTGCAATCAGCTCCGTCACCTTGAATCCAGGGAGTTGCCCGCCCTCGCCGGGCTTGGCGCCCTGGCTGACCTTGATCTCGATCTCGCGGCACTGGTTCAGGTACTCGGCGGTCACGCCGAACCGGCCCGAGGCGATCTGCTTCACCGCCGAGTTGGGATTGTCGCCGTTCGGCAGCGGCTGATAGCGGCTGCGGTCCTCGCCGCCCTCGCCGGAGACGCTCTTCGCGCCGATCCGGTTCATGGCGATGTTCAGCACCCCGTGGGCCTCGGGGGCCAAGGCGCCCATGCTCATGCCGGGTGTCAGAAACCGCTTGCGGATCTCGTTGACGCTCTCGACCTCTTCCAGCGGCGCGGCCTTGGCGTCGGCGCGGATGTCGAGCAGGTCGCGCAGCTGGATGGCCGGCAAGGTGCGCATGCCGTGCGAGAAGCGCTTGTAGACCTGGTAGTCGCCGGTGTCGCAGGCGCGCTGCAGCGTGTGGATCATCCGCGCCTCGAAGGCGTGAGCCTCGCCGCTCCGGCGCGCCTTGTAGAAGCCGCCCACCGGCAGGCTGACCGCCGCCGGATCCCAGGCCTTGCGGTGCAGCTCGACCGACTTGGCCTCGATCCCGGCGAGGCCGATGCCCGAGATGCGCGACGGCATGCCGGGGAAGAACTCGGCCACCAGGCTGCGCGACAGGCCGACGGCTTCGAAGTTATAGCCCCCGCGGTACGAGGAGATCACCGAGATCCCCATCTTCGAGATGATCTTGAGCAGGCCGCCTTCGACCGCCTTCTTGTGGTTCAGGCACAGCTCGCGCAGCGACAGCTCGCCGGTCAGGCCCCGCTCCTGGCGGTCCAGGTAGCTCTCCTGGGCCAGGTAGGCGTTCACCGCCGTCGCGCCCACGCCCACCAGCACCGCATAGGCGTGGGTGTCGAGGCACTCGGCCGAGCGCACGATGATCGAGACGTACGAGCGCAGGCCCTTGCCCACCAGCCAGGCGTGGACGCCGCCGGTGGCCAGGATCATCGGCAGGGCCACCCGGTCGGGGCCGGCGCCCATGTCGCTCAGCACGATGGTCGAGCAGCCGCGCAGGGCGGCCTCCTCGGCCTCGGCGCGGATGCGGTCCAGGTTGGCGCGCAGGGCGTCGCCGCCACGGGCGCCATCGGCCGGGATTGGCATGGTGCAGTCGATCTGGGCGACGTTCTTCTCGCCGATCACCTCGATCACGCGCTGGTACATGCCCGTGGTCAGGACCGGGCTTTCCATCACGAAGACGTCGGCCTGGGTCTCGTTCTCGGCCAGGATGTTGCCCAGGTTCTTGAACCGGGTCTTCAGGCTCATCACCGCCGTCTCGCGCAGCGAGTCGATCGGCGGGTTGGTCACTTGGCTGAAGTTCTGGCGGAAGAAGTGGCTGAGCGGGCGATAGCCGTCCGACAGCACCGCCAGCGGCGTGTCGTCGCCCATCGAGCCCACGGCCTCCTTGGCGTCCTCGACCATGGGGGCCAGGATCAGCTCGAGGTCCTCCAGGGTGATGCCGGCGGCGGCCTGGCGGCGCACCAGTTCTTCGCGGGCGTAGAGGCGCGGCTCGGGC
Source organism: Phenylobacterium sp. FG114 (assembly GCF_057809855.1). Taxonomy (NCBI): domain Bacteria; kingdom Pseudomonadati; phylum Pseudomonadota; class Alphaproteobacteria; order Caulobacterales; family Caulobacteraceae; genus Phenylobacterium; species Phenylobacterium sp. FG114. Next base: position 390,228 of record NZ_JBMDKU010000001.1, on the reverse strand, counting down.
CCGGGCCCGATCTTCTCCTCCAGGTCGACCATGTTGCCGAGCCAGCGGTCATAGGGATGCTGGTTGGCCAGGCGGTCGAGGATCGCCTCCTCGTCGTAGAGCTTGCCCTCGTTGAGATCGATGGCGAGCATCCGGCCGGGCTCGATGTGCGCCTTGCGCACGATGCGGCTCTCTTCCACCCGGCACATGCCGGCCTCGGAGCCCACGATCAGCAGGCCGTCCGAGGTCTGGGCCACGCGGAGCGGGCGCAGGCCGTTGCGGTCCTTCCCGGCCACCACCCAGCGGCCGTCGCTGGCGCAGACCGCCGCCGGGCCGTCCCACGGCTCCATCACGGCGTTGCAGTAGGAATAGAGCGCCCGGTGTGCGGGCTTCATCTGCTCGGCGGAGCGCGTGTTCCACGCTTCCGGGATCAGCAGCGTCTTGGCCATCGGTGCGTCGCGGCCGGCGCGCACCAGCACCTCGAAGGTGTTGTCGAGAGCGGCGGAATCCGAAACGCCCGGCTGGATCACCGGCTTGATGTCGTCCTGGTAGTCGCCGAACGCCGACGCCGCCATGCGGATCTCGTGGCTCTTCATCCAGTTGACGTTGCCCTTCAGCGTGTTGATCTCGCCGTTGTGGGCCAGCATCCGGAACGGCTGGGCCAGCCGCCATTCCGGGAAGGTGTTGGTGGAATAGCGCTGGTGGAAGATCGCCACCGCCGCCTGGAACCGCGGGTCGGTCAGGTCGGGATAGAAGGCGTCGATGCTCTCGGCCAGGAACATGCCCTTGTAGATCAGGGCCCGCGCCGACAGCGAGCAGATGTAGAAGTGCTGGATGTTGGCCTGGGCGACGCGCTTCTCGATCCGCTTGCGGCACAGGAACAGCGCGCGCTCCAGCGCCTCGCCGTCCATGCCCCGTGGCGGGCTCAGCATGATCTGTTCGATCTCGGGGCGGGTGGCGTTGGCCTTCTCGCCGATCACCGAGGTGTCGGTGGGCACCTGCCGCCAGCCGTAGATGTAGAAGCCGAAGCGCAGCACTTCGCTTTCCACGATGGTCCGGGCGGCCTCCTGCGCGGCCAGGTCCACGCGCGGCAGGAAAACCTGGCCGACGGCGATCGGGCCCGGGCGCACGACGTGGCCGATCCGCTCCACGTGGGCCGCGAAGAAGTCCTGCGGGACGCTGACCAGCACGCCGGCGCCGTCGCCTGTCTTGCCGTCGGCGTCCACGGCGCCCCGGTGCCAGACGGCCTTCAGCGCGCGGATGGCCAGTTCGACCACCTCGCGGCGCGGCTTGCCGTCGATGGCGCAGACCAGGCCCACGCCGCAGGCGTCGTGCTGGGCGGTGATGTCGTAGCCGCCGTTGGCCTCGAGCAGGCGCTGCCGGTCGTTTTCGTAGCGGGCGAGGATGTCGGTCATCGGATCTACTCGGCGGGGATCAGGGCGTCGGCGCTGGCGTGCGCGGCGAGGTAGCGGTGAATGGCTTCGGCGGCGTCGCGGCCATCGCGGATGGCCCACACCACCAGGCTGGCGCCGCGGACGATGTCGCCGGCGGCGAACACGCCCGGGATCGAGGTCATCATGTTTCGCATGTCGGCCTTCACCGTGCCCCAGCGGGTCACAGCCAGGTCGGGCACGTCGAAGGCGGTAGGCAGGTCCTCGGGGTCGAAGCCCAGGGCCTTGATCACCAGGTCGGCGGGCAGGTCGAAGTCCGCACCCTCGATCTCTTCCGGGGATTGGCGCCCGGAAGCGTCCGGCGCGCCCAGGCGCATGCGGGCAGCCACCAGGCCGGCGGCCTTCAAGGCGTCGCCGGTCACCGCCTTGGGCGCGGCCAGCCATTCGAAGATCACGCCCTCTTCCTCTGCGTGGCCCACCTCGCGGTCCGAGCCCGGCATGTTGGCGCGGTCGCGGCGGTAGAGGCAGGTGACCGAGGTCGCCCCCTGGCGGATGGCGGTGCGGACGCAGTCCATGGCGGTGTCGCCGCCGCCGACGACCACCACGTTCTTGCCAGCGGCGTCCAGCTTGCCGGTGTCGAAGTCCGGAACTTCGTCGCCCAGGCCCTTGCGATTGGAGGCGATCAGGTACTCGAGCGCCGGCGCGACGCCCGCCGAGCCCGCGCCTGGGACCGCCATGTCGCGCGCCGCGTAGACTCCCGTGGCGATCAGCACGCTGTCGTGCTTGGCGCGGAGCTGGTCCAGGGTCGCGTCGCGGCCCACCTCGAAGTCGAGGACGTATTCCACCCCGCCCTCGGCCAGGCGGCGGGTGCGGCGCTCCACGACCTCCTTCTCCAGCTTGAAGCCGGGGATGCCGTACACCAGCAGTCCGCCGGGCCGGTCGTGGCGGTCGTAGACGGTGACCTTGTAGCCCAGCTCGCGCAGGCGTTCGGCGGCGGCCAGGCCCGCGGGGCCGGCGCCGACGATGCCCACCGACTGGCTCCGCTCGGCCGCGGCCGCCAGCGGGCGCACCCAGCCCATCTCCCAGGCCTTGTCCGACAGATAGCGCTCGACCGCGCCGATGGTCACGGTGCCGTGGCCCGACTGCTCGATGACGCAGTTGCCCTCGCACAGGCGGTCCTGCGGGCAGATGCGGCCGCAGATCTCGGGCATCGAGTTCGTCGCCTGGCTGAGGGCGTAGGCCTCCTCCAGCCGCCCCTCGGCCGTCATCCGCAGCCAGTCGGGGATATTGTTGTGCAGCGGGCAGTGGGTCTGACAGAACGGGACGCCGCACTGCGAGCAACGCGAGGCTTGCTCCGACGCCTTGGCGTCGATGAAGTCGCGGTAGATCTCATGAAAATCGCCCGCCCGCGCGCCGGCGTCCCGCTTCTCCGGGGTCGCCCGGGGCGTGACGGTAAATTTCAGCATGCGCTCGGCCATGGAAGTGCGCTCTCTCCGTTCGAGCGGCCATCTAGAGGGCAAGAAATTGCGTGAAAAGACGATGATCCAAAAAATGGACTATCAGCATCGCTAGATGACGCCGATGTGACGATCGAGCGCGGCCCTCCGAGAAAATTAGTCCAATTTTGAGATGAACCTGTTGTTCACCATAGTCCGGGCCCTGTCGCCCTCCGCGACTTGTATTGGAGCGTCCACGTGCTGCCGGACTGGGTCTATGCCGTCATCCTGGGGATCATCGAGGGCCTGACGGAATTCATCCCGGTGTCATCCACGGGGATGATGCTGCTGGCCAAACAGGCCATGGGCCTGCCCAGCGGGTTCTGGGATACCTTCGCGGTGATGATCCAGCTGGGTGCGATCCTGGCCGTGGTCGCCCTCTACTTCGGCAAGCTTTGGAAACAGGTCATCGGCCTGCCCACGGACCCGGAGGCGCGCAAGTTCGCGCTCACGGTGATCGTCGCCTTCATCCCCTCGGTGGTCCTGGGCCTGCTATTCCACGACTTCATCAAGGCGGTGCTGTTCGACAGCCCGGTGGTGCAGTGCGTGTCGCTGATCCTGGGCGGGATCGTGCTGCTGTTCATCGACCGGCTGGCGCCGCAGCCCGTGGCGCACGACGCGTTCCGGTTGCCGCTGGTCAAGGCGCTGATCATCGGCCTCTTCCAGGTGCTGGCCATGATCCCCGGCGTCTCACGCTCGGGGGCCACCATCGTGGGCGGCATGCTGTTTGGCGTGGAGAAACGAGCGGCCGCCGAGTTCACGTTCTTCCTGGCGATCCCGACGATGCTGGGGGCCTTCGTGCTCGACGCCTGGGAGAGCCGCGATCAGCTCACGGCCGATACCCTGCCGCTCATCGCCATCGGCTTCGTCGTCTCCTTCGCCGTCGCCATCGTGGTGATCCGCACCATGCTGGCGATCGTCACCAGCCGCGGCCTGGCTCCCTTCGGCTGGCTCCGGATCCTGATCGGCGGCGTCGGCCTTGCCTTGCTGACGCTCACCTAGGGCGCGCCGCTCGAAAGGCCGGCCGCGGCCACGAGCGGACCGCCCTATTTGGGCAGCGCCGCGCGTTCCTTGGCGATCTCGGCGAGGGCCGCCTGGGCCTTTTGTTCAGCGGCAGCGTCTTTTCGGTTGCGGGCCTCGATGAACTGGCCGGTGGCCTCCATCTCGCGCACGGGGATCAGGTGGCTGTCGTCGGCCGCCACGAACGGCTTGGTCTGGATCTTCTCCAGGATGGCGCGCTGGCGGGCGGCCTCGGGCGTGTCGCCAACCCCGTAGCTGAACATGAAGTCGGCGAGCTTCTTGCGCAGCGCCGGGTCGAGGTCCTTGCGCCAGACCAGCGGGTCTTCGGGAATGCGAGGCGAGCGCCAGACGATCTCGACGTTCTTCAGCGTGTTCTTCGCCACGTCGGTGTTCAGCAGCTTCAGCCGGTCCATTGAGGCGGTGTTGTTGGTGGCCGCGTCCAGCATGCCGCCGGCCACGGAGAACAGGTTGGTCTCGTGGTTGGCGGAGCGCACGGTCTTGAAGCACGTCTCGGGGGTGAGGTTCCGCGGCGCGAACAGGTAGGTCATCGGCGCCAGGGTGCCCGATGTGGACTTGGGGTCGCCCATGCCGAAGTTCAGGGTCTTGTCGCACTTGAGGATCTTGTCGAGCGTCAGCCCCGACCCGGTCTTGACGATGATCACGGCCTCGTAGCCGTCGATGCCGGTCGGGTTCACGGAGCGGGCGAACACCTCGCCGTCGCCCCGCCTTACCGCCTCGAGCCCCGACTGGTTGGTGAACCACCCGAGGTCTGTCTGCTTGAAGCGCATGGCCTCGATCAGCGCGGTGTAGTTCGAACCGTAGAAGGCGGTGACCGGCCGGCCGATGGCCTTGGACATGTCGGCGAGGAACGGCGCCCAATCCTTCTCGGCGCTGGTCTGGCTCTCGGCCGAAAGAATCGAGAACACGACATCCTTCCGCTCGGCCGGCTTGTTCTGGCCGCAGGCTGAAAGCGCTGTGGCGGCGACCAGAGCCAGGATCAGTCTGCGGTTCATTTCCCCTCCACCGGCGGCAGCTTCATGCCCACCACCTCGCGCTTCGCGCGGCTTATACCGAACAGGACGCGGTCGGCGGAACGATCGAACGCCACCGCCTGGCCTTCCGCCGCGACGGGGATGGTCGCCACATGCTTCAGCACCGATCCGATCCGCGGCAGTTCCAGCACATAGACCTCGGGGAGGTCGTGGCCGGTCACGTACAGCCGCCCGTCCGCCCCCCAGGCGCCGCCCGATGAGCTGCGCGGCTTGAAGCGGGCCAGTACGCTGTCGGGGAACGTCCATACGCCCGCGACGCGCCACTTGTCGTCGAACTTCAGCAGGGTGGTGAACCGATGGTCGCGACCCGGCTCCCCGCCTTTGCCGTCGTAGTTGGCGAAACAGGCCCACCAGGCGTTCTCGCGCCGGTCGACCCAGGTCAGCGAGCCGGGCTGGGGCGAGATGGGCATGGACCGCAGGTGGGTCATGGTGATGGTGTCGAACACCTCGACCGAGCTCTGCATCGGCAGGGTGGGATAGTTCGAGCTGGCGCAGACCAGCTCGGCGCCCAGGATGATGCAGGAGTTCAGGTGCGGGAAGGTGGCCGGATCGCCCGTCCAGGCGGTGACCTTCTGGCCCGTGGCGCGGTCGTACTTGGCGATGACCGAATTATCGATGGCGTAGATGAAGCCCGCGTCCACGGCGACGCCTTGGTTCGCCTCGGGGGCAGACAGGCGCGAGACGGTCGCGGCCGGGCTGAGCGCCAGCGCGGCCGCCGCCAGCAGCTCAAGCATTCTTCAGCCCCGCCTCGCCGTCCTCGACCACGAACCTTGCCAGGTCGCGGATGGGCGACTTCGGCAGCAGCGCGTTCTCGAGGCCCCGGAAGGTCACCTCGCAGGTCTTGGCCGAGACGTCGACGCGGCCGTAGCCGCGGGTCTGTCCGTCGCCGAACTTCAGCGTGGGCGTGATCGCCAGCATGCCCTGAACGATCTCCCGCGACCGCCCCAGGGAGGTGACCGAGCCGCCCACGAACTCGCTCGCGATCGGCTTGCCGCCCCGCTCCAGGGCCAGGTCGCCGGCGAAGAAGCAGTGGACGTCGCCGCCCAGCGCGACCGGGTTCGAAACCTTATGATCGCGCCAACCCTCCAGGATGCGCTGGCGGGTCTGGGCGTAGCCGTCCCAGCCGTCGTTGCTCACCCGCTGGTCTGGCGTGATGATCTCGTTCATCAGGGTCTGCTGCCCCAGCAGGTTCCAGCGCGCGGGCGTCGTGCTGAACTGTTCGGTGAGCCAGGATTCCTGGGCCTCGCCCAGCATCGAGCGCTTCGGGTCCGTCCGCTCGGGGCAGGACGCTGGGATCAGCTTTTCCTTCGACTGGACGTCGCAGCTGCGGTGCGCGCGGTACTGGCGGTCGTCAATGAGCGTGAGGCGGGCCAGCCGGCCCCAGTCCAGGCTGCGGTAGAGGCGCATGTCAGGCCCCACCGGCTTCACCGACCGGCGCAGCGGCATGTTCTCGTAATAGGCCTGGTAGGCGGCGGCGCGGCGCTTCAGGAACAGGGCGGGCGGCGGGTTCGAGCGGTCTTGGTCGCCGCCGTAGTCGTTCGAGACCTCGTGATCGTCCCACGTGACCACCCAGGGCGCGACCGCATGGGCCGCCTGCAGGTTCTCGTCGGCCTTGTACCAGGCATAGCGCTGGCGATAGCTGGTGAGGTCCTGGGCGATCACCGTCGGGTGCTTGCGCACGCCGTCGTCGGTCGCGGCCTTCTCGTAGATGTAGTCGCCCAGGAAGAGCACGATGTCCGGGTCGTCCTCCACCAGATGGGCATGGGCGGCGTAGTAGCCGGACTCCCACTTCTGGCAGGAGCCGTAGGCGATCCTCAGGCGGTCGGCGCGCGCTCCAGGCTCCGGCGCCGTGCGCGTACGGCCGACGGGGCTGGCGTGGCCGCCGGCGGTGAAGCGGTACCAATATGCGCGGCCGGGCTTCAGCCCCGCGACTTCGATGTGGACCGAGTGGCCGGCCTCGGCGACGGCCAGGGCCTGGCCGCGCTGGACCACTTGCTTCAGGCGCTCGTCCTCGGCGATCTCCCATCCCACGCGGACCGGGGCGCGGCTCATTCCGGCGCCGATCGCCTGCGGATCGGTGACCAGGCGCGTCCACAGAACCACGCCGTCCGGCAGCGGCTCGCCCGAGGCGACCCCGACCTTGAACGGATACTCCGCCAGCCGGGTTTGGGCGACGGCGGGGGTCCACGCCGCCGGAGACAGCGCGGCGCCCGCCATCACGGCGGCCTGGAGAAGCAGCCGCCGCCTGGAATACGCGTCTACCAACGTGCGCTCACCCCTACATAGTACGTCTGGCGCAGCCGCTCGTAGTTGGTGATCCAGTCCCGGCGTCCGCCGACGTACTGGCGCAACTTCGTGTCGGTCAGGTTCTGCCCCTCGACGAAAAGCTCGATCCGCTCATTGATGGCATAGCTGGCCTTCAGGTCCACCCGTTCATAGTCGTCATTGTAGGTGTCGCCCGCGGCGGTGGAGCCCAGGCTGAGCAGGTTCTTGCCCGTGTGGTGGAACGACAGCGCCGCCTCGAACGGACCCTTCTGGTAGAAGAGCTGGCCGCCCCAAAGCAGGTCCGACTGCTGCAGGAAGTCGGTGCGCCGGCCCACGATATCGAGGTGGGAGTCGATCAGGGTGAGGTTCGCCGCCAAGCCGAAGCCGCTGAGCAGACCCGGCAGGAAGACGAACTGCTGCTGATAGGCGAATTCGACGCCCGCGATCTCGCCGGACTCGGCGTTGCGCGGCTGGGTGTAACCCAGCGTCGCGTAAGTCTGCCCGCCGATGGTGATGTTGTTGAAAGTCTGGCGGAATTTGTAGATCGGGTCGTTGATCTTCTTGTAGAACGCGCCCGCCGACAGTAGGCCGCCCTGCGCAAAGTACCATTCCGCGGTCGCATCCAGGTTGTCGGACACATAGGGCTTCAGGTCGACGTTGCCCTCGTCGAGCTCGGCGTCGAGCTGGCCGTCCGCCCGCGGAACCGACGTGAGCGTCCCGGAGATCTTGAGCTGGCCGAAGTTCGGCCGGCCCAGCGTGCGAGAGTATGCGAGGCGCAGCACCAGGTCCTGCCGCGGCTCGAAGCGGAGCTGCAGGTTGGGCAACAGGTTGTTGTAGGCGTTCGACTGCTCCGCCGGACGGATGGTGGCCCCGTTCACCAGGGTGTACCCGCTGACGTCGGTCTCGGTGCGCTCCAGTCGCAGGCCGCCGATCGCGCGCAGCTGGCCGAAGCGGACGTCGAACATGCCGTAGCCGGCATAGATGCGCTCGTTCAGCCCGTAGTCGTTGACCGTCTCGTTGCTGACGCTGCTCCCGACGTTCTTCACGAAGCGCGGGCCGGCCAGGTTCTGGTCGGTGAACGCGATGATGTCCTGGCCGATCACATAGCGCAGGACATAGGTGCGATCCTCGAAACGCACGAACTCGTCCGGGCCGTGCAGGTTGAAGTCGGCCAGGGTGAAGCGGTTGGCGCCGGCGCCGGCGCGGTCCCAGACGTCGGTGCTTCCGTCGAACTTCTTGTCCTGGTCGCGCACCTTCACGCCGAACTTGACGTAGCCGCCATCGCCCCAGTCCACATCGTAGCGGGCGCTGGCCTTGCCGGCCCAGTTGGTCTCGTTTCCGTGCTCGTCCTGCTCCTGGTACTGGCGGAAGCCCAGGTTGCTGAGCGGCAGGTCGCGCGGCTCGGCCGAGAACAGCAGCGACCGCATGTCGAAGTCGACGACGGTGTTTGCCGACACGCTGCGGAATTGCCAGAGCCGGTTGGGCTCGACCACCTCGGCGTAGCTGTAGGAAAGGTCGTAGTCGAACTTCCACGACCCGCGCTCGTGCTCGCCGCCGAACGACAGCGAGGAAAAGGACTTCTCCTTGTATTCCTCGCGCAGGTCCTCGCGGACGTCCACGTTGCGCGACACGCCCGCATAGCCGTCGGCGTTGAAGGTGATGTTGGCTGGGTTCGAGCCGAAATCCGCGCGGTAGCGCTGGCGGTGCTCGTCCTCCGTGAACTTTGAATAGAGGCCGCGCAGATAGAACTTGTCCTCGTCGTTCGGCCGATACTCCAGCGCGCCCGAGACGCCCACGCGCTCGCGTTTGATCGTGTAGTTCGTGAACTTGATGTTGGTCGGCAGGCCGCCGCGGGCAGAACCCGGCACGGTGCGCCAGTCGTCGGGGAAGAAGCCGTTGGAGTGGAACTTCCGCGACGAGCCGCTGACGCCGATCAGGGCGCCCCACTTGCCGTCGCCGAAGATGCCGCCGACCGTGGCGTCGCCTTGCAGCGGGTGCGAACCCTTGTACGCCTCCTGGTAACCGACCTGGGCGCTGGCGCGGGCGAAGACGTCCTGCTTGAACTCGAACGGCGACTGGGTGACCAGATTGACCGACCCGCCGATGCCCTGGGCATCCATGTCGGGAGTGACCACCTTCACCACCTCGAGCCGCGAGAGCAGCTGGCCGCCGACGACGTCCAGGGGCACGCGCGGCTCCGAAGCGAGGCCGTCCGGATTGCCCAACTCGACGCCGTTCAGCGTGACGTTGCTGAGCGAGGAGTCGAAGCCGCGGATCGAGACGTACCGGCCCTCGCCCTGGTCGTAGAACACGCCGACGCCAGGCAGGCGCTCCAGGTTCTCGGCCACGTTCTTGTCCGCGAGGCGGCCCATGTCGTCGGCCGAGATGGCGTCGATGACGGCTGTGGAGTCGCGCTTGGCCGCAATGGCCTTTTGCTGCGAGGCGCGCTGCCCGGTGACGACCAGCTCGTCCACCGATGTTGAGGCGGTCTGGGCGACGGCCGGCGCGGCCGATAGCAACACGGCGGTCAGCACCGCCCAGCTGGACGTGGAACGAAGCATCAGTATCCCCCATGCCGCCTGAGCGGCTCTGCGGGGACGGCCTTAGGACCGAGGCGCGACAGCACGGTGAAGCTTGGGCGACGTTGCGATGACGTCCCACAGGCGACCCACAGCCGGATAGGGCTTGAGCCATAGGGCCAGGGGCGGTAGGCCGCGCCCATGTCGCAAGGCCCGAACCTCCAAGGACTTTCCCATCAGGCGCGCGAGGCCAAGAGCTGGCCGTTCGAACAGGCGCGCCTGCTGCTCGACCGCATCACCCGTCTGCGCCTGACCGACGCCGAGCGCGACCTGGCCGCGACGCTGTTCGCCCAGGGCAAGTTCGCCGAGGCGGTTCGGACGCTGCCGGCCCTGCAGAAACCCGTCATCTTCCAGTGCGGCTACGGCGCCAGCGGCCTGCCGCACCTGGGCACGTTCGGCGAGGCCACGCGGCCCACCATCGTGCGCAACGCCTTCCGCGCGCTCACCGAGGACGCGATCCCGACCCAGCTCATCGTCTTCTCGGACGACATGGACGGCCTGCGGAAGATCCCGGACAACGTGCCCAACAAGGCGATGCTGGAAGAGGACCGCGACAAGCCGGTGACCTCGGTCCGCGACCCGTTCGGCGAGCACGAGAGCTTCGGCGCCCACAACAACGCTCGCCTGCGCGCCTTCCTCGACAGCTTCGGCTTCGAGTACACGTTCATGAGCTCGACCGAGACCTACAAGTCGGGGCGGTTCGACGAGGTGCTGCTGCGCATCCTGGCCCGCTTCGACGCGGTACAGGCGATCATGCTTCCGACCCTGGGCGAGGAGCGGCGCGCCACCTACTCGCCGTTCCTGCCGATCAGCCCGAAGACCGGCCGCGTGCTGCAGGCCCCGACCGTGGGCCGCGACGTCGAGAAGGGCACGATCACCTTCCCGGACGAGGACGGCGAACTGACCGAGGTCCCGGTGACAGGCGGCCACGTGAAACTGCAGTGGCGGCCGGACTGGGCGGCGCGCTGGACCGCGCTGGAGGTCGACTTCGAGGCTTCAGGCAAGGACCTAGTCGACAGCGTCCGCGTGTCGAACAGGATCGTGAAGGCCCTGGGCGCCGAACCGCCCGAAGCCTTCCACTTCGAGCTCTTCATGGACGAGAACAACCAGAAGATCTCGAAATCCAAGGGCAACGGCCTGACCATCGAAGAGTGGCTGCGCTACGGCGCGCCCGAGAGCCTGACCTACTACATGTACCAGTCGCCCAAATCGGCGAAGCGGCTCTACTTCGACGTGATCCCCAAGGCGACCGACGAGTACCTGCAGCAGCTCGACGCGCTGATCCGCAAGAAGGCGGAGGGCGACAACGCCGCCCAGCTCGACAACCCCGCCTGGCACGTGCACCGGGGCGATCCGCCCGCGAAGGGTTCGCCGGTCAGCTTCTCGCTGCTCCTGAACCTGGTGTCGGCGGCGGACGCCTCGACGAAGGACCTGCTTTGGGCCTTCATCGCCCGCTACATCCCGGGCGCGACGCCGGAAAGCGAGCCGCTGCTGGACAAGCTCGCGGGCTACGCCATCAACTACTACGAGGACTTCGTGAAGCCGGCGAAGCGCTTCCGGGCGCCGACGGACCAGGAACGCGCGGCGATGACCGAACTGGTCGGGAAGCTGAAGGCCCTGCCCGCAGGCGCCGACGCCGAGGCCATCCAGAACGAGGTGTTCGAGGTGGGTAAGGCGGCCGGGTTCGAACCCCTGCGCGCCTGGTTCTCCGCGCTCTACGAGGTGCTCCTGGGGCAAAGCCAGGGCCCCCGCTTCGGCTCGTTCACCGCCATCTTCGGCGTGGACCGCACGGTGGACCTGATCGAACGCGCATTGGCGGGGGAACTGACGGCGGCCTGAGCCGCCGCCCTCAAGCCTTAGTCCTCGTCGCTACCGATCGGCATGCCGGGAGGCGCCTCCGGACGGCGCTTCGGCTGGGCGAGGACGCGGACCAGTTCCTCCTTGTCCTGCAGCAGGGCCGCCAGCGTCAGGCGGTGCGCACGGTCGGACGGATCGACCCCCGGCGCGGCCTTCAGCTTCGCCGTCAGATCGACGAGGCGCTGGCTGATCTCGGCCTTGGCCGCGGGCGAGACATCGGGCCGCCGCGTCACCGCCGCCAGCTCCAGCACCGTGCGGGTCTGCACCCGCCGGGCCACCTCGGCCAGCCGCCCGCTCGCCGGGGCGAAGGCCTGGGCCGTCAGCCGGTCGACGACCTCGCCGACGCCAGGCTGGGCCGCGTCGCGGCGATACTGTTCGGTCAGGCGGGCCAGCCGATCGGGGGCCAGGATCGCGTCCAACACCATGCCGGCGCCCACGTCAGCGGCGGTGAGGGCGTCGAACACCGGGCCGCCCGACCCGTCGAACACCTCGATCTCGTATTGCCGGTCGCCGTCGCCGGACTGGCCGGACGACAGGTAGGGGATCAGGGCTTCCGGCGTGTCCAGCGCCTCGGGCGTCATGGCGGCGAGCAGTCCTGCCAGCGCTGCCCGCTGGGCCGCCGCCGGGACCACGTCGGCCTTGGCCGCCGCATCCCCGCGCACCGCATAGCTGAAGTCGACGCCCCCCAGCACCTTGGCGGCGGCCTCGAGCTGGTAGCGGTGGATCAGGTAGATCGGCGCATACTTCCGCTTCAGCGCCTGCGCCGCCTCGCCGGGGCGCAGCGCCTGCGGGCCGAAGCGGTCGATGGCGACGCGGCGCACGGCCATGACGCGGGCTAACTCGGCCACCGGCTCGGCCCCGTCGTCCCAGATCGCGGCATGTGGCTGGCCGGTGCCCACGGCGCGGGCGTCCTGATCGGTGACGTAGCGCAGGCTCCGCTGCGCCTGAGCCGCCTTCGCCGAGGGATCGCCCTCGCCGTACAGCCAGTCGACGATGAAGTCGTCCCACTTGCCGACGCCCACGCCATAGGCGTCTGAGAGGTCGATGTTTCCGCCGGTCAGCTTCACCCGCGGCGCCGGGTAGTCCATCACCGAGGCGCGGTCCTGGCTGGAGGCCGCGAAGTTGTGCGCGAAGCCCAGGGAGTGGCCCACCTCGTGCGCCGCCAGCTGGCGGATGCGCGACAGGGCCACCTGGATCGGATCGTTCGGGCCGCCCTTGCCGCTGGCGTCGGCCCCGACCAGACCTTCGAAGATCAGCATGTCCTGGCGCACGCGCAGCGAGCCCAGCAGGACGGAGCCCTTCACGATTTCGCCGGTGCGGGGATCTGCCACCGCCTGGCCGTACGACCAGCCACGGGTCGCGCGGTTCACCCAGTTGATCATGTTGTAGCGGATATCCAGCGGGTCGGCGCCCTCGGGCAGGATCTCGACCCGGTAGGCGTCCTTGTAGCCGGCCTTCTCGAAGGCCGTGGCCCACCACCGGGCGCCCTCCTGCAGCGCGGTCCGGATCGGCTCGGGCGCAGCGCGGTCCACGTAGAAGACGATCGGCTTCTTCACCGTCGAGACGGCCGCGTTGGGATCGGTCTTCTCCAGCCGGAAGCGGCGGGCCACGCGCTGGACGATGTCGTGGTCGAGCGGCGCCGCGTAGTCGAGCACCACGCCGTCGAAGGCGCCCGAGCGCGGATCGAATGCGCGCGGCTGGTAGCCAGGCTCGGGCAGCTTCACCAGGCTGTGGCGCACGGTGAGCGTGATCAGCTTCGGATCGGGCGCGATATTGCGGGTCTCGGGCCCGGGCGTGTCGGAGGCGTAGGTCTGCAGCGCCTCGAACTCGACGTTCTCCGGGAACACCTTCACCGCCGAGGTGTCGGCGACCGACAGGTCCCCCACCGGCTTGAAGCCCGCCTCGCCGCCCCGCTTCAGGGCGTCGGCGATCCCCATGACGTCGCGGGTCAGGAACGACGAGAGGTCGACCAGCAGCCGGCCGTCGGGAAGCACGCTCTCGACCTTGCCCGCCCAGACCACCGAGGTGGCGAATGCTTCGCGGGCGGCTGCCTGCTCTGCGGCTGGAGCGCCGGCGGCCCGGAACCGCGGGTTCTCGAACTCGGCCAGCACCTTGCCGCCCACCCGGCGGAAGGCCAGCACCTGGGTGTCGCCGAGGCGCGCGCGGTCCAGGCCGACGGGCGCCGAGCCGAGGCCGGTTTTCAGCGCCGAGACATAGAGGTAGCGGCCGGCGATCCCGTCCTTGTCGGGCGCCGGAAGCGCGGCCAGCACGCGGCCCTTGGCGGCGTCGACGTAGATCGGAACCAGACCCTCCTGCCGGGTCAGTCCCGCGGTCGGGCTGGGCGGCGCCTCGGCCTTCGCGGCCACCGCGGGCGAGCCGCACATCAGCGCCAAGGCCGCGGCGCAGCCCAACCAGAGACTCTTCAAGGCGATACCCCCAACACGAACCCGCAACAGGCCGCGAAGCTATCCAGCCTCGCGCCCGCCATCCAGCCCCGCGCGCCGCGAGGTCGCCCCAATTCGGGAGATGCTGGCCTTCCGGGCGACTGGACGTGATTGCTCACCTCAGCGTGAACGCAAGTGTCCCTTGACGTAAACGGAAACCGAGATCACCGTGGTTATCAACGATAACCTAGGGAGGACGTCAAAATGCCAACCGATCTCCGTCGTCCGGCCCGGACCTATACGATCCGGCAGCTGTGCCTCGAGTTCAAATGCACCCCGCGCGCCCTGCGCTTCTACGAGGATAAGGGGCTGCTGAATCCCGCCCGTGACGGGATGAATCGCGTTTATTCCTACCGCGACCGCGGGCGGCTGGTGCTGATCCTGCGCGGGAAGCGGGTCGGCCTGTCGCTCTGTGAAATCGGCGAGATCCTCGACCTCTACGAGGCCGACGACAGCGGCGTGCAGCAGGCAGCCAAGAGCCTGAAGAAGTTCCGCGAGCGGATCGTCGCCCTGGAGCAGCAGAAAAAGGACATCGACGACGCGATCGCCCAGCTCGAGGGTGGCATCGCGGCGATGGAAAAGCGGCTGTCCGAGACACGCCCCGATCTGCTGCCCCGTGCGGCAGACTACGACCAAATGCTGCGCCGCCAGCTGGACGGCGTCGGGGCTTAGGCCGCCGCGCACGGCTCCCCGTTCGACTGAAACGCGTCGAACGGGAGAAGCCCGCCCGGGCGAACCTAGAGCGAGCGGCCGCTAGGGAAGTTCGCCGCGGTACTGTCGCGCCCAAACGACCAGCCGGCTGATCTGTTCGTCGACTTTGCCGAGGTGCGCGTCGAAGTCCGCATCCGGCCGGTCCTGGAAGATCACCGGACCGGAAACCGCCTCGAGCAGGCCGGGCCGGATGTTCTCCAGCTCGGCGAGCGCGCGCGACGTCACGATCTCGAGGGCATGGACGTTCAGTTGCAGCAGCTGGACCACCTCGGTCAGCGGGTCCGGCGCTCGGGCCATGCTCGTACTCCGTGATCGCCCCGAGGATTACCCGAGTCGCGCAAGGGCGCGCCGCCAGGAACCGGCCATGACGCGCGCCGGAGCACATGGTAATCGCCCAGCAAGGCGCCCCATCGCCCCTGCGATCCGATGTTCGGAGTTCCCATGACCTACCAAGCCCCCGTGCGGGACTACGTCTTCCTGCTGCGCGACGTGCTCCAGCTCGACCGCTACGCCAACCTGCCGGCCTTCGCCGACGCCTCGATGGACACCGTCGAGGCCATCCTGGAGGAAGCCGGCAAGTTCACGTCCGAGGTGCTCGCACCGCTGAACGGCGTCGGCGACAAGGAAGGCTGCACGTGGAGCCCGGACTTCAGCGTCAAGACGCCGACAGGCTTCAAGGACGCTTACGCCAAGCTGGTCGAGGGCGGCTGGCCGGCGCTGGGCTCGGATCCGGCCTATGGCGGCCAGGGCCTGCCGCACGTCGTGAACGTGGCATTCTCCGAGATGAGCAGCTCGGCGAACATGGCCTTCTCCATGTACCCGGGGCTGACGCACGGCGCCTATTCCGCCATCCACGTCGGCGGGACCCAGGAACAGAAGGACCTCTACCTGCCCAAGCTGGCCTCGTTCCAGTGGGCGGGCACCATGAACCTCACCGAGCCGCACTGCGGCACCGACCTCGGCCTGCTGCGGACCAAGGCGGTCCCTCAG
This sequence comes from Phenylobacterium sp. FG114, assembly GCF_057809855.1. NCBI lineage: Bacteria > Pseudomonadati > Pseudomonadota > Alphaproteobacteria > Caulobacterales > Caulobacteraceae > Phenylobacterium > Phenylobacterium sp. FG114. Next base: position 374,444 of record NZ_JBMDKU010000001.1, on the reverse strand, counting down.
GCTGACGGGACCTACAAGATCACGGGCCAGAAGATCTGGATTTCCGGCGGCGAGCAGGACCTGACCGAGAACATCGTCCACCTGGTGCTGGCCCGCATCGAGGGCGCCCCGGCCGGCGTGCGCGGCATCAGCCTATTCATCGTGCCCAAGTTCATCCCCGACGCCGACGGCAACCCGGGCCAGCGCAATTCGGTGAACTGCCTGGGCCTGGAAGAGAAAATGGGCATCCACGGCAACGCCACCTGCGTGATCGGCCACGAGGAATCGACCGGCTGGCTGATCGGCGAGGAGAACGCCGGCCTGAAGCTGATGTTCGTGATGATGAACGAGGCGCGGCTGGGCGTGGGCCTGCAGGGCATCGCCCAGGCCGAGGCCGCCTACCAGGCTGCCGCCGCCTTCGCCAAGGACCGCCTGCAGGGCCGTTCGCTGACCGGGCCGAAGAACCCCGAGGGCCCGGCCGACCCGATCATCGTCCACCCCGACGTGCGGCGGATGCTGATGGACGCCAAGGCCATCGTCGAAGGGGGCCGCGCGTTCATGGCCTGGACCGCCCTGCACGGCGACCTCAGCCACGCCAGCCCGGACGAGGCCGTCCAGCAGAAGGGCCGCGACTACATGGCCCTGCTGACCCCGGTGGTGAAGGCGTTCCTCACCGACCGCGGCTTCAACGTCTGCTCCGACGCCATGCAGGTGCATGGCGGTTCGGGCTTCACCGAGCACTTTCCGGCCAGCCAGTACCTGCGCGACGTGCGCATCGCCCTGATCTACGAGGGCACCAACGGTGTGCAGGCGCTGGACCTCGTCGGCCGGAAACTTGCCGCCGACGGCGGCCGCGGCGTGATGAGCTTCTTCGCCGAGCTCGACGCCTTCGTGGCCGAGAACGGGGCGGACGAGAAGATGAAGCCGTTCACGGACGGCCTCGCCGGGGCCAAGGCCGAGCTGCAGGAGGCCACTATGTGGCTGATGCAGAACGGCCTGGCCAACCCCGACAACGCGGGCGCGGCCTCGACGGACTACCTGCACCTCTTCGGCCTGACGGCGCTCGCCTACATGTGGGCGCTGCAGGCCAAGGCGGCGCTGGCGCGGATCGCGAGCGGAGACACCGACGCCTTCTACGAGACCAAGCTGACGGTCGGCCGCTACTACGTCGAACGCCTGTTGCCGGAAACGGGCAGCCGCCTTGCGAAGCTGAAGACGGGGTCCGATCTTCTGATGAAGCTTCCGGCCGAGGCGTTCTGAAGAAGGGGTGAGGTGATGGCGGCGTACCGCGCGACGATCGACTGGGTGCTGGCCGAGGGCGAGGACTTCCTGAACGGCCGCTACAGCCGCGGCCACCTGGTCGACTTCGCCGAGCACCGGATGCCCGCCACCTCCTCGCCGCACGTGGTCGGCAAGTGGGCCCAGAAGGGCGCGGTCGATCCCGAGGAGATGCTGGTCGCCTCACTGTCGTCCTGCCACATGCTGACCTTCCTGCACATGGCGCGGCTGGAGGGCTTCACCGTCACCCGCTACCGCGATGCGGCCGAGGGCGTGATGGAGAAGAATGCCGCCGGCGTACCCTGGGTCAGCAAAGTCACCCTGCGGCCCGAGATCGCCTACGCCGGCAGGCGCCCCACCGAGGCCGAGGCCGAACACCTCCACCACCGCGCCCACGAGGAATGCTTCATCGCCAATTCGGTGAAGACCGAGGTGGTGGTGGAAGAGGTGGTGGCGGCTTAGTTTCGGTTTTGTTCTTGATGCCGCCACAGCCACCGCTATAGTGGTGGTTGAAGCAACACAGAGGGCAACGTGGGGTTTTCAGCGAGTTGGATCGCAGTGAAGGGGCTTGCCGCCGAAACGGCGATCGAGGCCCTCGGCATGGAAGTCGTCAGTGAAGGCAATCCGTACCCGGAAGGTGATGTCAGCATCGCCGCGCTCGCGAACGGCTGGACCGTGGTCTGGTTCGAGCAAGATGTGGAAGCGGCCTTCGGCGCGCCGGCGCGCGTCCTCCTGCCACACGGCCCCGCCGTCGCCTGCGCCGTCGAGGAGCATGTGATGTTCTCCGAGGCGCGGGGTTACGCCGATGGCGCGGAGACCTGGCGGGTGACTTGGGATTGCGAGAAGCAAGACGACGAGCCCACTGCAGCCGGCGATCTCCCAGCGGCCTACGCCGGGGTTCTCGCGAAGGCGATCGAGGAACAGGCGGCGCCGGACAATCAAGGCGTCGACATGCTGTGGGATGTGCCGCCCGACCTCGCCAAATCGATCTGCGGCTTCCGGCACGACGAGTCGCTCCCCGATGGCTCCACCTTCATCCAGTTGCGGCGAACCTCGCACCACGGCGCCTCGCGCGAGCCGGCCGGCGAAGCGCGCAACCAGGCCGGCGGCGGGTTCTGGCGACGGCTGTTCGGCGGCCGCTGAACTCAATCCAGCAGGCGCTGCAACCTGGCCTCGAGCGCCGCCGCATCCTTCAGCTCGCACTCCCAGATCGTCTCGACGCGCCAGCCCGCCGCCGCCAAGGCCTCGGCGTTGCGGGCGTCCCGCGCCAGGTTGCGGCCGACCTTGGCGACCCAGTAGTCGCGGTTCTGCTTGGGCACGCGACTGCCCCGCGGGCAGTCGTGGCCATGCCAGAAACACCCATGCACGAAGATCGCCAGCCGGCGCCCCGGCATGACGATGTCCGGATTGCCGGGCAGGTCCTTACGATGCAGCCGATAGCGGGCGCCGAGCCGCGTCAGCGCCCGGCGCACCGTCATCTCCGGCGTCGTGTCCCGCCCCTTCACCCGCCGCATCACGGCAGAACGCTTCTCCGGGCCGTAGACGTCGGTCATGGCCTCAGCTCTGGCGGCGTCGGTCCCAGGCGGAACATGCCGGTCAGGGTGGCCGCCGCGATGCGATCCAGCAACGGCGCCTGGGCCAGCGGGGCGAACAGCGCGCTGCGCACCCATGGCCCCACGGGCCCGGAGGACTGGAACAGCGGCGTCAGGGCACGGGAGAAGATCTGGTAGGGCGCGGTCTGCAGGCGTCGCGCGCGCTGGTAGCGGGGCAGGTCCTTTGGATGCTCGACTCGCATCGCCAACTCCACCGCGTCGATCAAGCCGAGGTTCGCGCCTTGGCCGAGTTGCGGGCTGGTCCCATGCGCCGCGTCGCCGATCAGCACGAAGGCGCCCGCGCACCAACGACCGACGCTGACGTCACGATAGATCGCCTGGTTGAACGCGTCGGGGCCATCGAACTGCGTCACAATGGGCTCGATCTCGGGCCAGACACTGAGCACGCGGTCACGCCAAACCCTGAAGTCCCCCTCTGCCCAGGCGTCCATCGACCTGACCGGCAGCGACCAGAAGAAGCTGGCTTGGCCGCCACCGATCGGCAAGACGCCGGCCATCACCTCAGCGCGGTCGTAGCGCTGGCGCAGAGCGCCATCGAACTCCGGGCCAGCGGTCGCATTGGCCCACACCGCGCCCCACGGATAGGTTGGCGCCCTGGCGCGGGGTCGCACCTGTCGGCGCAAGCTCGACGCCGAGCCGTCCGCCACAACCACCATGTCGAATGGGCCATGGTTGCGGCCGGCGGCGTCCGCGAGCGTCGGCGACGTCAGGCCGTCGAAGCCGGCAATGGCTGCGCCGGTGCGAATGTCGACGCCCGACGCCTCGACGGCGGCAAACAGCAACTCGAACAGCGCCGCCCGATGTACGCCCAGTCCGAAGGCGTTCGGCCGCCAGGTGGAATAGGACATCTTCATCGGCTCGCGGCCGGCGAGATCCCGGCCTTCCAGCCGCTCGACCCGCGCCCCACACGCCAGGATCGCTTGATCGAGGCCCAGAGTTCGCATGGCCGCGAGACCGGACGGTTGCAGCAGGAGACCCGAACCACGCGGGCGCGGGGTCTCGAACGCCTCGCACAGCGTGACCGTGTGGCCGCGCCGGACGAGCGCCAGCGCCGCCGCGAGGCCGGCGACGCCGCAGCCGACGACGGCGACCTTCAGCCTACAGCCCGTCGAACAGCGCTGTGGAGATGTAGCGTTCGGCGAAGCTGGGGATGATGGTGACGATGAGCTTGCCGGCCATCTCGTCGCGGCTGGCCAGGTCAAAGGCGGCGGTCAGCGCCGCCCCCGACGAGATGCCGACCGGGATGCCCTCTTCCTTGGCCACGCGGCGGGCCATGGCGAAGCTGTCGTCGTTGGTGACCTGGATGATCTCGTCGATCACGCCGCGCTCCAGGATCGAGGGGACGAAGCCCGCGCCGATGCCCTGGATCTTGTGCGGGCCGGGCGCGCCGCCCGACAGCACGGGCGACGAGGACGGCTCGACCGCCACCATCTTCAGCGACGGCTTGCGCGCCTTCAGCACCTGGCCGACGCCGGTGATGGTGCCGCCCGTTCCCACGCCGGAGATCACGGCATCGACGCGGCCGTCGGTGTCGTTCCAGATCTCCTCGGCGGTCGAGACGCGGTGGATCAGCGGGTTGGCGGCGTTGTCGAACTGCTGCGGCATCACCGCCCCCGGCGTCGCCTCGACGATCTCGCGGGCGCGGGCCACGGCGCCGGCCATGCCGCGCTCGGGCGGGGTCAGTTCCAGGGTGGCGCCCAGGATCAGCAGCATCTTGCGCCGCTCGATCGACATGCTCTCGGGCATGACCAGGGTGATCTTGTAGCCCTTGGCCGCCGCGACGAAGGCCAAGGCGATGCCGGTGTTGCCCGAGGTGGGCTCTACGATGCGGCCGCCCGGCTTCAGGTGGCCGGCGGCTTCCAGCCACTCGATCATGGCCACGCCGATGCGGTCCTTGACGGAGGCCAGCGGGTTGAAGAACTCCAGCTTGGCCACGACCTCGGCCTTGGGCTTCAGCGCCGCGGTCAGGCGCGGCAGGCGCACCAGCGGCGTGTCGCCGATCAGGTCGAGGACGGAATCATAGATCTTGCCCCGGCCCGAGCGCTTGTAGCGGGCGGCGGTGTAGGCCTTGTCGGGGGTAGCGTCGTCCATAGCGGACCTCATCGAGCTGGAATTCGCCGCGAACCCTAGTCTTTCCGATGGGGATTGGAAGCCGGCGCGCAGTGGGGCCGCTGTTAGATTTACTCGGCCGCCATCACCGCCGCCGGACTCAGGAGCGGCTCCAGCAGTTCACCGGCCAGCCAGCGCACCACCGGGACGGCGACGCCGTCGCCGGCCACGTGCAAGGCGCCGGTGGTGGTGCGCGGCAGCCGGTAGGTATCGGGCAGGCCCATGAGGCGCGCGGCCTCGCGCGGGCAGAGCAGGCGGGATCGGACTCGGCCCGCCTCGACCACCAGGATCGCCTGCCGCGACGAGCCGCCCCGGGGCGTGCGCAGGCAACCGGCCAGACCGTCGAACCGCACCTCGGCGCGCTGCACGGGCTGGCCATTCTCGATCCGGGTGCGGCGGAAGACGGCGCCCACGGCTCGGCCGGTGACGGCGGCCAGGCGAGCGCGGTGCAGCGGGCCCATGAGGTCCACGAGCCGCGCGGTCTCCTCGGGCGAATGCCAGGCGACGTCGGCGTCGGATTCCAGCACGGCGGCGAGATCGGTGTTGCGGGCGGGCGGCGCGGCAAGGCGCCACCAGACCCAATGCGCGGCGACCGCCGCCGGCAGCGCCGCCTGGGCCGCCTTCACCGCGCGGGTGTGGAAGGGGCTGTCCCCGGTCAGGGCCGCAGGCACCTCACGGGCGGCCACCACGAAGACACGCGGGCGAGATTGCGGCAGCACGGTCGCCGCGTCGATCTCCAGGGCCCCGAAGCGGTAGCCCCGCGCGCCCAGGGCAGCGCCCAGGGCGGCGAAGTCCGCCCCGCCGTGCGAGGTGAGCAGGCCGGTGACGTTCTCGACCACGATCAGGCGCGGCGCGCGGCCGGCGTCGTCCAGCGCCTCCATGAGCCTCCAGAATCCGAAGAAGGCGGAGGACCGCCCGCCTTGGAGCCCGGCCCGGCCGCCCGCCAGGCTGAAGTCCTGGCAGGGGCTCGAGGCCCAGGCGAGATCGGCGCGGCCGGGCAGATCGGCGTCCGATAACTTCCAGACGTCGCCTTCGTGGAAGTGGGCCGCCGCGTCGGCGAAATTGGCGCGATACGTCGCCGCCTTCACAGGGTCGAAATCGTTGGCGAAGGCACAGGACCAGCGGTCGCCGAGACCCATCCGGGCCATCCCGCCGCCGGCGAAGAACTCGTAGAAGGTGAAGGGCCGCGCCACGGCATGGACGCTAGCGTGATTTGCGCCAAGATCGCGCGGATGAAGACGAGTCTCGTCAGCCTGGCCCTGCTGGGCCTCTGCGCCTGCCAACCGCAGGATCCCACGGGCGCCCCCGCGCCGCCGCCGGCCGACGCGCCTGTCGCCCCGGCAGCCGCGCCGTCGCCCGGCGGCTCCGCGGGAAGCTCGATCGACATCAGTCAGCCGATCCGCGCGATCGGGACCGAGCCGTTCTGGGCTCTCTCGATCGACGGGACCACTTTCAAGCTGGAGCGACCAGACATGCCGCCGCTCAGCGCGACGGCTCCGGGTGCGGCGATCCAGTCCGGTCAGACCGTATGGATCGCGAAGGCCGCCGATGGACGGCAGATGACGGTGACGCTGCGCGCCGGAGAGTGTTCGGACGGCATGAGCGACTTCAAGTACCCGATGAGCGCCGAGATCGCCCTGCTGAACGAGAGCCTGCACGGCTGCGCCGCCAAGGCCTCCGCAATGCCGCGCGAGAACTAGGCGCGATGCTGCTGGAACTCCTGGTGGCCACGGGGATGGTGGCGCTGACCGTCGTCATCCACGGCTGGGGCCTCGCCCTCCTGGCGCGCATCACTCGCGCTGAGCAGAACGTGCATAGCCTGGACTGGGTCTCGGCGCGTGGTGTCGGATTCACCGTGGCCCTGGTGCTGGGCCTGTTCGTTCTGCACGGCCTGGAAATCTGGCTCTACGCCGTGCTGTTCCACGCGCTGGGCGCTATCGAGGACTTCCGCACCGCGGTCTACTTCTCGACCACGACCTATTCGGCGATCGGTTACGGCGACAAGGCAATGGCGCCCGAGTGGCGGCTGCTGGGCGGCATCGAGGGCATCAACGGCGTCCTGCTGCTGGGCTGGACCACCGCCTTCTTCGTCACCCTGATGAGTGGCATGCGCCTGCGCCGGCGCGCGGCGCCCAAGGCTTAGTCGTCGAGCTCGATCGTCTGGATCTGCGCGACTTGCTGGGCCTCGGCGTGATGCGGGGCCGGAAGGGCGAAGCCGACGGCCACGGCGGCCAGGGCGGTGAGGGCGATGAACGCTTTGACGGACATGGGCTCCTTCTCCGGACTTCTTCCGGACAGGCCAGACGAATGCCCGCAAATCCAGCCGGTTCCCGCTTCCGCCCTTGACCGACCCGGCGTCACGGGCGGCAGGATACGGAAAACGCGGTACGGGAGACGCCCCATGGAAAAGGCCTTCGATCTGGTCCTGCGTGGCGGAACGGTCGTCGACGGCACGGGCGGACAGCCGTTCGAGGCTGACGTCGGCGTCAAGGATGGGCGGATCGCCGCCGTGGGCCGGATCGCCGGCGCGGGGGCCGAGGAGATCGACGCACGCGGCAAGCTGGTCACCCCCGGCTTCGTCGACATCCACACACATTACGACGGGCAGGCGACCTGGGACGGGCGCATGCAGCCTTCGTCGTGGCACGGGGTCACCACGGTGATCATGGGCAACTGCGGCGTGGGTTTCGCCCCCTGCAAACGCGAGGATCACGACCGCCTCATCCGCCTGATGGAAGGCGTCGAGGACATCCCCTTCCCGGTGCTGAGCACCGGCCTGCCATGGAACTGGGAGAGCTACCCCGACTATCTCGACAGCCTGGCGTCGCGGTCGTTCGACGTGGACATCGGCAGCCAGCTGCCCCACGCGGCGCTGCGTGTGTTCGTCATGGGCGAGCGCGGCGCCAATCGCGAGCCGGCGACCGAGGCGGACATTCACGCCATGGCGGCGATCGCCAAGCGGGCGATGGAGGCCGGCGCCATCGGCTTCGCCACCTCGCGGACGCTGAACCACCGCACCTCGGATGGCCAGCCGACGCCGACGCTGACGGCGGGCGAAGACGAGCTGACCGGCATCGCCATGGGCATGGCCGCCGCGGGCCGCGGCGTGCTGCAGGTGGTCTCCGACTTCCAGGACCCGGTCGAGGAGTGGGCCATGCTGCGCCGGCTGGTGGAGAGATCCGGCCGCCCGTTGTCGTTCTCGCTCCTGCAGAGTCCACGTGCGCCGCGCAGCTACCAGACCCTGCTGGCCGGCCTGCGCCAGGCCAACCTGGACGGCCTGCCGATGCGGGCGCAGGTGGCCAGCCGGCCGGTGGGCATCCTCTTCGGCCTGGAACTGACCCTGAACCCCTTCAGCCAGCACGCCGTCTACAAGGAGATCGCGACGCGGCCGCTGGCCGAGCGCGTGGCCGCCCTGCGCGACCCGTCGTTCCGCGCCCGTCTGCTCAGCGAGGAAATCGAGAGCCAGCGCAGCTTCGCCGGCAGCCAGCCGCGCAACTGGGGCGGCATGTACCTGATGGCGGCCGACCCGGACTATGAGCCCACCGCCGACCAGACGGTGGCGGCGATCGCCGAGCGCACCGGTCAGGACCCGGCGGTGGTGGCGCTGGACCAGATGCTGACGCAGGACGGGCACGGCATGCTCTACCTGCCGTTCCTGAACTACGCCGACGGCAATCTCGACCCGGCGTATGAGATGCTGACCCACCCCGACACCGTGCCCGGCCTCTCGGACGGCGGCGCCCATGTCGGCATGATCTGCGACGGCAGCTTCCCCACCACCAACCTCGTCCACTGGACGCGCGACCGCACGCGCGGCCCGAAGCTCAGCGTCGAGACGATGATCAAGGCCCAGTGCCGTGACACCGCCGAGACGGTGGGCCTGTTCGACCGCGGCCTGGTCCAGCCCGGCTATCGCGCGGACCTGAACGTCATCGATTACGGCCGGCTGAAGCTGCGGGCGCCCGAGGTGGCCCACGACCTGCCGGCGGGCGGGCGCCGCCTAATCCAGCGGGCTGAAGGCTATACCGCCACCATCCTGGCCGGCCAGGTCACCTACCGCGACGGCGAACCCACCGACGCCTTGCCTGGCCGCCTCCTGCGCGGCGCCCAGGCGACGCCCGTGAAGATGGCCGCCGAATGAGCGGACTGGTCCTGCGCCAGGACAAGGACAGCGCCGCCACGCTGACCCTGAACCGGCCCGACAAGCTGAACGCGCTGAACGTCGAGCTCTTCCGCGAACTGGATGCGCATGTCCGCCGGTTGGCGGCCGAGACCGAGACGGTCGGCCTGGTGATCCTGAGGGGAGCAGGCCGCTGTTTCTCGGCGGGCCACGATCTGGGCGACATCGCCGTGGGCGAGAAGCTGCCTGAACCGTTCTACCAGTCGAAGGTGATCGAGCGGCTGGCCGACCTGCCGCAGCCGGTGATCACGGCCGTGCACGGCCACTGCTACACCGGCGCGCTCGAGCTGGCCCTGGCGGGCGACATCGTCTTTGCGGCCGAGGGCGCGAAGTTCGCCGACACCCACGCGAAGTGGGCGCTGACGCCGGTGTGGGGGATGAGCCAGCGGCTGCCGCGTCGGGTGGGGACCTACAAGGCGCGCGAAATGATGTTCACGGCGCGCACGGTCGGCGGGCGCGAGGCCGAGCGGATCGGCCTGGCCAACCTCTGCGTGGCCGACGCGGAGTTCGACACCGAGCTGGACCGGCTGGCCGCCGACATCCTGGCCAATTCCTGGTTCAGCCACCGCGCGAACAAGCGGCTGGTGCGCGAGACCGACGGCCTGACGCTCGACGCCGGCCTCGCCCACGAGATCTTTCGCGGCGAAGGCCGGGGGCCGGACATGGAGGCCAGGATCGCAGGCTTCCAGAACAAGACCGTCAAGCAAGGGTAAGGGGCGGCGGCCGTCGGAAAGCCGACACTTCGGCTTAGCTTTCCTTCAATGAAATCCAGGCATTAAGGCGGGCATACGGAGTCCGTCATGTCCGCCATCTCCAGCAGCCGCACGCTGCACCGGCTCATCTACGCCAGCCGCGTCAATATCCCGGCCCACGATCTCGACCACGAAGTGGCGGGGATCATCCGTGCGTCCATCCGCAACAACCGCGAGTGCGCCGTCACGGGCCTGCTGCTCGTGCATCGGGGCTGGTTTGTGCAGTCGCTCGAGGGGCCGGCGAAATCGGTCATGGAGCGATACGGCCGCATCGTCGAAGACAAGCGACACGCCGAGGCGAAGGTGTTGAGCGCTGGACCGGCGGAGGATCGCGAGTTCGCAGACTGGAACATGTGCGCGCGCAGCATGAGCCCGGCGGACGACGCGATCCTGGACGCCCTGGCCCTGCGAGCGGCGTTCGAGCCGGCCAGCCTGTCGGGTCCGACCGCGCTGCGGCTGCTGAAGGCGGTGCGCAGCATCCAGGACCGAACCCAGATCAACGCGATGGCTTAGCGGGGGAAAACCCCAGCCGCGCATGGCGCCCGTGGGCGGCGCGCGTCATATAGGACCGATGAGTCCCGTCGACGTCGAAGCTCCGACCCGGCCGCTGGAAGTGGCGCGGGAGATCCTGCGGCGAACCTTCGGCCATAGCGATTTCCGGGGTCTCCAGGCCGACGTCATCTCCGAGGTGCTGGCCGGGCGAAATGCGCTGGCCGTGCTGCCCACCGGCGGCGGCAAGAGCCTCTGCTACCAGATCCCCAGCCTGGTGCGGCCGGGCCTGGGGCTGGTGGTCTCGCCGCTGATCGCCCTGATGACCGACCAGGTGGCCGCGCTGGTGCAGTCGGGCGTAGCCGCGGCAAGGCTCGATTCCAATATCGACATGGACGAGCGGGCCGAGACTTGGCGGCGGATCGAGTCGGGCGAGCTCCAACTGCTCTACGTCTCGCCGGAAGGGCTGATGCAGCCCTGGATGCTGGATCGGCTGGGCAAGACGCCGCTGTCGCTGATCGCCATCGACGAGGCGCACTGCGTGAGCCAGTGGGGCCACGACTTCCGGCCCGAATACCGGATGCTGGGCCGGCTGGCCGAGCTGTTCCCGCGCACGCCGCGCCTGGCGGTCACCGCCACCGCCGACGCCCGCACCCGTGACGACATCCGCGCGGAGCTGCGCCTGCAGGACTCCGCCGAGTTCGTCGCCAGCTTTGCGCGCCCCGAACTGATCCTCTCGGCCGAGCGCAAGCGGGGCAATGTCGAAAAGAAGGTCGTCGAGCTGGTCACCGCGCGGCCGGGCCGATCGGGCGTGGTCTATGCCGGCTCGCGCGACAAGACCGAGGGCCTGGCGCAAGCGCTGCGGGACGCGGGCGTGCCGGCGCTGGCCTACCACGCGGGCCTCGACAAGCGGATCCGCGCCGAACGGCTGGAGGAATTCCTGGAAGCCGAAGCGGCGGTGATGGTGGCGACCATCGCGTTCGGCATGGGCGTCGACAAGCCGGACGTGCGCTTCGTGATCCACGCGGATCCGCCGGCCGCGATCGAGGCCTATTGGCAGGAGGTGGGCCGCGCGGGCCGCGACGGCGATCCGGCCGAGGGCATCACCCTCTATGGCGCCGCCGACCTGTCGTGGGCGCTGCGCCGCATCGGTGAGCGCGACGTCGACGAAACGGTGAAGCAGGCCCAGGTGCGCAAGGTGCGCCAGCTCTACGCCATGCTGGACGGCGCCGGCTGCCGCGCGGCAGCCGTGCGCCGCTATTTCGGCGAAGAGGGCGTCGAGGCCTGCGGCCAGTGCGATCTCTGCCTGGGTACGGTCGAGACCCACGACGTCACCGAGGCGGCTCAGAAGGTCCTGTCGGCGGCGCACCGGCTGCAAGGCCGGTTCGGCCGAGGCCGTCTGGTCGACCACCTGCTGGGCAAGACCAAGGACGTCAGCGACTGGGAAGCAGGCCTATCCACCTGGGGGATCGGCCAGGAGCTGTCGGCCGTGCAGTGGCGGGACCTGACAGAGCAACTGCTGTTCGAGGGCCTGCTGCGCGAGGACCCGAACGACGGCCGGCCGCTCGTGGGCCTTGGCGACGCCGAGGCCGTGCGGGCGGTGTTCCGCGGCGAGCAGCGGGTCGCGATGCGCAAGGCGCCCGAGGGCTCCGAAGCGCGGGCCTCGCGCAAGGGTCGGAAGGGTCGCGACGCCATGGTGGTCGGGGCCGGCGACCAGGCCCTGTTCGAGGCGCTGCGGGCCTGGCGGGCCGCCGAGGCCAAGGCCCAGCACGTGCCGCCCTACGTGATCTTCCACGACCGCACCCTGGCCGAGATCGCCGCGGCCAAGCCCGGCTCTCGCGCTGCCCTGGCTCGCCTGAACGGCGTCGGCGAAGCCAAGCTCGCTCACTACGGCGAGGCGGTGTTGCAGGTGGTCGGCGGGTTCGTCTGAGCGTTCGGCCGTTGCCGTGGCACGGCTCGACGATCCCCGGCCGGTCGGGTTAGCTCCGGCGCATGAAGCTCGCTCTCTCTGCGCTCCTTGCCTTGGCGGCCAATTCCGCGGCGCCGGATCCGGTCGTCCTGCCCGGCGTGGTGTCCACGGCCGCCTCGGAGATTCGGCTGGCGATCAGCCCCGACGGGCGATGGATGCTCTGGGGGTCGGTGGGACGCGACGCCGATCGGGGGCAGCTCGACATCTGGCAGCGGCGCCGCGTGGGCGACGGCTGGTCGGAGCCGACTCCCGTGCCGTTCAACACGACCGGCGAGGATTTCGACCCGGCGTTCAGTCCTGATGGGCGGCAGGTCTATTTCCACTCGGACCGGCCCGGCGGATACGGCGCGACCGACCTGTATGTCGTCGACCTGGATCCCGCGACCGGGCGCTTTGGCGCCCCCCGCAACCTTGGGCCGACGATCAACAGCAAAGGCGCGGAATGGGCGCCGACGCCCATGAAGGACGGGCGGCTGATCTTCGCCTCGGACGGCTGGGGCGGCTTCGGCAAGCACGATCTGTTCGTGGCGGACCTGAAGGGCGGGAAGGCCGAGAACCTGGGCGCGGCGATCAATGGGTCGGACGAGGACTTCGACGCAGCGGTGGCCGCGGACGGCAAGGCGCTGGTGTTCAGTTCGGGAACGATGAGCGACGACGCGGAGAAGGTGGGGCTGTTCGTCAGCCGCCGGACCGCCAATGGCTGGTCGCCGCGGACGCCCGCGGGCGTCGGGTGCGCCGACTTCGTGAACGGACCGGGGTTCGATCCCTCGAACCCCGACCGCTTCTTCTATTCCGCCCGCTGTGAGGGCGGACAGGGCCGGATGGACATCCGCGAGACGCGGTCGCCCATCCGGTAGGGCCTTAGAACTTGGTCTTCGCCTCGATGCCGATGATGCGCGGATCGTTCACGAAGCCGGTCAGGTTGTTGAAGTCGATGCCGCCTTCCAGCGACTTGTCGTTGGTGATGTTGCGGCCGAAGGCGGCCACTTCCCAACGCTCGCCCGGTGCGCGGTAGCCCAGGCGCAGGCCGCCTTCCAGCAGCTTGTCGTCGCTGAACTCGGCCGACTGGTAGAGGAAGAAGTTGACCTTCGAGCGGTAGGCCCAGTCGGTGAAGACGAAGATCGAGCCCTCGCCCACCGGCCAGGAGTAGCCCGCCGTCACGTTGGCGATCCACTTCGGCGCGTTCGGCAGGCTGTTGCCGTCGATGCGCACCGTGCCGGCGATCGGGCCCGCCGGGTCCAGCACCGTGCAGCCGCCGCCGCAGGGCTGGGTGAACAGGTTCGGATCCTTGATCTCGGTGTGATTGTACGAGAGGCCCGCCGTCAGGACGAGGTTCTCCACCGGCTCGGCCTCGGCATTGAACTCGAAGCCGTAGCCCACGGCCTTGTCGGCGTTGAGCAGGCGGTTGAAGTTCGCCCCGCCGCCGACCGCGGTGATCTGCAGGTCTTTGGCGTCGTAGTAGAAGACCGCCGCGTCGAACCGGGCGCGGGCCTCGGGCAGCTTGCCCTTGATCCCCGCCTCGTAGGACATCACCGTTTCCTTGTCGGCGACCGACAGCGTGTCGCCGAACACCAGGCGGCCCTGGATCGACGGCGCACGATAGCCGCGGGCGACGCGGGCGTAGACGTTCAGGTTGTCGCTCACCGAATAGGTGGCGTTGACGTTGAAGCTCACCTCGCTGGTGTCGGGGTCGGCCCGCAGGATCGCCGTGGCCGGCGCGCCGAACGGCGACAGGGTGCGCTGAGCCAGGAAGTCCTTCTTGTCGTCGGAATAGCGGACGCCGCCGCCGATGTTCAGCTGTTCCGACACGTCATAGTCGACGTTGGCGAACAGGGCCCAGCTCTCGGACTTCTGGTTCTGGTAGGCGTAGCCCTGCAGGGCGCCGCCAGCCAGGGTGTTGTAGTCGAAGCTGTCGATCTTGATGCTTTCGTTGAAGTAGAAAGCGCCGATCGTGTAGCCGAGCGGGCCGTTGTCGCCGGCCAGGCGGAGTTCCTGGGTGAACTGGCGGTGGAACGGGATGCCGTCGGCGCTTTCCGACGGGAACGGGATCACGCCCGGACCCGACGGCGGAGCGAAGACCGCGCCAAAGCCGCCGTCGATGTCGCCACGCGAATAGGCGTCGACCCGCTCATAGGCGGTGATCGAGGTGAGCTGCGGCATGCCCTCGCCGAAGTCGTAGGTCAGCTTCAGGTTGGCGCCGGCCGACTCGATCTTCTGGGTCGCGCGGACCTGGGCGTCCTGGCTGATCTCGTCGCGCTTGAAGCCGGGGACGAAATTGTTCGTGCCCTTCTGGATGATGTTGGCGCGGAAGACGCGCGGCGTGCCGTCCAGGTGCTGGTAGTGCAGGTTCAGCAGGGCCGAGAGGTCTTCGGTGGGCGTCCAGAGCAGCTGGCCGCGGATGGCGAACTGGTCGTAGCCCTCGCTGTCGTTCTTCTTGGGGGTCAGCGTGTTGTCGACCCAGTTGTCGCGGTGCTGGTACAGGGCCGAAAGTCGGCCGGACAGCACGCCGGCCACGATCGGGCCGCCGACGGCGCCTTCCAGGTTGATGGTCGAGTGGGTCGCGTACGAGCCCTGGGCGTAGCCGCTGAAGGTGTCGCTCGGCTTGACGCTGTCGAACTTCAGAACGCCGGCCGGGGTGTTGCGGCCGAACAGGGTCCCCTGCGGCCCCTTCAGCACTTCCACCTGGGCGATGTCGAACAGCGGGAAGCCCTTCAGGACCGGGGTCTCCAGGACCACCTCGTCGTAGACGAAGGAGACCGGCTGGCTGGCGTTCAGGTCGAAGTCCGTGTTGCCGAGGCCGCGGATGTAGGGCCGCGGGAAGGTCCGGCCGAAGCTGGACTCCATGGTCAGGCTGGGGACGCGAGCCGAAAGCACGCGGATGTCGCCGCCCGAGGAGAGGATCGCGTCCAGCTTCTCGCCGCTGACCGCGGTCACCGCCAGCGGCACGTCGTTGATGTTCTCGGTCTTTTTCTGAGCGGTGACCAGCACCTCGCTCACTTCGGCTTCGTCGGCCGCGAAGGCCGGGGACGTCAACGCAAACACAGTGACGGAGGCGCTGGCGGCCAGCAGGGCGCGCAGCGACGCGGGCGTCTTCATGAGAGGACCTCTGTTCTTCAGGCGACTGGGAGCTCGCCTTCCAGGCGCCTAGCTACACCAGAGGGTGTGGTCGCCGCGCCGAACTTGAGAGGCGTGTCACAATTCTGTCGTGTCGCGTGTCACCCGCGCAACAGTGGTGTGCGATCTCACGGCTTGGGCGTCACGGGGTAGGAAATGATCAGCGAGAGCGGCTGCCCGCCGATCTGGCGGATCCCAACGACGGCGCCCTTGTAGAGATAAGCGGCCATGCCGGAGGTCAGCCTCGTGGTCACGCCGCCCGAGACCACGTCGCCCTCGCCGGACAGCACGTAATAGACCTCGTCGTGATCGATCGGGTGCGGCCCGATGGCGGCCCCCACGTGCAGCACGCGCTTGCGGAACTCCATCGTCCGGTTGGGCACGACATCGCTGATGCGATAGGCCGTGCTCATGCCGATCGCGCCGTGCGGCGGCGGCTCCTGCCGCATCACCTCTGTCTCCTTGACGATGACGGCGGCGGGCGCGGCCAGGGCGGGCCCGGCGGCAAGCGCGAGCAGAGCTGCGGTCAGGATCGTTCTCATGGGCTCCTCCGCGCGCCACTCTGTCCGTGACGGCGACTGCTCCCAACAAAGGAGCAGCGGTCAGCCGTGGTTGTAGCGGGACACCGCCTCGCGCACCCCCAGCTGCTCGGCCATGCGCACCAGGTCGGCCAGGGAGTCAGCCTTCATCTTCCGCATCAGGTTGCCACGGTGGATTTTCACGGTGATCTCGCTGACCTCCAGGCGCCCGGCGATCTGCTTGTTCATCAGGCCCGCCGTCACCAGGCCCAGCACGTCGCGCTCGCGGCGGGTGAGGGTCTCGAGCCGGGCCTTCAGCGTGGTCGCCTCCTGGCGACGCGCCCGGCCCTCGCGGTCGCGGGCCATGGCCTCGTCGATGGCGGTCAGCAGGGCGTCGTCGTCGAAGGGCTTGGCCAGGAAGGTCACCGCCCCGGCCCGCATGGCGCGCACCGTCATGGGAATGTCGCCGTGGCCGCTGATCAAGATGACCGGGATTTGCGTGCCGCTCTCCAGCAGCTCCTGCTGGAAATCGAGCCCGTTCACGTCGCCAAGACGGACGTCCAGCACAAGGCAGGCGGCGGCGTCGGCGGCCTCGCAGGCCACGAACTCCTGGGGCGATGCGAAGGCCTGCACATCGTAGCCCGACGCGCGCAGCAAGCTATGGAGCGAATCCCGCACGTCGGCGTCGTCGTCGACGATGCAGACCAGGCCGCCCTCGGGCGTGTCGTTCGCGTCCATCTTCCGTCCCCCTCGCGCTCTGTCAGGCCGCCAGCAGCGCCTCCACTTCCTCGAGCAGCATCTCCGGATCCGCTGGCTTCTCCACGAACAGGGCGACGCCCAGGTCCGCCGCCCGCTCGCGCGCCTCGGCCGTGGGATAGGCGGTCATCAGGATCACGGGGGCACGGCAGCCGCGCCGGCGCAACTCCTTGTGCAGATCCAGGCCGTCCATGCCGGGCATGTGCAGGTCGGTGATCAGGCAGGCCATGGCGTCGACGTCGGTCGACGCCAGCAGCGCCTCGGCGGCCTCGAAACCCTTGGTCACGACGCCGGCCGACCGGAAGAACGAGCCGATGCTCTCCCGGACGTCCTCGTCGTCATCGACAATGCAGATCAGCGATCCCGCGCGCAAAGGCCTACTCCTGCCGCGGTCTCCGCAGCCCGTCCTTTAGACCGCCGCTGGGGTCGGACGCCTATCATATCAAGATATGAGCTCCGGCGTTTTGGCTGGCGCCGGCGGGGACGTCGGCAGGGTGAAGGACACCGTCGCGCCGGGGCCGTCATTGTTGCGCGCGCTGATCCGCCCACGCTGGGACTCGATGATCGAGCGGCAGATCGACAGGCCCATCCCCATACCCTCGGCCTTGGTCGTGAAGAACGGCGTGAAGATCCGCTCGGCGTCGCCATCGGCGAAGCCCGTGCCGCTGTCCTGCACCGACAGCCGCACCGTGCCGTCCGGCAGGGCCTCGGCGAGGATGCCCAGCTCACGCTTGCGGCCCTCGACCTCGCGCATGGCCTGCACCCCGTTCATCACCAGGTTCACCAGGACCTGCTGCACCTGGACCCGGTCGGCCCACACGGGCGGCGGCGTCTTGCGCCAGGCCTTGCGGATGGTGACGTCAGCCGCGCGGGCGTCGCGCTGCAGCAGGGCGATGGCGTCGTCGACCAGATCGGGCAAGCTCAGCTGTTCGGCCTGCGGCGCGGTCTTGCGGGCCAGGGCGCGCACCCGGCCGATCACGTCGGCGGCCCGCGTGCCGTTGCCGACGATCCGATCCAGGCAGCCGGCCACCTCGGCCAGGTCGGGTTCCGGCCGCGACAACCACCGCTTGCCCGACTTGCCGAAGGTGATGATGGCCGTGAGCGGCTGGTTCACCTCGTGGGCGATGGACGCGGCGAGCTGGCCCAGGGTGGAGACCCGGGCGGCGTGGGCCAGCTCGGCCGAGGTCTGCTCCAGCCGGGCGCGGGTCTCGTTCCGCTCGGTGAGGTCGACCGCCATGACCAGCACCTGGGACCCGTCCTCGCCCTCGGGCAGCACGGTCACCCGGAGCACCACATCGACCACCCGGCCGTCCAGGGCCCGCAGACAGGTCTCGGCCTCGGCGGCGCGGGCGCCCGACGCCAGGACGGCCAGGATGTGGGCGAGACCCGGCAGGCCGGCAGGCACGTAGCGGTCGCGCAGCGCCGAGCCGTCCAGGGCCGCGGGCGTCGGCGCGCCGAACAGCTCGGCCGCGGCGGGATTGGCCATGCGGATCGCCGCCGCGTCGATGGCCGCCCGCGCCGCTTCGGGGTGCGCGGACAGCCAGGCGTCGAGGGGCTCGCCCGACGGGACGGCCTCGCGGACCAGCCGCATGGTCTGCGACCAGTCGCCCTCCCAGGCCGCGAAGCCGGCGGCGTCGAACATGGCCCGGTACCTCTGCTCCGAGGCTTGCCGTTGGGCGTCGGCGCGGCGCGTCTCGGTGAGGTCGGCGCTGGATTCGATCACGCCGATGGGCCGCCCTTCCGGATCGCGCCGCAGCAGCCAGCGGCTCGCCAGCACCAAGCGCGTGCCGTCGCGGCGGGTGCGCACCACCTCGCCAGACCACTGGCCTTCGGCCTCCAGCGCGGCCGCCACGCCATCGGCGGGATAGTCGCATTGCAGCAACGCGGAACAGGTCCGCCCCACCGCCTCGGCGCGGGTCCAGCCGTAGAGCTCTTCGGCGCCGTCGTTCCAGTAGAGGATGGTGTCGTTCTTGGAGCGGATGATCACCGTGTCGTGGCTCAACTCGAGGAGGCGGGCTTGTTCGCCCAGGGTGGTGCGGGTCGAGCGGTCGCGCAGAGACAGCAGCGTGGTGATCACGATGGCCACCAGGCTGACGGCCACTCGCGTGTAGGCGCCGCCTGAGGGGCTGTTGAGATGACCGCCCAGGAACGCGACTACCGCCAGCAGCACCGAACCGAGACCTGCCGCCACCACGAACCGCCGGCCCAACGGCGCCAGCAGGAGGATGACGGCGATGTAGAGGACGGCGACGGCGCCATCGAGCGGGGTGAAGAGGTCCACCGTGAAGATGCCGGCTGCGAGCGCGAGCGCCAGGGCCACCAGCCAACGGCGGCGCGGGGCGGCCGCGGCCCCGCCCCGCTGTTGGACCTTCGCGGTGTCGTCCGCCATCGCTCCGTCCCCTGGTCCGACGCCCGCGGTCTGCCGCGCCGGTTCGCCATCTTCATGCGAAACGCCGCCGGCGCAAACGTCGCCTAACCGCCTCGCGCCGCATCGAGGATCAGCCGCGCCACGGCGTCGGGCTGGGAGAGCAGCGACAGGTGGCTGGCGCGGAGTTCGACCGTCTTCGCGCCCATGCGCCTCGCCATGAAGCGCTGGAGGTCCGGGTTGATGGTGCGATCCTCGGTCGAGACGGCATACCAGCTCGGTTTCGAACGCCACGCGGCCTGGGTCGTACGGCCCGACAGCAGCGCCCGCTCGAAGGGCTGCTGCACCGCGTAAAGCGCCCGCGCCCGTGCAGCCGGCAGGTCGCCGCCGAAGTCGCGAAGGAAGGCCGCTTCGCCCAGCCGCCCCTCGTCACCGTCGTAGACGATCCCGGCGCTGGCCGGCGGCGTCGGGAACCGGCCCGCGAGACCGGCATAGTCCTCGCCCGCGTCTGGCGCGCGAGCGGCCACATAGACCAGCGCCGAGACGTTCGGATGGACGCCCGCCTCGCTGACGATCATGCCGCCGAAGGAATGCCCTGCGAGCACGGTGGGGCCGTCTTGACGGGACAGGACCCGCATCGCCGCCGCGGTGGCGTCGGCTAGGCTGGTCAGCGGATTCTGGACGGATGTGACGTTCAGCCCTCTCGCCTGGAGTCGGGGGATCACCTCGGACCAGGATGAGCCGTCGGCGAACAGGCCGTGTACGAGCACCACGTTGCGGGCCGCCGCGGCCGCCTGGGCAGGCTTGGCGGTCATGGCCGCTGCCGGGCCGCCCGATAGGGCCAACACCACCTCGCGCCTGCTGATCATGACCATCGACCTCCAAGGAAGTGGCGGCGGTCTAGCCCAGGGCGGGACGGACGCCATCCTATCCCTAGGTCTGATGCGCGATGCAGGCCGCGATCCGGGCGCCACATGCTTAAGTTTAATTTCCGGCGGCGATGCGGGCGCCTATCTCTCTGGATGCGAGGCCGCTTCGCCCCCAAGGCGGCCGCAGCCTGAGAGCGCCCGCCCCTCCCCACAGTGGCGCTCTTCCGGATCGGGCCGCCCTCCGCGTCCCCCCCGCCGACAGGCGGCCCGATCCCCCGGCAACCTGTTGGGTTCCCGAGGGTTGTCGAGAGGGCCACGCTGACGTGGCCGCGACATTGGAGGAGCCGACCTTGTCCGGGATCAGCGACCCAAGGCTTCCAGCGGCAGCGTCCGAGGCCGGCAGCCCCGCGTCTTCGCCCGCGGCCGACCGCGACGGCCTTGTCGCGGGCGCGGGGCAGGAACTCCTAGACGACGGACAGGAAGAGGTCTTCTCGTACAGCGCCGTCGAAGCCGGCGACGTCGCCGATCCCAAGGCCTTGGGCCCCGAGGATCTGCAGCGCGCGCCCAAGTCGCCCGGCTCGCTCCGCGCGCAGCCGGAGTCCGGGCCGAAAGCCGGACCCGGCTAGACGTCCACCTCGGCGTCCAGGGCGTTTTCCTGGATGAACTCGCGGCGCGGTTCGACGAGGTCGCCCATCAGGCGGGTGAACATGTCGTCGGCGTCGTCGGCGTGGTTGACCTTCACCTGCAGCAGGGTGCGGGCTTCCACGTCCAGCGTGGTCTCCCACAGCTGCTCGGCGTTCATCTCGCCCAGGCCCTTGTAGCGCTGGATGGAGAGGCCGCGACGGCCGTTGTCCATCACCGCGTTCACCAGGTCGAGCGGGCCGCGCACCTTGGCCGTGCGGTCCTTGCGGGTGAAGGTGGCGACGCCCGAGAAGGTGGCCGAGAGTTCCTTCGAGCGCTCGGCCAGGCGGCGCGCGTCGGCCGCGTGCAGCAGGAGATCGTCCAGCACCACCCGTTCGGACACGCCCCGCTTGACGCGGCTGAAGGCGTAGCCGCCGCCGGCGGCCTGCTCGCCCGACCAGGGGCCGTCGCCTTCCTCGGCGTAGAGGTTGAGGCGTGCAGCGGCCGCGGCCGGGTCGCCGTTCTCGCCCAGCAGGCCGGCGAGCGCGGCCTGTTCGATGGCGAACGACGGCGCGCGGGCCGAGAGACGCTCGATGTTGGCCTTGGCGCCGCGGGCGGTCTGCACCAGCGCCAGCAGGTCGGCGCCGGTCAGGCGTTCGCCGCTGGGCAGGTCGAGCGTCGCGCCGTCGGTCCCCTCGTCGATGAGATAGACCTCGAGCTCGCTGTCGTCCTTCAGGTACCGGACCGACTTGCCCTTCGACGCCTTATAGAGCGGCGGCTGGGCGATATAGAGGTATCCCCGGTCGATCACCTCGGGCATCTGCCGATAGAAGAAGGTGAGCAGCAGGGTCCGGATGTGGGCGCCGTCGACGTCGGCGTCCGTCATGATGACGATCTTGTGGTAGCGCAGCTTCTCGATGTTGAAGTCGTCGCGGCCGATGCCGGCGCCCAGCGCCGTGATCAGGGTGCCGACCTGCTCCGACGACAGCATCTTGTCGAACCGCGCGCGCTCGACGTTCAGGATCTTGCCGCGCAGGGGCAGGATGGCCTGGTTGTCGCGGTTGCGAGCCTGCTTCGCCGAGCCGCCGGCCGAGTCGCCCTCGACCAGGAAAATCTCGGACTTCGCCGGATCCTTCTCGGAACAGTCGGCCAGCTTGCCGGGCAGCGAGGTGATGTCGAGCGCCGACTTGCGCCGGGTCAGTTCGCGGGCCTTGCGCGCGGCTTCGCGGGCGGCGGCGGCCTCGGCGATCTTCTGGACGATCATCCGGCCTTCGTTGGGATGTTCCTCGAACCAGGTCGAAAGGCCTTCCGAGACCAGGTTCTCCACCGCCGGGCGCACTTCCGAGCTGACCAGCTTGTCCTTGGTCTGCGACGAGAACTTGGGGTCCGGCACCTTGACCGACAACACGCAGGTCAGGCCTTCGCGCGCGTCCTCGCCCGAGACCGACACCTTCTCGCGCTTCGTCGTGCCCGAGGTCTCGGCGTAGCTGGTGATGATCCGGGTCAGCGCCGAGCGGAAGGCCGCGAGGTGGGTGCCGCCGTCGCGCTGCGGGATGTTGTTCGTGAAGCAGAGGACGTTCTCGTGGTAGCCGTCGTTCCACCAGAGCGAGAGGTCCAGCTCGACGTTCTCCTTCTTGCCGCGCACCACGATGGGCGTCTTCATCAGCGGCGTCTTGGCCTTGTCCAGGTGGCGCACGAAGGCCTCGATGCCGCCTTCGTAGTGCATGACCTCCTCGAACGGCTCGGCCTCCCGGAAGTCCTTCAGCCAGATGGTCACGCCCGAGTTCAGGAAGGCGAGTTCGCGCAGGCGGTGCTCGAGCGTCTTCCGGTCGAATTCGATGAAGGCGAAGGTCTCGCTGGACGGGAAGAAGGTGACTTCGGTGCCCGACAGCGGCTCGCCGTTGGGGCGCATCGGCGCGACGCCGGTCTCCTTCAGCGGCGCCACGGAATCCCCGTGGCGGAACTCCATCTCGTAGCTCTTGCCGCCGCGATAGATCTTCAGCTTCAGGAACTCGGAAAGTGCGTTCACCACCGAGACGCCCACGCCGTGCAGGCCGCCGGAGACCTTGTACGAGTTCTGGTCGAACTTACCGCCGGCGTGCAGCTGGGTCATGATCACCTCGGCCGCCGAGATGCCCTCGCCCTCGTGGATGTCGACCGGAATGCCCCGACCATCGTCGGTGACGGTCACCGAGCCATCGGCGTTGAGGATCACCTCGACGCGCGACGCCCAGCCGGCCAGGGTCTCGTCGATGGCGTTGTCCACCACCTCATAGACCATGTGGTGCAGGCCCGAGCCGTCGTCCGTGTCGCCGATGTACATCCCCGGACGCTTGCGCACCGCGTCCAGGCCCTTGAGAACCTTAATCGATTCCGCGCCGTACTCGGCCTGACCGTTGCCCTCGGGGGCGTCGTTTTCTTCGCTCATCTTGCGTCCAGCTGAGGCGCTCGCTCGAGGTTCGGACCCCGTGGATCCGGAGCGCCTGGTGGAAGGCTGCTCGCGCTTGGCGCGGAGCCTAAAATTCAATGCCTTCTATATAGGGTTCCCGGCTGATTCTGCACGTGTTTCGGCGCCGCAGCGAGCCGTGCGCCTCAGGCCGCCGGCGTCAGGCCCGCGGCGTCCACCCGGAAGCCCTGAGCGCGGCCCGCCAAGCCGTCGAACAACATCTCGTCGGTGCCGGTCAGGAAGGCCTGGAGGCCGAGGGCCTCGATCTCGTCGAACAGGGCGGCGCGGCGACGGGCGTCGAGGTGGGCGGCCACCTCGTCGAGCAGAAGGATGGGCGCGGGCTGGCCCTCGGCGCGGGCCAGGCGCGCGGCCTGGGCCAGGACCAGGTTTAGGATCAGCGCTTTCTGTTCTCCCGTGGAGCACTCGGCGGCGGCGCGGTCCTTTTCGTCGTGGATCACCGACAGGTCGCCGCGGTGCGGGCCGGTGAGCGCGCGGCCGGCGGCGGCGTCACGGTCGCGGGCCCCGGCCAACGCGCGGGCCAAGCGGCTCTCGATCTCGGCGAACTCGACGCCCTCGCCGGCCATCCGCTCCCAGTCGCCGGTGAGCGACAGCCGCGCCAGCGGGAACGGCCGTTCGCCGCGCGTGGCGATCTCGGCCGACAGCGCCGCCAGGGTGCGGGCGCGCGCCTCGGCCATCAGGGTCCCTGCCTCGGCGAGGCGGGCCTCCAGGGCGTCGAGCCAGGCGGGATCGGGCGGGCCGTCGGTGAGCAGGCGCAGGCGCTCCCGCAGCGCCTTCTCGTAGGCCTGGACGTGGGCGGCATGCTGCGGCTCGGCGGCAAAGACCAGGCGGTCGAAGAAGCGGCGGCGGTCGGCGGCGCCCTCCAGGAACAGCCGATCCTGGGCGGGGGTCAGCCAGACCTGGCGGATGTGTTCGGCCAGGCGGCCGGGCGGGACGGGCTCGCCCTCGACGCGGACGACGCGGCGCGAGGCCCCGGCCTGTTCAACGCCCGTGCCCAGGCGGGTCTCCTCGCCGTCGGCGCGGATCGTCACCGCCACGGCCCAGGCCCGGCCCACGGCCTCGCCCGGCATCCGGCGGCCCACCTCGGCGAGGCTCGACCCGCGCAGGCCGCGCCCGGGGATCAGGAAGCTGACGGCCTCCAGCAGGTTGGTCTTGCCCGCCCCATTCGGACCGGCCAGCCACACCGGCCGCCCGTCGAGCTTCAGCTCGGCGGCGGCGTAGGACCGGAAGTCGGTCAGGGCGAGGCGCGTGAGGGCGGTGGTCACGACGCGCTCATACAGGGTTTCGCGCCGCCACAGCCACGGGATCAGGCGCCGAGACCGCGCCCCAGGACCAGGCAGAAGGCGAAAAAGACCGCGCCGACCGCCAGGATGACGCGCCAGTCCCGTGGCACGCTCGAACCGACCACCGCGGGGCCGCGTGTCGCCCGCCACCCCGCCCAGAGGTAGCCCAGCGGCGCGAGGCCCAGGGTCAACAGGCCCTCCCGCGCGCCGGCCAGGCCACCGCCGCGCCAGAGCGCCCCGGCGATCCCGGCCGAGATCGCGCCCGTCGCATAGGGAATGACCAGTCGCCGCAGCGACGCGCCGTCGGCGTGAGCCAGGCGCCGCACCGTGCGGAGCGTCCAGAGGTAGCCGGCGACGCCCACCGCGCCGAGGGCCAGGCTCGCGGCCGTGCTCCGCGCCGCGAACGCCCAGTCGTCCATGTGCATCAGGCCGTCGCGAGCCAGTTGGCCGAACAGCCAGAAGAGCGCGAAGGCGGCGAGGATCAGGGCGAACTGCCGCGCCGTTGGACCGGCCGCCCGGCGATGCAGCATCAGCGCCGCCAGTCCGCAGGCGAGGCCCGCGAGCGGGCCGGCGACGTCCACGAGGTCGCGCCCCGGCGCGCATCGGAAGAAGATCGAGGTCAGGCGCACGACCTGGCCGCCGGTCGCCAGGCAGGCTCCGCCGTGGCCGAGCGCCTCGTGCGCAACCGCGGCGATGGTCGCGGCCAGCACGCCCAGCGCGGCCAGGGTCAGGGCGTCGTCGCGCCCCGCCCTCATCCGATCGTGTCCGGATACCGCCAGCACGGTGTCAGCAGAGCCCCCATATCCATCCGCGACCTTAAGACGCCAACCCCGGGGACGCCATGAGCCAGACCGCCAAAGCCGAACTATTCCGCAAGCTGCACGAGGACCCCGAGGTGCTGGTGCTGCCCAACGCCTGGGACGCCGCCAGCGCCGCCATCATGGCCGACGCGGGCGCCAAGGCCGTCGCCACCTCCTCGGCCGCGGTGGCCTGGGCCTATGGCTATGCCGACGGCGACGTCCTGCCGATCGACCTGGTGATCGCCACCATCGCCGCGACGGTGAAGGCCGCCGGCGACACGCCGGTGACGGCGGACATCGAAGGGGGCTTCACCGACGACCTGGACGAGCTGTCGCGGAACATCTCCCGCGTGATCGAGGCCGGCGCGGTCGGGATCAATATCGAGGACGGCGGACGCGATCCCAAGCTGCACGCCCGCAAGGTCGCCGCGGTTCGCGCCCAGGCGGCGAAGCAGGGCGTACCCCTGTTCATCAACGCCCGCACCGACGTCTATCTCCGCGGGCTAGCCGAGGGGGAAGCCGCCTACGAGGAATCGGTGAAGCGCGCGGCGCTCTACGCCGAGGCCGGCGCCGACGGCATCTTCGTGCCTGGCCCCGCCGACCCGGGGTTGATCGAACGCCTCGCCAAGGCGATCCCGCGGCCGCTGAACGTCATGGGCTGGGTGGGCGTGCCCAAGGCTGTCGAGCTGCAGGCCCTGGGCGTGCGCCGGCTGTCGTCGGCCACCAACCCATTCCGCGTCGCCTACGCCGCCATGGGCCGGGCGGTGGAAGCCTATCTGCGCGACGGCGACCCGGACGCGCTCGCCAGGGCCGGAGACGGCGCGGCCAACCTGCAGAAGCGCTTCGCATGATGCATCGAGGCCGGGTGACCTTCGGGCCGCCCGGCCCTATCTTGGGCCCATGACCGACACGCTCGACGCCGCGCCGCAGACTATCGGCGAGATCCCCCGCGAACCCACCCAGGACGGCCCAGCGATCCGGCTCTACCTGGTCGACGGCTCGGGCTTCATCTTCCGCGCCTTCCACGCCTTGCCGCCGCTCACCCGCAAGACCGACGGCCTGCCCGTGGGCGCGGTCTCGGGCTTCTGCAACATGATCTGGAAGCTGCTGGTCGACATGAAGACGTCGACCGAGGCCCCGACCCACCTGGCGGTGATCTTCGATCACTCCGAGCAGACGTTCCGCAACAAGCTGTACGACAAGTACAAGGCCCACCGGCCGCCGCCGCCCGAGGATCTGGTCCCGCAGTTCCCGCTGGTGCGCGAGGCGACGCGGGCGTTCGGCGTGCCGTGCCTGGAACTTCCTGGCTACGAGGCCGACGACCTGATCGCCGCCTATGCCTGCAAGGTGCGCGACCTGGGCGGCGAGGTCGTGATCGTTTCGTCCGACAAGGACCTGATGCAGCTCGTGGACGAGCGCGTGTCGATGCTCGACACCATGAAGAACGTCAAGATCGGGATTGAGCAAGTCGCCGAGAAGTTCGGCGTTACGCCAGACAAGGTCGTCGATGTGCAGGCCCTCTGCGGCGATTCGGTCGACAACGTGCCCGGCGCGCCCGGCATCGGCATCAAGACCGCTTCGGCCCTGATCAATGAGTACGGCGACCTGGACACGCTCCTGGCGCGGGCCGGCGAGATCAAGCAGGAGAAGCGCCGCCAGACGCTGATCGAATACGCTGACCAGATCCGCCTCTCGCGCCTTTTGGTCCAACTCGACTGCGACACCCCGCTGCCCGAGCCCATCGACGCCCTGGCGGTGGACGATCCCAATCCGGCCGAGCTGCAGGCGTTCCTCGAGAAGATGGAATTCCGCACGCTCGCCAAGCGGATCGGCGACGGCAAGACCCCTGCGGCCGGCGGCGGGATCACCGTGGCCGCTACGCCCCCGCCGGAAACGAAGGCGCGCATCGCTCCCCAGCACGGCGCCATCGACGTCAACGCCTACCAGTGCGTCCGCGACCTGGCCACGCTGGACGCCTGGATCGCCAAGGCCTACGCCGCCGGCCTGGTGGCCTTCGACACCGAGACCGACGCCCTGGGCGCGACCAGCGCCAACCTGTGCGGCGTCAGCCTGGCCACCGCGCCTGGCGAGGCCTGCTACATCCCCGTCGGTCACGCCAACGAAGGCGAGGGCGGCCTCGAGCTGGAGGCGCCCGCGGACCTGACGCAGATCCCGCTGGAAGACGCCATGGCGCGGCTGAAGCCGCTGCTCGAGGATCCTTCGATCCTCAAGGTGGCGCAGAACGGCAAGTACGACCTAGCGGTCCTGGCGCGCTACGGGATCCAGGTCGCGCCCATCGACGACACCATGCTGATGTCGTTCACGCTGGAGGGCGGCCTGCACAAGAGCCACGGCATGGACGAGCTTTCCATGCGCCTGCTCGAGCACCAGCCGATCAGCTTCAAGACTGTCGCCGGGGCCGGCAAGGCGCAGAAGAGCTTCAAGCACGTCGAGCTGGGCTCGGCGACCTGCTACGCCGCCGAGGACGCCGACGTCACCCTGCGGATCTGGGAGCACCTGAAACCGCGCTTGGCGCACGAGAAGCTGGCCACCGTCTATGAGACCGTCGAGCGGCCCATGCCCGCGGTGCTCGTGGAGATGGAGTTGGCCGGGATCAAGGTGGATCCCGCTCGCCTGCGGCAGCTGTCCAACGACTTCTCGGTACGCATGGCCGAGCTGGAGGCCGAGGCGCATCGCGTCGCGGGCCGCCCGTTCAACCTGGGCAGCCCCAAGCAGATCGGCGATATCCTGTTCAACGAAATGGGCATCGCGTCCGGCAAGACGACGGCGAAGGGGGCGGCGTCCACCGACGCATCTCTGCTCGAGGACCTCGCGGCTCAGGGTCATGAGCTGCCTCGCATCCTGCTGGACTGGCGGCAGCTGTCGAAACTGAAAGGTACGTACACCGACAACCTGGTGGCCGCGATCAACCCGGCCACCAACCGCGTGCACACGTCCTACAGCCTGGCGGCGGCCACGACGGGGCGCCTGGCCTCATCCGATCCCAACCTGCAGAACATCCCGATCCGCACCGAAGAAGGGCGCAAGATCCGCCGCT
The DNA here is from genome assembly GCF_057809855.1 of Phenylobacterium sp. FG114. Classification (NCBI taxonomy): domain Bacteria; kingdom Pseudomonadati; phylum Pseudomonadota; class Alphaproteobacteria; order Caulobacterales; family Caulobacteraceae; genus Phenylobacterium; species Phenylobacterium sp. FG114. The sequence continues at coordinate 346,227 of NZ_JBMDKU010000001.1, read as the reverse complement.
GCTTCATCGCCGAGCCGGGACACGTCCTGATCAGCGCCGACTATTCCCAGATCGAGCTGCGCCTGTTGGCCCACATCGGCGATATCCCACAGCTCAAGAAGGCGTTCGCCGACGGCCTGGACATCCACGCCATGACGGCCTCCGAGATGTTCGGCGTGCCCGTGGAGGGGATGCCGGCCGAGACGCGCCGCCGCGCCAAGGCGATCAACTTCGGCATCGTCTACGGTATCTCGGCCTTCGGCCTCGCCAACCAGCTCTCAATCCCGCGGGAGGAAGCCGGGGCCTACATCAAGACCTACTTCGAGCGCTTCCCTGGCATCCGGACCTACATGGACCGCATGCAGCAGCAGGTGCGGAGCCAGGGCTTCGTCACAACCATCTTCGGCCGCAAGGTCCACATCCCCGCCGCCCACGGGAAGTCGCAGGCCGAGCGGGCCTTCGGCGACCGCGCCGCCATCAACGCCCCGATCCAGGGCGCCGCGGCCGACGTGATGCGGCGCGCGATGATCCGCATGCCCCAGGCACTGCGCGACGCGGGCCTAACCGCGAAAATGCTGCTGCAGGTGCACGATGAACTGGTCTTCGAGGCGCCCGAGGCCGAGGCCGAGGCCGTCATCGCCGTGGCGAAGCGGATCATGGAGCGCGCGGCCGAGCCGGCGCTGCAGATCTCGGTGCCGCTGGTGGTCGAGGCCCGCGCCGCGACGAACTGGGACGACGCGCATTAGGGACGGGAAAGGTTCCTGGTGGAGCCGAGGGGAGGCTTTCCCGCTACTGAATGATGGCTGATTTTATTCGGCTTTTCCGCCTCAGATGCGGCGCGGTGTGCCATCTTTGTGTGCCAAAACTTTCTGCCGGTTTGGGTGACTTCCGACTGGCTTCCTACCCACTGCCATCCCTGCCGCGAGCAAGGGCCGCGATCTGATCGACTGCAATTCGCAGATCGTCGTCGCTTAAAGCGCGCGCTTGGAGCGCGAGCCGAGACAGCATTCTCGCACGCTCGTCCGACAAGCCGTCGTCCACCTCGAAGAAGTCACGGATCGGCACGTCCAGCGCGCCCGCAAGTTTCTCCAGGGTCTCGAAACTCGGCAGAGCGCGGCCCCGCTCCAAGGCGGACACCGCATCCACGGATCGGTCGATCCCCTCCGCAAGTTGCTCCTGCGTGAGCCCGCGAAATTTCCTGATCTCTCGGAGGCGGGCTCCGACCCGTAGCTTGAGCGACATGCCCGAAGGTCCATCGGCAGCCCCCCGAGCGACACCGCGCTTAACTCGTCTTTCAGCGCGAAACTCGTAATATACTACGAGTTCTGATCATGAAGCCGTGGAGATATGCAGGTGGAATTGGTGCTTGGGTTCGCGTGGTTCTTTGGGAGCCTCTATTCGCTGGTCAGCGTGTTCCGTCCGCTACCTCCGTTCAGAGGGCGGAAGCAGGCTGGTCTGGGCCTAGTCGCGGTGCAGGTGGCAGCCGTCGTAGCCGCCGTCGCCATGCCCACGGCCAAGCCGCCCGCCGCCACATCCCAAGCCCCCGCGATGGCCGCAGCAGCCACCGCAGAAGCGAGTTCGGACGAGCCAGCAGGCGACCCGTCGTATCTGGTGCGCATCAAGCCGGGCGAACACCGCACTGTGGCCCAGCCCGCGAAAGCGGGCGATGTCGCCGCGCTGAAGGTCAAGACCCGTGTGGGGCTGAAGACGCTGGATGCTGCGGAAGCGGTGCTGACAAACGCCGTCCGGAACAGCCGGATCGACTTGGTGCGCGAGGCAGAGAACGCTGCACGCAAGGTGAGCTTCACCATGGTGACAGACCGCGAGCCGCTCCTTGGGACGGCCGACCTGGAGAAGGTCGCGCCCTGTGAGAGGGCGGCCAGTGCGCTAGCAGCATTCGCGCGCAGCATCGCCACCGACGGCCAGGGCGTCACTGCCGTGCAGGAGCGCTTGCGCTTGCAAGATCGGTATGGAGCGGCGCGGAAGGAATGCGAGGCGTGGGTCGGACGCTAAGTCGTTGTAATTACTTCATTTCTATTGACAAAGGATCGGCGAACTGAGATGATCTAAGTATAGTCTGGAGATCATCATGACCCGATACCGAGAGCTTGATGAGATCGGCCGCATCCAGCTTTCACGCTCTTTCTATATGCGGGACTTCCTCTTCTCAGAGATCGGCGCAGCCTACGCGATCCCCAACCTTCCGGACGACCTGGACCTTGCGGTCTTCACGGGCCGCGAGCTTTGCGAGCGCATACTGGAGCCGCTGAGCGAGACCTTCGGCCGTATCCACATCCGGAGCGGCTACCGCTCGTCACGCCTGAATGCGTTCGGCAACTGTCGCGGCCTGAATTGCTCCAGCAACCATCGGACCTTCGCCGATCATATCTGGGACTGCCGCGACGCCGATGGGCACGCTGGAGCATGCGCCACCGTGGTCGTGCCTTGGTTTCTGGAGCACCACCGCGCCGACGAATGGGAGCGGCTGGCGTGGTTCCTCCATGACCATCTGGACTACCACCGTATCGTGTTCTTCGGCCGTCAGGCGGCGGCGAACATCGGCTGGCGAGAAAACCCCGCTCGCGAGATCATGTCGCATGCCGCACCCCGAGGCCGCCTAACTGGACCGGGGATGCTGAACGGGTGGGGCGACCATTCGGATCAGTATCCCCGCTTTCCGGAGTTCCGCGCGCCGACCCTCGCGGCGTTGCAACCCGTTGCACGGCGGGACACCGGCAGCCGGGATAGTTACACCCGATTGCACGGGCCTAGAGAGACAGCATCCAGCGACATTTCCTGCGCAGCGAGCATCACCTGCGGTCTAGCTGAGCGCGCCCTGCCGTCCCGACAAACACAAGCAAACGAGGGTTTGCATGACAAATGATCGGTCACATGGCGGGGGCCGACGGTTCGTCGCCTACTTCCGGGTCTCAACCGAGCGCCAAGGACAATCCGGCCTGGGTATCGAGGCCCAGCGCGACGCGGTGGCGACCTTCGTCTCCCGTGAGGGTGGGCAGGTGGTCGCGGATTTCGTGGAAGTCGAGAGCGGCAAGCGACGCGACCGGCCAGAATTGGAGGCGGCGCTGGCGACTTGCCGCAAGATGAAGGCGACGCTGCTTATTGCGAAGCTGGATCGGCTGGCTCGCAGTGTTCACTTCATCTCCGGTTTGATGGAGGCGAGCGTCGAGTTCGTCGCCGTGGACAACCCCCATGCCAACCGGCTGATGTTGCATTTACTCGCCGCCTTCGCGGAACACGAGCGAGAGATGATCTCATCACGGACCAAGGCGGCTCTGGCCGCAGCCCGCGCCCGAGGCGTCACGCTCGGCGACAATGGGCGGGTCCTCGCGGCGAGATACCGCGATGAAGCAGACGAGCGTGCTAGGTGCTTAGAGCCTATCATCGATGAATTGCGGTTAGCCGGAGTGCTAACGCTTCAAGGTCTGGCTTCTAGCCTAAATGCGCGCGGCCTTATTGGCCACAAAGGTGGTGCGTGGCGCCCAACGAGTGTTCGCAGGTTGCTATTGAGAATAGACCGAATATGTATTGACTAGTATGCATCGATGTATTTTACAAATACCGATAGTCAAATCTGGATACAAAAAAAATGCAACGGCATAGATTTCATGAAATCTGGAGAATTGCGCAGAATAGACGCGGACAAGAGTTTAGCGACTATGAGGTATCGAATGCTGGGCGCGTGAGGCGCCGAACGGCATCATACCGCGACCCGGCCCAAACGCTGTTGCGCCCGTTCCCACAGACCACTGGCTATCTCACGGTCAACATCGGCGAGCCCGGCCGCCGAAACACGATCTCAGTGCATGAGCTTGTGTGCGCGACCTTCCATGGTCCCGCGCCCGATCTCGCAATGGTGGTGTGCCACGGGGACGGGACGAAGCAGAACAACGCCTCCGACAATCTTCGATGGGGAACGCCTCGCGAGAACGCGGCGGACGCCATTGCACACGGGCAAGTTCCGCGTGGAGCCCGACACGGGAAGGGCCAAGCCAAACTCAGCCCGACAAGTGTTTCCCGGATAAAGGGCCTTGCCCTCGATGGGGCCAGGACTTCCGACCTAGCTCGGATTTTCGGCGTCAGTCAGAACGCGATCTCCCACATCAAACATGGGCGCACTTGGCGCGAAGTCTCAGCGATGCGCGTGCGTGAGCGGCAGTGGCCCGTATCGCAATTAGATCGGTGAGCTTTACAGGTGCGGTTGCCCGAGCGGTGCGCGCTCGACGCGGAAGGCGGAACCCGCGCCCATCGTGATCAAGAACACCGACGCCCTCGTGGAAATCCTCGAAGGCACGGACGCCCTGACGGCGGCCGAGGAACTGATCGCGCAGGCCGAGGAAACCTACTTCAACCTGGGCGGTGTGCTAGCGCACATCTACCACGAAGGTCTCTACAAGTCGGCGGGCTTCGACGGCCCGAACGGCTTCGGCGACTACACCAAGGCGCGGCTCAACACCGACTACCGCAAGGCGGCTTTGCAACCCGTTGCAAACCGCCGCTCCCGATCTTGGGCGGACGGTGGAGCATCACACCCGCGTCAGCGCCTCTTGAGGACTTGAAGGTCGGAGAACCACCGGCCACAACTTCGACGCGTTCGCCTCTGGCGGCGGTGAGGGGGATCAGTGGCTAAGCTCACACAATCAGAACTCGAACGGCATCTCTGGCAGGCGGCGGACATCCTGCGCGGGACCGTCGATGCCGGGGACTACAAGCAATACATTTTCGGGCTGCTTTTCTACAAACGGCTCTGCGACGTTTGGGACGAAGAGTTCGAGGCTCTGCTGGCTGAAACCGGCGACCGCGAGGAGGCCGCCGAGCCCGACGAGCACCGCTTCCACATCCCGGCCGAGCACCGCTGGGATCAGGTTCGAAAGCAGTCCACCCAGATCGGCCAACGGCTGAACAACGCCTTCGCAGCCATCGAAGACGCGAACCTGCGACTGCGCGGCGTGTTCGGCGCCGTGGACTTCGCCAATCAGGAACGCTTCCCCGACGCGCGGCTGGAAATGCTGCTCTCTCACTTCGAGAAGATCGGGCTGCGAAACGCCGATGTGCCCGCTGATGTGCTGGGCGACGCTTACCTCTACCTCATCACGATGTTCGCCGAAGGCGCGGGCAAGAAGGGTGGTGAGTTCTACACGCCCCGGCAGGTCGTCCGCCTGATCGTCGAGTGCCTCGATCCGCAGCCCGGCATGTCGATCTATGACCCCACCTGCGGCTCGGCCGGGATGCTGCTCGAAGCCGTCCAGCACCTCAAGGATCGCGGCCAGAACCCGCGCAGCCTGTCGCTCTACGGGCAGGAGAAGAACCTCGGCACTTGGGCCATCGCCCAGATCAACCTTTTCCTGCACGACATCGACGACGCCTTCATCGCCAAAGGCGACACGATCCTTGATCCAAAGCGATACGACCCGAAGGCCAAGGAGTTCGTCGCGGGCGTCGGTGCCTATGACCGAGTGATGGCCAATCCGCCGTTCTCGGAGAAGGTCTGGGGCTATGAAGTTTGGTCTAACGGCGACCACTACGGCCGGGACAAATACGGTTGCCCGCCAAAGGTCTACGGTGATCTCGCCTTCGTGCAGCACATGGTCGCCTCGCTGAAGGACGACGGCATGTTGGGCGTCGTCGTGCCGCACGGAGTGCTTTTCCGAGGCGGCGCCGAGGGCCGCATCCGCGAGGCGATGCTGAAAGCCGACATCATTGAGGCGGTGATCGGGCTGGCGCCCAACCTGTTCTATGGCGCGACCATCCCGGCGGCGATCCTGATTGTGCGGAAATCCAAGCCTAAAGATCGGAAGGGCAAGGTGCTGGTCATCAACGGGGACGCCACCTTCCTGCCGGGCAAGGCCCAGAACGCCTTGACCGACAAGAACGTCAAGACGTTGGCGGATGCATTCCACGCCTTCACCGACGCCGACAAACTCGCCCGCGTGGTGCCGGTGGACGAGATCGAGTCCAACGCGTTCAACCTCAACATCAGTCGTTATGTCCAGACAGGAGCGGACGCCGAGATTGGCGATGTGGCTGCCGAGGTCGCTAAGCTGCAAAGCCTCATCACTACACGGAACGAGGCCGAAGCAGTCATGTTCGAGCATCTCAAGAGGCTCGGCTATGCGGGCTGACGGGGCGGGCTCCAATCAGAGCAAAGTCGGCGATCTAGTAGAGATTCTCTCGGGCTTTGCCTTCAAGTCCGAGCAGTTCACGAGTGATCCCGATCTGGGGATGCCGCTCATTCGCATCCGCGACCTGAAATCGAACGAGACCACTTGCCGATTTGTAGGGGAGTATGACCCAGCCTACATCATCAGGAAGGGTGACATTATCATCGGGATGGATGGCGCGTTCTTGGCTGTCCGGTGGAGCGGCGAAGATGCCCTGCTGAACCAACGGGTGCTCAGGTTGAGGTCGTCTCGTCCCGATGAGTTGGATGAAGAATACCTCTTCTATCGCATGCAGCCGGAACTTGAGCGGCTTGAGCGAGCGATAACGGGGACTACGGTCAAGCACCTCTCGACCAAGGACATCAAACGTCTCATCTGGCAACTTCCCCCGCTCGGCGAGCAGCGACGAATCGCCGAGGTGCTGCGGTCGGCGGATGAGGCCGTCCTCGCTTCGGAAATCGTGTCCGACCACTATGGATCAGTCATTCAGAAGGAGGCGGACTCCGTCATTAGGCGTCTGATCGCCGATGATGCCGTGAGAAGCGTCAGGCTAGGTGAAGTCGCTAGGGTAAAAGGTGGGAAGCGGCTCCCAAAAGGCAGTGAATACGAAGAGGCTCCAACGGGTAATCCATATATCCGTGTGACAGATTGGGACGATTACACCGTTAGCCCCGCGTCGGTTCGTTGGATTTCGAATGACGTTGCCGCGTCCATTTCACGATACAAGATTTCATCGAATGACTTGTTCATTTCTATTGCCGGTTCAATCGGCCTTATAGCTTCAGTTCCTGAGGTATTGGATGGGGCCTACCTGACCGAGAACGCGGCAAAGATCGTCGTCAACGATGCGAATGCCGTGGATACGGGCTATCTGCTGGTGGCATTGCGTAGCGAAACACTTGTCGGGCAGATTCGCCAGCAGAAGGGCATTGGCGGGGGAGTTCCGAAGCTCGCGTTATTTCGGATCGAAGATTTGGTCCTGCCACTGCCGCCAATCAAAGTGCAGCGAGAAATCGCCGCGTCCTATATTAGCCTTAGGTCGGCGAAAGAGCGTTCGGTATCGGCACTTCTATCGGCGAGAAGTTTGAGAGCCCGTCTCGCAGATGACCTCCTAACTGGCGGCGTTCGGGTGCTTGCATGAGCGAATATCGCCTCGCTGAAAAGCCGACGCTCGATGCCCTGACCACGCTCGGCTACCGACTGCTGTCGCCCGAGGCGGCGATGGCGATGCGGCAGGAAGAGAACCGCGTCATCCTGAAGCCCGTGCTGGTCGAGGCGTTGCAAGCCCTAAACGGGATCGGCGCGGCGGACGCCGAGGCGATCTATGGGGAGCTATCGACCCTTTCGGACAACGAGGAATGGCAGCGCAAAATGCGCGGTGCCTATTCGCGCCGACCGACCGGCGAGGCCCGTGACCGGCCGATCACCCTGATCGACTTCAAGCACCCCGATAGGAACCGCTACCACGTCGTCCGCCAGTTCCGTGTCGCGGCCCAGCGTGCGCGCATCGCCGACATCGTGGTGTTCGTGAACGGCATTCCGCTGGTCGTGATCGAAGCCAAATCGCCTTTGAAGGCGACGGCGCGGGCTGACGAAGCCTTCGAGCAGATCAAGCAATATGAGCGAGACATCCCGCGCCTGTTCCACTCCAACGCCTTCAATCTAGTGACGGACGGGATGAGGACGGAATACGGCGCCACAGGCAGCCCGTCGCAGTTCTACGCACCTTGGCCCGATGCGTGGCCGCGCAGCCGCGACGAGTTTGCCGACGACCTTTCCAAAGACCTCTGGTGCCTGATGGAGCCGTCGCGGCTGCTCGATCTGCTGGCCCACTTCATCGTCTTCGAAACTGACCCGGAGAGCGGCCGGAAGATCAAGAAGGTCTGCCGCTATCAGCAGTTTCGAGCGGTCAACAAGGCGGTCGCCCGCGTCGCCGAGGGCAAGCTCAAGAAGGGCCTGATCTGGCACACGCAGGGGTCGGGCAAGAGCCTGACCATGGTGTTCCTCGCGCTCAAGCTAAAGACCCATCTGACGTTGGACGCGCCCACGCTTCAGAACCCCAACGTTCTTGTCCTGACCGACCGTATCGACCTCGACGATCAGATTTCCAAGACCTTCGTCGCCTGCGGGCTGCCCAACCCGAAGCAGGCGGCATCGGTCAGCGAACTTCGCGAAGCCGTCGCGCGCGGCGGCAACGGCCAGATTCTCCTGTCCACCATCTTCAAGTTCGCCGGATCAAAAGACCCGATCCCGAACTCGGACAACTGGATCGTGCTGGTGGACGAGTGCCACCGCACGCAGGAGAAAGACCTCGGCGCCTTTCTTTCCGCGACCCTACCCGACGCCCGGTTCTTCGGCCTCACCGGCACGCCGATCAAGAGCACCGACAAGGACACCTACGCGCGGTTCAGCGAGCCCGGCGAAGGTTATCTCGACAAGTATGGGATCGACGACGCCGTGCGCGACGGCGCCACGGTGCCGATCCTCTATGAGGGCCGGAAGACCGACTGGTCGATCAACGAAGCCGAACTCGACATCCTGTTCGACCGTTGGTTCGTCGATCTGCCCGATGAGAAGCGCGAGAAGCTGAAGTCCAAGGGGCTGACACTCGCCACCATCGCCAAGCACCCGGAGCGCGTGCGGCTGGTCGCCTTGGACATCTGGGAACACTTCAAACAGGTCTGCCGACCGGACGGCTTCAAGGCCCAGATCGTCGTTGTGGATCGTGAGGCGGTCGTCCTCTACCGCATGGCCTTGGCCCATGTGATCGCCGCCGACCTGATGAAGGGCGGCATGGACGAGGAAGCGGCGAAGGCGAAGGCCGACGCCATGATCGGCTGCGTCTTCTCGAAGAGCCAAGAGGACAACAAGCCGTCCGAAGACCCGGATGTCGCCGCCGTGCGGGCCGAGCTTGAGGGCTGGTATCTCGACGACGCGGCCGAGAAGGAGGCCAAGAAGCGGTTCAAGGCGTTCGGCGAAGAGCCCAGCTTCCTGATCGTCTGCGACAAGCTGTTGACCGGCTTTGACGCACCCATCGAGGCGGTGATGTATCTCGACAAACCGCTGAAGGAGCACGGTCTGCTTCAGGCCATCGCCCGCACCAATCGCACCTGTTCGCTCAAGCGGCCGGACGGCGTGGAGATCGAGAAGCCCCACGGCCGGATCGTGGACTACATCGGCGTCACCAATCACCTCGACGAGGCTCTGGCCTCCTACCGCGCCGAGGATGTGCAGAATGCGCTCCGCGACATCGCCGTCCTGCGGAATGACCTGAAAGAGGCCCATGCCCGCTACGCCCGTCAGAAGCGACTGATGGGCCTCGATGGTATGGACGAGAAGGCGGCGGCCTATGCCGTCGGCAAGCTCGCCGCCGAGGGCCGGGAGGACGACTGGTTCGAGCTTCAGCGGCTCACCCGCAACTTCGTGCGCGTCTACGGCGACCTGTCGCCCGATCCGGCGATCTTGGAGTTCACTGCCGAGGTGAAGTGGGCGGCGGCGTTCCTGCGGCTGGCGACACAGGTGATCTCGAAGGACGAGAGCCTCGATCACCGCAGCTACACCGGCAAGATCAGGGACATGCTGGAAGAGCACGTCCACGCCACTGGCCTGTCCACCACCATCCGCCTGCGCTCGATCACCGACCCGAACTTCGCCGACGATTTCGAGGTCGAGGAAAAGACCGAGGAAGAGCTTCAGGAGGCGTTCGTCCGCAAGTCGGCCGAGCTTCGCCGCGTCACCCGCGAACTGGTGGACAAGAACCCAGCCCAATACGGCCGCTTCTCCGAGCGGGTGCTGGAAATCATCCGCCGGTTCGAGGAAGGCCAGATCGCCGCCGCCGAGGGCCTCAAGGACTTCGAAGACCTCACCGGCGGCATCAATGCCGAACAGGGCGCCCACGCCGATCTGGGCATGGACGAGCGGGCCTTCTCGATCCTGCGGATCATGGAGACCATGGCGCCCGACACGGATCACGCGAGCCTTCAGGCCGCCGCCATCGGCGTCGGTCAGATCTACGCATCGGCCCTGCGTGACCAGCCTTCATGGTTCTTCATGGACGGCTACAAGAAAGACCTGCGGAAGCAGGTCAGACCCATCCTCCGCACGCACGGCGTGGCAGATGCCTCGGCGGTCGGCGAGAAGATCGAAGAGTTCGCCGTCCACGCCTACGCCGGGTCGCACTGATGCCCAGCCTCCGCGTCGGCCAGACGGAAATCCCCTACGAGCTTCGCCGCACGGCTACGCTCTCGGAGCGGCGGATTACTGTGATGCCGGGCGCCGTCGAGGTGCTGGCCCTGACAACCGACGATGACGCGGCCATCGAGGGCTTCCTCGCCCGCAAGCGACAATGGCTGTTCGACACCGTGCGAGAGATGGAAGAAGCGGTCGCCAACCGGCCGGTCGTCCCCCGCTTCATGAGCGGCTCGAAGATACCGTTCCGAGGGCGCCAGTCCTCGCTGACTGTCCGTCGCCATGACGGACCTCACATCGAGATCGCGCACCGGAACGGCTTTCTCGTAGACCTGCCGTCGTGGGTCACTGAGGACGCCGCAGACGCCCTCGTGGCTATGGAGATCAAGCTCTGGCTGAAGCGGCGCGTCAGGCTCGACGTGCGCGAGATCGCGGGCGCCTACGAGAAGCGGTTCGGGCTCAACCCCCGTTCAATCCGGGTGGCCGAGTTCGCTACCGGCTGGGGCTCATGCGGGCCGAGCGGGACCATCCACATCGACTGGCGGCTCGTCTTCGCGCCCAAACGAGTTCTGGAATACGTCGTCGTCCACGAACTCGCCCACCTGAAGCACCGTTCGCACGGCGCGGAGTTCTGGGCGTTCCTTACGTCGATCCTGCCGGACTACGAGCGGCCGAAGGGCTGGCTCGACACGCATCAGGGCGCGTTGGACGCTTCGTTCCTGTCTACACAGGCGCTTCGCTAGAGATTGACGGTTTCGGCTGGGACGCTTTTTTCTCGGCGAACTTCTTTGCGAACGCGGCCGTCGCCGCAGCCCCTTTCGGGTGACAAGCCTTGTGAACAAGCGCGCCGTTGTCGAGGGTCGTCATGCCACCGGCGGAATGCTCGACTACGTGGTGCACTTCACAGTCGTTCCAATCCACAGTCCCATCGCATTCGGCGCACCGCTTGCCTTGCGCGTAGAATAGTATCGTTCTCTCAACCTCGCCGAATAGCCGGGTCGCGTCCTTTGGAGCAAGGGGCTGCAAATACTCGAACATCTTCTCGACGTAGAACCGGTGGCGCCTGCTGATGTTGTCCCCTCGGTCGGAATTGACACGAGTCCACTGACCGTAGTGGGTCCAAAATTCGTGAGCGATCCCAGCGTCGTTTGCGGCTTTGCCCTTAGCAAGGCCCTCCAGAAACTTATCGAGCGCTGCTGGAAAGCGATCTGCCCAGTTTGGCGGGTAGTCGTCCCACAGCGCATCGACTAGGAGCGCGGCGTGGATGGCGTCGTGTCCACGGAGCTTAGGGTGCTTGCCGCCAACGAGCATCTTCTCGATTTTCGATAGAACATCGTGAAGCCGTTGGGTGCTCGGCGAGCCCTGATCGAAATCCAGGTGGTCATAATAGAAGGCGTTGATCGCCTCAGCGTTGATGTCGCAGAAGGCGTCTGCCCCTTTGGATTTCCGGGTCAAGAATAACATTGTGAGCTGGGCAGCTAATTGCCGCGTCTTGCCCCGATCCGTTGATGGACGCATCCCCAGAACTTGAGTGAAGAAGCTGTGGCCAGGATACCGCGCGACTTCGGGCTTTCCACCAAGCTTCAGGACGAACTCGGTGAAATTTCCCGGCCACGCGTCCCTAGTTTCCTGATGGTTCAGCGGAAGGCCGCTCTGCAACCGGACGAACAGATCGCGCACCTCGTTCACTTGATCTGTTTCGATCATCGCTACGGCGATTTCGGTGCCTTTGAACCGCTCTTTCAGGTCTGAAGGGAGAGCGTCGAACGTCTTGCCTCCCCATGGGCAAGGCTGATCTTTGACGAAGGCTGGAAATCGCGCGACGGCTTCGTCGGCCACGGGATCGAAAAGCGAAAACGCGCCTTCAAAATACTCATAGATCGCGTTTATGCGCTGTTGTCCGTCAATTATCTCGAAGTCATCCCGCGCGTATTTCCCGACACCCTTCTTGATGTGGTGCAGGTAGATGATCGGCAGAGGATAGCCGCGCATCATGGAGTCTATGAGTTTACGCTGCTGGGTGCGGCTCCAAACCGCGCCGCGCTGATACTCGGGGTTGACCCCCAGCATGCTGTTCTTACGAAGCTCGATTAGTTCGTCGACCGTATGCCGCGCCTGTGTCGCCTGCATGAGCACCCCCGCATCTAAGAGAAGCGTAGCTAGGCTTGGACGGGGCGCAACCCCTGGTCGCTACGAGCGGCGACGGCACGGCCGTCGGACCTGACATTGCGGGTGTCTGCGTGGTTGCTGTCGGCCCACAAATCCCCGAGCGAGACTGGATCAGAACCAATCTGGCTTGAGTGCCGAACTCCTGAAGGTGACGAATCTTGCCGTCGGCGTCACTCGACAGTGACGACGCCTGAATCATCGTCCCGAGCAGGGTCCGCCAGCGCACCCAGCAAGAGCAGCGAGTGCACAATCCAAAGGGTCGTGCCCTCGTTCATGGCGTCGGCGTGCAGCAAGCCGTGGGCAAATTCGTTTCGAAGGTTCATGCCGCGCGGGTCGGCATAGATGGTCGCAAAATGCAGCGCGACGTCATCGCCCATCGCTCCGAGTGAGGCCATCGCACCCTTGTTGTAAATGACGTCACCCATACCGATGGCAACCTGCGCAGTCTTGAATGCAGGGTGTGGTTTGGTGGTGGCGTGACCACCGCGCCCGACAAGTTCGCGCAACGCCCCTTCTACCTGTGGGATCAGCACATGAATGGCCTTGGTATGATCGCCCGACAACCATGCCTCCACGCCCTGCCGCAACAGGGTCCCATCGCCGAACAAGCCGCCTCTGTTGGCCCAAGCGACGAAATGATCGGTCGCGATGTTGTGCACCTCCATGGCGTGTCGCACCGCCCAGGATAGCCATGTGGTCGAGAAGTTGATCTGCCAGAGAGCTTGCCGCAGAACACGGCCATAGGGGTCGTCTTCAACGGAGCCAACCGTGGCCACCACGTGGTCTTCGCCCATGATCGTTTGCCCGATCATGGCCATCAGAGGCGCGGATTCCTTTTGCTCCTGGATTTCCTTTTCAAGGGTCGCTCGTTTGAGCAGGAATTCTCCCGCTATCCGCATCAGCGTTTCGGGACCGCTGGCGACGACAACGGCGGCTAGAAACCTTTCACGATCTTCGGCGCTGATCTCGACGGTGTGCGAAAATGTCGACATCTGCTCACGAGCCTCGCGCACCTTCTCGGCCATCAGCCGTCTTATGCGTTCAGCATCCTTACGATCGCCAGCGGCCTTGTAACCATCCATCGCAGTCTGCAACGCAGCGGATGCCAACATTGCGTCACCCAGGCCGGCAAAGTGTTCAAAGGTCCCGGCGATCGTGCGGTGGAGGCGGACGGCCTCGGAACGGGCGCCCAGTCGCCCGTAGTGCTTCAACAGACGTTCAGCTACGTCCTGAGAGCCGTGGGGGTCGAAGTCCTGGCCAGCCGCGTCGGAAAGTCGAAGCAATAGGGCTTCGAGCCCTTCGACCAAGCCCACTCGCTCAGCGTCGGTGAGCCTCGTTCGCTTGTCAGCGACAAGAGCGTCATAAACTTGAAGCGGTCGCCCACCAGCCTCAATGGCGACGGAGTGCAAGCTCAGCAGGGTGGTGCGCGCCGCATCTAAGAGAGGACCATCCTTCAGGGTCATAGCGAGCGAAAGCGCTCGCTTGGCACCCTCAACTGCGAAGTGAAGCTCCCTATCGGGGCGTTGAGCCGCCGCCAAATAGGCATTGATTGCTATCGTGGCAAACGCGCTGCTCGCGCCCCTTCCCGTTATCTTCTGGGCCAAATCCCAGACCAGATCGGCATAGCGAGCGCGCAGGATCGGGTGGCTCACACTTCCGGACCGACCCTTCCAATGGTCAACAATTTCGGCGTCGGCATCAGCAATGTCAGGCGAGAAGAATGGTGTGCCATCGCCTCGGGTGCCCGATGCCATCGGACCGAAGAATGTCCCCCATTCGCTGGGTCGCGCATGGGTGGGCATCAGCGCAAAAGCCAAAACTTCGGCCCAGGCACCCTTGTTCTCCTCGCCTGAGGGCGACGTAAGGTCACTGCGGGCCGCTTGCAGTGCACTTGCCACATCACTTGCCTCAAATGGCTCCGTCTTCGCATCGAAGGAGGCGATCACGGCGTCTACAGCATCGGGAACGATCAATGTCATCACACTCGCAAGTGGTGACGGTCTGGCTTGAGGCAAAGGCCACCCGGCTGGGCCAGCGTCAATTTGGGTTGCAACGGTCCAGGCCAGGATGAGGGACCTAGCCATCTCCTCAGCGAGGATCGCGGCCTTCAGCTAGGATTTGGTGCGGACGATAAGCGAGCCGGAAATGCGGGAGGTAGTCAATCAATCGCGCTCGGGCTTGGCCCGCTGCCGTTCTTCGCGCCGCCAACGCCGCTCCAATGCGCGTTGCTCATGTAGACGGTCTGCTGACGTGTAGACATCCACCTTCACCTTCTTGAAGGTGCTGGCGACGGTTTGCCAGTCCTCTCGCAGCTTCTTCATCTGCTCTGCGATTTGCACGGCCGGGTCAGAAGCCCCCAGTCGAGAGATGCCCTTGAGGGCACCGAGGTCTAGTTCGTAAGTATTATTCTCGCGCACCTTATCGTCTCGGGAACGCTTCCACGTGACCGCAACGGTATACTTCTGATCAATGATGGGCTCGAACTCTGTTAAGTAGCTTGCGATGCCGTGGCCCGGCTTCAGCACGCTCAAGCGCTGCAACGGAACTTGCTTGTCTGAGCGAGCCTCTCCGTTCTGCAACGGCGGATCAAATTCGACTTCGATATCATACGCGGTGGCGTTCCCAGTGTTCTCAACACGCAAGTCCGCATGGATCATCGACCAGCGATTGGGCTCTATGGTGGCAACAACATGGGGCTGTGAACTGGCGTCGGCCATGCGACGCGTTTCGACAGCCAGCACCTTCGTGACCCGCCAGAGTAGGAGGGTGGCCAGGGCGGTGACCACAGCACCAAGAACGCTCACCACCGTTACGATAATTGTCAGCCAGATTGGCAACCCGCTCTCCTGGCTCGACGTCAAAACTCCACGACGCGCATGGATGAGCGGGGAAACTAGATGTTGTTCAGCTTGGAGCCAAGCGATGCCGCTCCATTGAGCGGTAGACCCATCGTGACATGGCGGCAGACGGCGTTGTCAGCAGTCCTTGATACATTGGTGCACGGTAGCCGCTCAGACCCTTCAGCCGAGCCTAGCTTGGATAGAGCCCCGACAAATCCAGGGCGGGATACCTGACCTTCCCGATCTCTTCGGCGAAGACCGCTGCCAGCACCATCGGCGAGCCCCCATACAGCTTGTCTGTGCCCTCACCGGCCCAGCCGCCAATCATCCGCGCGCGCTCCTGCGAAGTCCCTGCCGCCTGTAGGGCGTCGCGGAACGAATGGCGGAACGAATGGAACGCCTTTCTGCGGTCGGAGACGCCGCAGCTATCCAGGAAGCGTGCGAACCACTTGCTGAAATTGTCGCTCGCGTATCCGGTGCTGGCTAGGGACAGATCGGGGAACAGGCGCGATCCTGGCCGATGTAGGCGGCGAATTTCGTCAACGTAGGTCAGAAAACCGAGCTTCTTCAGTTCGTCGTGGACGGGAACAATCCGCCGGGCCGCTGGCGTCTTCAGGCGCTTCGTGCCGTCCGGGCTGTCCGTGACGCGGATGACGGTGTGATCGCCGACCACCGCAATATCATCCTCGGTAAGTTGGCAAACCTCGCCCAACCGCAGTCCGGAAAACAGCGCGATCAGAGGCACCCAGTAGCGGCCCCTGCGCGGCCTCCTAGACCCTGGCTGCGCATACCCAGCGCCATCGTCCACGCAGCCGACAAACAGGGGAGCCGAGAAGATCACCGCCAGATCATCGTCATCGAAGGGGAGGCGTTTGTCCTCCGGTCGCACATCGTCTGGCACGAGGAGGTGGGACGTGAGGTCCGCCTTCACATGGCCCTCGCGAACCGCATATTGAAACAGCGTCGTGAGGGCCGCGAGATAGGCGTTCACGGTGGCTGGGCTCAGGCGAGCCCCCTTGGCGTTCTCTGGAAGGTCGAGAAGCTTCCGAACCGACAGGCCGGGGAAGCGCTGCTTCGCGTTGGCGGGCAGACGGCAAAGGTCGTCCCGGAAAGCGCGCATCTGATCACGCTCGATGCGATCAACACGCGCGCCCGCGCCGAAGTATTCCTTGAACAGGCGATATTGAGCCTCGCGCTTCTTGGCCGTCTTGGGGGCCAAGCAGGCTTGCGCCGGTTCCTTGGAAAACCGTTCGATAAGCTGCGTCAGGGTGACGGAGCGAAGTTCAGTGATCTCCGCCCGCGCCGTCAGCCCTGCCAACTCAGGATTTAGCGACACGTCCTTCGGGCCACCGAAACGAACTATGAGCCGCTTCAGCCGCTCGGCGTTCGCCTCCTGAATTAGCGACTGGAGCCTTAGGAAATCGGGGCTGCTCTGATCAAGTTCGACGCCTTCGGCATCGAGCAGCTTTCGAACCGCCTGACGAGTTGACGGTTCGGATTGGCTCCAATCAAGAGTGTCGCTCAGTTCTTCGCTGAGAGCGCAGGCGTCGATCTCACCCGCCGTCAGTCCTCGGTCGCGCTGCTGGGCACGCACGAACCACCGCGACATCAGCCCCCACAGTTCATCCTCTGCCAGAACGGCGCGCGGCGCGGCGCTTCCTGCCTGCACCAACGTGCGCCGCGCGTGATCGAGGGTCGCCCGCGCCCTCAGAACCTCAAGCGGAAGTATTCTTTTCGCCTCGCGGGCGTCGCGCGTCCGAAGGGAGCGCTTGATTTCCCGCTTGCCGACGATGGGCTGGAGTTCTTCAGGGACACGCATGCGGAAGTGCCACACGCCGTCGCGGGATTGGAGGTGTTGTAGGCTGCGGGACAAGTTGGGCTCCAATGGGCTTTGTGTGCCAAGCGTGTGCACCGAGAGCCCCCAAAGCCCTTGAATGCAAACACTTTCCTTGCAGGTGCAAGGACATCAGAAATCCTGGTGGAGCCGAGGGGAGTCGAACCCCTGACCTCCTCATTGCGAACGAGGCGCTCTACCAACTGAGCTACGGCCCCAGGAAGGCGCGGAATAAGGCGATAGAGACCCCACCTGTCAAGCGCCTCTGCGCAGCGTCGCCTTGCCACAGCCGCAAAGGCCGGTAGAACCGCCCCATGATCAGCTTTCTCTACTTCGTGATCGATGGGCTGCTGGGCCTGCTGATTCTGGCGATCATCGTCAGCGCGATCTTGTCGTGGCTGGTCGCCTTCAACGTGATCAACCTGCGCAACCAGTTCGTCTATGGAGTGGCGCGGTTCCTGGACGCGGTGACCACCCCGGTTCTGCGGCCCTTCCAGCGGCTGATCCCGCCGCTCGGCGGCGTCGACATCAGCCCGATCATCGCGATCCTGATTCTTCAGGGCGTCCGCGGCTATCTCCTGCCCTGGCTCTTCCGGCCGCTGATCGGCTTGATCGGCTGATCCGGCTCACCGTCAGGGTCACGCCGCGCGGCGGCCGCGACGCCGTCGAAGGCTGGAGCCTCGACGAGGCGGGCCGGCCCATCCTCAAGGTGCGCGTGAGCGCGGCCCCGACCGACGGCTCGGCCAACGCCGCCGTGGTCGTCCTGCTTGCGAAGGCCATGCGGATTCCCAAGTCGGCGGTGCGCATCGCCGGCGGCGAGACCGCGCGGGTGAAGCGGCTCGAGATCGACGCCGACCCGGCGGAATTCGCGCAGGCCTTCGGGAACCCGCCCGATCATCAAAAGTTATAACCGCGATCGTCCAACGACTTGCCTGTCGGACACGGACGATCCGGATCGGCCCGACCAACACCCTGGCATCCCCCCCGACCGAGGTCGGGCCGATCCCCATCCCAGCATCACGGAACGCTCCGCCCGCTCGCAGGTTTTCAAACCGTGCAGCTTTGAGAAAGGAGCCTCCCATGGACGATCGCCAGGGCCTTCACGCCGGCAAGGGACCGCGAGGCTGGACCCTCACCGACAGTCGCCTGATCGACGAAGTCTCGGACCGCCTCATGGAAGACCGCCTGCTGGACGCCCGCGACATCGAGGTGTCGGCCGATGCCGGTGTGGTGACGCTGAGCGGCGAGGTCCCCGGCGCCTCCGACATCGCCCATGCCGAGATGCTGGCCCGGGAGACCGCCGGAGTGCGCGACGTGCGCAACCGCCTCAGCTTCCACCCCGGCCCGCGCGCGGTGGACAAGCTGCGGCCAGAGGAAGAGCCGAACCTCAATGGTCGCTGGGGTCGTTGGGTGCCGCCCTTCATCACCTGAGGCTTCCCGCGCTAAGCTCGCATCCATGTCCAGCCGAGCCGAACTTGCGCGCCTGATCGCCGACGCCCGCCGCGTGGTGGTGTTCACCGGGGCGGGAATCTCCACTGAAAGCGGCATCCCCGACTTCCGCAGCCCCGGCGGGGTGTGGAGCAAGATGAAGCCGATCTATTTCCAGGACTTCGTGGCCAGCGAGGAGCGCCGCCGCGAAGCCTGGGACCGCGCCTTCAGCGGGCGCGCGGGCTGGGTCGGCCGCGAGCCCAACGCGGGGCACATGGGCGTGGCCCGGCTGATCGCGCAGGGCAAGGCGACGTCGGTCATCACCCAGAACGTCGACAATCTGCACCAGGCCTCGGGCGTGCCGGCCGGCCAGGTGATCGAACTGCACGGCAACGCCAGCTACGCCACGTGCCTGGAGTGCGGCCTGCGCCACGAGTTGGAGGACCTCAAGGCGCTCTACGAGGCCACGGGCGACCTGCCCGCCTGCCGGTCGTGCAGCGGCGTCGTCAAGACCGCCACCATCTCGTTCGGCCAGGCGATGCCCGCCGGCCCCATGGCCCGCGCCGAGGCCGAAACCCTGGCCTGCGACCTCTTCCTGGTGCTGGGCTCGTCGCTAGTGGTCTACCCCGCCGCCGGCTTCCCGATCATGGCCAAGCGAAACGGCGCCCGGCTGGCGATCGTGAACCGGGAGGAGACCGAGCTCGACCCGTACGCGGACCTGGTGCTGCACGACGAGATCGGTCCGGTGATGACCGTCGCGGCGCCGGCCAACTAATTTCCGGGTCTGGTCGATTCGTCACACCCGCGCCTTGATCTTCGGGCTATGCGCTGCGGATTCTCATCGGAGTCTTCTGTGATCAGACCTGCCGTCGTGGCCGCCCTTTTCGCCGCCCTCCTCGCCGCGTGCAGCCAGGGTGGCGGCGCCAAGACCACCTCAAGCGACCCGTATGCCGGTCTCGACAGCCAGATCCTGGCGTGGCGCACCGAGATCGAGGCCGGTCACTCCGCCTGCGCCAACAAGGTCGAGGGCAAGGGCTGCCAGGACTTCCAGGTCATGTGCAAGGCCGCGCAGGAGATCACGCCGGACGAGGTCGCCAAGGGGATCAAGGCGCAGGTCATCGCCGCCATGACGTTCGCCGGCCGCAACCCCGACGGCTCGACGGGCAAGTCCGGCTCGGCCTTCGCCACCTTCTCGAAAGCCGGCGACACCTGGACCCGCGCCGAGGCGACGCCGGTCAACCTGTCGACCTGCGCCCCGCTCTAGGTCAAGGAGATCGAGCCTGTTTATTGGGTTGAGATGAGGCCGTCTGAACCCAACAAGCTCTAGCCGAGGCGGGTTCCCACCACCTTGCGCACCTGGGCCGCCTGCCGGCGCGCCACGGGCACCTCGGCCCCAGACTGCAGCACCACGGCGGCCGGCCCCCCTGGTCGGCGCGCGAGGCGTACGATGCGGTCGCGGCGCACCAGGGCGCCGCGATGGACGCGCAGGAAGTCAGCCGGGTCCAGTTCGGCCTGCAGCTTGCGTATCGCCTTGCGCACCAGGAAGCTGCGGCCGCGGCTGTGGATCCGCACGTAGTCGCGTTCAGCCTCCACCCAGTCGATCAGGCTGACGGGCAGGCGCAGGCGGTCGCCCCGGTCGGGCACCCAGATCTCTTCGGCGAAGCCGGTTTCGGGAGCCTCGGCGTCGGCGGCGCGCAGGGCGGCCACCACCTCCTCCAGCTCGGCGATGCGGGACGTCGCCGCACGGGACGCAAGCCTTAGGCGCGCCCTTTCCAGCGCCGCGTGCAGCCGCTCGAACTCGACCGGCTTCAGCAGATAGTCCACAGCCGCCAGCTCGAAGGCGTCGGTGGCGAAGCGGCTGAACGCGGTCACGAAGATGAAGGCCGGCGCCTCGGCCGGATCGATCGCGCGCGCCAGGTCCAGTCCGGACAGCCCGGGCATGCGGATGTCGAGTAGGACCACGTCGATTCCACCGCGGCGGATGAGCGCCAGCGCCTCTTCGCCGTTGCCGGCCTGGCCCACGACCTCGACGCCGTCAGCCTTGTCGATGGCCATCTGCAGTCGGCGCAAGGCCGGTGGCTCGTCGTCGACCAGGGCGACGCGCAGGGGCCGCACGTGGCCCGGGGTGATGCTGCCTTGGATCATGCCCGCTCCAGGGGAATTTCCACCGACGCCAGGAAGCCATGCGGACGCCGCGGCCCGCAGGTGAGCTCAGCCGCCTTGCCGTAGATCAGATCCAGCCGGCGGCGCACGTTCTCCAGCCCCAGGCCGAGCTTGGGGGGCGCGAGGCCCGCGCCGTCGCCACCGTCGTCGGTCACGGTCAACCGGAGCCGTCCGTCCGTCGCCTCCGCCTTGATCTCGATGGTGACCGTGGCGTTCGAGCGCGCCACGCCGTACTTGACCGCATTCTCGACCAGCGGCTGCAGGATCAGACTGGGCGCAAGCACATCGCGCAGGTCGGGTGGGATTGTCTCGACGTAATTCAGCCGGTCTTCGAAACGGGCCTGCTCGATCAGCAGGTACTGGCGCTGGGCCTCGATCTCGTCAGCCAACGGCGCCTTGTCGGGCAGTTCCTTCTCGAGCGTGTGCCGCAGGAAGCTCGACAGCGACAGCACCACGCGCTCGGCCCGCTCGTTCTCCTTGGCGAGGATCAGCGAACTGAGCGCGTTCAGCGTGTTGAAGAGGAAGTGCGGATTGATCTGGTAGCGCAGCATCCGGTTCTGCGCGTCCATCGCCATGGCCTGCGAGGCCACCAGCCGGAGGTTCTTCTCCTTCAGCTCCTCCTCGTAGCGGATCGCGAAATACAGGGCGCACCACGAGATGAAGGTCCAGAAGAACATCGAGGCGGTGTAGGCGATGGAGATCGGCGACCAGGGCTCGACCTTCCACATCGGCCAGATCAGGTAGAAGGCCGCGTAGTTCACCATCGAGTAGGCGAACCCGCCGATCACCGACAGCAGGACGGCCGCCACCAGGCGCCGCCAGACCGGCTGTTCCGCCAGCAGCGACAGGATCTTGCCGATCAACAGGCAGGCCACGAAGCCGAACACGGCCATCCCGAAGCGCCGAACCGCCATGTCCCCGGCGTGCGGCATCGGGTCGGCGAGCATGCGCGCCGTGACGATCAGGTACGTCAGGGCCCAGAGGACGCCGTTGGCGATCAGGTAGTTGTTTGGACGCGACAGGCGCATTCAGCCCTTCCCAGGAGCATTTCCGCCGATCGTTCGGCCGAATTGGCGAAAGGAAATGCTCCGCCCCCGAGGATTTGCGGGCAGTCTGTTCGAACGCCCACACCGTCACATTCTGTCGTAATCCCGTGACAGTCCAAGGCCGCTCGTCGACGTACGGCGCCCGTTCGCCGCAAATGGTCCCATTCGACGGCGCCGCTCGCCCCCTTCGCCGCATTTCGCATGAAGACTTTTCCCAAGCGAGCATCCTCGGCTCGCGGGTCCGTGTTCCCGTGCGTTGAAGAGGGGAAGTCGTCGTGCCGGTGCGTCCGCCATCGCTGAGGGCCATCGCCGCCTTCGAGGCCGCGGCCCGGCATGAGAGCTTCACCAAGGCCGCCGACGAGCTCAACCTGACCCAGAGCGCGATCAGCCACGCCATCCGCTCGCTGGAGCTGCGCCTTGGGGTCGACCTGTTCGACCGTTTCGGCCGCACCGTGGTGCTTACCGAGCCCGGCCGCGCCTTCGTCAGCCGCCTGCGCCTGTCGTTGAACCTCATCTCCGAGGCTTTCGAGGCCCCGGCCCGACCGAGCCGCGCGCGCCTGGTGGTGGCCGCCACCGCCGGCATTGCCGAGCGGGTTCTCGCCAACCGGCTGCCCGGCTTCCTGGCGGGCCATCCCGACCGGGAACTGGAGCTCCGCACCGTGACCGGCGCCTCGGAGGTCAATGCCGGCGAGGCCGACGTGGCGATCCTCTACGGCGCGGGTGCCTGCGCGGGGCTGACCCAGCGCCGGCTGTCCGGGGAGGCGCTGTTCCCGGTGGCCGCCCCGTCCGCCGACCTCCCCCGGCGGCCGGAAGACCTGGTGCGCGCCGCCCTGATCCACCAGCCGGAGCACCCCTGGCGCCTATGGCTCGAACAGGTGGGCCTCAGCGACCTGCCGACCCACGCCACCTTGACCGCCGACAGCCCCTTGGCCGCCCTGGAGCTCGCCCGCAACGGAGCCGGCGTGTGCCTGGCGCGCGGCCTGCTCGTGCGCGACGACCTGCGCTCGGGCCGGCTCGTGCGGCTTTTCGAAGCCGAGGCCAGCCTGCGCGAGGACTACACCGCCGTCTGGAATCCGGCCTCGCCGCGCGCCGACGTGATCCGGCCCTTCGTCGACTGGCTGGCCGCCGCCCTCGATCCAGGCCCGGCCCCGGTGCTCCACGCCGCCTGACGGACGGCAACGCTTGCTGCGGCCACGCGTTGGCCGGTCGCATGCCGTTCCATATCCGCGCCGACCTCACCTACGACTTCGCCGAAAGCTGCGAGGTGCTCCTGCTGCTCGAAGCGGCGCGGGCCCACGACCAGGCGGTCCGGCGGGAACGGCTGACCGTGACACCCACGGCCGACCTGTCGCGACTGGACGACTCCGTCACCGGCGAGCGTCGGGCGGTCTTCACCGCAGAAGGGCGCGTCCAGATCGCCTATGAGGCCGAGGTGGACGTGCTGGCGCGCGACGCGACCCTCGCCGGCGCGGCCGCCGTGGCGATCCGAGACCTGCCGGGCGAGGCGCTGCGCTACCTGCGCGCCAGCCGCTATTGTCCCTCGGACCGGTTCGAAAGCTTCGTGCAACGCGAGTTCGGCGACCTCCAGGGCGGCGACAAGGCCGCCGCCATCGTGGAATGGATCCAGGGTCATCTCGACTATCGCGCCGGCGTCAGCGACGCGACCACCACTGCCCAAGACACCTTCGTGGATCGCGCGGGCGTTTGCCGGGATTTCACCCATCTGGCGATCGCCCTGTTCCGCGCGGCCGACTTTCCCGCCCGCGCGGTGAGCGCCTATGCCTGGAAGCTGAAGCCGCCGGACCTGCATGCGGTGGCCGAGGTCTACCTGGGCGGCCGCTGGCGGCTCGTCGACCCGACGGGCAAGGCGCCGGTCGAAGGCCTCGTCCGCGTCGCGACCGGCCTCGACGCGGCCGACATCGCGTTCATGACGGTCTTTGGCAGGGCGGAGCTGGTCTCGCAGGCGTTCGCGATCCGCAGGGCGGCGTCGAAGGGCTAATGCGCGGCTACCGGGCGCGCCGGGGGCACATCGTAATATTCCGCCAGATGCCGATACTCGGCCGCCACCCGCTCGAACTGTTCGCGGCCCTGCCCCGGGGCGGACTCTTCGGCCAGGCGCTGCACGCGCTCGGCTTCGGCTCGGTAGTACTCGGTACGACCCACGACACTCATCCAACAACCTGCGCTGCCGGAAGTCCTTCGCCGCCAATGGGTTCCCGAACGCCGGAAATGAAAAGGACCCCCGCTGGCGCGGGAGTCCTCTCCATCTCCTCGGGGCGCGGCGGCCGAAGCCGCCACGCTGGTTCTAGAAGTTCGCGGTGAAGCCGATGAACATCTTCCGGCCCAGCAGGTCGTAGGTCGGATAGGTGTTCGGCGAACCCGTCTGGGAGATGCGGTTGTTCACCAGCGGCGGATCCTGATCGAGGACGTTGTTGATACCGCCCCTGACCGAGAACTTGTCGTTCACGTTCCACACCGCCGACAGGTCGATGTAGCTCCGCTCAGGCAGCTTGTGGTTGAACGCGTTGCGGGCGTTCTGACCGATCGTCGGTTCGTCGGTGTCCGCCTCGAAGGTGGTTCCGCCGATGTAGCGCCACGCGACCGAAGCCAGGACGTTCCAAGGCGTGTTCCAGTTGATCCGCAGGGTGTGGCGCCAGCGCGGGTTCAGCGTCTGGCACTGCGGGCCGAACAGTCCGGCGCAATCGTAGTCGTCGTCGCCCGGCAGCGGCGTGGTGGTGAACTTCAGCAGGTAGGACCCCGTCAGGTTCACGCTCACGTCGCCCCAGCTGTCCAGGCCCCAGTCGCTCATCGGCAGGCGGTAGGTCGCCTGCACGTCGAGGCCCGAGTTTTCCTGGGCGCCCACGTTCACGTTCGTGCCGTTGATGTAGCCGGCGCCCGTGACGCTCGAGCCGAACAGGATGCCGTTCGGCGCGCGCCGGATCTGGCTGCAGAAGGTGGGGTCGCCGCTTTCGAGGCAGCGCTGCAGGATCACACCCAGCGGGATCGCGCCGATCACATCCTTCAGGTCGATGTGGAAGTAGTCGACGCTGGCGGTGAAGCCGCGGATGAAGTTCGGCCGGACCGTGGCGCCGATCGAGAACGTCTTGGCCGTTTCCGGGTCGAGCAGCGGATTGCCGCCGTTCAGCACCGAGCATTGGCCCGACGGGCATTGCGGGATCACGCCGTACTGCGCGGCCGTGACGCCGGTGTTCGCGCAGGCGGCGGCCGTGGCCGGATTGACGGCGCCGGCGGCGCAGGGATCCTCCGCCACCTGGCTGGTGTTGGTCACCGCCTGCGGCGTGTAGAGCTCGAGGATCGATGCCGCCCGGATCGCCTTGTTGTAGGAGGTCCGGAACTGGATCTCGTCGGTCGGGGCCCAGAGCAGGCCGAGCTTATAGGTCTCGGCCTTCGCGCCCGTGGAGTACTTGGAGTAGCGGAAGCCCAGCTCGGCCGTCAGCTGGTCGGCGAAGGGCATGTCCTGGACGATCGGCACCCGGGCTTCGGCGAAGCCTTCGTTCACGCGAAGGCTGTTGTTGATCGGCGTGGAGGCGCCGCCCGCCCCCGACAGGTCGCCGGAGAGCTGCGCCGCGTCGGGCTCGTATTCCAGGTGGTCGCGACGGTTGTGGAAGCCGAACGCCACGCCCACGCCGTTGGTCGCCCAAGGCGACTTGATCCCGTAGTCGGTCAGGTCGCCGGTGATGACGGCCTCGAAGATCCGCTCGGTGATCGTGCCGCGCGAGGTGCCCGTAATGTCCAGGTATCCCAGCGCCGCGTCCGTCACGCCGCCGTCGGCGAAGATGTTGTAGGGCACGCACGAGCCGCCCGAGATGCACTGCGGCCCCGTCGGAGTCTGGACGACCAGCAGCGAGTTCTGCAGGCGCGAGACCGAAAGGTAGTTCTCGGCCGCCTGGTTCAGGGACGTGTAGTAGTACGAGCCGTAGGCGTCGTACTTCCACGAGTCGACGATCTCGCCGCGCACGCCGCCGACGGCGCGGTAGTTCGTGTGCTCGTAGAACTGGTTGCGGCCGCCGCCTTCGATGTTCCGGCGGCCGATCAGCAGCTCGCGCGTCGCGCCCGAAGCGATGTCGCCCGCGGAGCAGTTCAGCACGCCGCGCTGCTGGGCGCTCATGAAGGGGTTGTT
The DNA here is from genome assembly GCF_057809855.1 of Phenylobacterium sp. FG114. Classification (NCBI taxonomy): domain Bacteria; kingdom Pseudomonadati; phylum Pseudomonadota; class Alphaproteobacteria; order Caulobacterales; family Caulobacteraceae; genus Phenylobacterium; species Phenylobacterium sp. FG114. The sequence goes on along the minus strand of NZ_JBMDKU010000001.1, from coordinate 320,260 downwards.
GCAGTTCACCAGGAAGCCGCCGTTCGCGGTCGCGCCCGTGCCCTGGAACAGGCCGGTCGGCGCGATCAGCACGTTCGAGCGGTCGTTCATGAAGCCGAAGTCCGCGTAGGCCTCGGCGTGCTTGTTCACCTCGTAACGGGCCATGAAGCCGGCCGTGTAACGGGTGCCCTGCTGCATCAGGTACGCGTAGTCGTTGGAGTTGAAGAACGGCGGGGGCGTGGTGCTGGCCGTGCCGCTCCAGGCCGAGAAGTTGTTCCCCGTCACGGCGATCTGGGTCGGGGAGCCCGGCAGGGCGAAGGCCGCGCCACTGGCCAGCAGCCACTGGTTCGAGTTCGGCGAACCGGCGCAGCTCGCCACGCCCGCGGCCGAGGCCACGACCTGGCAGGCCGAGTAGTCGCGCTGGTTCTGCCGGACTGGCTTCTGGTCGTGGTAGGTGAAGTAGGCCGTCACATTGCCGCGGCCCTCATCCAGGTTGGCGCCCATGATGACGCTGAAGTCCTGGGACTCGCCGTCCCACTTGTTGCCCGGCTTGGTCACGCCGCGCGCGGGCAGCAGGCCTTGGACGAACTCGTTGTGCTGGTTGTGCTGATAGACGCCGAAGTTGGCGTCGACCTGGATGCCCTCGAAGTCCCGCTTCATGATGAAGTTCACGACGCCGGCGATGGCGTCCGAACCATAGGTCGCCGAGGCGCCGCCCGTCAGCACGTCGACGCGCTCGATCAGCTGCGACGGGATCTGGTTCAGGTCGGGCGAGGGGTTGGTGTTGCCGGTGTTCGGGTCCCCGATGCCGAGGCGACGGCCGTCGACGAGCACCAGGGTGCGTTGCTGGCCGATGCCGCGCAGGTCGACCGTGGCCACGCCGCCCGGGCCCGACAGCGGGTTCGAGGTGGTGGAGAGGCCGGTCTGGCTGTTCTGCGCCACCTGGGGCAGCTGGTTGATGATGTCGGCGGTGACCGGGCGCCCGCCCAGGGCCACTTCCTCCGAACCGACCATCTGGACCGGGCTGACGCTGTTGACGTTCGGGCTCGGGATCCGGGTGCCGGTGACCACGACCTCGGCGACTTCGTCTTCGCCGCCGGTCTGGGCGAAGGCCGGGGTGGCGAGGCCCAGGAGGGCGACGCCACAGATCATCGACGACGCCAGCAGGTGTTCACGCGTGTATTTGATGTTCAAAGTCCAAATCCTCCAGCGGCCCTGGGCGGCGAGGCCGCCCGGCCGATCCCCACATGAAAAGCCGGCCCCCTGCGCAACCGGACCGACCGGTTGCGCGCCTGAGCGCCGCTGGAGAAAAACTATTGTCGTGTAGAGCGCCTCTTTACTGAATTTGTCTTCTCGTTTTCATGAGGAGGTTTCATGAGGGCCGGCTCTTCGCACCCCCGAATTCGCTCGATGAGCGCGAATAAAGGAATATAAAACAGATAGATGATGGTCCTGATGCGGTTGGGAGGCGCGGCCCCGCCGATGGCGAGGACGGCTGGCGGCGTGAAGTTGTTCCTGGAAGAATGTTGCAAAAAGAAAACAGCCGGGACCTGCCGTTACAATTATCACAGCGAGGGGACATATGAAATGTCCTCATGCAAAGTATGACGAGAAGTCGTCACGAAAGCTCCATGTCCCAGTCTAAAGTCCTTGCGCCAGGACGTGTATCGCCGGCGCCTTGACCGGGACGGAGCCAACATGACCGCAGTCGCCTTCGAATTTGCCGCCGGCGCCGCACCGATTCGGCCGCCCGTCGCGCAAGGATCTCTCCGCGTGCTGTGGATCGACGCCGACGCCGGCGCCATCGAACCGGGCCTCGACATGCTCCGCCGCCACGGCTTCGAGGTGGAACGCGCCGACTCCGCCGCCGAGGCGCAGCCGATGCTGGACGCCGAGGGCGCCGACCTGGTGATCCTCGAGACCGCGCTGCCCGACGCCGACGGCCTGGCGTTGTGCCGCAAGCTCTCCGACGCCGAGACCGCGCCGGTGCTGGTCTTCGCCCGCGCCGCCGACACGCTCGACCGGGTGGCCGGTCTGGAGTTCGGCGCGGACGACGTCCTGCCGAAGACCACGCATCCCCTGGAACTGCTGGCAAAGGTCCGCGCCCTGCTGCGCCGTTCGGCCCGGCAGGCGCGTCAGACGGCCCAGGCCGCGGTGGACACCTGGCGCTTCGACGCCGAGCTCGGCTACGTCACCTCACCGACGGGCCGCACGGTGCGCCTGAGCCCCGCCGACGCCGCGCTGCTGCGCACGCTGGCCGCGCGACCGGGCGAGGTGCTGCCTCGCGACACCCTGGTGGCGCTGCTGCATGGCGACGGGGCCACCACCGGCGGCCGGTCGATCGACGCGCGGGTCGCGCGGCTGCGTCGCACGCTGTCGGCCTGCGACGGCGCGGGCGAGATGATCAAGACCCTGCGCGGCGGCGGCTATCTCTTCCAGGCGCAGGTCACGGCCCGCGCCGGGCTTGCGGCCTAGGCGAGGTGGCTATGATCGCCGCCCTCTCCGTCGCGCTCCTGCTGGCCCAGGGGACAGCCGGCGACAGCCCGTCCGCCAAGGCGGCGGCGCCCGCCAAGGACCCCATCGTCTGCCGCTCCGAGACGCCCATCGGCTCGCGCCTTCCGCAGAAGACCTGCATGCTGAAGAGCGAACGCGACCGGCTGAAGCGCGAGTCCCGCAAGCGCCTCGAGGACATCCAGACCTCCAGCCACGGGCCCTTCAAGACCGACTAGCCGCCCCGCAGCCCGGCGATCAGTTCGAACAGCGCCGCGGCGTCGACAGGCTTGCGCAGCACGCCGTCGGCGCCCGCCGCGAGATAGCTGTCCAGGTCCTCGGCCGCGACATTGGCAGTCAGCATCCAGATCGGCGTGCGCCGGGCCACGTTTTCCGCGCCCCGGATCTCGCGCACGGCTTCGGCCCCACCCATCACCGGCATGTTGGCGTCCATCAGGACGAGGTCGTAGGCCTGCGCACGCCACGCCGCCACGGCCTGGGCCCCATCCTCGGCGAAGGAAAGCTCCACGGCCGCGCCGTCCAGCAGCGCCGCGAGCACCCTGCGGTTGGCGGCGTTGTCCTCGGCGGCCAGCACGCGGAGCCGGCGGGTCGGCGCGCCATCGGCGATCGCGGCGCCCTCCGGGAACACGTGCCGCGGCGCGTTGAACGCCAGCCAGAAGACCGCGCCGTCGCCCCCGTTCGCCAGGTCCTCCACCCCGACCTCGCCACCCATCAGGCGCAGGCTCGCGGCGCAGGCCGCCATCCCAAGGCCGCTGTCTCCGACCAGCCCTCCTCTCGCGGTCTGGTCGAACGCCTCGAAACTCCGCGCGCGGTCCTCGGCGGTGAGCCGCGGGCCGCTGTCGCGCACCTCGACGATCACCCCCAGCATCTCGTCCCGCGCCACGCCGGCGAGACGCACAGTGACCTGTCCGCCAGCCGATGTGGCCTTCAGGGCGTTGGCGACCAGGGTCACCAGCGTCTGCTCCAGCCGGCCGGCGTCGGCCACGACTGCGAACTCGAGCGACGGATCGGCGTCCTCGAAGCCCAGGTCCACCCCGATCGTCGCCGCATGGCTGCGCCAGACCCCGATCACCGCCACGACCAAGGCCCGCAGGTCGAGGGGAGCCGGGTTCAGCTGGGCGACGCCGGCCTCGGCGTCCGCCAGCTCCAGGATACCGTCCAGCAGACGCGTGAGCTGCTCGCCGCCCTCGACCACACCGCGCGCGAGGTCGGCCTGGGCGGGCGTGAGCGGCTGGCGGCGCAGCGCTTGGCCGAAGCCGAGCACGGCGTTCAGCGGCGTGCGGATCTCGTGGCTCGCGACGGCCAGCAGGCGCGTCTTGGCCCGGCCGGCGGTCTTCGCCTCCTCGATGGCCTGGCCCAGCGCCAGGTTCTTGCGCACTAGCGCCTGCATTGCCCGGGTCAACGCCCGATCGGTGGCCTGCTGCCGGGAGGTGGCCAGCAGGACGGCGGCGACGAACAGCAGCATGGCCAGGGCGTAGTGGTCGTCGAGCAGCGGCTGGTCCAGATCGATCGCGATCCACAGCAGCGTGACGGCAGGGGGAACGATTCCGACGACGTAGCTGACGCGGCCGATATGCACCCGCAGCGCCGCGAACAGCAGGACGCAGATCGCCAGGAGCGCCGCCTCGACCTGCATGATGGGCTCGCCGTAGAGCCGGATCTGCACCGCCAGCCAGCAGGCGTTGGCCACCAACAGCAGCATCAGGACGTCGGTCTGCCAGCGCAGGCGTCGCGACGCCGCCAGCCGATCGCTCCGGCGAACCGCGACCTCGGTCGCGACGAGCATGGTCAGGTAGAGACCGAACTCCAGAACGCCCAGCAGGGCGATCCGCCAGGGGGTGAAGGCGGCCAACAACGCGACGAAGGCGGCCACCAGGGCGAGCCGTGTCAGGGCGACGGTACGCGAGTACCGGATAAATCCATCCGGATCCGCGATGTCCGCAGTCGACTCTAGCATGCTGGTCCCGTCCCCCGATCGGCGGCCGGCACCAAGCATGGGTTGAATCGAGACGCACGTCTGCTCGCCCTTTGCGCGAGCCGCGCCTGACTCAGGACCGGCAGCAGGCGAACTTACGTTGGGGAAAATCCGGCGACCGCAACCTCAACAACGCGTGCGAATTCTCGGCGCGCCGGGCGTGTGGAGCCTGGATTTTGGAAACCCCGGATGGTGCCGCCTAGGTGACTCGAACACCTGACCTACGCATTACGAATTTGCGTCCCGTAACTACGGCGGGCTACGGCAGAGACCGGCGTGCTTCTGGTATATCCATTATTCCAATATGTTAGCCCATTGTTACCTACGGCGCACTACGGCGCATAACGGTGACGCTCGGTCCACCATGCTTCCATCTTGCTTCCACGACAGGTCGCAGCCTAAAGCGACGCCTTGAATGCAAGTGGGGGTGTCGCGTGCCGCGTAGATCGAATGTCCGCCTAACCAAGACGGTGGTTGATCAGGCTGCCAAGGGGTCAGTTACCTTCGACGCGGACCTGCCGGGGTTCGGTGTGCGCGTGACGAACGCTGGCACAAAAAGCTTCATCGCTCAGTATCGTACGGCGTCCGGCACTCAGGGCAGGATCACCGTCGGCAACTACCCCACCCTCACCGTGAATGAGGCCCGCGATCTAGCGCGAGCGGAGCTTGCGAAAGTGAAGCAAGGCGTGAACCCGAGCGCGGAGCGCCGCTCATTGCGCGCCGCACCGACCGTCGCCGCGCTATGCGACCATTATTGCAAGGACTACGCCGTGGCTGCCGCCCTCCGACCGCGCACCGTGCGGGATGCCCGTCACGTACTCGAAAAGTATGCCATCCCCAACCTTGGCTCTCGGAAGGTTGCAGAGGTCCGCCCGGCCGACATCCGCCGACTGCACGGAGACGCAAAAGCCGCTGCTGGCGTCTACCAAGCAAACCGGCTGCTCGCCGTCTTGAGCAAGATGTTCAGCCTCGCCATTGAGCACGAGATGCGCTCGACCAACCCCTGCAAGGGCATCAAGAAATTCCCGGAAGACCAGCGCTGGCGAAACTTCTCGGATGACGAGGTCGTCCGCCTCCTTACCGCGTGTGATCAATATCCGAACCAGAGCCCAGCGAACGCCATCCGTTTGCTCTTGTTCACCGGTGCTCGGTTGCAGGAGGTCGTGAAGGCCGAATGGACTCAGTTCGATCTAGACGAAGGTGTCTGGGAAAAGCCGTCGTCGCACACGAAGACCAAACGTCAGCACCGCCTACACCTCGACGGGCCGTCCTTGGAGCTGCTCCGCGACATGCGATCCAACGATCCGCTAGGGCGCTATCTATTCCCGGGCAAAAACGCGAAGCCTGATCCCCGGAAGCCAAGCCTCGATGTCCGACGCCCGCGATCCGACCTGAAGCGGGCCTGGGCCTGGATCATTGCGGAAGCAAAGATCGAGAATGCACGGACACACGATCTGCGCCGAACGACCGCCAGCTTCATGCTGGCCGAGAACGTGCCACTCGCCACCATCGGAAATGCACTTGGTCAAACCCAGGTATCGACAACTGCTCGCTATGCCAGACTCCGGGAGACCGACCAGCGTGATGCCCTACGCAAGGCCACCGAGCGCATGACAGCTCTGCGAGCGCCCAAGACCGAGGCCTTAGAAGACATCGACGAAGCGTGACCCCGGTCCCATGTGTTGGCGGCCACTTGCCATGCAGGGTCCCTTATACCCCTGGTTGGGGTGGCAGCTCTGGTGACCGTCTCATATCGGACGCGGGTCGTCCCTTTCCCAGCTCAAAACAAAAGCGGAGCTTGGCCTGCTCCCACCGCTCAGCCGCGAACAGCCAAGGATCGAGCAGCGGTCTCCGTCGCGGCCCTGTCGTTCGCCCTAGGTATAAGGCTCGACATGAGGGTGGGCACCTCTCGGGATTAAACGGGTGCGTTCAAGTTTTTCCTATGTGTGGCGAAGCACGGCGCTTACCCCTGTGTAGGTGGCCGCCCAGGCGATCGCACGTCGCCGGCGGCCGGTCGCTAAGCGGACCGAGAGGGTGGTTTGCGGACCTTCGCACCTGGGCGCTTTTCAGACATTCTGCGCCCGGTGCCCGCGAGCGGACCCCCCGAACGTCCGCGACGGGTGTACCGGACCTGCGCCCGTCGTCCTAGGGGCGGATAGTACCGCGCGTCTCGCGCGCGGTACTTTCAAGCTAACTGACGTTGGTGATCGTGTAACCGTAATACTCAAACGGAATGCTGGTGGTTTGTTGAGAACATCCCACATTCTGTTGCTGACCAGGCGCCAAATTATAGTCTCTCGAAAACGATCCATGTTCGCCGCGGGAATTGTCAACGTCGACCCTAATCGTGATTCTGGCGGACCTATTACTGTTATTCACGATAGCCCATAGCGTACCGCCGCCAGAAACCGGACAGTCTCCCAGCGATACAAAATAGGCATTCAGCGATTTGTCGGCTTCGTCATATCTCTCGGAACCCGGAATAGGAGACAAGCTCTTGTCAGCAGCAACTGGCCCCCCAGATTCTCCGAACGGTACCTCAGATTGCATTATAGACCTCCCATAGAAGATTTATATTGCGCGCAGGCTGGTATCTTGCTGTCAAGGTTGAGCTGGTATGCCTAATTTGCCTTCGATCCCGCGTTGAGTGCGTCTCGTGTGGCGTGACTCCTGGAAGGTATCTCGTCTCTGGGTTGAAGATGCTCATCCGATCTGATCGCGGCCATGACCAAGCGAACCTAGTCCGGCGGGCGCGTCGTCGAAGGTCTTAGATGGGTCGATCCCGGACAATCTCGTCGCTGATCAAAGCGAACGTTCGCGGGCCGCCTCGGAGGCGGGCCTCGCGAACGTCAGCGAGGGGTGGATTGCGGTCGTGCGCGGACGTAGCTTCGCAGCATGTCGACACTTGAATTAGAAGGCTACTTAGCTCTCGTGTCCAAAGCCGACTTCCACGTCGATTGGAGTAGGACCGATGTTGACCATTGCGGGAGTTGGCTAATTGGCTTGTCTCGACACGATCTCCCGGAACAGCTCCTGATTTGGGAAGGTCGAGATCGCGCTCTCACTATTTATGCCGCTGAGGACCGCTTTCTGAAGTGGGCCGGTTCGATAGATTCGCCGGACATCGCGCTCGCGCAATTGGAAAGGCCGGTAACCAAACAGTGGCTCGCAGAGCAGAGGCGGGAGCGCGATGAAGGCCTGGCAAAACGCGACCTTCAGCAGGCCCTCTCGATCGCAGCTCGTATGTGGGAGCAGGGCCGCTACGCTGAGTACGTCAAAGTATTGACGCCCTTCAGGGGGTGGCTTTCGCCCGCGCAGGTGAAGCGTATTGACCTAGCGGTCCGACGATCAGACGGCGGCTAACGTCATGGCCAGCCGATGCCGCTGCTCCCTATTGCGGACGTTCTGAAATTCAGCGAGGGGTCGATTTCAGGCGACGGCGCGGGCTCCCGAAGCTGACCTTCGTCGTCCGCGCCGTCAGCGGACGCGGCGACCCGAGGCAGACGTCTAGCCGATAATGGCGGCGATAGCTCCTAGGGCTGACACCAAGAGCTCCAAGAGCAGCCACATCGCGCCAAGCACTCCGTAAACTACCGCCCGGACTGGCTTCATCGTCGTTGCTGCTACCGCCGCTGCTAAGGCAAGGGCTGTTGAGGCGAAAAGCATGGCGCTCGAGCCGGCACGCCACAGCACGCCAAGGAGCAACTGTACGAGGAGAAAGGCGATGACGCCCGAGACGGCGGCGGCCACTAGCCTGCGAAGGAGCGTCGGCTCGTTAGCGAGCGCGGCGACCTTGTGATACCTCGCCAGTCGATTGGTCATGGGTGCATCATGCTGCGATAGGAGCGTGACCGGCAACTTCCGCTCCCCACCCGCCAACGACGTTCGCGACGCGTCTCCGCGCTGCTGCCGCATAGCGGACACTCACCGCCCATCCGTTTGGGGGACCTCCTCATCGTCGCGACGGGGTGGGACGCCGACCTTACGGCTCCCGCCGCGTAGTTGGGTCTTCTCGCAGCCGAGCAACGAGGTCGTGAGCGGCATCCGCAAAGGTGCGAAAGGCTCTCAGCGAGTTCTCGTGCCCGCGCTCGGCATAGAAGGTCACCCACCCGCCATTCCGCTCTCGCAGAGCGTAAGTCTCGGAGGGCTCCCGCCCCGCCTCACCGAGGTCGTAGGCGTCGGCACGGAAGCCTTCTGACGAAAGAACAGAGCGCAGCGTTGAGAGGTCCATGGTCGAGCTTCGCGCGCTGAACGTCCTGTCGCAAGCGCGTCCACCGAACGTCGCCTAAGGGTCGAAAGCCCCATTTGGCCTCGCACCGCGAAGCAGACGTTCGCTTGGCCGCAGGTAGATCGTTACCGCTGGCGGCGGGTGGACGACTGTCTGACTGCGCACGCCCCTGAGGCACCAAAGCGTTCATGATAGCCCGTCATCGACGCCCCCTCCCCCGGTCTGCCAGAGCGTGGACCGGTCTGCCCGGCCCCAGACGGCCGTGAAAGTCGGGCTATCGTGAACCGTTTCACAAAGCCGACATCCAACCCTTGGCTCAGACTCTCCGATGTGTGACATCTGGTTCAACGTTCGATGGAACAGGTGCCACACAGATGAAGCGATACGTCGCCTACTACCGGGTCTCCACCAAACGTCAGGGCGAGAGCGGCCTCGGGTTGGAGGCCCAGCAGGAGGCGGTTCGGCGGTTCATCGGCGGCGACGCGCTGGTGGGCGAACACGAGGAGGTAGAGAGCGGTGGTCGGGCCGATAGACCGGCCCTAGAGGCCGCGCTGCGCGACTGTCGTATCCATCGCGCCACCCTTGTGATCGCCAAGCTCGACCGCCTCGCCCGGTCCGTCGCGTTCATTTCGAGGCTCCAAGAGCACGGCGTCGATTTTGTCGCCGTGGATCTACCGCACGCCAACAGCTTCACGGTCCAGATCATGGCTGCTGTCGCCGAGCATGAGCGCCGGATGATCGCGGAGCGAACCCGGGCAGCCCTACAGGCCGCCAAAGCCCGTGGCGTGAGCCTAGGCGGGCGTAGACCAGGGCATCGCATCGAGGATCACTCGGAGCGCGGGCGTAAGGTTTCAGCGATGGTCCGAACAGCGGCGGCGGAAGCCGTCGCCGCAGACCGAATGGAGGTCATCGCAGCGATCCGCAACCAAGGGACCGCGACGCTTCATGGGCTCGCGCGGGAACTCAATGCGCGAGGCGTGCCGGCACCTCGCGGCGGCGCATGGTCGGCAGGTCAGGTGCGGCGCATAGTCCAGCGCGCCGCTGAGCAAGCGTGACTTCTGGCCATTCTTCCGCTATCATTTCATTGATTGTGGAGTCCCCACGCGCGGCGCTTGTCGTCGGCTCACCGGTTCGCCGGCCCTCCACAGCCACGCGAAGCCCATCCCAACATGATCGAAGGTCTTCACGACGCGACCGCTGACGTATGACGTTCGCGGTCAAGCTTGCTGCGGCAAGAGCAAAGCTGGCAGCCACGCGGTGCTCGCTCCCCGCGGCGCTGGTCGACGCCTACGCCCAATTCTGGGCCGATAACGGGGCCGGTCACGAGCTGACCATCTCACTTGGCGTTCACCCGAACAGGTTCGATCCGGAAACCGAGTTCATCCCGCAGATGAGGCGCCTGGTCCGTGGGGTCACGCAGGGCCTACGCGGCATTCCCAAGCGACGACTTCTCAGGCTCACTCCGGATGAGGCGGTATGGATGGCTGGGTTTTATGAGCCGACGATGGCGGGCGGCATCCTTTTCCCGCACTGGCACGGCGTCATTGCATTGCGCGAAGGCGAGGAGCCGGTCCTGCGCTCGCTTCTGGTCGACTGCGTGGGTGAAGACATGACGCCGGGCTCAATCGGGCCTTTCGAGACATCCCGGCCCATCATCACGACCCCCAAGGCCAAGCCCACGTTCCATCTCGCGCGGTTGCAGACGCCCGAGCGATACGTCGCCTATGCCAACAAGGGGGTTCGAGGCGGCGATCCTGTCCACTGGACCACAGCCGACTTCCTCCCGCGCCTGACCTAGCAGCACGAAGCCGGGCTGTCCTGATAGCACCCAAAAGCACGAAAGCACTCACGCCAGCCGCAGATCACGAGCGGCTCGGTCAATCCTCTTGAATTGCCGAACCGCCTCCTCAGCGAGGGACAGGTGGACAGGGGGTCGCGGTGGTGGATTGTCCATAGCCGCGAACTACAGACCGGAGCCTCCGACTAGGCGACCGGACTGTGCCGCAACCAGCGCGGCTTGAAGCCCAGCAGCATGTCGCGCTCGCAGAATGCGGGCGTCGGCCCTCGTGGCCGGACTCGTCCTCCAGAGGGACAGAGAATGGCGGATCGGGAGCGCGCCCCGACCGCCAGTTCTCGTCATGGCTACAGAGAAGGATGCGACGTCACAGGTCGAGGGTGTCCGGTAGAGCGGCGATAATCTCGTCCAATAGGGTGCTCGGCACCACTCCCAGAGCGCGGGCAACCGCGATGAACTCAATGATGTCCAGCCGCCTCTCACGGTTCTCGATCTTGGAGATGAAGGACCGAGGCTTTCGAAGCCGCAATGCCAGCTCGCGCTGGGGAATGCCACAAGCCTTGCGGACTTCGATCAGCTTGGTGATCGCCGCCTCGTATGCCGAAGACGAGACCCACGGTCGTGGGCGCCCGCGAGGCCTTGTCGCTTCCATGCGGCTTGGTAAGAACCGCGAGGTATGCACCCATCATGGGTGCGCCGAGGGGTGGAGCGTTGAACCGGGTAGTGGGTGCTGCAATCGCACTGGCCATGGTCGGCGTCGGCGGGTGTCAGCCGAAGGGCCCGGATCAGGCAACCGTGGTCGAAGAGGCGCTTCGCGCCCAGCTCAAAGACCCGGAGTCGGCCCTCTTTCAGAACGTTCGTGGGATGAACGGCGTGGTGTGCGGTGAGTACAACGCAAAGAACAGCTTCGGGGGCTACGTGGGCTTCGAACCGTTCTACGGCCGCGTTGACCAGACCGGGAAAGCCGAGGTCTTCACGGCCGACCGGAACCCCTACGGCATGCACTTCGCGGAGGTCTTGGGTCAGGCCTGCAAGGACCTTTCCCACCTGATGCTCGATGAGCGGCAAGCGGACCTGGACCGCAGGCTCAACGAAAATGCGGAGTGGCTTCGAGGGGTCCATGACAACGACTCGACCGGCGACCTCGGAGCGACTGGCGACGGTCACTGACAATCGCGGCGCCGCAAGAGGCAAGTGCTTCCTACCGACGCCCAGAATGCTCTGTGGCGGGCTGGAAGAGGTCTCTAGCTAGGGGTAGCTGAGGCCCAACTTGAAGTTCCCAAGGACCGACTCAGCGCGCACAAATCGTCCCGCGGGTCCTCGGTACGGTCTCCTGCGCCATCCTCCAAGACACTAGATGTCGACGTAGGGTTCTTCGGGATCGCCCGGCACCTGCGCCTCGCCGACATACGCCTGCCGGTGGAGGTGAATGTTGATCCTCGCCGCGGCAGCAGTCCCCGGACTACGGATCGCGCCCGGCAGGCCTTCGGCGGTGCAGGTTATTAAGTAGGTGCCCCAGATCGCTAGTTCGGCGGGCCAGGCGGAGTCGCTCATCAGTCGCTGAGCTAGCTCCGGATAACCTTCCTCATCCTCTTGTCGCCAGCAAATCCACTCTGTCTGAAATGGGAGATCGATGCGTGGAACGTTCCGCATCGGCACCGCCTCCGCGGAGGGAGGCCTAGTGCTACCCCAATCGCCGTAGATGAGCGTGGCTGCGTTGTGGCGGCGTACCAGATTTGTGTGGAGCCTCCTCTCCACGACGGGAATGCGGCCCCGCCCCCGGATGCCGGCAAACGCGTCTGGGAAGCTGCTGCCTGATACGACGATCTCGATCTCAGGTCGCACCTCCGTAATCGACTGAACCATGGATGAGGCCCACAATTCACGACCTAGCAGGTCCGTCGACCATCCGGCGTCTACGAAGACCACCACGTCGGGCGAGCGCTCGGACAGGATGCGCGCCGCCTCGATCACTTCTGCTGCAGCGCCGAACTGCAAGCGTATCACTGCGCCACGGTCTAGGCGGCTGATGTGCTCGAACTGCCGCTCTAGCTGAATTGCCGTCGGGCGGAGGACTGGAACGGCCCCTGCAACCGTTTCGACATAGCGGTAGTAGCTCGCATGCCCATCCGCAGGGTCGAAGAGGCGATCAAACTCCTCCCCCGCAGGCGTCGTCGAAGCGCCAAACTTCGTCCGGTCCAAATCTAGGGCGAAGCGCCGGCCCGAGAGGGCAGCCGCAACCTTTTCACCCGTGCGCGCCAGTGCGCGGGCGTTGGGCCACGGGCGCCAGACGATAATCGGGAAGAGGCGATCCTTCGTCTCGCCCGAGAGCTGAAGAAGCGCCTTCACCTCCGCGACGCGAGCGTGAAGTATGGGGCAGTATCGAACGTCTTCGAGCATCTAGCTCCTGTCAGGTAAGGCCGAGTCTTACCTTCATGGCCGGAGTCGACACCTTAAACAATTTGGCTAGCTCTTCCACTACTCCAGGGCGACTCCCCCCTCCCCTTAGCCTCGCTTCCCTTAGAAGCAACGCCTCGGGCATTATGATCGCCGCAGCTAGGCGGTTAGCTTCCGTTTCTTTACGCGAAGTGAGATTTGAGCGGTAAAGAACACTATCTACGACGCCGCTTCCTATCTCGTCGCGGTGAAGAAGGTAGTGAGCAAGTTCATGCGCAATCGTGAAGCGCTGTCGCTCCGGTACTTCGTATTTGTTGACCTTAATTTCGAAACCCGAAGGCGTGTCGGGAGAAGGGCGAATTAACCCAGAAACCTTTGGTTCGAGCGGCGCAGTGACCACGCGCAATCCCAATGCTGTAGCGAGTTCGCCGACCTTCACTGGCACGCTAGTGATGTGCTGCTGAACGATCTCCGCCTCGCGCGGATCAACACGTTGCCAAAGGTAGTCCTTCATTACGCTGCGCCTTCTTCGTCGGCGGTGTCGTCAGCCTCCAGCCCAACTGAGTTCATGCCTGCATAGGTAATCTCGGTGACCCGCGTTTCCACCATCGCGTAGAGATGATTTCCCTTCTGAAAGCCATCCTCCAGAAAGTCCTCGGTCCTCCTTCGAACTCCGTTGGCAATGGCGTTCCACCCCAGGACGCCAAGCACAGCCAGAAAGATCGTCAGCAAGGTCAGCAGGACTGACACGGCGGTCAGCATCACCGAAATGAAGTCCGCGTATGAGATGGTGTAGCTGCTCGTACCGAACCGGTGGCTCAACGCGCCACCAGCGACAGCAGAGATGAGGCACATCACCATCACGCCGACCACGCCGAGCGTGATCAGGCCCATTCGCTTTGCCTGCACGGATGGCCCCCTCCCGAAGGAACGAAACCGGAACTATAATTCGATTTGTCGAACCTGACAACAGGAGCTGGTCTTGCTACGCGGCACCGCCACACCTACCGTTTTGCTTCGCTCGCGGGCCCAGCGAAGCCTTGTCAGCAGAAGCGCTCGCCGGTGCTTGGGGTTAGCCTCCTCCCCTCACCGCTCCGGCATTGCACCGCCAGTGTTGGTGCGGGCCCCTGTCTCGACAAACGCCACCAGATCGGTGGGCAGGTAGCGCACGAGCCGCCTACCGACCTTCCGAAAGACCGGGCCTCCGCCGCGAAGTCGCCAATCCTCCAGCGTCCTACGAGAGACGCCAAGAAACTCTGCCGCCTCCTCCGTGGTGAGGAGCGGGGCCGAACGCGGCGGTTGATCCTTCAAGTGGTACATCGACGCTGCTGGCTCATCGCTTCAGTGCGTCGATCTATTTATACCAAAAATTCCGAGCTGGTTTTGGCAAATGCACGGGCGCATTCCGCTGCAAATTCTGCTGCTTACAAGCGCGCTAAGGGGAGCTGCCCCATTTTTCGCGGTTTTCGGACATGCCTGACGCAGGCAGCTCCGCCGCTGCCTGATGGTTCCACCTTGCTTCCACGGTTCCAATGGGCACGACCCGTTCCCGCGCCAGTCGCCCGTATTGTCTAATGATTTCATCGAGAAGGAGTGGTGCCGCCTAGGTGACTCGAACACCTGACCTACGCATTACGAATGCGCCGCTCTACCGGCTGAGCTAAGGCGGCTCCTGTCCGGGGACGCGGGCTTTTACGTGAAAGCTCCCGATTTGCAAAGCGTCACGCCGCCACGCCCATGCGGTCGCGCCAGAAGCCGGCCAAGGCCTGGACGAAGGCGGCGTGGCTCCACTGCGCAGCGGTCTGGGCGGCCGCGTGGCGCATGAGTGCGGCCGCCCCGTCGCCGCGCTCGGCCAGGACGACGGCGCGCACCAGGGCGTGGGCGGCGGCCTCGCAGTCGTCCTCGTCGACCCAGATGCCGTTGATGCTGGTGGCGAACTCCCGCGCGCCGATGCCGGTGAAGCCGGCCAGCAGGCATTCGCTGGCCATGGCCTCCAGGGTCGTGAGGCTGAGCGCTTCCATCTTCGCGAGGCTCAGGAACACCGACGCGCGGCCCATGACGTCGGCGACCTCGGCTTCCGACCGGGTCTCCAGCAGCTCCCAGCGCCAGGCCGTGGCGCTGGGGTGCAGGCGCTCGAACATGTAGCGGATGGTCGCCTGCTCGACCCGGCGGCGGCGCGGCGAGCAGGCAATGATCTGTTCCTTCGGCTTTGGCGCGAACACCCGCTCGTCGGCGAAGCCGGGCACGACCGAGATCAGGTCGTAGTCGAAGTAGCGCGCGATCAGACCGCCTGCCCCGACGCCGCAGGCCATGAAGGTCCGGTACTGCGGCTTCAGCTCAGCCGGCAAGGCGGCGAGGCCATGACTCGCCAGGGCGTAGGGGTCCTGACAGAACACGACCTTGCGGTTCGGGAGAGCGGCGCCCTGCTTCAGCGCCTCCGGCGAATCCTCGGGCAGCACGAGGATGTCGTCCCTGCCCAGCGGCGCCGAGCCGTCTTCCACCGGGGCCCGATGGTCGAACCAGGCGGCCGGCGCGACCTCGGCGGGACGGCGGACCACAGCGTCGAAACCCAGCGCGCAGAGAGCCTCGACGTGGCGGAAGATCATCTTCACGCCACCGGTGCGCGCGCCGGCGAAGGGCGCGAGATAGACGATGCGGGTCATTCGCGGCCGCTTACTTCCGGGCCCGAGACGCGCCGGTGCGCCGCGAGGGAGGCGCGGTGTCCGGCTCGTCGTAGCCTTCGTCGACCGGATAGAGCACGGGTTCGGTCAGCATGGGCCCCGCGTCGGCATAGGCGATCGGCAATTCCGGCAGTTCGCGCAGGCTGCGTTCGCGCCGCTCCAGGCGGGGGTGCAGGAGTTCACCCGTTTCGGCGAACGCGATGGCCAGGCGGGCCCAGTCCTGGGCGTGGTAGGCGAACGGCCGGCCTTCCGGGTCGAGGTCGGACCAGTCGGGCTCCGGCGGCGCGTTCATCCCCTGGGCCAGCCACATCCGCGCTTCGTCGATGGCGCCGGCGGCATAGGCTGCGCGGGCGATCAGCCCGGCCACGCGGGCGGTGACCGGCTGACCTTCCAGGGTCCGGGCGGCCTCGCGCGCCGCCGGCGCGTCGCCGGCGACCAGCGCCTGTTCCACGTACAGCAGCAGGCTCTCGCGGTGGGTGGGGTTCACGGCGGCGAGCTGGCCCAGGCGCTGGGCGCGCTCGCGCGGCGTCTCGTCCGTCTTGAGGTCGCGGTACGCCAGCCACAGGGCCGGATGCGGCGCCGCGCGCCAGGCATTCTCCAGCAATGCGGCGGCCCGGCCCAGCTTGCCGTCGTCGGCCAGCAGCCGGGCGGCCATCACGACCCCGGGCGCGAAGCCCGGCTGCAGGCGGGCGGCCTCGGTGGCCTGATCCAGCGCCTGGGCCCGGGCCTTGGGCTCCGGGGCATGCTCGAGCTGGGCGGCCGACGCGGCCAGCAGGGCCGCCCGGGCCCGCTCGGCGACGATGGGCGGCACGATCTTGCGGTCCAGCGCGCCCTTCACCAGGGCCAGGGCGCCGTCCCAGTCGGCGGCCTCGAGCCGGGATTCCAGGATCGCCCGCCACGCCCAGCGCGCGGTGCGCGCCTCGCCATAGGCTTCCTGAGCGTGGCGCAGCGCTGTCTCGCGCGCGCCCTGCGCAAGGGCGATCTGCATCAGCCCCTTGTGCCCGGCGAGCCGCATTTCCGGGAAGCCCAGCATGGCGGTGTAGGCCGCCTGGGCCTGAGCCATGTCGCCGGCGGCCTCGGCGCTCTGCGCGGCCAGGACCCGGACGAGGCCGGGCGAGTCGGGGGCGATCTCCGCGGCCTTCTTCGACAGCCGCAAGGCTTCCGACCCGTCACCGGCCGCGACGGCCAGGAAGCCCCGCGCCAGCACCTCGTTCGCCTGCCGCCGCCGCGCCTCGGCGCGGGCGCGCTCGGCCCGCCGCGGCGCATCCAGGACCCAGAGGATGGTGCGCCACACGACCGCGGCGAACAGGCCGAAGCTGAGCGCGATCAGGATCGCCGCGGCGGCGGTGGAGTCCGCGCGCCAGCCCAGCCAGACGACCGTCGCCCGGCCGGGGTCGTCGCTCAACGCCAGCGCCCCCATCGCGATGGCGGCCATCAGGATGAGGACGACGCCGGCGCGGATCATGCCGGGGGTCCGGGCGCCTGCAGGGCCCGGACGGCGCGGGTCCTCAGCGCGGTGATCTCGCGGTCGATCTGGGCGCGTCGCTCGGCCTGCTCCCGCCAGGGGGCGATGGCCTCCCGGGCCTTTGGCGGCAGGGTGTCGAGCGCCTTCAGCGCGGGCGCCACCTGGCCGTCCTGCAACGCCCGCTCGGCGCGGGCGATGACCGCGTCGGGGCTGTTCCCCGTCGTCTCGTCCACCCGGCGCACGGTGACCACCTTCGCCGCCGCGTAAGCGATGCGTTCGCTCAAGGTCGCCCCCTCGTGCGGCTTGCGCGCGCGGCTGGCGGCCTTGGCGGCGTAGGGCGGGAAGCTGGCGGCCAACGAGGTGCGGCTCGGCGCGCCGGTCTCGGCCAGGCGGGTCAGGGCGGCGAGTTCGGGCAGGCGGGGCGCGGTGGCCTTCAGCGCCGACAGTTCGCGGCCGAACGGCCCCGATCCCTGGCTGGCGTCCACCAGTTGGGCGGCGGCGAGCGCGGCGGCGGCGGCCTCGGTCGTGCGGGCGCCCTGGTTTTCCAGCATTGCGATCCGCGCCTGAAGCCGCGTGACCTCGTCCGCCGTGGGTGACGCGACGACGACGGGCAGGGCCTCGGGCGGCGGGGCGACTGCGGAGACCCTCTGCGCCGGCGTGTCCTGCGGCGCGGGCTTTGCGGGGAGCAGCTTCGGACCCAGCACCGCCACGCCGACGCCCGCCAGCACGCAAAGCACGCCGAACGCGATCAGCGCCCAGAACCCCACGCCCATCAGCGGCTTCGGCCGGTAGTCGGCTGGGTCCTTCGGCAGGTCGGGTTCGTCGGCGCTCATGGATCAGGGCCGCCGGTCGATAAGGTTGAGCAAGGCGGCCTCCAGCGGGAACGGCGGAAAGGCCTTGGCCGCCATCCGAGTGCGGGCCAACGGCTGGACGACGGCCTTCGAAAGGCCCAGCGCCCGAAGGTCGGGCGAGGGATGGGTCTTCAGGATCTTCGCCAACACCTGGGCGGCCCGCGGGGAGTGGAGAAGCACGGCGTCGCTCTGCGTGAGGCGATCGGCCTGGGCCTCGGTCAGGTCGACCGGCGCAGTCTCGTAGAGGACCAACCGCCGCGCCTCGACGCCCTGCTTCTCCAGGGCGCCGGCGAGGTCGCCCGCCGGCTCCAGGGCGCCCGGATGCAGCACCGCGCCGCGAAGTTCGCCACGCCGCGCGGCGATTCCCTCGGCCAGGGCCTCGACGTCGCCATCCGCCGACAGCACCGACTTGAAGCCCGCCGTCCGCGCGGCCTGGGCGGTGGCGGCGCCGACCGCGAACACCTTCAGCGCCCGTTCCCCGTTCGCGTCGGCGAAGGCGCGCACGCCGTTGGCGCTGGTGAAGGCCAGGGCGGCCACGCCGTGCAGATCGACCTGAACGTCCGGCAGCACGCGCACCGCGAGCAAGGGCGCCACCAGCGCCTCATGCCCCAGCGCGCGCACGCGCTCGGCGGTGACGTCTGCGCCCGGCTGGGCGCGGGTGATCCAGATTCGCTGTCTGCGGGCCGCCATCGGGCGATCCTGTTAGCTGAGCCGTTGAACTTTCACCAACGACGATGCGGCGCTGCGCGCCATTGTTCAACGAACAAGGCGGCCCAGCTCCGCCTCGCTACAGCACAATGGCGTCGCCTGCCTCGGCCTTGATGGCGTGGCCCAGCGAGGAGCCCAGGTCGCGGGCCGAGGCCATCGGGTCGGAGAGCTGGCTCAGCTCGGTGTCGCCAGCGTGGCGGAAACGCGCCGTGCCGTCGGGCGCCAGAGCCTCGACGATGAGCTGGATAAACCCCGCCTCCAACCAGGCGTGAGCGCCGATCGGCGTCTTGCAGGATCCCTCCAGCGCCGCCAGGGCGCCACGCTCGGCCGCCACACAGAGCGTCGTGGTCTCGCAGCGCAGGCCGGCCACCCACGGCAGGTCGCGGTCGGCCTCGCGGGTCTCGATGGCCAAGGCGCCTTGGCCCGGGGCCGGCGGGACCTCCTTCGGGTCGATCAGGCTCTTGGGCAGGTCTCCCAGGCCCAGCCGGCGCAGGCCGGCGTAGGCGAGGAGGATGGCGTCGGCTTCGCCCGCGGCCAGCTTCGCCAGGCGCGTGTCGACGTTGCCGCGCAGCATCTGCACGTCGAGGTCCGGCCGGCGGAAGAGCGACTGCGCCTGGCGTCGGAGACTGGCTGTGCCGAGGCGCGCACCCTGGGGCAGGTCCTCCAGCCGTTCCACGTCCCGGCTCAGGAAGGCGTCGCGCGGATCCTCGCGCTCGGGGATCGCCGCGATGCACAGGCCCGGGGGCAACTCGGCCGGCATGTCCTTCATCGAGTGGATCGCGCAGTCGATGCGGCCCTCGATCAGCGCCTCCTCAATCTCCTTGGTGAAGAGTCCCTTGCCGCCGATCTCCAGCAGCCGCCGGTCCTGCACCCGGTCGCCCGTGGTAGTGATAACCGTCAGCGGTGCGACCGCCTCAACTTCGACGGGGTTCGACGGGTCGGCGCCGAGCGCGGCGGCGATGCGACGCTGCATGTGGCCGGCCTGGGCCAGGCTGAGTTTCGAGCCGCGGGCGCCGATACGCACTTGGCCCGGGTTGGCGGCAGGTTGCGAAGGCACGGTCGGCGGTCTACCTCGGGAACGGAAACGTAGCAGGCCTGCTACAGTAGCAACCTGCCACCGGCAACCGGATGACACTCGCCCCAACGATCCCCGGCGCCCATACCGTCCTGGGATTGGAAACCAGCTGCGACGAGACGGCCGCCTCGGTCGTGCGCCTGCACGGCGACGGCCGCGCCGAGGTGTTGAGCTCGATCGTCGGCAGCCAGATCGCCGAGCATGCGCCGTTCGGCGGCGTAGTGCCCGAGATCGCCGCCCGCGCCCACGTGGAAAGCATCGACGCCATCGCCCGCGCCGCGCTCGACGAGGCCGGCCTGGGTTACGAGGACCTGAGCGGGGTGGCCGCCACCGCCGGGCCGGGACTGGTGGGCGGGGTCATGGTCGGGTTGTCGTTCGGCAAGGCGGTTGCGCTGGCGCGCGGCCTGCCGCTGGTGGCGGTGAACCATCTGGAGGGCCATGCCGTCTCGGCGAGGCTGGGCGCGGATCTGCCCTATCCCTTCCTGCTGCTCTTGGTTTCGGGCGGGCATTGCCAGCTCCTGAGCGTCGACGGCATCGGCGCCTGCACGCGGCTGGGCTCGACCATCGACGACGCCGCCGGCGAGGCCTTCGACAAGATCGCCAAGGCGATGGGCCTGCCCTATCCCGGCGGTCCGGCGCTGGAGCGACTGGCGCAGGGCGGCGATCCCACCCGGTTCGAGCTGCCGCGCATGCTGCTCGGCCGCAAGGACTGCGACTTTTCCTTCTCGGGCCTCAAGACCGCCGCCGCGCGCCTCGCCGAGGGTGTCACCACCGACGAACAGCGCCGCGACCTGGCCGCCGCCGTCCAGGCCGCGATCGCCGGCCAGCTCGCCGAGAAGTCCGATCGCGCCATGAAGGCCTACGCGGCCGAGCATGACGGCAGGGCCCTGCGCTTCGTGGTGGCGGGCGGCGTCGCGGCCAACCGGGAGGTCCGCGCGCGGTTGGAGGCGACGGCGTCGAGGCGCGGCTTCAGCTTCGCCGCCCCGCCGCTGGCCTACTGCACCGACAACGCCGCCATGATCGCGCTCGCCGGCGCCGAGCGACTGGCGGCCGGGATCTCGGATCCCCTCGACGCCGTTGCGCGTCCACGCTGGCCGCTGGACGCCGCGGCCGCGGCCGCCAGTCCGACACACAAGGCCGGCCGAAAGGGAGCGAAAGCATGAAGCGCGCAGGGGTGATCGGCGGGGGCGCCTGGGGTACGGCGCTCGCCCAGGTGTGCGCCCGGGCCGGCCGCGAGGTGATCCTCTGGGCGCGAGAGCCCGAGGTGGTCCAGGCGATCAACACCACCCACGAGAACGCGGTGTTCCTGAAGGGCGTGCCCCTGGACCCGATGCTCCGGGCGACCGGCGATCTGGCCGACCTGGCCGGCTGCGACCTCGTGCTGGCGGTTCCCCCGGCCCAGCACATGCGCGCCACCTTGACGGATTTCGCACCCCACGCCCGCGACGGACTTCCGGTCGTCCTGTGCTCCAAGGGCGTGGAGCAGGGCTCGCTGAAGCTGATGACCGAGGTGCTGGCCGAAACCCTTCCGCGGGCGCTGCCCGCCGTACTGTCGGGCCCCAGCTTCGCCGGCGAGGTGGCGCGCGGCCTGCCCACCGCGGTCACCCTGGCCTGCCGCGACACCGCCTGTGCGGAGAGCCTGGCGGAAGCCATCGCCACACCGACATTCCGGCCCTACTTCGCCACCGACATGATCGGGGCCGAGGCCGGCGGGGCGGTGAAGAACGTCCTGGCGATCGCCTGTGGCGTAGTCGAGGGCCGGGGCTTGGGCCGATCCGCCCACGCCGCCCTGATCACCCGCGGGTTCGCCGAGCTGACTCGCCTCGCCGTCGCGCTGGGCGCGGAGGCCGAGACCCTGGCCGGGCTCTGCGGCCTGGGCGACCTGGTGCTGACGTGCTCCAGCCCACAGTCGCGCAACATGAGCGTGGGCCTGGCTCTGGGCGGCGGGCAGACGCTGGAAGAGGCGTTGGCCGGCAAGCTCTCGGTGGCCGAGGGCGTCGCTTCGGCGCCCGCCGTCCGGCAACTCGCCCACAAGCTTGGCGTCGAGACCCCGATCTGCGAAGCCGTGGCCGCCATCCTGGCCGGCGAGGCGGGCGTCGACGACGCGATCCGGCGCCTGCTCTCCCGTCCCCTCCGCGAGGAAAACTGAATGCCCACCTTCGTCCTTCACTGCCTCGACAAGGCCGACTCGCTCGACCTGCGCATGGCCACGCGCGAACGGCACCTGGCCTATGTCCAGAGCCGGGCGGCCGACGTGAAGATCGCCGGGCCGATGTTCAACGACGACGGCGGGATGGCCGGCTCGATGTTCATCCTGGACGTGGCCGACAAGGCCGCGGCGAAGGCGTTCAGCGACGCCGACCCCTACACCCAGGCCGGCCTATGGCGGCAGGTCGAGCTGAACCCGGTGAAGATCACCTTTGGCCAGCTTTGAGCCGAACAACCCGGCCCGCCCGCCATCGGGCGTGCGCCTGTGTTCGCTGGACGAGATCAAGGACCCGGGGGGCAAGTCCTTCCGCTTCCGCCAGGACACGCGGATGTTCGCCGGGTTCGTGATCCGCGAGGGCGCCACCGTCCGGGGTTACGTGGACAGCTGCCCCCACGCCGCCTGGCCGCTGGCGCCCCTGGACGACCGCTACCTGACCCGCGACCACCGCCACATCCTGTGCGCCGGCCATGGCGCGCTGTTCACTCTGGACGGGCTGTGCGTGGCAGGACCGTGCGCCGACGAGCGTCTGGCGGTTTGGGCGGTTGAACTACGCGACGGCGAAGTCTGGACGGCCTAAGCGCCTCCCTTAACGGGGAGGGACAGATCCCGTAGCGACCAGGGTGGGGATTGCTGGATCAAGCTCGGGCGCGGCCGTGACGTCCCTACCCGCCTCGCTTCGCTCGCCAACCTCCCCATTAAGGGGAGGGAGATTTCTCCGCCCCGAACTCGGCTACGTCCTGCAGCAGGGATGCCGCCGCCTGCTTGACCAGTTCGCCGCCCTTCTCGGGCGTGGCCAGGCCAGGATCCGAACCCATACGCCCGTCCGCATAGCGGGCGCGGAAGTCATTCGCCTCGCGAATGGGGCCAGTCGGCGCAATCTGCGGCGCGTAGTTCGCCGACTTGATCGAGTCCGGATACGCCCATTGGGTCACCGCGATTTCCGACGGCGTCGCATGGCTGCCATGGCCGACGGGGAACTGACGGTTCGCCAGCGCGGTCACGCCGGCCAGGTCCCACCAGTTCTTCAGCTTGCAGGCGAAGCCGCGGTTGCGGCCCGCGTAGCTGGCTTCGGCGTAGAGCTCGGAGAACGCGGCTTCGATGGTGGCGACGTTCCCGCCGTGGCCGTTCAGGAAATAGAGCTTCTCGAAACCCGCGTGCGCCAGGCTGCGGCACCAGTCGCCGATCGCCAGCATGAAGGTCGACGGACGCAGGGCGATGGTGCCCGGGAAGTCGAGATGATGCTGGGCCATGCCGATGTTGAAGGTCGGGCCGACCAGGATGTCGCCGGTCTTCTCGGCCTCGTGGGCGATGATTTCCGGGCAGAGCCAGTCCGTGCCCAGCAAGCCCGTGGGACCATGCTGTTCGTTGGAGCCGATGGGGATCACGACCGTCTTCGACCGGCCGAGGAACCCCTCGATCTCGGCCCAGGTGGACAGGTGCAGCAACATGCGGAGAACGCCTTCGCGTGGATTCGTCTGGCCGAATCCATAGGCGCGCCCGGCGGGTACAGTAAATTCCGAACTTGGGGTCAGTTCGTCGTGCTGGCCATCTGGATACGCAGGTCCATGGCCTTCATGCCGACCAGCCGCCACTCCCGGCCGTCCGCCTTGGCAAAGGTCAGCAGGCAGGCGTCGCGGGCTTCCGCATCCCGCAGGCAGGCCTTGCGGTCGCCCACGGATTTCATCAGGGGCGCCACCTCACCGGCGGACGGCGCGTGCGTCAGCCGGTGGCCTTGGGCGTCAACCACCCTGACGGCGTCAGGGCTGATCATGCGGTCGAGGGCGAATTCGGACGGGCCACCCTCCACGTCCAGCGCCGAGCCGCGGGCCATCTCCGACACCTGGCGGCGCACATCGTCGCGCACCGCGGCGCGGTCGATCTCGGCCTCGAAGGCCACGCGGTCGTTCTTCATCGCCGCGGCGAGCAGCCGGCTGGCGGTCTCGGCGGCGCCCTTCGGCGCGTCGCGACCGCACCCGGCGAGGGCGACGGCGGACAGCGCGAGTACGAGGGGCAGGCGGAGCATCGGCGCAAAATCCTCCCGAGCTTGAGTCGCCGCAAGCGGAGCCATCGCCGCATCCACCGTTCTTTCGCGCGCCCGAACGTCGCGTCAGGCGTCGACGGACGGTTGCGTACGGGCGGGCGCGCGGATACTCGACCGGGAGCGATCCTTCGGAGGTTCAGTGGTGTCCGACGGCGAGGTTTTCCCGGTTCCCGAAACCTGGGCCAAGAAGGCCCTCATGAATGCGGACGCCTATGACGCCGCGATCCGGCGCGAGGACGCCGATCCGCAGGGCTATTGGGCCGATCTCGGCAAGCGCCTGGACTGGATCCAGCCGTTCACCGAGGTGAAGGACGTCTCCTTCGACAAGGACACCTTCCGCATCCGCTGGTTCGCCGACGGCGTGCTGAACGTCTCGGCCAACTGCCTGGACCGGCACCTGAGGTCGAACGGCGACACCGTCGCCATCATCTGGGAGAGCGACGACGGCCAGACCTATGACGCCCTGACTTACAAGCAGCTCCATGCCGAAGTCTGCCGCTGGGCCAATGTGCTGAAGGCCAAGGGCGTCAGGAGGGGCGACCGGGTCACCATCTACCTGCCGATGATCCCCGCCGCGGCCGCATCCATGCTGGCCTGTTCGCGCATCGGCGCGATCCATTCGGTGGTGTTCGGCGGGTTCTCGCCCGACAGCCTGTCGGGTCGGATCCAGGACTGCGACTCGAAGATCGTCATCACCGCCGACGAAGGTTTGCGCGGCGGCAAGATCGTGCCGCTGAAGCTGAACGTGGACGAGGCGCTCGAGAGCTGTCCCGGGGTCACGGACGTGATCGTGGTCAAGCGCACCGGCGGGAACGTGCCGATGAAGGCGGGGCGCGACGCCTATTTCTCGGATCTCAAGCAGACGGTCTCCGCCGAGTGCGAGCCCGAGCCCATGGGCGCGGAAGACCCGCTGTTCATCCTCTACACCTCCGGCTCGACCGGGAAGCCCAAGGGCGTGCTGCACACCACGGCCGGCTACCTGGCCTGGGCGTCGTGGACGCACGAGGTGGTCTTCGACTATCGGCCGGGCGAGGTGTTCTGGTGCACCGCCGACGTGGGATGGGTCACCGGCCACAGCTATGTGGTCTACGGCCCGCTGGCCAACGGCGCGACCAGCCTGATGTTCGAGGGCGTGCCCAATTTCCCGAGCTCGTCGCGGTTCTGGGACGTCTGCGACAAGCACAAGGTCGAGATCTTCTACACCGCGCCCACGGCGCTCCGGGCCCTGATGCGCGAGGGCGATCTGCCCGTGCTGCGCACGTCGCGCAAATCGATCCGCCTGCTGGGCACGGTGGGCGAGCCGATCAACCCCGAGGCCTGGCTCTGGTATCACCGCGTGGTGGGCGAGGGCCGCTGCCCAATCGTCGACACCTGGTGGCAGACCGAGACCGGCGCCTGCCTGATGAGTCCGCTGCCGGGCGCGCACGCCCTGAAGCCCGGCTCGTGCGCCAAGCCGCTGCCCGGCGTGAAGCCCATGCTGGTGGACGCCGAGGGCAACGAACTGACCGGCGCGATCAACGGCAACCTCTGCATCACCGACAGCTGGCCCGGCCAGATGCGCACGGTCTACGGCGACCACCAGCGCTTCATCGACACCTACTTCACCACCTATCCCGGCAAGTATTTCACCGGCGACGGCGCCCGCCGCGACGAGGACGGCTACTACTGGATCACCGGCCGCGTCGACGACGTGATCAACGTCTCAGGCCACCGCCTGGGCACCGCGGAGATCGAGAGCGCCCTGGTGAGCCACCCGGCCGTGGCCGAGGCGGCCGTCGTCGGCTATCCGCACGATATCAAGGGCCAGGGCATCTACTGCTACGTGACCCTGAAGGTCGGGATCGACGCTACGGACGCGCTGATGGCCGACCTTCGCAACCACGTCCGCCACGAGATCGGGCCGTTCGCCGCCCCCGACGTGATCCAGTTCGCCCCCGGCCTGCCCAAGACCCGCTCGGGCAAGATCATGCGCCGCATCCTGCGGAAGATCGCCGAGGACGACCTGGCCAACCTAGGGGACACCTCGACGCTGGCCGAGCCGGCCGTGGTCGAGGACCTCGTCAACAACCGCGCGTCGCGCAAGGGCGACGACGAGGTCGTGGTGGCCGGCAAGCGCTTCTCCTGCGCCGAGCTCGAGGCGACGCTGAAGAGCCACAACGCGGTCGCCGAGGCCTCCATCATCGGCGTGCCCGACGCCCATAAGGGCGAGGCGCTGTGGGCCTTCGTCGAGCCGGATCCCGAGATCATGGCGTCCGATGTTCTCGGCGCGGAGCTCAAGGGCTACATGCGCCGCGAGCTGGGCGAGGCCGCCGCGCCGGCTCACGTGTTGTTCGGACCGCTGCCGAAGACCGCCTCGGGCGCTATCGTGCGGCCGGTGCTGCGACGCATCGCCGAGACGGGAGATCCGGGCGACCTGTCGGGCCTGGCGGACCGCGCGGTCGCTGCGCATCTGGTGAAGCTGCGGGCCGACGCCCTGAGCTGATGTCGAGCGAGCTCCCGCCCGGCCTGCGGGCCGCCATCGACCGGGAGCTGTCCGGAGCCTCGCGGCGCGACCTCGCCCAGCGCACCGCGGCGACCACCGAGGCCTATCGCGCCGGGCGCGGATCCTCGGCAGTGATCAAGGGCCGAGACGACGCCCTGGCCTATGCGCTGGCGCGGCTCCCGGCCACCTACGCCGCCGACGCGGCGGTGTTCGACGAGGCGCGCGCGCGGGCTCCAGGCTTCGCGCCCAGGACCTTGCTGGACGCCGGCTGTGGTCCGGGCGGCGGAAGCTGGGCGGCGCTCGAGGCGTGGCCTTCGCTGGAGCAGATCACCTGGTTCGACGCCAGCGACCCGTTCCTCGAAATGGCCGAACGGTTGGCCGCCGACGCGCCCGAGCCGGTGCGCGCCGCCGCACGCAAGAAGGGCGACCTCACCACCGGGCCCTTCCCCCGCGCCGAGCTCGTACTGGCCAGCTACGCCTTGGCCGAGTTGCCGTTGGCCGCGCAGGCGAGGACGATTGAACGCCTCTGGGACGCCTGCGATGGCCTCCTCGCCCTAGTGGAGCCCGGCACGCCGGCGGGCTACGACCGGATCATCGTGGCCCGAGGCGTGTTGGCCGCGGCGGGGGCTCGGCTCCTGGCCCCCTGCCCCCACGCCGACGCCTGCCCGCTCTATCCGCCCGACTGGTGCCACTTCAACGTCCGCCTGCCCCGCTCGCGCGACCACAAGCTGGCTAAGGGCGCCGACGCCCCGTTCGAGGACGAGAAGTTCGCCTACCTGCTGGCCGCCCGGCCCTCGGTAGGCGGCGAGGCCGTGGCGGCGCGCGTGCTGGCCCATCCGTGGGCGGGAAAGCCGGGCATCGAGTTCAAGCTCTGCGGCGCCCAGGGCCTGGAACGGCGCTTTGTGCCCAAGCGCGACAAGGGCGAACACGCGCGCGTCCGCCGCCTCGGCTGGGGGTCGGCTTGGCCATAGGCCATGTTTTCGCCC
This sequence comes from Phenylobacterium sp. FG114, assembly GCF_057809855.1. Classification (NCBI taxonomy): domain Bacteria; kingdom Pseudomonadati; phylum Pseudomonadota; class Alphaproteobacteria; order Caulobacterales; family Caulobacteraceae; genus Phenylobacterium; species Phenylobacterium sp. FG114. The sequence goes on along the minus strand of NZ_JBMDKU010000001.1, from coordinate 292,877 downwards.
CTCGCCTGGGCGAGTGAGATCACACTGGGGTGATCTGAATACGGGATGCCATGCCGCAAAGTTCGGCGACGGCGCGCAGTCTGCGCCGGCGAGATGTATTGGCGATGGCGCCGGCCGGCCTTGTCGCCACCGGTTGGGCCAGCCCCCAGAGAGAAGGCGACGCCGTGCGCCGCCGCGCCCGCGCGTTGGCGGCGGCGCCGTATCGCGCGCCCACCCGCCCCTTGCCGCCTTTCCTCGCCGGCCTCGACTACGACGGCTACCGCCAGATGCAGTTCCGCCGCGAGCGGGCGGTCTGGAGCCGGGACGCTCTGCCGTTCCAGCTTCAGATGTTCCCCCGCGGCTGGCTGCATCGCGACGCCGTGGACCTGTTCGAGATCGAGCATGGCGCGGCGCGAACCATCCCCTTCTCGAGGGACGACTTCACCTACGGCCGCCTGACGCCCGGTCCGCTGCCCGCCGACCTGGGCTTCGCCGGGTTCCGCTTCCTGTCGCGCCTGAACGCAGCCGACCGCTTCGACGAGGTCGCAGCCTTTCTGGGCGCCAGCTATTTCCGCGCCGTCGCCAAGGATCTGAACTACGGCCTGTCGGCGCGCGGCCTTGCGGTGGGCGCGGGTGAACCCGGCGAGGAATTTCCGGCCTTCCGCGCCTTCTGGATCGAGCGACCGGCGCGCGACGCCCGCAGCCTGGTGGTTCATGCGCTGCTGGACAGCCCTTCGGTGGCGGGGGCTTACCGCTTCGAGACCACGCCCGGTGTGAACACCGTGATGGACGTCGAAGCCTCGCTGTTCCCGCGTCGTCCCCTGGCGGCGGCGGGCCTCGCACCCTTGACCAGCATGTACCTGTTCGGCCCCGAGCAGCCGCGGCGCTTCGACGACTTCCGCCCCGAGGTGCACGACAGCGACGGCCTGCTCACCGACGACGGCCGCGGGCGGCGCATCTGGCGGCCGCTGGTCCACACGCCCGGCAGCCGCATCAGCGACCTCGACCCCGGCCCGGCGCGCGGCTTCGGCCTGTTGCAGCGCCAGCGCGCGTTCGAGGCCTATCAGGATCTCGAAGCCCACTACCATCAGCGGCCAGGCGTCTGGGTCGAGCCTTTGGAGGGCTTTGGCCAGGGCGTCGTGCGTCTCGTGGAGCTGGGGGCGCGCGGCGAGATCGAGGACAACATCGTCGCCATGTGGCGTCCCGCCGCCCCGCTCCCGGCCAAGCGCGAGACCCGCCTGCGCTATCGGCTGACCTGGGGCGCCAATCCCGAGCCCCCCACTCGGCTGGCCCGCGCGATCGCTTGGCGCGGCGGGCGAAGCGAAGGCGCGCGGCGCCGGTTCATCGTCGATTTCGCCCAGCCGCCCGGCGGCCTCGACGGGTTGCAGGCCCAGGCCAGCGCCTCGACGGGAAGCATCCGCGTGGAAACGGTGCAGCCGAACGCCTCAATCGGCGGCGCCCGCGTGAGTCTGGAGCTGGACCCCGGCGGCGCGACGAACAGCGAGCTGCGCCTCACGTTAGGGCGCGGGCAGACCCCCGTTTCCGAGACCTGGATGTATCGATGGCTGGCGTAAAGCAGCAAGTGTCCGAGCCCTACTTCCGCTCCATGCCCGCCGGCGCGCCGCTGGACATGCCCGAGCAGGACCTGCAGTCAGGCCCCGCCCGCCTCGCCACCCTGCTGGCGGCGCGTGGGCGCCGCATCGTGCTGGTGGGTGCGATCGCCGCCCTGACCGCCGGGGCCGGCGCCGTCGTGGCTGACCTCCTGTCCGCCGGCGGCTTCACGCCGCTGGACGTGGGCGCGTTCATCCTCTTCGTCGGGCTGTTCGCCTGGACCGCCTTCGGCTTCGTCAGCGCCGCCGCCGGCTTCGTCGTGGCCTGGAGCGCCAGCCGGCCGCGCCGACCCGATCCGCAGCCCGTGATCCTCACGCGCACCGCCCTGCTGCTGCCCACCTACAACGAGGACCCGGGCCGGGTGCTGGCGGCGCTGCAGGCGATCCGCGAGGAGCTGATCGGCCTGGGCGTCTCCGAGCTCTACGACCTGTTCCTGCTCAGCGACACGCGAGACGCCGCCATTGCGCGCGCCGAGGTGGTGGGCATGTTGCGGCTGCGGGCCCGCCTGGGCGATGCGGCGCGCATCTTCTACCGCCGCCGCCCCCAGAACACCGACCGCAAGGCGGGCAACGTGGCCGACTGGGTCCGCCGGTTCGGCGCGGCCTATGAGTCGATGATCATCCTCGACGCCGACAGCCTGATGAGCGGCGACACCATCGTGCGCCTCACCGCCGAGATGGAGGCCGATCCGAAGCTGGGCCTGCTGCAGACTTCGCCCACCCTGGTCGGCGCCGAGACGCTCTTCGCGCGCCTCCAGCAGTTCGCCGCTCGCACCTACGGCGGAATGTTGGCCGCGGGCCAGGACTGGTGGTCGGGCGCCGAAGGCAACTACTGGGGCCACAATGCGATCATCCGGGTGAAGGCGTTCGCCGCATGCGCCGGCCTGCCCCACCTGCCTGGGCGCAAGCCCTTTGGCGGCCACATCATGAGCCACGACTTCGTCGAGGCCGCCCTGATGCGTCGCGGCGGCTGGGCGATCCGCCTGACGACGCGCCTGACCGGCAGCTACGAGGAAGCGCCGCCGACCATCGTCGACATGGCGCGCCGCGATCGGCGCTGGTGCCAGGGCAACCTGCAGCACCTGGGCGTGATCGGAGCCAAGGGCATCCATTGGGTGAGCCGTCTGCACATGGCGCGCGGCGTCCTCAGCTACGTCACCTCGCCCCTGTGGCTGCTGCTTCTGGCGTTCGGGGCCACGGCCTGGATCGGCCAGACGGGCGCGCCGCTGCGCCTGCACGGCCATGCGGCGGTCTGGCTGTTCGCGGTCACCATCGGCCTGCTGGTGGCCCCGAAGCTGCTCGCGGGCGTGCTGGCCATGCGCGAGGGCCATGTGCGCGGGCTTCGCCGCACGGCCGGCCTCTGGATTGGCGTGGGCCTCGAGATCGTGCTCAGCGCCCTGGTCGCGCCGGTGTTGATGCTTATGCAGAGCGTCGGCGTGTTCGACGTCCTGCTCGGCCGCGACGCAGGATGGAACGCGCAGCAGCGGGACGCGGGCCGGCTCTCACGCCGCGAGGCCTGGCGATCGCACCGCGGCCATGTGGCCATGGGACTGGTCGGCGCGGGCATCGCCTGGATGCTGGATCCGGCGATCTTCTGGTGGACGAGCCCGGTGTCGCTGGGTCTTTTCCTCTCGGCGCCGCTGTCGTTGCTGATGGCGCGTACCGACGTCGGCCACGCGTTCCGGACCCTGGGCCTGCTCACCACGCCAGAGGAGCGCCAGGCGCCCGCGGTGGTGCTCCGCGCCGTGGAGCTGCGCGCACGCTACGACCGTGAACACGCGGCGCGCATCGAGATCGAGCGGCAGCTCCGGGCGCCCGTGCCGGTCCACCAGCCGCAGGTCGCGCGCCGGATCGAGAGCTTCGCGCCCAGCGCCGCAGCGGCCTAGAGCGCGTTGGCGAAAGTGGAAGCCGGTCCCGCCCCCAAAACGCGCTCTAAATTGGAAGGATCGAGCCTGCTTATCGGGTTCAGATGATTCCATCTGAACCCGACAGGCTCTAGCCGGCCAGACCGGTCTTCGTCGGGAACGGCACCACGGTCGCAGCGTCCTCGGCCAGCCGCAGGCGGCCGCGCTCCTCGGACCTGCGCAGCTCCTGCTGCAGGTGCGGGGCCATGAAGTCGATGAAGGCGCGCACCCGAGGCGTGTCCTTCAGCTCGCGGCGCGTGACGATCCACGAACTGGACCGCCCCTCCTCGATGATGTCGGAGCAGCGGATCAGGTCGCGGTCGGTGTCGGCGATGGTGCACGGCAGCGCGCCGATGCCGAGGCCGGCCTTCACCGCATGCATCAGGCTGCCCATGCTGTTGGAGCGCGTGATCGGCGGCTTGCCCCCGGAATGCTGCATCATCCAGGTGGCGCCCGGCAGTTCGCCCGCCTCGGTCGTCACGTCGATGAGATCGTGATCGCGGAGCCGTTCGGGGCAGTCGGGGAGGCCCCGGCGGCTGGCATAGTCGCGGCTGCAGTAGAGCGCCATGTCGTGGTCGCCGATCTTGCGCGCCACGAGGTCCGAGGCCTCCAGCGCCCGCGTCGTGCGGATGGCGAGGTCGGCCTCCCCGGCCTCCAGGTCGAGTTGCCGGTCGGTGATCACCAGATCGACCTGCACGTCGGGGTGCACCTTGCGGAACTCGACCAGCGCCGGAATGACCATGGTGTTGGCCACCAGCTCGTTCGTCGTGAAGCGCAGCGCGCCCGACACGCCGCGCATCTGGGTGGCGGCTTGGTTGGCGAAGCGGATGGCGGCCCGCTCGACGTTCTCGGCCTCGGCGATCAGCCCCTGGCCGGCCTCGGTCAGCCGGCTGCCGGTCTGGCCGCGTTCGAACAGCTTGAAGCCGACGTCGTGCTCCAGGCTCTCGATCCGCCGCGCCACGGTGGTCTGGTTGACGCCCAGCGCTTTCGACGCCGCGAGCGTCGAGCCCCCGCGGGCCACGGCGAGGAACGCCTTCAGGTCATTCCAGTCGAACATTCTGCTATTCTGCGGTTGTGCAGACCTCTCCTGCAAGAGCGCCGATTGCCCAGAGGTCAGGCTGGACCGTATCTCCAGCCTCCCCCCGGCGGAGGGTGGGTTTCAACCGTCCCCGTCCGCAAGACATAAGGTGTGTATCATGAAACTCTACTGCGACCCGATCTCGACCACGTCGCGCCCGCTGCTGATGTTCATCGCAGACCAGGGCCTGGATGTTGAGATCGTGAAGGTCGACCTGATGGCCGGCGGCCATCAGACGCCGGAATATCTGGCCCTCAACCCGAACGGGATCGTGCCCTTCCTGGTCGACGGCGATTTCAAGCTGGGCGAGTCCGCGGCGATCCTGAAGTACCTCGCCATCCGAAGCCACTCGACCGCCTATCCCGAGGCGCTCGAGGCCCAGATGAAGGTCGATGAGGCGCTGGCGTGGTTCTCGACCCAGTTCCACGAATATTTCTGCGTGATGGTCTGCTATCCTCACATCGGCGTGCCCCACGGCATGCCGGCCGAGCAGCTTCGCGACCTGGTGGCCTACGGCCGCGAGCACGCCCCGCGCTGGCTGAAGGTGCTCGACGAGCACATGCTCGCCGACCAGCCCTACACCTGCGGCGACCGCATCACGATCGCCGACTACCTCGGCCTGTCGTTCGTGCTGTTGGGCAAGCTGGCGGCGTTCGACTTCTCGCCCTATCCCAACATCCAGACCTGGATCGCCCGCCTGCAGGCGCGGCCGTCCTACGTCACGACCTATGCCGCCTTCGATACGTTCGCGGCCTTCGTCGCCGGCCAGCAGCAGGCGGCGTAACCCCGTCAGACACGAGCTTGCCCGGACGCGGGGACCTTCCCCGCCCCAGATGACATCCTCGTAAGCTTCCCGCGTCCCGGTTGGGTGCTAGACAGTCCCCACCTTGCCCCCAATCGGGATGCTCCATGATCCGCACCTTTCGCGCCGCCGGCCTCGCCGTCCTGCTCACCACCACGGCGCTCGCGCCCGTCGCGCTTTCCAGCCCGGCCTCCGCGGCTGAAGTCCCTCCGATCAAGTTCACCTCACGCACCCTGCCCAACGGGCTCAAGGTCTACGCCTCGGTCGACCGCTCGACGCCGAACGTCTCGGTGCAGGTCTGGTACGGGGTGGGGTCCAAGGACGACCCGCAGGGCCGATCGGGCTTCGCGCACCTGTTCGAACACCTGATGTTCAAGGCCACGCGCAACATGCCGTCGGAGACCTTCGACCGCATGACCGAGGACGTCGGCGGTTTCAACAACGCCTCCACCGCCGACGACTTCACCGACTACTACGAGGTGGTGCCGGCCAATCACCTCGAGCGCCTGGTCTGGGCCGAGGCCGACCGGATGAGCACGCTCGTGGTCGACGAGGCGGTGTTCAAATCCGAGCGCGACGTCGTGAAGGAGGAGCTGCGCCAGCGGGTGCTGGCCTCACCCTACGGCCGGCTGATGGCGCTGTACCTGCCGCAGGCCAGCTACACGACCCATCCCTACAAACGTCCCGGCATCGGATCGATCGAGGAGCTGGACGCCGCCACGGTCGACGACGTGCGCGCCTTCCACCGGACCTTCTACCGTCCCGACAACGCCGCCCTGATCGTCGTCGGCAACTTCGATCCCGCCCAGTTCGACGCCTGGGTCGACAAGTACTTCGGCGCCCTGAAGAACCCCGACCAGCCGCTGCCCAAGGTGACGGCCAAGGAACCTGCGCGCACCAAGGCCGGCGTGTTCGACGGCTATGGGCCCAACGTGCCGCTGCCGGCGATCGTGCTGTCGTGGCAAGGACCGGCCGCCTCGGATCCCGACGCGCCCGCACTGAAGGTGCTGGACGCCATCCTGTCGGCCGGCAAGTCCTCGCGGCTCTACAACAGCCTGGTCTACGACCAGCAGATCGCCGTGGAATCCTTCTCCCAGGCCGACCTGCCGCAGGACCCCGGCCTGTTCATGGTCGGCGCCATCATGTCGACCGGCAAGACGATCCAGCAGGGCGAGAAGGCGCTGCTCGCCGAGGTGAAGCGCCTGCGCGACGCCCCGCCCACCGACGCGGAACTGGCCGAGGCCAAGAACGAGCTTCTGACCGGCGCCTTGCGCGAGCGCGAAACCATCGAGGGTCGCGCCAGCGCCATCGGCTACGCGCTGCGGGTCGACGGCGACCCGAACGCGGTCAACACCGAGCTCGCCAAGCTGCAGGCCGTCACCGCCGCCGACGTCCAGCGGGTGGCGAAGAAGTACCTGGCCGAAGAGCGGCGCATGACGATCCGCTACCGCCCGGAGAGCGAGCGGCCCAAGGGCGAGGCCCCGCCGCCCGCGCCCACGCCGCCGAAGACCGTCGCCAACTACACGGGTCCGGTCTTCACGCTCGCGCCGGAAGCCGAGCGCGCGAAGCCGCCGGGCATCGCCGAGCCCGTGCAGCCCGTGCTGCCCAAGCCGGCCGAAAAGATCCTGCCGAACGGCCTGCGCGTCATCGTGGCCCGCTCCTCCGACCTGCCGTTGGTCACCGCCGACCTGACCGTGAAGACGGGCGCCTGGGCCGACCCGAAGGGCCTTTCGGGCGCCACCAATATGATGGCGGGCATGCTGACCGAGGGTACCAAGAGCCGCTCGGCCCAGCAGATCGCCAGCCAGGTCGAAAGCCTGGGGGCGAGCCTATCGTCGGGCGGCGGCCTGGAGTCGTCGTCGATCACCCTGTCGGCCATGCCCGACAAGATGGCAGCCGGCCTCGCGATCATGGCCGACGTGACCGAGAACCCGGCCTTCGCCGCCGAGGAGCTGGACCGCCAGCGCGAGCAGGCGCTGGACGGCCTGCGCGTGGCCTATCAACAGCCCGGCTCGGTGGCCGGGTTCGCCGCCGCGCCGGTGATCTTCGGGGGCACCCCGTTCGGCCACGTGCCGCAGGGCACGCCTGAATCCCTGCTGAAGCTGAAGCCCGTGGACCTGGCCAAGCTGCATGCCGCCTGGTTCCGGCCCGACAACGCCGTCCTGGTGCTGACCGGCGACATCTCGGCCGAGCAGGGCTTCGCCCTGGCGGAGACGGCGTTCGGCGGCTGGAAGAAGCCGGCCGCGCCGCTCGCGCCGGCTCCGGCCATCGCGCCGACCGGCAAGCCGCGGGCCGTGGCCATCGACATCCCCGGCACCGGCCAGGCGTCGGTCAACGTCATGAAGCCGGCCATCGCCCGCGACGACCCGGACTACTATCCGGCCATCGTGGCGACCACCGTACTGGGCGGCGGCTATTCCGCCAGGCTGAACCAGGAGATCCGCATCAAGCGCGGCCTCTCCTATGGCGCCCGCGCCAGCCTCTCGACGGCGCGCACCACCGGCTCATTCCGCGCCAGCGCGCAGACCAAGAACGAATCGGCTGGCGAGGTGCTGGATCTGATCAACGCCGAGCTGACCAAGCTGGCCGCGGCGCCGGCCGGGGCCGACGAACTGAAGGCCCGCAAGTCGGTGCTGGTCGGCGACTACGGCCGCGACCTGGCCACGTCTGGCGGCCTGGCCGACATCCTGGGCAACCTGGCGCTCTACGGAGTCTCGCTCGACGAGATCGGCCGCTACACGGCGAAGGTGGAGGCGGTCGACGCGGTTCAGGTCCAGGCCTTCGCCAAGCGCGCTTTCGACCCGGCTCAGGCGAGTGTCGTGGTGGCGGGCGACGCCAAGGCGTTTTCGGCGCCGCTGAAGGCCAAGCTGCCGACCCTGGAAGTTATTCCGGCCGACCAGCTCGACCTCGACAGCCCGACGCTTCGGAAGAAATAGAGCGGCGCAGCCGGGCGCCGAGGAGGCCGAAGCCGGTGATCATCAGGAGCCAGCTCGCGGGCTCCGGAACCGGCGTCACAGGTGGGCCGATCACGGGAGGTCCGATCGGAGGTTGGAAGGGCGGTCCCGGAGGGAACAGCCCGGGCTCGTCCGGGCCAAGGCCGGGTTCAAGGGGCAGCAGAGGGGTCAGGACCGGCCCACCGGGCTCGCCAGCCGGCAAGTCCGGCGACCCCAGCGCGAGCGTCGGGGGGCTCTGCCCGACGTCCGCTGCGGGTCCGGTCTCGCAGATCGTCGCGCTGATCAGCGCATAGGATAGCGGCGTCGCCAGTTCGGCGGCGGCCGTTTGCATCGGCGTCGGCGCGCGCTGCGGAACGACGGGGGGCGTAGGCGCCCTCGCCACGTGTCGCACGCTCTTTCGGCGGATCGGGCGATGGGTCGAGGAGGTGCGAACCGGTTTCGCCTTGCGCTTGACGCCAGCCGACGCGTTGACCGCCTTGCGCCGCGCGGGCTTCTTGGGTCCGGCGTTCGGAGCCGCACGCAACATGTTGGCGCGAAACCCTGGGCTGGGCGGCGAGGCGGCCGGCGCCATCGGTATGCGGCTCATGCGGTCCTGGCATCCGGGTTGTGCCGCCGCGGGCGACCCGACCAGGGCCGTGAGCGCCATGGTCGCGACCGCCAGCGGCAAGAAGGTCGGCGCCGGCCGGGTGATTTGTTTGATTCTGACGTCCATCGTGGGAGCCAAAAAGGCTCGCCGACCGAAGTGTTCCCCTGGCCGCGCTTCTCAGGACGCTGACATTATTGGGATGAAACCTTTCGGCGCATCAACGGGTTATGCCCGACATCCAAGCCCAAACTTCAACCAACACGTGTAGTCCAGCGGGATAGATCTCGTTCTCGCGCCATGAGCGCCAGCCCCGCCGCGATGGACTCGAGCTCCGCGCCCGTCTCAATACGGCGACGGTCAAATCTGCGGTGGAAGACTTCACGCACCGCCGGAACGAGCGACGAACCGCCGGTGAGGAAAACCCGGTCCACGCCTTCTGCGGTCAGCCTGGCGTCGGCCAGGGCCGCGTCGACCGCCGTCTCGATCTGGGCGAGCTCGGGGGCGATCCAGCCTTCGAATGTGGCGCGTTCCACATTCCGCACGATGCCGATCGAACCGGCTTCGAAGCGGAACTCGGCTGCAGGTTGCGACGACAGCGCCTCCTTGAGCTTCGAAACGGCGCGGTAGAGACGATAGCCGTAGTTTTCGTCCAGGGTCTCGATCAGCCGGGCGATCTTCTCGGGCTCCACCGCCTCGCGCTCCAGCTTGCGGATCTCGCGCATCTCGCGGCTCGCGCGCAGCAGCGCCAGCTGGTCCCACCGCGCGAAGGCGGCGTAGTACTTGTACGGGATCGGCAGGTTCTTGCCGAACGAGACGTAGTCGCCGCCCTTGCCCAGCTCGGGCGAGACCAGGTTGTCGATGATCCGGTAGTCGAAGGCGTCGCCGGCCACGCCCACACCCGCGCGGCCCAGCGGGATGGCCCGCATCTCGCCGGCGTGCCGCTCGAAACGGATGATCGAGAAGTCCGAGGTGCCGCCGCCGAAGTCGCCCACCAGCACCGTGGCGTCGTGATGCAGCTCCCGGGCGAAGAAGAACGCCGCGCCCACCGGCTCGTAGGCGTACAGCACCTCCTTCACGCCCATCCGGTGGAACGCGGTCTCGTAGCGCGACAAGGCCAGCGCCTCGTTGGGCGCGCCGCCCACGAACCGCACCGGCCGCCCGACGATCACCCGCTCGGGCAGGTCGCCGAGCTCGCCCCCAGCATAGTCGCGCACCTTCAGGAGGAAGGTGGAGAGCAGGTCCTCGAACTTGTAGCGCCGCCCCAGGATCTGGGTCTCGGTAAAGCTCTCCTGCGCGGCGAAGCTCTTGAACGACTGGATGAAGCGGGTCTCGGCCGGATCCTCCACATAGGCCTCGATCGCCCACGGGCCGGCCGCGATCTGACGCTCGCTGGGCAGGTCGTGCGGGGCGTAGAACGACAGGCACGAGCGGAAGGCGAAGAGCTCGCCTTCCGGAGCCGGGAACTTCACCAGGTGCGCCGGCCCGCTGGCGTCCGCCAGGCTGAGCACCGTGTTGGTGGTGCCGAAGTCGATACCCAAGCTGTAGCTCATCTTGCCCTCCAGGCGCGCGGCGGCGCCCGCCCGGGCAGGGCGGCCGTCAAGGTTTGGCAGGTGTCAGACGCGTCGGAGAAGAACCGAATCCTGCGTGTCGTTCAGGTCGTGCCCGCCGATGGCGAGCACCTCGAAACCACGCGCCCAGGCTTGGCGCACGTAGTCGTGCGTGTGGTAGGCGAGGCGGTAGAAGCTTGGCAAGCCCTCCGTCTCCGGCGCATCGCCCCAATAGGCGAAACCGGTCTCCGCCGCCGCGGTCTTCAGCGCCGCGGGTAGGTCGTACGCGCTCGGGTTCATGATCGTCGTGATCAGCAGGCGCCCCTGCTTCAGGACCCGGCGCAGCTCGTCCAGCCAGGCGAACTGCAGGTCGGCCGGCATGTGGGTGAAGGTCGACAGGCTGTAGATCATGTCGAACGATCCGTCGCCGTAGGGCAACGGCGGCAGGGCCTGGTTGACCGCGAAGGCGCCCAGGTCGCCCATCCGCGCCTGACACCAGCCGATCGCCTCGGGGTCGATGTCGGAGCCGCAGAAGTGCGTGTCGGGATGACGTGGCGCCAGCGCCGAGACCATCCGGCCGGGACCGCAGCCAAAGTCCAGCACGGTCTGCCCCGCCTCGATGGGATCGCCGACGCCCGCGGCCAGGGCCTCGATGCGTCGCGCCTCGACGTCGCCCTGGGCGTAGAAGGCTCCCGCCGCCGCACCCGCCACCCGGATCTGCAGATTGGCCGGCGCCACGGGGCGCGCTTTCAGGGGCTCGCCGAACACCGCCGCCATCCAGGCGTCGCTGACACCATACTCGAACGTGCGTTCCCGATGATCCGACCGCACGCTCACCCGCAGCAGGAAACCGCCCTCGGCCTGCTGGGTGTCGACCCCCGCCAGCGCCTGCCGGAAGTCCACCGCCGCGTCGATGCTCCGCACCTGCAGGCCAGGGAAGTAGCGTCGCACCTGCGGCCGCGGCGAGAGCTGGGCGGCCACTGGCCGGCCGTTCATCCGGACTTCGATGTCCGGCGCATCCTCGTCGTCGACCTCTGCCCAGCCCCGGAACGTGAACGTCGTCGCGTCGTCGGCCAGCACATAGGGCGGGTTGAGCGTGATGTGCCAGGCTTCGCCCATTCCTCCGGAATGCGAAGCTTGGCCGCCGGGTTCCCTACTCCGCGATGTCGACCAGGGCGCGGTCGTAGGCGCAGATCGTGGCCATCTGCAGGATGCGCGAGACCGAAGCGCCCAGCGGGCAGATCTGCACCGGCTTCTCCAGGCCCAGCAGGATAGGGCCGATCACGTCGGCGCCGCCCAAGGACTTAATCAGCTGCGTCGAGATCGCCGCCGAGTGGATGGCCGGCATGATCAGCACATTGGCCGGTCCGGTCAGGCGCATGAACGGATAGGCGCCGCGGCTCTCGGGATCGAGCGCCAGCTCCGGCGGCATCTCGCCCTCGTATTCGAAGTCGACGCCCTCCATGTCGTCCAGCATCCGCACCGCCTCGCGGATGCGTTCCGAACGATCGCCCATCGGATTGCCGAAGGTCGAATAGCTCATGAACGCCACCTTCGGCTCGTAGCCCAGGGTGCGCACCGCCCGCGCCGCCTCGATGGCGATCTCCACCAGTTCCTCGGCCTCGGGCATCTCGGTGACGTTGGTGTCGGCCACGAAGATGGTCTGCCCCTTGGCCATCACCACGCTCATGCCGATGACCCGGCCGTCGGGCGCCGGATCGATGACGTTCAGCACCTCTTCCAGCACCTGGTCGAAATTGCGGGTGACGCCTGTAACCATCCCGTCGGCGTGGCCCAGCGCCACAAGGGTGGAAGCGAAGGCGTTTCGGTCCTGGTTGATCAGGCGCTGCACGTCGCGGCGCAGGTAACCCTCGCGCTGCAGCCGGCCATACAGGTACTCGACCGAAGCTTCGTTGTGGTGCGAAACCCGGGCGTTCATCACCTCGATACTGGCCTCGTCGGGATCGAGGCCCGCGGCGCGCATGTTCTCGTGCACCAGGTCCTCGCGGCCGACCAGGATCGCCTTGCCCAGGCCTTGGGTCTGGAAGGCGTAGGCCGCGCGGATCACGGACTGCTCCTCGCCCTCGGCGAAGACGATCGTCTTCTGCGGGCCCGAGAGGACGCCCCCCTGCATCTTCTGCGAGAAGGCGGCCGTCGGGTCGAGGCGCTGCGCCAGGCGGGCGCGATAGGCGTCCATGTCGGTGATCGGCTTGCGGGCGACACCCGTGTCCATGGCCGCCTGGGCGACGAAGGGCGGGATGTAGGCCAACAGGCGCGGATCGAAGGGCGTCGGAATGATATACTGCGGCCCGAACTTGAGCTGGGCGCCGTGATAGGCGGCGATCACCTCGTCCGGAACGTCCTCGCGCGCCAGCTGCGCCAGGGCGTTCGCCGTGGCGATCTTCATCTCCATGTTGATCCGGCGGGCGCGCACGTCCAGGGCGCCGCGGAACAGGTAGGGGAAGGCCAGCACGTTGTTGACCTGGTTCGGATAATCGCTGCGCCCGGTGGCCACGATCGCGTCAGGACGGACGCTATAGACCTCCTCCGGCGTGATCTCGGGATCCGGGTTGGCCATCGCGAAGATGATGGGCTGCGGCTTCATCGTCTTCACGAGGTCTGGCGTGAGCGCGCCCTTGGCCGACACGCCGATGAACACGTCGGCGTCCACCAGCGCTTCGGCCAGGGTCCGCTTGTCGGTGTCGATCGCGTGGGCCGACTTCCACTGGTTCATATCTTCCGCGCGGCCGCGGTACAGCACGCCCTTGCGGTCCACCGCCGTGACGTTTTCGTGCTTCACGCCCATCGCCTTGATCAGCTCGAGCGTGGCGATGCCCGCCGCGCCGGGGCCGTTCAGGACCACCTTGATTTCGCTGAGCTTGCGGCCCGTCATCTCGCAGGCGTTGATCAGGCCGGCCGAGCAGATGATGGCGGTGCCGTGCTGGTCGTCATGGAAGACGGGGATGTCCAGCAGCTCCTGCAGCTCGGTCTCGATCCGGAAGCAGTCCGGACTGCGGATGTCCTCGAGGTTGATGCCGCCGTAGGTGACGCCGATGTTCTTGACGACAGTGATGATCTCGTCGGGGTCGGTGCAGCTCATCTCCACGTCGATCGCATCGACGTCGGCGAAGCGCTTGAAGAGGACACCCTTGCCTTCCATCACCGGCTTGGACGCCAGGGCGCCCAGGTTGCCGAGGCCCAGGATCGCAGTGCCGTTCGAGATCACCGCCACCAGGTTGCCCTTGGACGTGTATTCGTAGGCGAGCTCCGCATCCTTCGCGATGGCAAGCACGGGGACGGCCACGCCGGGCGAATAGGCCAGGCTGAGGTCGCGTTGCGTCCCCATGGGCTTGGTCGCCGTGACACCGATCTTCCCCGGAGTCGGATAGCGGTGGAAGCTCAGCGCCTCCTCGTCGGTGAAGGTGCGTTTCTCGACTTGGTCCATGCGCGCTTGGCCCCGTCCCCTTGGGCTATTCCCTGAAATCGAAGCGGCCAACCTATAGGCCGAGTGCGACAGGGACAACGCTTGCTGCGGCGGTCTGTCGCCCTAGGTGAACCCCTGCCGGCCGGAACCATCGGCGCCGCCGTGGGTTTTGAGGAGCCGGGTTTGGGGGCGCGCATATGGGAGCATGCAACGCCTATGAACAAACGCCTCGCTTTCGCCGCCACCGCGGTCCTCGCCCTCGCAGCCGCACCGGCTCTGGCCCAGACGCCCGCGGCTGACCCCGCGGCTCCGCCGTCGACTTCGGCCATGCCGCCGAGCACGTCGGCTCCGGCCACCACCTCGGCTCCTGCGACGACCGCGCCCGCGACTAGCGCGACGACGCCGCCGGCTGAAGAACCCGCCGATAACCCGTCCACCAGCCCGAGCGCGAGCTCCAGCTCCAGCTCGGCCGCCAGCGCTACCGCGGCGGGCGCGGACGTCAGCGTCACCACCGGGATGGACGTGAAAGACAACACCGGCGCGACGATCGGCAAGGTGTCCGACGTCAAGACCGGAGCCGATGGCAAGAAGACCGCCACCATCAAGATGGGCGCCGAGACCTTCGCCGTCGACACGGGCAGCCTCGCCGTCGCGAACGGCTCCGCCCAGGTCAACGCCACCCAGGCCGAGATCCAGGGCATGCTGAAGAAGAAGTAGTCTCTTCGGCTAAACGCCTCGAGGAGGGCGGCCTGTGGGCCGCCCTTTTTGTTTACGCGCTAGATCGGACCGCAGATCAGCGCCACGGCGGCGCGGCCGATCGCCTTCAACTCGGCCTCGCCAGCCCCCGTGCGGGCCCGCACCGCCAAGGTGTGGAAGGTGCTGGTGGCCATCGGCCCGGCGATGGCGGCCGTCACACCCGGCGCCAGCTCGGCGGCGCTGCGCTTGAAACGGGCCGTGAAGGCGGCGTCGGTCTCGGCGATGAACCGGGCCAGCAGCTCGCGCGCGGCCGGATCGTCCACCGCCTGGGTCACCGCCGTTCCGATCAGGAAACAGCCGCGCTGGCCCACCTCCCCCGCACGATAGATGTCGACCGCGCGGTCGAAGATGACCCCCATCAGCGGCCGCAGGGGCGCATCGGTCGCCAGGGCCGCGCTGACCGCCGCCGTCGCCTCGGCGCGCGAGCGCTCCAGGGCGGCCATGTAGAGTGCGTGCTTGTCGCCGAACGCCGCGTACAGGCTGGGCCGGTTCAGGCCCGTGGCCGCCGCCAGGTCGTCCAGCGACGTGGCCGCGTAGCCCAGGTTCCAGAACACGGCGCGCGCCTTGTCCAGGACTTCGTCCGGGTCGAACGACCGGGGCCGTCCCCGGGGGCGCGCCTCTTTTTGTACCATTCCGCAAAGAATCCTTGACCGCCGCTATTTTGTGCGGAACGGTACGAATATCAACCACCCCCAGGGAGGCTTCCCCATGGACATCTATTTCTCGCCGCTCGCCTGCTCGTTGGCCAGCCGCATCACGCTGTACGAAAGCGGGCAGGATGCGACGTTCCAGAAGGTGGACACCAAGGCGGGCCGCACGGCGGCGGGCGAGGACTACCGCAAGATCAATCCCAAGGGTCTGGTCCCGGCGCTGCGAACTGACGACGGCGCGGTCCTGACCGAGAACGCCGCGATCCTGCAGTACCTGGCCGACCGCAAGCCCGAGGCGGGCCTCGCGCCCACGGGCTTCGCCCGCTACCAGCTCCAGCAGTGGCTGAGCTTCATCGGCTCCGAGCTGCACAAGAGCGTCTTCACGCCCTTGCTCTCGCCGACCTGGCCGGCGGACGGGAAAGCCAAGGCGAAGGAAGAGGCGGCCGCGAAGCTCGCGTATCTCAACGCGCACTTGACCGGACGCGATTGGCTGCTGGACGACTTCAGCGTCGCCGACGCCTATCTCGCGGCGGTGCTGAACTGGAACATGGCGGTGAAACTCGACTTCACGCCCTACCCCGCCATCCAAGCCTACCAGGCCCGCCTCGCCGCGCGCCCGGCCGTGGGCAAGGCGATGCAGGAAGAGTTCGCGCTGTTCCAGCCGGCGTAGCGTCTTGCTTCGCCCCTCCTGCCCTTCTGGGAGAAGGTGGCTCGCGGAGCGAGACGGATGAGGGGTCACGCTGCACTATCGGCCTCTGCTCACCTAAACGAAGAAGGGGTCGCCGGACACGCCGCGCGACCCCTCATCCGTCAGCCTTCGGCCGACACCCTCTCCCGCGAGGGGAGGAGGACCGTCAGAGCTTGATCAGCCCAGCATGTCCTTCACGGTATCGCGCTCACCGATCAGCTCGTCGTTGGTGATCTTGATCTTCGACTTTGCGAAGTCGTCCATCTCGTACGAGGTCAGAACTTCGTATGCGCCCGGCACCGTGGTCTTGACCGGCATGCCGGCCCACACGCCCTCGGCGAAGCCGTAGCGGCCCTCGCTGGAGACGGCCACCGAGTGGATCGCGCCGGGGGTCGACAGGTCGCGGACGTGGTCGATCAGGGCGTTGGCCGCCGAAGCCGCCGACGATTGGCCGCGCGCGTCGATGATCGCTGCGCCGCGCTTGCCCACGGTCGGCAGGTATTCGGTCTCTAGCCACGCGCGGTCGGTGATCACGTCGGTGACCGCCTTGCCGCCGATCTTGGCGTGGGTGAAGTCGGCGAACATCGTCGGGCTGTGGTTGCCGTAGATGAACAGGTCCGAGACATCGTTGATCGAGACGCCGGCCTTCTTGGCCAGCTGGGCGCGGCCGCGGTTCTCGTCCAGGCGCACCATGGCGGTGAAGCGGTCGGCGGTCAGGCGCTTGGCCTGACTGGCGGCGATCATCACGTTGGTGTTGCAGGGGTTGCCCACCACCGCGACGCGGGCGTCGTCGGCGGCGACCTTGTCGATCGACTGGCCCTGGGCGATGAAGATCTTGCCGTTGTCCTTCAGCAGGTCGGCGCGCTCCATGCCGGGGCCGCGGGGCTTGGAGCCCACCAGCAGGCACCAGTTCGCGTCCTTGAACGCCACGTCGGCGTCACCGGTCAGCACCATGTCCTGCAGCAGCGGGAAGGCGCAGTCCTCCAGCTCCATCGCCACGCCCTTCAGCGCCTTCTGCGGGCCTTCGACCGGGATCTCCAGCAGCTGCAGGATGATCGGCTGGTCCTTGCCCAGCATCTCGCCCGAGGCGATCCGGAACAGCAGCGCGTAACCGATGTTGCCGGCCGCGCCGGTGACCGCCACGCGAATGGGCTTCTTCGCCATGATACTGCTCCGTGTTGAAATGTCGGCGGGTCCGTAGCCCGTTGACGCTCATGCTGCAATGCCGCAGGCGCAGAGGACGATGTTCGAACTTCATCCGGCCTTTCCGCCGACCTCCGAACCGCTCGGCGACCTGGCCCTCTGTCACGCGCGCCTGCAGGCCGACGCGCGCTATGCCTGGATCGTGCTGATCCCCCGGATCGCCGGGGCGCGCGAGCTGGAGGACCTGTCGCCCAACGACCGCGCGGCGCTGACCGAGGAGATCGTGCGGGCGGGCCAGGCGGTCCGCGCGGTGGGCTCGGCGCTGGGACGGCCCGTCGAGAAGCTGAACGTGGGCCAGCTCGGCAACGTGACGCCGCAGCTGCATGTGCATGTGGTCGGCCGCCGCGCCGACGATCCCGCCTGGCCGGGCCCGGTCTGGGGGGCGGGAACGGCGGAAGCGTACGCCCCGGATGCGCTCGCCGCGGCCCTGGCGGCGGCCAGGGACGTGCTGGGGCTGTAGTCCTGTTTGCTATCGTGCGGCCTCAGGCCGGACCGGGCGGCTGACGAGCTTCTATTGTCGCCGCGCCAGGGTCACCGCCTCGCGCCGCCCGGCCTCGGTCAATTCGCCGGTCCACGCGCCACCGCGGGCGTGCAGCACCGCCACGACGCCATCGGTGAAGCGGAAGGTCAGGCCGCCGTCGGTCCGCTCGACGATCTCGAAGAAGCCGGAGGCGTCCAGCGCGCCTGCGCGGCGCAGGTCGCGCCAGGCGCCGTCGACGGCGCCATTCCGGTCGATGAGCTGGAAGGCGTAGAGCGGCCGTCCGCCGGCCGAGAGCGTCCAGCCCCCATCCATCGGGCCCTGGAAGCCCTGCACCGAGGCGGCTGACGAACGCAGGCGGCTGTCGTAGGCGGCCTCGGTCGGCGTGGCCGGGGCGTCCGGGTTCTTGCCGGTCTCGTTCACGAACACCGGCGACGTCAGCGTGGGGTGCGGGGGCGGAACGTAGCGCTGGTAGGGCTGAGGCCCCGCGGGCAGGTCGGGATCCGGCTCGAACCGCGATCCAGCGGCAGCTGTGTCGGGCTCTTCGACGTCGGCGTCCTTGGGCAGTGGCCGCAGCAGGACGTCGATGGGATCGGAAGGGGGCGCCTGCGCATGGGCCGGCGCCGCCGCGAGGGCCGCCAGCATCGCCGCCGCGATCGCCCTCACACGGATCATGCCGCCTCGCGGGCGGCGATCGCGTCGGCCACCGAGAGAAGCCGCTTCGCTTCGGCGAAGTGCAATCGCTCGACCATCCGGCCGTCGACCTTCAGAACGCCCTTGCCGGCCGCCTCGGGCTGCTCGAAGGCGCCGACGACCGTGCGGGCCCAGGCCACAGCCTCGGGCGTCGGCGAGAAGGCGGCGTTCGCCGGCTCGACCTGCGTGGGATGGATCAGGCTCTTGCCATCGAAGCCAAAGGCCGCGGCCTGGGCGCACTGGCGGGCCAGCCCTTCGGCGTCGGCGATCTCGTTATAGACACCGTCGAGGATGGCCAGCCGATGCGCGCGCGCCGCCATCAGGCTGAGCGAAAGGGCCGTCAGGAGCGGCTCGCGGCCGACCGTCAGGTTGCAGCGCATCTCCTTGGCCAGGTCGTTCGAGCCGATCACCCAGGCCTCGACGCCCACGTTGACCGACTCCGCGCCCAGGGCGTCCAGGCGGAACATCGCCGCGCAGGTCTCTATCATCGCCCAGATCGGCAGCCCCTCGCCCAGCCGGGTGCGCACCGCCGACAGATCCTCGGGCGCCGAGATCTTGGGGACCAGCACCGCGTCGGGACGCGCCTGCGCCGCGGCGGCCAGGTCGTCGGCGCCCCACGGCGTATCGAGACCGTTCGCCCGGATCACCAGTTCGCGGCCGCCGAACCCGCCGGCCTTCACCGCTTCCACCGCGGCGGCGCGCGCCTCGGCCTTGGCGTCGGGCGCCACCGCGTCCTCAAGGTCCAGGATGACCACGTCGCAAGGCAGCGACCGCGCCTTGTCGACCGCCCGCGCATTGGACGCCGGCAGGTACAGGGCGCTGCGGCGGGGACGAGCGGGCGGGTTCATGTGGACGGCGGCTCCTTCGCACCTTGGCGATACGTGAGTCTTAGCGTTTAGGATGGGCCCATGGCTACGCGCCCGATCCGCTATGACGCCGGGGCCCGCAACGTCCTGGGCGGCGAACTGCTCCCCTGTTCCCTCGATCCAGTGACGGGGTTCTTCCGCAACGGCTGCTGCGAGACCGGCCCCCACGATGTGGGCATGCACACCGTCTGCGCGGTGATGACCGCCGAATTTCTCAGCTATTCCAAGAGCGTGGGCAACGACCTGTCGACGCCACGCCCCGACCTCGGCTTTGCGGGCCTCAGGCCCGGCGACCGCTGGTGCCTGTGCGCGCCGCGCTGGAAGGAAGCCCTCGACGCTGGAGCCGCCCCCCAGCTGGTGCTGGAGAGCACCCACGAGGAGACGCTGGCGATCGTGCCGCTGGGCGTGCTGAAGGACTACGCGGTCGAGGCCTAGATCTCGTACTCCGCCTCCAGGGTGTAGTGCGAGCCGTCCCGGGTCAGCACGCTGGAATAGAGGCCGAAGCGATCCACCGCGATCGGCGGCGACTTCAGGAGGTTGTTCGACTGGATCCACGCGCCGACTTCGGCCGGGTCGGGCCGGCGCAGGTAGGCCAGGGTCACGTGCGGCTTGTAGTTCCGTTTCTCGGGCTTCAGCCCGACCCGGCGCGCGGCGCCCTCGCAGGCCTCGGCCAACCGGCGCAGCTCGGTATTTTCGGCGACGCCGGCCCATACCGCGTTGATCTCATCGCCATCGGCGAACGAACCTGCGCCTTCGAGGACGATCTCGAACGGCCGCGCCGATACGGTCACCAGCTCCGCATCGAGGTCGCGGGCGATGTCCTGCCGGATCTCGCCATAGAAGCGCAAGGTCACGTGCAACGCTTCGAGCGGCCGCCAGCGCGCGCCCTCGATCCCCGTCTGGCGGGTCAGCAGCGAACGCCCGATCTCAGGCGGAATGGAAAGGGCCGCGAAGAGGCGGATCATACATGTATTCCCACGCGTTCACCGTTTCGTGCGCGGAAGGCCTTGCTTACGCCACGCATCAAAACGATATTTCGGCTGCGTCCGGTTTGCGACGCGTATCATAGGGCCTTGCTCAGATGAGCGACTTCAACCGCGGCTACGCGCGCTCGATCCCGGCGGATCGCGCCGACATGTCGGTGGACGCGGGCCTCCGCAGCTTCATGCTCGGTGTCTACAACAAGGTGGCGCTGGGCCTCATCGTTTCCGCCGTGCTGGCGTATGTCACCGGCCAGGTCGAGCCCGTGCAGCAGCTGCTGTACCGCGTGACGACCGACGGTCGCCTGGTCGGCTACACCCTGCTGGGCTACATCGTGGCCTTCGGCCCCCTGGCGGTGATCCTGTTCGGCGCCTTCGGCATGAAGAACGCCACGCCGCGCAGCTCGGGCATCTACTACTGGACCATCGTGGCGCTGCTGGGCGCGAGCCTCGGCGCGATCACGCTGATGTATACCGGCGCGTCGATCTTCCAGACCTTCCTGATCACGGCGACGGCCTTCGGCGGCCTGAGCCTGGTGGGCTACACCACCAAGAAGGACCTGGGCCCGATGGGCAGCTTCCTGATCATCGGCATGATCGGCCTGGTGATCGCCAGCCTGGTGAACATGTTCCTGGGCAACGGCATGCTCGCCTTCATCATCAACGTGGTGGGCGTGCTCGTGTTCGCGGGCCTGATCGCCTACGACACCCAGCGCCTGAAGATGACCTACTACGAGCTGGGCGGGAACCAGACTGCCCTTGGCGTCGCCACCAACTACGGCGCGCTCAGCCTGTACCTCGACTTCATCAACCTGTTCATGTTCCTGCTCCGCCTGTTCGGCGACCGTCGCTAAGGCTTGGGAACAGCCTGAAAACGAGAGACCCCGGCGGGCGACCGCCGGGGTTTTTCATGGCCTATTCGACGACCGAGAACCGGCCCTTGTCGAAGAAGCGCAGCACCTGCTCCAGCTCGTGGCCTCGCTTCAGGATATGCCCACCCTCGCCGACGATCGCCCAGGCGCCCTGCTTGCGGGCCAGGGCCGGATGCTTCTCGATGCGGTAGAGAGGAGCCTCGGCGCTGCGGCGGAAGACCGAGAACACGGCCGACTCCCGCAGGCTGTCCATGCCGTAGTCGCGCCATTCGCCCGCGGCGACCATGCGCCCGTAGAGGCGGAGCAGGCGCTCCAGTTCGCGCCGTTCGAAGAAGACGCCGGCCTGGCGCGGGGCCGAATAGCTCGGATCGAATGCCATCGCCCTTGAGCCTGTATGAAATTTTCGAGTCCGGCCACCCCCGAAATCGAGCCGCCGCTGCCCGCATGCGCCGCCTAGAAATGACCTTATTCCGGCCAATCGCCCGCCTGATGCGGTTCCGATATTGAGATCGTCGGTTGGTCAGAGACTGTTGGTCCCGGATCCTGAACAGCCCCCCAGCCCCCCTGGATCGGCAGTGGCCAACCGACACCTCCAACTACCCTTCCCCAAGCGTCAGCCCGTGCGGAGTCTCTCCAGCCGCACGGGCTGAGGTCCGTTGGGCTTACCGACCGGCCCGCTCTCAGGTCTTGGGCTGGGCCACGCCGAGCACGCGACCGCCGCGAGGGGCCTGCACCACAACCACCGTCTTCAACCCATCATCCGACGCCGCGGGAATGCGGTAGGCCTGCGGGCGGCCGCGCCAGGCGCCCAGGCGGCGGATCTCGCGCACCACGTTGCGCTGGATGACGGTCTCGCCGCGGTTGTCGCCAGCCCGAGGCGTCACCTCGACGGCCCGCGGGTCGTAGCGGATGAGCCAGACCTCGGCGCCGCCCTTGGCCACGCGACCCGAACCCACGTCGACCCGACGCGCGCCCACGAAGCGGATGTCGGGCGGGTTGCGAGGCGCGGCGGCGGCGGCCCTGACCAGGCGGTCGACCTCGGTGGTCTTCAGCCCCTGCGCCTCTTCGTGGCCGTCGACCACCACCTGGGGCGTATAGGGCTCGCGCAGCTTCAGGCGGGTGACATAGGCCTTCTGGCGCTCGGCGTACTCGGGCTTGGCGAAGGTGTCCGTCCAGCCGAGGTAGTCCCAGTAGTCCACCGAGAACGTCAGGGCGATCACGCCCGGGCGTTCCGCCAGCCGGCTAAGGTAGTTGTTCGCGTCGTTGCACGAGCCGCAGCCCTGGGCCGTGAACAGCTCCACAAGCACGGGGGGCTTGGCCGCCGCTGCGCCCGCCGACGAGGCAAGCAGGATCAAGCTGAAAAGCGCGGCCTTCCGCATCGCCCCGGCTTAGGGCGTGTTCCGAGGGCTGTAAATCTCAAGAAGCCGTGAGGCGCGCGGCTAGAGCCGGGCCGCGGCCAGGATCGGGCCGCCGTCCGCCGCCTGAACCAGCACGACACTACGAAGCGCCGGATCGTCGACCGGCGCGGCGTAGCTCGCGGCCTGGCCGTTCCACCCGCCCAGGCGCTTCAGGCTGCGCACCACGTTGCGCTGGGGGAGGGTCTTGCCGCCATTCTCGCCCGCCTTGACCGGCACCTGGATCGTGCGCGGGTCGTAGCGCACCAGCCAGACGTCGGCGCCACGGCGGGGCGCGATGCCCTCGGCCACGGTGAGCCTGCCCCCGGTCGCCGAGATCGTCGTCGTCGGCTGGGTCCGGGCGCGGGCGATCAGGGCATCGACCTTGCCCGGCGTATTGGCCACCGCGTCGACCCGGCCGCCGGCCACGACCTCGGGCGTGAAGGGCGCGCCATGGCCCAGGGCCCTGGCGTAGGCCACTTGGCGGGCGGTGAACTCTGGCCGCGAGAAGGTGTCCCCCCACCCAAGGTGGTTCCAGTAGGTGACGTTGAAGCTGAGGGCGATGACGTCCGGCCGGTCGGCCGCTTTGGCCACCGACAGGTCGGCGGGCGGGCAGGAAGAGCAGCCCTGGCTGGTGAACAGCTCCACCACCACCGGCTGGGTCGGCGCGGGCGCGGCGGCGATCAATGGGATTGCGGCGAAGGCGGCGAGGAGCGTGCGCATGACCCCGCATAGGTGGGGACGCGCGAGGCGTCGCACACGCCCCGATGGCGGAAAAAGCGTGGCCCTGGCTAGAGTGGGACGCCCTTCGAGGAGACGCCGTGTTCCAGGCCCCGCCGCCAGAGCCCATCCCACCCGAGATCGTGCGGACCGAGTCCGACTACCTGCGGATCGCCCGTAAGGACGTACCGCTGCTGCTCACCCGCGAGAAGCAGAGCGAGAAGGCGCTTATCCGCTACCAGCTGTTCCTGCGCACCGACGTGGAGGCCCGGCAGGCGGGGGCCGAGCCCGATCGGCCGCCGCCGCCGATTCAATGCCAGTGGGCGGTTACGCTCTACCTGGAGCGCGAGCCCTGCCTCGAGTCGCTCAGCGGCAAGTTGGCGTGCGGCGAGCGCTATACCGTTCGCCTCCCCGACCGCGAGGATGGGCGCGAGACCCTGCCGCTCACCGCCGAGCCCTCGGCCTGCGCGATCTCCCGCCCCGACGTCCAGGCCTCCAGCGGACGGCTTGGCGCCGCGGCCGGGGCCAGCGCCGAGGAACGCTTCGCCGACGACCTCGCCCGCCGGTTGACGCCCGAATACGCCAAGGGCGGGATCAAGGCCGTGGCTCGCCCGGCGAAGTAGCTCCCATCCGTCTGCGCGCCGCAGGCGCTCTCTTTGAACCACGAAAGGCACGAAAAACACGAAAGGGCCGGAGCTGCTGCGCTTTCGTGGTTTTCGTGCCTTTCGTGGTTTGAATCCTCTCGGCGCTGACGCGCCCAACGAAGAAGGGGCCGCCGGACATGCCGGACGGCCCCTCTCCATCATCCCCGAAGGATAAAGGACGCTGATTACGCCGCCGGCTTGGCCAGGCTGCGCAGGACGTAGTTCAGGACGCCGCCGTGCTTGAAGTACTCGAGCTCGGTCGGCGTATCGATCCGGCAGCGGACCGGGAAGCGGGCGATGCGGCCGTCCGACGGACGGTACATCTCGACGATCAGCTGCTTGCGCGGAGCCAGTTCGGTCAGGCCGCGGATGGTGACGATCTCTTCGCCCGTCAGGCCCAGCTTGTGCCAGCCTTCCTGCAGGAACTGCAGCGGCAGAACGCCCATGCCGACCAGGTTCGAGCGGTGGATACGCTCGAAGCTCTCGGCCACCACGGCGCGGACGCCCAGCAGCTTCGTGCCCTTGGCCGCCCAGTCGCGCGACGAACCGGTGCCGTATTCCTTGCCCGCGAACACCACCAGCGGACGGCCTTCGCCCTGGTAGCGCATCGCCGCGTCGTAGATCGACATCTGGTCGCCCGACGGGAAGTGCTTCGTCACGCCGCCTTCCACGTCCGGGGTGATCCGGTTGCGGATGCGGATGTTGGCGAAGGTGCCGCGCATCATGACTTCGTGATTGCCGCGGCGGGCGCCGTAGCCGTTGAACTCGGACGGCGGCACCTGGCGCTCGATCAGGTACTGCCCGGCCGGCGAAGTCGTCTTGATCGAACCGGCCGGCGAGATGTGGTCGGTGGTGATCGAGTCGCCGAACACCGCCAGCACCCGGGCCTCGACGATGTCGGTGACCGGCGTCGGCTCCATCTTCATGTCGCGGAAGTAGGGCGGGTTCTGGACGTAGGTCGAACCCATGTCCCAGTCGTAGGTCTGGCCGCCCTTGACCTTGATGCCCTGCCAGTTCTTGTCGCCCTTGAAGACGTCGGCGTAGCGGGTGGCGAACATCTTGTTCGTCACGTGCTTGCGCTGCAGGGCGGCGACCTCGGCCGAGGTCGGCCAGATGTCGCGCAGATAGACCGGCTTGCCGTCCTTGCCCTCACCCAGCGGGTCGTTGGCCAGATCGGTAAGCATCGAGCCGGCCAGGGCGTAGGCCACCACCAGCGGCGGCGAGGCCAGGTAGTTGGCCCGCACGTCAGGGTTCACGCGGCCTTCAAAGTTGCGGTTGCCCGAGAGCACCGACACGGCGACCAGGTCGTTCTTCTGGATGGCTTCCGACACCGGCTCGGGCAGCGGGCCGGAGTTGCCGATGCAGGTGGTGCAGCCGTAGCCGACCAGGTTGAAGCCCAGGGCGTCGAGGCTCTTGTCCAGCTTTGCGGCCTTCAGGTAATCGGTGACCACCTGCGAGCCGGGGGCCAGCGAGGTCTTGACCCAAGGCTTCACCTTCAGGCCCTTCTCGACTGCCTTCTTGGCCACCAGGCCCGCGGCGATCAGCACCGAGGGGTTCGAGGTGTTGGTGCACGAGGTGATCGCGGCGATCACCACGTCGCCGTTGCCCAGGTCGTAGTTCTCGCCCTCGACCTTGTAGCGTTCGGCCAGGGCGTCGGGCTTGTTGAAGGTCTCGCCGGTCAGGGCCGTCTTGAATTCGTCGGCTGAGGAGGTCAGCAGGACGCGGTCCTGCGGACGCTTGGGGCCGGCGAGCGAGGCCGTCACGGTTCCCAGGTCCAGCTCCAGGGTGTCCGAGAACACCGGATCCGGATCGGTCGGCTCGCGCCACATGCCCTGGGCCTTGGCGTAGGCTTCGACCAGCGCCACGCGCTCGGGCGCGCGGTTGGTGGCGGCGAGGTAGTCGATGGTGGCCTGGGTCACCGGGAAGAAGCCGCAGGTGGCGCCGTATTCCGGGGCCATGTTGGCGATCGTCGCCTGGTCTTCCAGGGTCATCTTCGCCAGGCCGGGGCCGAAGAACTCGACGAACTTGCCGACCACGCCCTTCTTGCGGAGCATCTGGGTGACCGTCAGCACCAGGTCGGTGGCGGTCGTGCCGTCGGGCAGTTCGCCCGTCAGCTTGAAGCCGATGACTTCGGGGATCAGCATCGGGATCGGCTGGCCCAACATGGCCGCCTCGGCCTCGATGCCGCCCACGCCCCAGCCCAGCACCGCCAGGCCATTGATCATGGTGGTGTGGCTGTCGGTGCCGACGACCGTATCGGGATAGGCCACTTCCGGGCCCTCGTCGGCGTTCGTCCAGACGGTCTGGGCGAGGTACTCAAGATTCACTTGGTGACAAATTCCGGTGCCGGGCGGCACGACGCGGAAGTTGTTGAAGGCCGACGAGCCCCAGCGCAGGAAGTTGTAGCGCTCGATGTTGCGCTGGTACTCGCGCTCCACGTTCTCGCCGAACGACTTGGAGGTGCCGAAGTAGTCCACCATCACCGAGTGGTCGATCACCAGGTCGACCGGGTTCAGCGGGTTGATCTTCTCGGGGTTGGCGCCCAGCGCCGTCATGGCGTCGCGCATGGCGGCCAGGTCGACGACGGCGGGCACACCGGTGAAGTCCTGCATCAGCACGCGCGCCGGGCGGAAGCTGATCTCGTGCTCGACGGCGCCCTTGTTCTCGATCCAGGCGGCGACGGCCTTCAGGTCGTCTTCGCCAACCGAGACCCCGTCCTCGTTCCGCAGCAGGTTCTCGAGAAGCACCTTCATCGAGATCGGCAGGCGCGAAACGCCGGAAAGACCGGCTTCCTCAGCGGCCGGGAGGCTGTAGTAAGCGTAGGTCTTGTCGCCCACCGTCAGTTGACGGCGGGTCTTGAGGGTGTCCACAGACGCCATATTCGGGAGATCCTTTCTGCTCGCTGCCGGCCAGACACCCAAAGGGGATCGCGCGCTCTATCAGAGACGGACACACAGCGTTCGTCCCCGCGCGGCGTTGGTTCCCCCCAAGCGTCGGCGGCCGCCGCTTCATAGACCCGACCTATCCGTCCGTCCATGCACGGGCGGAAGAACCTTCCCAAAAGCTTGGGTGAACGCTTGATCTCGCAGCTTTCGATCGAGGGCGCCGCCGTCCGGCGAGGCGGGCGGCTGCTGTTCGAGGGCGTGTCCCTGGCGCTGGCGGCGGGCGAGGCCTGCGCGCTGACCGGGCCGAACGGATCGGGCAAGACCAGCCTGCTGCGCGCCGTGGCGGGCCTGGTGCGGCTGGAAGCCGGTCAGGTCGGCTTCGGTGGCGTGGATCCGGCGGACGCGCGCGGCGATCTGCATCTGCTGGGCCACGCCGACGGGCTGAAGGCGGCCCGGACGGCGCGCGAGGAGCTGACGTTCTGGACGCGCTGGGGCGGCGGCAGCGAGGCGGCGTTGCGGGAGGCGGCCGAGGCGCTGGAGCTGGTGACCCTGCTTGACCTCGAAGTCCGCCGTCTGTCGGCCGGCCAGCGCCGGCGCCTCGCGCTGGCCCGGATGCTGGCCGCGCCGCGCCCGCTGTGGCTGCTGGACGAGCCGCTCAGCCCGCTCGACGCCCGCTGGCGCGAGGGCTTCAGCCAGATCATGCAGCGCCACCTGGACGGCGGCGGCATGATCCTGGCCGCCGTCCACGACCCGCTGCCGGTCGCCACCCGCAGCCTGGAACTGATCGCGTGAGCCAGTTGGGAGCCCTCATCGCCCGCGAGACGACACTGGCCTGGGGACGGGGCGGCGGGCCGTTGGTGGCCGTGGGCTTCTACGCCGGCGTCGCCACCTTCCTGCCGCTGGCCATCGGCCCGCAGCACGACCGCCTGGCCGCCATCGCCACCGGCGCCGCGTGGGTCGCGCTCGCGCTGGCCTCGCTGCTGTCGCTGGAGCGGATGTTCGAGCGCGACTACGAGGACGGGGCGCTGGACCTCCTGATGCTCTCGCAGGTGCCGCTGGAGCTCACCTGCCTGGTCAAGTGCGCGGGTCAGTGGCTGGCGACCGGCGCGCCCCTGGCCCTGGCCGCGCCGCTCGCCGCGATCGCGCTGGGCGCCGACCCGGCCCTGTCGCCCCTGATCTTCGCCTGCGCCCTGCTGGGCGGCATCGCCTTCGCCTTCGTGGGAGGGATCGGGGCGTCGCTCAGCCTGGGCGCCCGGCGCGGCGGCCTGTTGACCGCGGTGATCGTGCTGCCGCTGTTCGTGCCGCCGGTGATCTTCGGCGGCGGCGCTCTCGCCAACTTCGCGGCCGGACTGCCCTGGACCGGCGGCTTCGCCTTCCTCGGCGCCTATGCCGCAGCCGCGGTCGCCTTCGGACCCCTGGCCATGGCCGCCGCCTGCCGTAACGCGCTGAGCTAGCCCTTCGGCTTGGGATACCAGAGGGCGTTGACGATCACCCAGCGCTCGCCGAAGCGACCCATGTGGAAGTAGTCGACGAACCAGGGCGTCTCGACCCGGGCGACGGCGGCGTTGCCGGCGATGTCCAGCACGCGCACCGAGCGGTCCCACTGGTCCTTCGGCGTCTTCAGCACGCCCTGTTTCGTCAGGTCGACCAGTTCTTCCTTCGACATGCGGCGCAGCGCCAGCTTCTCGTCGGGATCGGTGGTGACCGCGCGCTTGGCGAGGTCGGGGTGCAAGGCGCGCGCCACGCGGGCGGGATCACCCTCCAGCTGGCCGTCGACGTAATCGTAGGCCACGGCCTCGATGGCCTTTACCTGCGCGGGGTCCATCGGCGCGGGGGCGGCCGTGACCACGGCGGCAGCGGCGAACAGGGCGGCGATCATCGGCGGGGCTCCATCCTCGAAGCGTCGCCATATGCCGCCTCAAGGCCTTGGAAGCATGTGAAGAAAGCTTAATCCCGCGCGCCGCTTTTCGGCCCCATGCTCTGCCCCAGCCTGGCCCTTCGAAGGGAACCACCCCCGGGAGAAGAGACGACGATGTCGAAACCCATGACCTGGCTCCTCGCTGGAGCCCTCGCCCTCACGGCCCCCCTCCTTGCTGGCGGCGCGGCGCTGGCGCAGGCCGACACTGCGCGGCGCCAGGCCAACGAGGACTCGGCGGCCGCCGCCCCTTCGGATCGGCCCGACCGCGTCGACCGGGCCGAGCGCCGCCAGATGCGCGTCTACCGCCACGGCGGCGGCGTTCATCACACGAGTCGCAGCGACTACCTGTCCGACGTGCTCCAGCTGCGCCCGGACCAGGAGCCGGCCCTGAAAGCGTTTCTCGAAGCCACGCGCCGCGACGAGGACCATCGCGACCACATGGTGAAGTTCGAGCGGGACACCGAGCGGACGACCCTGCAGCGGCTCGACGAGATGCAGGCGCGCATGGCCGAGCAGCAGGCCGAGACCGGCCGCAAGATCGCGGCGATCAAGACCTTCTACGCCCAGCTCGACGCGAAGCAGCAGAAGGCCTTCGACGCCATGCCGATGCTCATGTTCTCCGGCCCCTCCTTCGGGCCGATGCTGATCCCGGTCGGCCATCACATGCCCATGCCGCCCGAGCCGCCGGAACCTCCGCCGCCTCCGAGGCTCTAGTCCAAAGCTGCAGCTTGCGGGGCGGGCGCTCGCTCTCTATGCCGGACGCATGAGTTGGGCGCCCGCCTTCTTGTCGAATCCGGACCGCTTCATGGCGTTCTCCCGCTGGGCGGCGCCGATGTTCGGGGTGATCGCCGTCGTGCTGGCCGTCGCCGGCCTCTACCTCGGCTTCACCGCGCCCGAGGACTACCAGCAGGGCCAGACGGTCCGGATCATGTTCATCCACGTGCCCGCGGCCCAGATGAGCATGTTTGCCTATGTCTGCCTGGGCGTGGCCAGCTTCCTGGCGCTGATCTTCCGCCACACCCTGGCCGACTGCGCCGCCGTGGCGGCCGCGCCGCTGGGCGCCGCCTTCACCTTCATGGCCCTGGTCACCGGCTCGCTGTGGGGCCGGCCCATGTGGGGCACCTGGTGGGAATGGGACGGCCGGCTGACCTCGGTCCTGGTGATGTTCCTGCTCTACATCGCCTACATCGCGCTCCGGGCCTCGATGGACGACGAGCAGAAGGCGGCGCGCGCCGCGGCGATCCTGGCGCTCGTCGGCTCGATCAACCTGCCCATCATCCACTTCAGCGTCGAATGGTGGAACTCGATCCACCAGGGCACGTCGCTGTTCCGCAA
Organism: Phenylobacterium sp. FG114; assembly: GCF_057809855.1. Classification (NCBI taxonomy): domain Bacteria; kingdom Pseudomonadati; phylum Pseudomonadota; class Alphaproteobacteria; order Caulobacterales; family Caulobacteraceae; genus Phenylobacterium; species Phenylobacterium sp. FG114. Next base: position 262,911 of record NZ_JBMDKU010000001.1, on the reverse strand, counting down.
GGGTGGGCCGTCGATGCCCCCGGTCTTCTGGGTCCCCCTGCTGCTGATGGCGCTCAGCTACATGTCGGCCTTCGGGTCGCTATGGCTGGTGGGCATCCGGGCCGAGGTGTGGCGCCGGCGCGCCGAGGCCGAGGCGCTCCGCGTGGCGAGGGGCTGATGTTCGATTTCAAGTACGCCGAGTTCATCGTCCCGGCCTTCGCCATCACGGCCATCGTCTTCGCCGCCATGGTCGGCCTGTCGCTCAGCCGCGCGCGCCGGTGGCGTCGACGCTACGAAGAGCTCTCGCGCAAATGATCCTGCTTCGCCGAGCCTACGCAGGGCCCTGTCCTTCGAAGCTCCCAACGGGAGCGAAGTAGGATGACCCGCTGGCTCGCCTTCCTGCCGATCGCGGCGCTCGTGGCCCTGGGCGGTCTCTTCTACTTCTACGCCCTGAAGCGCGACCCCCAGGTCCAGCCGCAGGCGTTGGTCGGCAAGCCGGTTCCCGACCTCACCTTGCCGACCCTGGCCGAGGGCCAGCCGGTGCGAATCCGCGCAGCGGCCGCCGAAGGTCCCATGGTGGTGAACTTCTTCGCCTCGTGGTGCGCCCCGTGCGAGATCGAGCATCCTGTGCTGATGGGCCTCAAGGGCTCGGGTGTCCGCGTCGTCGGCGTCGCCTACAAGGACGCGCCGCCCAACACCCAGGCCTTCCTGACCCGGCTGGGCAATCCGTTCACCACGGCCCTGGTCGACCGCGACGGCCGCGCGGGGGTCGAGTTCGGCGTCACGGGCGTGCCAGAGACCTATGTCATCGGCCGCGATGGCGTGGTCCTGGCGAAACACACCGGTCCGCTGGACGAAGCGGAGGCCGCGAGGCTCGCGAAACTGGCGCGTTAACCCTGCGTTGAGGCGTAAGCGGCAGTTTGCCTGCGTCGCCCGTTAACCATGTTGGCCGCCCGTGACCACGATCCGCTCGAACCCGTTCCCGCAGCAGGCGCCTCAGCGTCCGATGGGACAGGACACCTCGAAACTGGCCGCCCAGCGGGCGTTCTTCGAGGCGCTTGGGAAGGCCCAGGCGCCGGTCCAGGCCGCCGCGCCCGCGCCCCAGGCGACGGTCGCAGCCCCTTCGCCCGTTGCGCCGCAACGCACGGTGGCGGTGGAGCCTGGCGATCAGCCGCAGAAAATCCTGCGCCCCGGCTCGCTGTTCGACATCCGCGTCTGAACCACCTGCCGTGGGTTCCACGGCTAAGCGCCGAAATTAACTGTAATTTATCACGGAACGCCGTACGTCCCCGGCGGGTTTTGTCCGTGCAGTCGCATTTGATAGGCCCTTATGGGACGGGATGAGCGCATCTACGAGGAAGCCGTCGCCCTTTGGCGACAGCTTTACGGCGAACCGCCGCCCCACGTGGCCGGCGGCGCGGAGCTGCTCGGCCTGATCGTCGGCGGCCTGGCGGACGCGGACTACAACCGCATCCAGACGCCCCACCTGCGCCCGACCAACATCACCTTCCCCAAATAGGCCGCTACTCCGTCGGCGGCGGGGGCAGCTCCTCGGCCTTCACGTACTTCATCAGCAATGGCGCGTGGGCGATCGAGAACGCCACTGTCAGGATCATCATGCCCGGGAAACGGAAGAGCACCCACGTGCCGTCCGGCTGGGTGCGCCAGATCACCTCGTTCAGCGCGGCTAGCGCCAGGAAGAAGGCGGCGTAGTTCAGGGTCAGCCGCCGCCAGGTGGCGTCGGGCATCTCGAACGCCTCGCCCAGCACCAGCTTGAGCGGATGCTTCTTCATCAGAAGGCCGCCCAGCAGCAACAGGCCGATGGCCGTGTTCACGATGGTCGGCTTGATCTTCAGGATTCGCGGGTCGTGGAAGAAGAGCGAGGCGCCCCCGAACACCAGGCCCGCGCCGCCCACGAACAGCGGCAGCGGCGCGATGCGGCGCTCGACCGCGAAGCCGACGACGATCGCCACCACCGAACCCACGACCAGGCCCCACGTGGCCTTCTGCAGGTCCCTGGTCACCAGGTAGACGGCCAGGAAGGCGGCCAGGGCGGCGTAGTCCACGAAATAGCGGACCCAGTGCCGGTTGTTCTCGGCGCTCATCGAATCGGTTCCTCGAGGCCCACCAGTGAGCGGGCGAACGCGCGGGCGTCGAACGGCTGCAGGTCGTCGACCCCCTCGCCCACGCCCACCAGCTTGATCGGGCTGTCGGAGGCCTGGGCCACCGGCACCAGCACCCCGCCGCGCGCGGTGCCGTCCAGCTTGGTCATCACGATGCCCGAGACCCCGATCTGGTTGCCGAAGATGTTTTCCTGAGCCAGGGCGTTGCGGCCCACGGTGGCGTCCAGCACCAACAGCGTCTCATGCGGATAGTCGGGATCGACCTTCTTCACGACCCGGATGATCTTCAGGAGTTCGTCCATTAGGCCCTGCTTGTTCTGCAGGCGGCCGGCGGTGTCGATCAGGACCACGTCGTAGCCCTCGTCGCGGGCCTTCTGCACGGCGTCGAACGCCAGGCCTGCGGCATCCGATCCCGTGGGGCGACCCATGAACTGCGCGCCGGCCCGTTCGGCCCATACCTTTAGCTGCTCGACCGCCGCGGCGCGGAAAGTGTCGCCGGCGACCACCAGCACCTTGGCGCCCTGCCGCGTCAGGTCCGTGGCGATCTTGCCCAGGGTGGTGGTCTTGCCCGATCCGTTCACCCCGATGAACAGCACGACGTAGGGTTTCGGCCCCGACAGCGGCTCGAAAGACCCCTGGCGGCCGGACAGTTCGTCGCCGATCGCCGCCGACAGCGCCTCGCGGATCTCGTTCTCGTCGACGTCCTTGCCGAATTTCTCCGAGGCGAAGCGCTCGGTGATCCGCGCGGCCGAATGCGGGCCCAGGTCGGCCTCGATGAGCATCTCCTCGAGCTCGTCGAGCTTCTCCTGGGTGAGCGGCTCCTTGGCGACGAAGACCTGGGCGATCTGCTCGCCCATCTGCTTGGATGACTTGGTCAGGCCTTCGGTAAGGCGCGCGAACCAGCCGCGTTTGGGTTCTGCCATGGCGGGCCTTCTAGCGGGCCACTTGCCCCGCGTCACGCGCCACCGCATCAAGGGGCATGGACGCGCTCGCCCAGGCCCTCGCCGTGCTGGACTACGCCGCCGTGGCGGTGTTCGGCGCTTCGGGCGCCTTGGCTGCGGCGCGGCGCAAGCACGACATCATCACCTTCGGCTTCTTCGCCGCCGTGACCGGCGTCGGCGGCGGCACGCTGCGAGACCTCCTGATCGACGTGCCGGTCTTCTGGGTGGGCCGGCCCGAGTACATCATCGTCTGTCTGGTCGCCGCGCTCGCCATCTGGCTGCTCGGCTGGGGACAAGGCCGCGAGCGCCTGCTGCTCTGGCTGGATGCGCTGGGGATGGCGGCCTACGCCGTGGTGGGCGCCCTGAAGGCCACCTCGCTCGGCGTGCCGCCGTTCTCGGCGATCATCATGGGCGTGCTCACGGCGTCGTTCGGCGGGGTGATCCGCGACGTCCTGGCCCACGAGCCGTCGATCCTGCTGCGCCGCGAGCTCTATGTGACGCCGGCGCTGATCGGCGCTGCGCTGTTCGTCGGGCTGCATGCCCTGGAGCTGCCGCTGGCGGTCAGCGGGACCACGGGGTTCCTCGCAGCTTTCCTGGTGCGCGCTGGCGCCATTCTGTTCGGCTGGCAGATGCCGGGCTTCCCCGGCCGCGCGCCGCCGACCTAGGTGTCGTGGTCCGGGTGCTGGTGGCTGACGACCTTGGCCTGGTACTCGGCGGTCTTGGCTTGGGTCTCGGGCGATTGCGTGCGCAGCGCGCCCAGCTCGTCCACCCAGGGCAGCTTGGAATCGAGGCCGATCTGGATGGTGGGCCGGATGTCGCGCGGGTCGTCGAAGGCGCCGATGGCGATGTCGAAGAAGCCCGAGCCCTCGAAGGTGAGCTGGGTGCCGCAGTCGCCGCAGAAACCGCGGCTGACCAGGTTGGAGCTGGCGAACAGCTTCCGTGCGCCGCGCGTCCAGGTCACCTGCTCGGCGTTCATCGAGACATAGGGGCCGTAGAACGCGCCGAACGCCTTCTGGCACATGCGGCAGTGACAGATGCTGGCGCGGCCCAGGTCGCCCTCGACGTGGAAGCGTACGGCGCCGCACTGGCATCCGCCCGTCCTGGTCACGCCGCCTCCGCCGTCAGCCGCCGGCCGTCATGGCCCGTAATGCGCATCGACGTCACCTGGCCCACCTCGGCCTCGCCCACGAAGGCGATCTCGGTGAAGTCCTCGGCGCGCGCCACGCCCGGCCGCTCGACCAGCCCCGACAACGTCCGGCCGACTTGGCGCCCCAAGTGGCGCGCCAGTCCCGCCTCGCCGGCGGCCCGCAGGCGGGCGGCGCGAGCCTTGACCACCTCGCCCTTCACCTTCGGCATCCGGGCGGCTGGCGTGCCGGGCCGGGCGCTGAACGGAAAGACGTGCAGGAAGGCCAGGTCCGCCTCCTCCACCAGCCGGATCGAGTTCTCGAACATCTCGTCGGTCTCGGTGGGAAAGCCCGCGATCAGGTCGGCGCCGAAGGCCATGTCGGGCCGGGCGGCGCGCACCTCGGCCACCAGCTTCAGCGCGTCGGCGCGCAGGTGGCGGCGCTTCATGCGCTTCAGGATCATGTCGTCGCCGGCCTGCAGTGACAGGTGCAGGTAGGGCATCAGCCGCGGCTCGTCGCGCAGGCAGCGCATCAGGTCGGGGTCGATCTCGGCCGCGTCGATGGACGACAGGCGCAGGCGCGGCAGCTCGGGGACCAGCTTCAGGATCCGCGCCACCAGCTGGCCCAGCGTCGGCTGGCCGGGCAGGTCGGCGCCCCAGCTCGTCACGTCCACCCCGGTCAGCACCACCTCCTGGTAGCCCTGGGCGGTCAGCTTGCGCACCTGTTCCACCACCTCGCCGGCGGCGGCCGAGCGCGAGTTCCCGCGTCCGTAGGGGATGATGCAGAAGGTGCAGCGGTGGTCGCAGCCGTTCTGGACCTCGACGTAGGCGCGCGCCCGGTCCTTCAGCCCGTCGATCAGGTGCCCTGCCGTCTCGTGCACGCTCATGATGTCGTTGACGCGCACCCGCATCGGCTCGGCGTCGGGCGCCGGCGGGGCGTAGGCGCCAGCCTGGCTCTTCTCGGCGTTACCCAGCACAAGGTCCACCTCGGCCATGGCGGCGAAGGCGGCGGGGTCGATCTGGGCCGCGCACCCCGTGACGATCAGCTTCGCCCCCGGCCGCTCGCGGCGGGCCTTGCGGATGGCTTGGCGCGCTTGGCGAACGGCCTCGTTCGTCACCGCGCAGGTGTTGAAGACGATGGCGTCGGAGAGCCCGTCCTCGGCGGCCCGCTTGCGGATGACCTCGCTCTCGTAGGCGTTCAGCCGGCAGCCGAACGTGACGATGTCGACGTCGCTCGTCTTGTCAGGGGCGTCGGCCGACACGGCTCTTGTCCTTCGCGTAGACCACCTTCAGCGCCACGGCGCAGACGTCCGCGCCCGCCACCGGGCCGAAGGTCCGCGAGTCCGCGGAGTTGTCGCGGTTGTCGCCCAACAGATACCACGAACCGGCCGGGACCGTCGTCGCGCGCGTCTGGTCCAGTTCGCCGGTGGGGCCGAGGTCATAGGTGCGATAGCGCGCGCCGTTGGCCAGCGTCTCCTCGAACTCGGTCGCGCGCACGGGCAGGTTGGGCAGCGCCACCGAGCCCATCGGACGCCGCGCCACGGCCTTTCCGTCGACGGTCAGCACGCCCTGTTCCATCGCCACCGTCTGGCCGGGGCCGGCGATCACGCGCTGGACGAAGGGCGCAGCCGTGCCCGGCCTGCGGAACACCACCACGTCGCCCGACTTCACGCCCGCGTGGCCGCACTCGGCGCGGGCGCCGTCGACCATCAGGATGTCGCCCGGCCGCAGCGTCGGCGACATCGCTTCGCTCTCGATGTTGTAGGTCGGGTGCGGGCCGTAGGCGCTGAAGACCATGTTGGCCACGACCAGCAGCACCCAGGGCGCGAGATAGGCCAGCGCCAGCTTGCTGGGCCGGCCGCCGCGCGGCGGCGCGCGCCAGGCCAGCACGGCCGCCGCGGCGCCGAACAGTACGGCGCACACCCCCGCGCCGACCAACAGTCCGTCCAGCCCGAAGCGATAGACGCCCGGCGGCGACGCCAGCGTCCACTCGTTGGCCGCCACCGCGCCGGCGATGAGTATGACCACGGTCATACCGACCGCCTTCCACGCCCCGGCATAGGCGAAGCCCACGGGCGGGAAGAGTGCGTTCAGCAGGAAAGCGATCCACCACCGACGCGGCCGGGGCGGCCAGGTCGGCTCGCTCAAGTCTGGCCCCCGGGCAGCTCACCCATGAAGTCGACGGCCGCGGGCCCGGTCATGATCACATGGCCATCATCGCGCCATTCGACGTGCAACTCGCCGCCGTCCAGCACCATCGTGGCGTGGCGCCCGACCAGGTCGCGGCGCGACGCGGCCACCAGGGCCGCGCAGGCGCCGGTGCCGCAGGCCTTGGTCAGGCCCGCGCCCCGCTCCCAGACCCGCAGGCGGATGCGGTCGCGGTCCAGCACCTGGGCGAAGCCGACGTTCACATGCTCGGGGAACAGCGGGTGCTTTTCGATCGCCGGCCCGATCTTGGCGATCGGAACCGCCTCGACGTCCGGCACGAAGAACACCACGTGCGGGTTGCCCATCGAGACGCAGCCGGGCGGCGCCATCAGGTCGGCATGGTGATAGAGCACGACGTCCAGAGCGGCCGTGTCGTGCGCCTCGGCCAGCGGGATCTCGTTCCACGCCAGGCGCGGCTTGCCCATGTCGACGCTCACCAGCCGGTCGCCGGCGCGGGTGGCCACCAGGCGACCCGCCTTGGTCTCGATCACGGCCTCGTCCTTGCCGCTGCCTTGCATGAGCAGCCAGCCGACGCAGCGCGTGCCGTTGCCGCAGGCCGAGACCTCCTCGCCGTCGGCGTTCCAGAAGCGCACGCGCGCGTCGGCGCCCTCGGCCTTCTCGATCACGATAAGCTGGTCGCAGCCAACGCCCGACTTGCGGTCGGCGATCGCGCGCACCTCTTCGGCGGTCGGCGAAAACGGGGCGCTGCGGGTCTCGACCACGACGAAGTCGTTGCCGAGCCCGTTCATCTTAAGGAACGGACGGCTCATGGCCGCGGCTATATAGGGGAAAGGCGCAGGCGTCGCACCTGAGGCAAAAAAGAGCCTCCGCTGGGGGCGGAGGCTCGAGGTGGAACCGCTCGGGCTTCTGGGGAAGAAGCGGTTCAGGCGACCGGATCAGGTGGGGAGGAGATCAGGTCCGCTCGATGGCGGCTGCGGTGTCGTCGATCATGGCGATGATCCGATCGAGCTCTTCCGGAGAGACCGGGCGGCCCATGCGGTTCTTCAGCGCCATGCCGAGGTTCATCATCGCCCGGCCCACGCGGTGGCGACCGGGGCCGGCGTGACGCGAGGCCTCGTCCATCCGGCCGAAGACCTGGTCGACGGCGGGGCGGCTGCGGTCCAGCTCGGCCTTGCCGTCGGCGGTGATCTCGAAGCGCTTGCGGCCGCCCTCGGCTTCCGTCTGCCGGATCAGGCCCTCGTCCTCCAGCATCGCCAGGGTCGGATAGACCACGCCGGGTGACGGCCGGTAGGCGCCGCCGGTGCGCTCCTCCAGCTCCTTGATCAGCTCGTAGCCGTGGCGCGGCTGCTCCTCGAGCAGGGCCAGGACCACGACGCGCAGGTCGCCGTGCTCGAAGAAGCGGCCGAAGCGCCGGCCGCGGCGCTCATGCCGGTCGCCTTCGTGGTCGCGGCCCATGCGGCCGCCCCAGCCATGGCGGCTGCGGTGGAAACGGTGTTCGTGAAAGTGTCTATGCATCTGATTTAGACCTAGTTTCGATATGTCTGAAAATTAGATACATCGAAATCGTATCGGCCCGCAAGCGGTTTTTCGATACAGTCTAAACTGTGTCTAAAACGCCGCAGGGATCGGCACGACCGGCTTGACCCGCCACTCATTCCAGAGGGCGCGCAGCCTGGATCCCCGGGTCAGGCCCGGGGATGACGAAGGAGCGGGGCCGAGGCCGAGGGGCGCTCAGACTTCCTTCAGCACCTCGGCCAGCAGCTTGCCCTCGGCGCGCCGGTTCGACCCCGCTCGCCACGCGACGACGATCTCGCGGGCGGGATGTTCGGCGTCGATCGGCCGGACGGCGACCTGCGCCGCCTCGGCCAAGCCCGCGCTCACCGCCATCTGGGGCAGGAAGGTGACCCCCAGCCCCGAGCCCACCATCTGCACCAGCGTCGGGAGGGAGGTGGCGGCGAAGGGCTCCTCGCCCACGCCCACGCGCGGCGGGTCGAGGCGGCAGGCGGACAACGCGTGCTCGCGCAGGCAGTGGCCGTCCTCGAGGAGGATCAGGTTCTCCTGCTCCAGGGCTTCGGGCGAGGCGGTCTTCAGCTTGGCCAGCGGATGATCCGCCGGCAGCGCCGCCAGCAGCTCGTCGTCCGCCACATGGGCCCATTCCAGGCCCGCCATATCGAACGGCAGGGCGATCAGGGCGGCGTCCAGCCGGCCGGCCTTCAGCTCCGCGATCAGCCGCTGGGTCAGATCCTCGCGCAGGAACAGTCGCAGCTTGGGAAAGCGCTCCCGCAGCAAGGGCAGAGCGCCCGGCAGCAGGAACGGAGCGATGGTTGGGATCACGCCCAGGCGGAAGCGGCCGGTCAGCGGCTGGCCGGCGTTCTTGGCCGCCTCGACCAGTTCCTCGGCCTCGTTGAGGATCACCGTCGCCCGGCGCAACGCCTCCTCGCCCACCGGCGTCAGGATGACTCCCGTCCGCGCCCGGTCCACCACCGGAGCGCCCAGGGTGCGTTCCAGCTCCTGGATGCCGGCCGACAGCGTGGGCTGGGTGACGTGGGCGGCCTCGGCGGCCTTGCCGAACGCTCCGTGCTCGGCAAGCAGTTTCAGGTACTGCAGCTGTCGGATGGTGGGGAGCATGCCTTGAAACCTGTCATCCCGGCCAACGGAGCGGTGAAGCCGCGCAGGCCGAGCCGGGACCCATCAGCTATATAGACCAAACCTATCCCGACGCCAAAAACTATCGATTGGAATTGTCGGCCAAGACTCCCTATCTCCCCGGTCCGGCGGCCCTCCTCCCCCTGTGGCCGCCCTTACATTTTAGGAGAGTTGTATGCTGGGTGTTGGCCAGACGCTGCCCGATTTCAAGGTTGTGGGCGTGAAGCCCAAGTTCATGCGTCACGAGGAAAACGGCGAGAGCGCCTTCGAGACCATCACCAAGGAGAGCTTCCCCGGGAAGTGGAAGGTGATCTTCTTCTATCCGAAGGACTTCACCTTCGTGTGCCCGACCGAGATCGCCGAGTTCGCCCGCCTGAACCGCGAATTCGCCGACCGTGACACCGTCGTCCTCGGCGGCTCGACCGACAACGAGCACTCCAAGCTCGGCTGGCGCCGCGAGCATCCGGACCTGAACGAACTGGCGATCTGGAACTTCGCCGACAACTCCGGGAAGTTCGCCCGCGACCTGGGGGTGCTGAACGAAGAAGAAGGCGTCGCGCTCCGCGCCACCTACATCGTCGATCCCGACAACGTCGTGCAGCACGTCTACGTGACGAACCTCAACGTCGGCCGGAACCCGCAGGACACCCTGCGCGTCCTCGACGCGCTGCAGACCGACGAACTCTGCCCGTGCAACCGCTCGGTTGGCGGCGAAACCCTGAAGGCCGCGTAAGCGACGCTTCCCTGGGCCGCGTAAGCACACCGCGCGGTCCAGTGCTGGCCGGGGGCGCTCCCCTTCTCTCCCCCAAAGAGCGCCCCCGGTTTTTTCATCTGAACTTTCCGGAGACCACCATGTCCCTCGACGCCCTGCGCGACGGCCTGCCCGCCTATGCCAAGGACATCAGCCTGAACCTCGGCAGCCTGGCCTCCGAGACCGTCCTCACCGACCAGCAGAAGTGGGGCGCCTTCGTCGCCTCGGCCCACGCCGTGGGCACCCCCGCCGTGGTGAAGGCGATCGAAACGGCTGCGGACGCCGCCGGCCTGTCCGCAGAAGCCAAGGCCGCAGCCAAGGCGGCCGCCGCCATCATGGGCATGAACAACGTCTACTACCGCTCGCTGCACCTGCTCTCGAACGGCGAATACAAGACGCTGCCGGCGCGCCTGCGGATGAACGTCCTGGCCAACCCGGGCGTGGACAAGGCCGATTTCGAGCTGTGGTCGACCGCCGTGTCGGCCGTGAACGGCTGCGGCATGTGCCTCGACGCCCACGAGGCCGAGCTGAAGAAGCACGGCGTGCCCACCGCCAACATCCAGGCGGCGCTGCGCATCGCGGCCGTGGTCAATGCCGCGAGCCGCGTGATCGCGGCGGAGACGGCGCTGGCGGCCTGATCTCTTCCGCTCATCCCGGCGAAGGCCGGGATGAGCGGAGTTTCTATCGTTCCAGCACAGCGGCCAGGCGCGCGACGCCCGGATCCATGGCCTTCGGCGGGAAGCCGGTGAAGCCCAGCAGCAGGCCCTGGCGCGGCGACGCCTGGTGATAGAGGGGGCTGATCGCACGCGCGGTCACCCCCTTTTTCATGGCCGCCGCCTCGACGTCCAGATCGCGGCGGCCATCCTTCAGATAGGCGATCAGGTGCATGCCCTGGTCTGGGACGTCCACGTCCAGCACATGGCCCAGGCGCTTCTGCAGCGCCTCGGCGAGCGCGTCACGCTGGGCTTTATAGGCCAGGCGGCGGCGGCGGATGTGGGCGGCGAACTGGCCGCTCTCCAGGAAGTCCAGCGCAATGGCCTGGGTGAGCGTCGGCGGCTGGCGGTCCGCCAGGCGGCGCAGGCCCGCAAAGGCCTGGACCAGCGGCTTCGGCGCCACCAGGTAGCCCAGTCGAAGGCCGGGAAAGAGCGACTTGTTGAAGGTGCCCACGTAGATCGTGCGTTCGCCGCCATCCAACCCCTGTAGCGACGCCAGCGGCGCGCCGGCGTAGCGGAACTCGGAGGCATAATCGTCCTCGAGGATCCAGGCGCCCGCCGCCCGCGCCCAGGCAACCAGCTCCAGCCGCCGGCCCATCGACATGGCCACGCCCAGTGGAAACTGATGGGAAGGCGTCACGAAACAGGCCCTGGCGTCCGACGCGGCGGCGATGCCCGCCTGCACCACCAGCCCGGAGCGGTCCACGGGAACGGCCACGCCCTCGGCCTGGGCGGCCAGCAGCGCCTGCCAGGTGTTGGCGTAGCCTGGATCCTCGAGCCAGACCCGGTCGCCCGGCTTCAGCAAGAGCCGAACGGCCAGGTCGACAGCATGCTGAGCGCCGGCGGTGACGATCACCTGCTCGGCCTCGCAGACCACCCCCCGCGCCGCGCGCAGGTAGTCGGCGATGGCGGCGCGCAGGCGCTGGTCCCCGGCCGGCTCGCCGTAGCCGAAATGAGCGGCGGACAGGGTCCGCAAGGCCCGGCGCGTGGAGACCGACCAGGCGTCCTGCGCCCGGGCGTCCATCAGGGTGCGGCCGTTGGAGAAGGTCTGCGGCTCCAGCGAGGGCGCGTGCGCCATGATCTCGGCCAGGCCCAGCGCCCGTTCGGGCATGGCCGGCGGCGCGGCGACGGGCGCGGGCGTCGGGGTCGTCAGGTCCAGCACGCCCGACAGGTCATCCGAGACATAGGTGCCCGAGCCGGTGCGGCCCTGGGCGTAGCCTTCGGCCAGCAACTGGTCGTAGGCCGCCACCACCGAGGCCCGCGCCACACCCAGCCGGAGCGCCAGGTCGCGGCTGGACGGCAGGCGGCCGCCGGGCTTGAGAGCCCCCGCGTGGATGGCGCTGCGGACCTGGTCGTAGACCTGGCGGATCACCGGCCGGCCGGCTTCGGGCGCAGCCCAGGGATAGATGTCGGCCCAGCTCATGCCGCCCCCGAATGGTCTGTCCAGATTGTGCGAAGTGGACCTGTTTAGCAGACCACACAAGGCGTAGCTCGCCAATCTCAGAAAGGAGGCGGCCATGCCCGACACCCCGTTCCATCCGACGATCGACACGCTGCGCCGCCTCGCCGTCAGCACCCTGGCCTACGCCGTAGCGGTGGCCGTCGTGGCGACGGCGCTCCCTGCGATCCTCATGCCCTCGCCGGTGGTCCGGCTGCTCCCAGAGCCGCCGCCGGTCGTGGCGCGGGTCCCCGTCACGCCCCCACCGGCGGGACCCGCGCCCAACCCCGCGCAGGCCACGTCATGAGCCCGCCGGACGACGGAGCCGCCGCCTTCACGCCCACCGACCGCTCGCGCGTGCGCCGCCGGCCCCAGCGGGCGCGCTACGATGAGGCCGCGGTCTATTCGGTGCTGGACGCCGGGGTGATGGCGCACGTGGGCTATGTCATCGACGGCCAGCCCTTTGTGACGCCCACGGCCTATTGGCGCGAGGGCCGCAAGCTCTACTGGCATGGCGCGGCGGCCAGTCGGATGTTGGCCACTGTCGCCGAGGGCGCGCCGGTCTGCGTCACCGTGAGCTTTCTGGACGGCTTCATCGTCGGCCGCTCGGGCATCATGCATTCGCTGAACTACCGCTCGGTGATGGCCTTCGGCCGCGCGCGGCTGATTCGCGACCTCGGCGATGTCCGCGCCGCCATGGACGCGTTCATCGACCGGCTCTACGCGGGCCGGCCGCTCAAGCTGCGGCCCACCACCGACGACGAACTCCGCCGGATCACTCTGGTCGAGATGGAGATCGAGGAAGCTTCGGCGAAGGCGCGCAACGACGGCCCCGGCGACCTACCCGCGGATGAGGGCTGGCCGGCGTGGTGTGGCGTGTTCCCGGTCGAGACGCGGATCGGCGCGGCCCTGCCCGAACCCAGCATGGGATCGGGCGGCCCACCGACGCCCGACCTCGCGCCCTACCGCGAAGGCGCCCGCCTGGACGAGGCGCTCAGCGCCGCCGCGCGCGTTCAGGGCTTGCCGGTCTCCACGTAGCTCTTCAGCCGCTTCACCGCGCCGCCGATGACCCCGTCCACGGCGGGCGCGATGGAGACGATGAAGTCCCGCGCCCCGCCGACGTTGTACGTCGTGGTGAGCTCGGTTCCGCCATCCTTGGCCTTGAGGTTGAAGGCCAGCGCGGCCGAGACCCCTTCATCCTGCAGCGGACCCAGAGCCGCATCCACCCGGACCAGCTGGTTCGGGATCACCAGTTCCACGACGCCATGACGCACGCTTCCACCGCCCGGCAGGGTCTCGCAGAAGCAGTCCGTCGCCTTCAGGGGCATCGTCATGTTCGAGGCCTTGCCGGAGTAGCTGTGGGCGCCGTCCCACCACTGGCCGATCTCGCCCAGCGCCCGGAAGACCTTGTCGGGCGGCGCGGCGACCTGCTGCACGAACTTCAGCCGAAAGCCGTAGGCGCCCTTGTCGACGACCTCGGCGCTTGCGTCCGAAACGAACGCCACGGCGGCGAGCGCCGCCAGGATCATGGACCGCATGCTTCTCCCCCGAAGTCAGGCCGGTTCGAAGCTTAGCGGTCCTCCCCAGAAGGTCTCAACCAGACTGTTCTGCTGGCCGGGCTGACCGGTGGTCAGAAAGCGACGAACGGCGGTCGTTCCCGGCTGGAACTCGGTATGGCGGGCGAAATAGCGCTCCAGCGCATCGGCCGTCGCGTCGGGCTGACGGATCAGCGGCGTTCCGGGCGGCAGCGCGGCCTGGAACAGGTCGGCCACGATCTCGTAGTGCGTGCAGCCGAGGATCGCCCGGTCGGGATGGCGGCCGATGCGGGTCGCCAGCGCCTTCACATGGCCCTGGATCGTGGCCGCCAGTTCGTCGCGTGGCGCATTGGTCTCGATCATCCGGGCCAGTTCAGGGCAGGGCTCGGAGAAGACGGCCACGTCCTGCCGGCGCTTGTCGATCTCGATCTCATAGACCCGGCTCTTCGTGGTCGCGGGCGTCGAGAACACGCCCAGGATCTCCAGCTTCTCGGCCTTCTCCTCGCGCCACTGGGCCTCGTGCTCCCAGGGCAGGCCGGTGGCCGCCTCGATGGTCGGCACCACGATGCCCAGGATGTTCACCGGCCGGCCCAGCTCGCGCCGGTAGCCGGGCAGCCAAGTCTGCTGCAGCCGGCGCAGGGCCACGCTCGCGGCGGTGTTGCAGGCCAGGACCACGACGTCGCAGCCTTCCTCGAACAACCGGATGCAGCCGGCCTTGGTCAGTTCGACGATCTCCTCGCCAGGCCGCCCGCCATAGGGGGCGTTGGCTTGGTCGGCCAGGTAGATGAAGTCGGCCTGCGGGAACCGCTCCACCAGCCGGTGGTGCACGGTGAGGCCGCCGACCCCGGAATCGAACACGCCGATGCTCATGTCCCGGTGTTAGCGGGCGCCGTCGACGCCGCCTAGAGGCCGCGTCGCCGCCGCACGGGTTCGCCACGCAATCCACGCGACAGCTGCATGGCGATGCGCGAACGTGGCCGGCGGAGGGCGAAGAGACATGACCCGGATCGACGCTGCGCTGCTGGCGGGCCTGCTGGCGGTGGCCGCATGGCGCCTGTGCGCGCCGCGCCTGGGCCGCGGCGCGCGCGCATTCGCCTGCGCGGCGCTCGTCCTGTTGGCCGGCGCGCAGTACGCGCTGCACGGCTTCACCTGGCAGTTCGTGGCGGGCTACGCCCTGCTGGCGGCCACCGCACTGCCGGTTCAGGCGCGGCCAGGCTGGGCGGTGCGCATTCTCGGCGCCACCGGCCTCGCGGCCTTGATGGCGGTCGCCGCGGCGTGCTGGGCAGTGCTGCCCGCGCCCGTGCTGCCCAGGCCCAGCGGCCCCTACGCGGTGGGCTCCGAGATACTGCGCTGGACCGACCCGGCGCGCCTCGAAGCCGCGACCGACGACCCGACCGACCGTCGCGCCGTCGTCGTGCAGGCCTGGTACCCCTCAGTCCCGGGCGCCGCGCGTGCAGGAGCCGCCGCCATTCCGTACCTGGACGGGCTCGGCCGCCTGCCGCCAAGCATCATGGGCGTTCCTCGCTTCGTCTTCCGGCGCTTCGGCGAAACTCGGATTTTCGCCGCCGCCGGGGCGCCGGTGTCCGCCGACCGCAGGGCCTGGCCGGTCCTGGTCTTTTCTCATGGCCACGGCGCGACCCGAGGCGTCTACACGGCGCTTCTCACCGATCTCGCCAGTCGGGGCTATGTCGTCCTCGCCGTCGACCATCCGCACGAGGCGGCGGTGACCCAGCTCGCGGACGGGCGGATCGTGGGCTTCACCCTCAACTCGGGCGACCGCGAGGGGGATCGCGTCGCCTACATGCAGCGGCAGGTTCTGGTCCGCGCCGCAGACGTCGGCTTCGTCCTGGACCAGCTCGGCCGTCCCAACGCCCTGGGCCCGGTCCTGGCGGGGCGCCTCGATCCGACCCGGGTGGCCGTCGCCGGCCATTCCTTCGGCGGGGCCACCGCGGTCCTGATCGCGGGCCAGGATGCCCGCGTGCGGGCGGCGGCCGACATCGACGGCATGCTCTATGGTGACGTGCGGGGCGAGGCTTTCCAGGGGCCGCTCCTGCTGCTCGAAAGCGAGCGGACGTCCGCGATGAGGCCCTATGCCGAGGCGACGCAGGCGGTGATGGCGCGCGTCCCCGCCAGCGGCTGGCGCTACGCCCTCGACGGCGCCGCCCACCTCAGCTTCACGGACGCGGACTTCATGCTGAGCCCCCCGGGCGCCTGGGCCGCGCACCAGGTGATCGGCGGCCCGCGCGGCGCGGCCGACACGGTGCGCACAACCGCCGACATCCTCGACGCCTTCCTGCGTGGACCGCTGAAGGGGCAGGCCAGCGACGTCGCCGCCGCCGCGGCGCGTCATGCCGGCGTGCGCGGCGGGCCGGCCAGCTAGAGCGCGAACAGGTCGGCCTGGGCCGCCGCCTTCGCGCCCTCGATCCCCAGCAGCTTCAGTTTGGTGTTCACCCCGCCGCGGGCGGAGAAGCCGCCGGGCTTGCCGCCGGCCGCGGTGATCCGGTGACAGGGCACCACGATGGGCCAGGGGTTCTTGCCCAGCGCTTGGCCGACGTCGCGGGCCAGCAGCTTATCGCCCAACTTCACCGCGATCTCGCCATAGGTCAGGGTCTCGCCGGGCGGAATGGCGCGGGCGATCTCGTAGACCTTGGCGTGGAACTCCGGCGTGCGGGACAGGTCGATGGGCGTGTCCAGCAGGTCGGGCTTCTCGCCGCGCATCAGGGCGCGGATGTCCTCGACCGTCTTGCCGAACTCGGCCGGGACCGGAGCCTCGGAGGCCTCGGGGAAGCGGCGCAGGAACGAGCGGCGCGCTGCCTCGGGGTCGGCCTCGGGCAGGTGGACGCCGACCAGGCCGTGATCGCCCCAGGCGATGCCGGCGTGGCCGATGGCGGTTTCGAAGAGGGCGTATTGGGTCATGGCGTGAAGATAGTGGCGTTCGCCGATAATCGCTGGCGGCTTTCGGACATGGATCGCACTTGATCGCGGGTTCGGGTCGGCGGCAACTGGACGCCTGCCGGAGACCGCCATGCCCCGCCTGTCCTACGTGAACGAGCGTCCCGACGAAGCCCTCGTGGTCATAGAGCCGTGGGCTCAGGCCGCGCGCGTGGCCCCTGGCGGCCGCATCGACGTCACCTTCGAAGCGGTCGCCCTCGGCTCCGGCGAAATTCGGATCAGCCACCGGGCGGAGAACGAGATCGTCATCAGCCTCGACGTCGCCCTGGTCTCGATCTCCGGCGACCGCGTGACGAACCTCGCGGCGCGGGGGGAAGATTGACGTCTCCTCTCCCAGGCGCGGCAGCGCCGTGGGAGAGGCCCAACACGCCTTGGCGGTTCTCACGGGCGGGGCGTTACCGGCGTCGCCTTGCTTGTGGCGGGTGCGACGTTGCCGCGCCGGCCCGCCGCGACGCCCCTTCCTTGACCTGAGTTCTCCACAGGCGCATAAGCGCGCCCTTCCGGCGCCAACCTTGGTCAGCGCCCTCCACCGCTACGACCCCCATCCTATATGGGACGAGAGCGGCGAGGCCCCCCGTCGACGCAATCGTCCACGGGGGTCGACCGCGTTTGGGCCATAGGTGATTGAATGTTCGACGCGCTTACAGATCGGCTGACAGGGGTTTTCGACCGGCTTTCCGGTCGTGGCGTGCTGTCTGAGAAGGACATCGACGAGGCGATGCGCGAGGTGCGCGTGGCCCTGCTCGAGGCCGACGTCGCCCTGCCGGTCGTCCGCGACTTCATCGCCAAGGCCAAGGAACGCGCCACCGGCGAGGCGGTGATCCGCGCCGTGAAGCCGGCCGATCAGGTGGTGAAGATCACCTATGACGGCCTGGTCGAGATGCTGGGCGGCGAGGGCGAGGCCGAGGGCCTGAACCTCTCGCTGAACCCGCCGACCGTGATCCTGATGGCCGGCCTGCAGGGCTCGGGCAAGACCACCACCGCCGGCAAGCTGGCGCTGCGCCTGATCCGCGAGCGCAAGAAGGTCCTGCTGGCCTCGCTCGACACCCGCCGCCCGGCCGCCATGGAACAGCTCGGCATGCTGGCCGAGCAGGCCGGCGCCAACTTCCTGCCGATCGTGGCCGGCCAGTCGGCCCCCGATATCGCCCGGCGCGCCATGCAGGCCGCCAAGCTGCAGGGCTTCGACGTCCTCATCCTCGACACCGCCGGCCGCACGACGATCGACGAGGCGATGATGAGCGAGGCGGCCGAGATCGCGAAGATCTCGTCGCCGTCCGAGACCCTGCTGGTCGCCGACGCCCTGACCGGTCAGGACGCGGTGCGCACCGCCAAGGCCTTCCACGAACGCCTGCCGCTGACCGGCCTGGTGCTGACCCGCGCCGACGGCGACGGCCGCGGCGGCGCCGCGCTCTCGATGCGCGCCGTCACCGGCCTGCCGATCAAGTTCCTGGGCGTCTCGGAGAAGATCGACGGCCTGGACGCCTTTGACGCGGGCCGCGTGGCCGGCCGCATCCTGGGTCGCGGCGACGTCGTCGCGCTGGTCGAGAAGGCCGCGCAGGAACTGGACATGGCCAAGGCGGAAGCCACGGCCAAGAAGCTCGCCAAGGGCCAGTTCGACCTCGACATGATGGCCGACCAACTCGCCCAGATGAAGCGCATGGGCGGGATGGAAGGTATGATGGGCCTGCTGCCCGGCGTGGCGAAGATGAAGAAGCAGATCAGCGAGAGCGGTCTGACCGACAAGACCTTCGACCGCCAGATGGCGATCATCTCCTCGATGACCAAGGCCGAGCGCAAGAAGCCCGACATCCTGGCCGCCTCGCGCAAGCGCCGCATCGCCGCCGGTTCGGGCGTCGACGTGGCCGAGGTGAACCGGCTGCTGAAACAGCACCGCCAGATGGCCGACGCCTTCAAGTCCCTCAGCAAGAACGGCGGCAAGGGCTTCGGCCAGATGGCCAAGATGCTGGGCGGCGGCAACATGGACATGGGCGCCCTGGCCAAGATGGCCGGCGGCGGGCAGCAGCCCACGCCCGAGCAGCTCGAAGAGATGGCCGCCAAGCTCAAGCAGATGCCCGGCGGCCTCCCGAAACTTCCCGGCCTCGGCGGCGGCCTGCCGCCGGGCTTCAATCCCTTCAAGAAATAGACTGAAAGACCAAGGACTTAGACCATGCTGAAGATTCGTCTCGCCCGTGGCGGCGCCAAGAAGCGCCCCTACTACTCGATCGTCGTCGCCGACAGCCACTCGCCCCGCGACGGCCGCTTCATCGAGAAGGTTGGATCCTACAACCCGCTGCTGAAGAAGGATGACCCGAACCGCGTCGTCCTGAAGGTTGAGCGCATCCAGGAATGGATGGCCAAGGGCGCCCAGCCGACCGACCGCGTCGCCCGCGAGCTCGGCAAGCTGGACCTGGTGAAGTGGGAAGCCGGCAACAACCCGAACAAGGGCAAGCCGGGCAAGAAGGCCACCGAGCGCGCCGAGGAGAAGGCCCAGAAGGAAGCCGACCGCGCCGCCGCCGCCGCTGAGGCCGCCGCCAACCCGCCGCCGGCCGAAGAGCCGGTCGCCGAGGAAGCTCCGGCTGAAGCCGCCGCTCCGGAAGCCGCTGCCGAAGAGGCTCCGGCCGCCGAAGCCGCCGCCGAGGAAGCCCCTGCCGCCGCTGAAGAGCCGGCCGCCGAAGCGCCCGCCGCCGAAGGCGAAGAGCAGGCCTAAGGTACGGCTGGGTGAGCACTGATCTCATCCAGGTGGGCCGCGTCGCGGGCGCCTTCGGGGTCCGCGGCGAGGTCCGCATCACCAGCTTCACGGCCGAGCCGCTGGCGCTGTTGGATTACAGGGACTTGAAGCGTGAGGACGGCTCGACCGGACTCACGCTGACCTCCGGGCGCGCCGCCAAGGGCGGGATCGTCGCCCGCGCGAAGGAAATCGAGACCCGCGAGCAGGCCGAGGCCTTGCGCGGCCTCAAGCTCTACATCCCAAGGGACGCCCTCCCCGAGCCAGACGAGGACGAGTTCTACGTCACGGACCTGATCGGGCTGTCGGTCGTCGACAGGGCCGGCGAGCCGCTGGGCCAGATCAAGGCGGTCCAGGACTTCGGCGCTGGCGACCTGCTTGAGATCGCGCCCGCCGAGGGCGGCGCCACTTGGTACCTCCCCTTCACCCGCGAGGCCGTCCCCGAGGTGCGGATCGCCGATGGCGTGGTCGTGGGCGTGAAGCCGGACGAGGTGGAGTAGCTAGGCCTTCGCCTTCGGCTTCCGCATCCGCATCAGCCCTTCCTGGGCGCAGCTCGCCACCAGGGCGCCGTCGGACGCGCGATAGATGTAGCCCAGGTTGAAGCCGCGGCCGCCCGACGCCGACGGGCTCTCCTGCACGTACAGGTGCCACTCGTTGAAGTTCGTCTCGCGGTGGAACCACATGGCGTGGTCCAGGCTGGCCGACTGGAAGCCGGGCGTGCGCCAGCTCACCCCGTGCGGCCGGATCGCCGTGCCCAGCAGGCTCATGTCCGAGGCGTAGGCCAGGATCACCTGGTGCATGTGCTGATCTTCGCCGATCGGATGGCGCGCGCGGAACCAGACCTGCTGGTGGGGCTCACGTGGCTCGGGCGCCGCCACGTCGAACCGGCCGCCCACGGTCCGCATCTCGATCGGCTGCTCGCGGTCGATCCAGTCCAGGTCCTCGGGCGGTGCGTCGGCCCGAAACCGGCGGCGGACCTCGGCGTCGTCCTCGACCGCGTCCCATCCCGGCGCGTCGGGCATGTCCGACTGATGTTCGTAGCCGTCCTCGGCCACTTGGAACGAGGCGGCCAGGTTGAAGATCTGCTGCCCGTGCTGGACGGCGATGACCCGCCGGGTGGTGAAGCTGCCGCCGTCCCGCGACCGGTCCACCTCGAAGACGATCGGGATCGAGGGGTCGCCGGGCCGGATGAAGTAGCAGTGCAGCGAGTGGCAGACGCGCTCTTCCACCGTCTCGTAGGCCGCCAGCAGCGACTGGGCGATCACCTGGCCGCCATAGATCCGCTGGCGCTGCTCCTCGTCGGGCGTCGTGCCGCGGAACAGGTTCACCTCAAGTCGCTCCAGCTTGAGCGTTTCGGCGAGCGTCTGGCCGGTCATGGCGTCCCCGGATGCTGCAATTGCGAAGGCGCGTGCCTTACGCCGGGGGCGTGGGCCTGTGAAGCGCTACTTGGCGGTCTTCATCCGCAGCAGCCCCTCCTGGGCCACCGAGGCGACCAGCGTCCCGTCCTCGGCGAAGATCTGGCCGCGGATCAGGCCCCGCCCGTCCGAAGCCGATGGGCTGTCGTGGACGTAGAGGTGCCACTGATTGAAGTCGCTGGGCGTGTGGAACCACATGGCATGGTCGAGGCTGGCCGACTGGAAGCCCGGCGTCTGCCAGTGCACCCCGTGCGGGCGCATCGCCGTCGACAGCAGGTTCATGTCCGACGCATAGGCCAGGATCACCTGATGCATGTGGGCGTCGTCGCCAATAGGGGTGCGGCAGCGGAACCAGTTCTGCGCCACCGGCTCCTTGGGCTTGCCGTCCATCCAGTACGTGCGGGCGTCCTGGGATCGCATCTCGATGGGAGGCGTCCGCGAGAGCCAGCGCTTCGCCTGCGCGGGCGCGTCCTTCATCAGCTCGCGCATGACGTCCATCTGGTCGGGCAGTTCGCGCCAGTGCGGGCCCGCGGGCATCGGGGCCTGGTGGCTGAACCCCTCCTCCGGATCCTTGAACGAGGCGGCCAGGTTGAAGATCTGCTTGCCGTGCTGGACGGCCACCACGCGCCGCGTGGTGAAGCTGCCGCCGTCGCGTGAGCGGTCCACCTCGAAGACGATCGGCACGGTCGGATCGCCGGGCCGGATGAAATAGCAATGCAGCGAGTGGCAGACGCGCGCCTCGACCGTTTCGTAGGCCGCCAGCAGCGACTGGGCGATAACCTGGCCGCCGAAGATGCGCCCCGGCGAATTGTCGGGCGTGGTGCCGCGGAACAGGTTCTCCTCGATCCGCTCCAGCTGCAGCGTCTCGACGAGGGTCTCGTCCTGGCCTTCGGTCTCGGGGGCGTCGGTCTGGCTCATGCGGCGGCGATTACGCTGCAGGCGGTCCATCGGCAAGGCGCAGGCGCCTTGCGCGCGTCCGGCGAGCACCGTCATCTACACGCAATGGGAGAGAGCCCGTACATCCGGCCGGTGTGGCGCACGCCGCTCGCCGCGTGCCTCGCGGCCTGGATGGCGCTCGTGGTGGCGGGCCTGCTGGGCGCGGCGCGCCTTATGGAGGTGACGCCCCCCGCCATCGCCCCGGTGCTGGTGGCGGTCGTCTACGTCCTCCCCCCGCCTATCCTGCTGGTCTGGAGCTTCTGGACCATGTTGCGGGAGCCGATCACCGGCTGGCTCGCGCCCTCGGTGCTGATGGCCTTCTGCGGCGGCCTGATCCCGGCGTTCGCGCCGCTGTACGAGGCCGGCGTCCGGCTGAACTTCGAGGCGCGACGCCCGGTCTACGAGACGATCGCCGCCGAGGTGCGGGACGGCCGGATCGGCGGACGGCCCAATCCGCGCGGCTGGATCTCCGGTGAGCGCGACGGGGTGCGTTACCGCTTCCGCCCGACCGACCGCGGCGCGATCGACTTCAACTGGACCCGCGCCTACGGCTTCACCGCCGGCGTCCGGTACGACGACACCCCCTGCATCAGTCGCAGGGGCGCGCTCTGCATCGACCGCGGCGAGCGCCTGGAACAGCGCTACACCTACTACGCCCGGTTCTTCTGAGGCTTGACGCGCGGCCGCTGAACAGCGCTTTCACCGCCGATGTCGTTCGACTGCACTGTCCTGACCATGTTCCCGGACGCGTTTCCGGGGCCGCTGGGCGTCTCCCTGATCGGGACGGCGTGGCGAGAAGCCGCGCTCTGGACCTTGGAAACAGTGGACATTCGAGCCTTTTCCACAGATAAGCGCGGCTTCCTCGACGACACCCCCGCGGGTGGCGGTCCGGGGCAAGTGATGCGGGCGGACGTGATCGCCTCTGCGCTGGACAGCGTGGAGCGGCGCGAACGGCCGCTTTTGTACATGAGCGCCAGGGGTCGGCCCCTTACCCAGGCGCGCGTTCGTGAGTGGGCCGCCGGACCGGGACTCATCGTCCTGTGCGGGCGGTTCGAGGGGGTGGACCAGCGGGTGCTCGACGCCCGGGGGTTCGAGGAGGTCTCCGTCGGAGACGCGGTTCTCGCCGGCGGCGAGGCGGCGGCGATGGTGGCGATCGAGGCTTGCGTAAGGCTGGTGCCCGGCGTTTTGGGGCAGGCCGAGAGCCTCAGTGAAGAAAGCTTCGAGGACGGCCTCCTCGAGCATCCGCAGTACACGCGACCGCGGACGTTCGAAGGGCTCGACATCCCCGAGGTCCTGCTTTCCGGCCACCACGCGGACATCCGCAAGTGGCGCCAGGCGAAGCGGGAAGAGACCACGCAGGCGCAGCGGCCGGACTTGTGGGCGCGGCGACCCGCCAATCAACAGGCAAAGGGCGACTAAGCCCAGTAAGGACGAAGACGATGGCTGCCAATATTATCGAGACCCTTCGCAAGGAAGAAGCCGACCGCCTGCTGGCGACGCGCAAGATCCCCGAGTTCCGCCCGGGCGACACCGTCCGCGTGAACGTGAAGATCAAGGAAGGCGATCGCGAGCGCGTTCAGGCCTACGAGGGCGTCTGCATCGCCCGCGCCGGCCAGGGCGTCGACGAGAACTTCACCGTCCGCAAGATTTCGTTCGGCGAGGGCGTGGAACGCGTGTTCCCGATCCTGTCGCCGAACATCGACTCCATCGAGGTGAAGCGCCGCGGCGTCGTGCGCCGCGCCAAGCTGTACTACCTGCGCGACCGCCGCGGGAAGTCGGCCCGGATCGCCGAGCGCCAGATGAGCGCCGCCGCTCCCAAGGAAGACGCCGCCCCGGAAACCACCGAGGGCTGATCCCCTTCCAGGGACGAGACAAGGAAACGGCGGCTGGAGCGATCCAGCCGCCGTTTTCGTATGCGCGGGGCTCAGGCCGCGACCGGCGGCGGGCCGGCGGCCAGCGCGGCGCGCCATCCCCCAGACGTCATGGCCGTGAGGTACTCGGCCTGCATCTCGGGCGTCAGCACCTCGATCATCAGCCGGTCCTCCAGCCAGACCTCGATGACGCCGAAGGCGTCGCCGCGCTTACGGTACTTGCACGTCCAGCCTTCGTCGGCCGCGATGGCCATGACCTCGGCCTGGGTCAGCGGAGAGGCGATGGCCACGTGGGTCGCCGAATACTGCTGCGGGACCGGCGCGATGCGGCCGTCCGGATCGGCGTCGCCGTTTCCCGGCATCAGTTCGACGCCGCGCGGATAGATCTCGACCGCCGAGTTGCGGTGGTCGCCGGCCATCACGATGACCGAGCCGTCGCCGACCGGCGGGAACGGCAGCAGCTCGCCGCGCCACAGGCGGGCGATGGCGGCGCCGACGCGCTGGGGCTCGTCGGCGTCGATGGAGAAGTGGAAGATCATGTGGGCAGGTCCGTTGTCGAAGGTGGCGCGAACCTAGGCAGCGGCGTCCGGCCCCGAAATCCGCGATGTTGCGGACCTGGGCTGCAGGAATGCAGTGTGCGGCGACGACGTCGGGAGGTCGCATGGATTGGGATGACATCCGCTTCTTCCTCGCGGTGGCGCGGACCGGCAGTACGGTCGCCGCCGCGCGCGCGATGGGCGTGAACCAGACGACGGTGGCGCGGCGCATCTCCGAACTCGAGGCCGACCTGGGCTCGCCGCTCTTCGAGCGCAGCCGCGACGGCTATCGCCTGCGGCCGGGCGCGGACGCGCTGCTCGACGCCGCCGCCCGTGTCGAGGAAGAGGTCAAGACGTTCGGCGAGTTGGCCGCCGCCATGAGCCGCGGCGTCGATGCGCTCAAGGTCACCACCAACGAGCCGCTGGCCAACCTGATCCTGGCGCCGGCCATCCGCGTCTTCCGCGAAAGCCACCCGCATGTGCGGATCGACCTGGTGATGGGTCCGCAGCAGCTGGACCTCGCCCGGCGCGAGGCCGACATCGCGCTGCGGGCGGCGCCGATGCCTACCGATACGTCGCTGATGGGCCGTCGCGTCGGCGACGCGCACTGGGCGGTCTATTGCAGCCGCGACTATGCCCGCTTCAACGGCGCGCCCCGGACGGTCGAGGATCTGACCGACCACCCGCTGCTTGTTCTGCCCGACGCCAGCGGCCGGCGCCTGGGCGAGATCTCGACGCCGCGCAGCCTGGAACAGCGCGCGACGGCCAACGAGATGGTCGTGGCGGTGCGGGCGGGCCTCGGCGTGGCCAGCCTGCCCTGCGTCGTCGGCGACGTGCTCGCCGATTTCGAACGCTGCTTCGTCCAGCCCGAACCCGTGACCCCGATCTGGCTGATCTATCACGAGCGGCTGAAGGGCGCCCCGGAAGTCCGCGCCTTCCTCGACTGCGTGATCGAACACACCCAGGCGGCCCGCGACCGCCTCCGCGGCGCCGTCACGCCGGCCATCGCCTAGGGTCGATCGACACTCGGAACGGGGCGCGCGGATCCCCCACCTCACCCGCAGGGGGGGATCAATCGGGCTCCAGATCCTCGGTCGCCCTAGCCCGGCACGAAACCCTGCGCGAACCGCGGCAGGCCGTCGTCGATCGACAGCCAGGGCAGCTTCGCGCTGACCCAAATATGCACCTCCGGCCGGATCGCATCCGGTTCGTCCAAGGTGGCGAGCGAGACGCCGATGCGCGCCGGCGCGTCCTTCGGCTCCGCGAACATCGGGGTCCCGCAGCGCGCGCACGACAGGCGATCGACCCGCGGCGACGTCGACCAGCGCGTCACCTCGCCCGACCACGCCAACACGCTCTCCAGGAAGATCGCCCGCGCGAAGAACGGCCCGCCGGTCGCCCGCTGGCACAGCCGGCAGTGACAGACGCGGACGTTGGCCGGCGCCGCCGTGGCCCGCCAGCGCACCTGGCCGCACAGGCAGCCGCCCTCGTACAGGGGATCGCTCATCGGCGGATAGAAGCGAGCCGCCTCGCAGCTTGCAAGGATTGGCGCCGCAGGATGTCGCCCGTGGGCCCGGCGTCCTTGCGTTCGGTCAAGGTCGCGCCCTGGCAGGAGATGATGCTGCTCTCAACCGTTGCGGTGCGGGCATTGATTACCCACGAGATCCTCGACAGCATTGGGGACGCCATCTACGCGCTGGATGACGCTTGGCGCTTCACGTTCTTCAATCACGAGGCGGAGCTGTTCTTCGGTCGGAGCCGAGCCGAGGTGCTCGGGCGCACCGTGTGGGACTGTTTCCCGGCGGCGAGGGGCACCGAGCTCGCAGCGGCGCTTGAACGTGCGATGGAGCGCCGCGAACCACTTCACCTAAGCGTCTTGAGTCCGACGACGAAACTTTGGACGGACACGCGCATCTTTCCGCTGGCGCAGGGCGGTGTCGCCGCAAGCTGGCGCGACGTCACCGACGAGCGGCGCCGAGAACAAGATCTCGCAGCGATGGCCGAGGGCCGCGACCGGGCCGCCCGCGAACTGCGCACCATTATCGACCACGTACCCGCGATGATCGCCTATTGGGATCGCGACCTGACCTGCAGATTTGCCAACGACAGATACCTGGAGTGGTTCGGCCGCCCTGCCGAACGGATGGTAGGCCTCAGGATCCAATCCCTGATGGGAGAGGAACTCTTCCGTCGGAACGAGCCCTTCATCCGCGGCGCTCTGGCCGGAAAGCCCCAGACCTTCGAGCGGGATCTGCGGAAGCCTTCCGGAGAGGTCGGGCACACTTGGGCGCAATATATTCCCGACGTCGACGACCAGGGCGTGGTCCATGGCTTCTACGCCTTGGTCACTGACGTGAGCCCCCTGAAGGCGACGGAGGAGCTTCTCAGGGAGACGAACGCCGCCTTGCAGGTCGCTCGCAGGACGGCCGAGGCGGCGACGGCCGCCAAGAGCGCCTTCCTGTCGAACATGAGCCACGAACTCAGGAATCCGCTCACCAGCATCATCGGCTACGCCGAACTGCTCGCCAAGCACCGCGCCAATTTGGACGAGACCCAGGGCAAGTACCTGGAGCGAATCTACGATGCGAGCACCGCCCTGCTCTCGACGATCAACGAGGTCCTCGACTACTCGAAACTGGAGGCCGGCCAGGTAGAAATCGAGCCGCGCCCGACAGACCCGCTCGCGCTCGGACGCCAAGTGCTCGAGATGTTCGAACCCGCGATGGAAAAGAAGGGGCTGGACTACAGCCTCGAGGCTGTGGACGCGCCAGCTCTGGTGCTTGTCGACGATACCCGGCTTCGCCAGATCCTGGTCAATCTCGTGGGCAATGCCGCCAAGTTCACCTCCGCCGGCAGTATCGCCCTTCGATGCGCCTATGATCGCGCCGCGGGCGCGCTCAGGTACGAGGTCACCGACACGGGTCCCGGCATGCCCGCCGATCAGCTGGATCAGCTGTTCCAGCGCTTCTCACAGCTCGACGTCTCGACCACCCGGAGGTTCGGCGGCACGGGTCTGGGTCTGGCGATCTCCAAGGGCCTCGCCGAGGCGATGGGCGGCGACATTGGCGTCTTGAGCATCGCCGGCGAGGGCAGCTGCTTCTGGGTCCAGATTCCTTGCGACCTCGCCGACCAACCCGCTCCGCCGGAGCCGTCTTCGGGCGACCAGGAGACGCTGATGCGGCGGCTCGATGGGCTGCGGCTGCTCGTGGTGGATGACGAGCCATTGAACCGCGACTTGGTGCGCAAGATGGTCGAGCCGTTCGGGGTCGTGGTGACCGAGGCGGCTGGCGGCGCCGAGGGGGTCACGGAGGCGAGATCGCATCCCTTCGACGTGATCCTCATGGACATCCGCATGCCCGGCATCGACGGGGCGACGGCGGCGCAGCTGATGCACACCCCGGCGGGACGGAATGCCGGCACGCCGATCGTCGCCTTCACGGCGGAAGCGTCGGCTTCGCCGCCGCCTTGGCGCGGCGTCTTCGACGGGGTGCTTCAGAAGCCGATTGTTTCCCGCGACCTGCTGGCCCAGTTGGCCTCGCTGAGAGCGGAGCGGGAAGCTGACATCTCGCGGCAGGCGTCATCCGACTAGCGGAACGCCCTTCATAGGTCGCCTCGCCTGGGCTTGTTCGTCGCGCAGTGCCGGGCGAGAACTGAGCACCGAGACACCTCGCAAACTCACGATGCCTCAGTCTGGCCGCGCGGCGTAGGCGCCCAATTCCTGGACCAGGTGGTCGAACATCAGCCGCATGCGCGGGCTGCCGCGCAGGGTCTCGTGCATGCAGATCCACATATCCAGCTTGAACGAGAACTTGTCGTGCATGACCGGCGTCAGCCCGAACCGCTTGCCCAGCTGGATCTGGCAGGCGCCGATGCCGAAGCCGGCGCGCAGGGCTGCGAACTGGGCCACGTCGCTGTCGGTGCGCAGGGCGAACAGGTCGCGGCTTATGGGCCGGTCCAGCGCCAGGTCGTTGACCAGGTCGGGAATGTCGCGGTCGTAGCCGATCAGGTTGTGCTCGACCAGCTCGTCGAAGGTCGTCGGCGTCCCCTTGCGGTCGAGATATTCGGCGGTGGCGTAGAAGGCGATGGTCAGCTCGCCCACCTTCTTCGCCACCAGGCTGTTCTGGGTGGGCCGCTGCATCCGCACGGCGATGTCGGCGTCGCGGCGGGTCAGATCCTCGATCTTGTTGGAGAGCGCCAGTTCCACGTCCACGCCCGGGTTCTTCTGGCGGAAGCGGCTCAGGACCTGGGGCAGCACCTCGACGCCGATGACCTCGCTGGCCGCCACGCGGACGATCCCACCCTCGCCGCTGGCCACGCCGGAGGCGTCGCGCCCGGCGGCCTCGGCGGCGGCCGACATGTCGGCCAGGTGCGGCCGGAACGACAGGGCGAGGTCGGTGGGCTTCAGGCCCCGCGGGCTGCGCAGGAACAGCGGCGCGCCGAGCTGGCGCTCGAGCTGGTCGATGTGGCGGCCCAGGGTCGGCTGGGTCAGGCGGCGCAGGCGCGCGGCCGCCGAGAAGCTGCCCGCCTCCAGCACCGCGTGCAGGCTCTGCAGAAGGTCCCAGTCAAGCTTCCCAGGCATACGCGCCTGAATAGCCCTTTCGCCGTCTACGGCAAGTCAGGGCTCGTCGTAGACGATCAGCCAGCAGCCATAGCGATGGGCGCCCGCCAGCGCGTCGCGGAAGTCCTCGGGCATCGCGCCCGCGTCGATCACCTCGGCCGTCCGCAGCACTTCGGGCTGCGTGAAACCGTCGCGCACTGTCTCGCGGACCGCCGTCGCCTCGGCCTCCGCCATGTCCGCGGCCTTGGCGAAGGCGAGGACGGTCAGCCTCGTTCCGGCCTCCCACGCGTGAAGCGTGACCACGAAAACCCCGGCCGGCGCGTCGTCCATGCCCCCGTATCCCGCGATCCGCGCAAGCGCAGAAGAGGCTTCGGGATTTTCATTACTTAGCATTCTAATGATTTGATGCGTCGCAGCACTAGACGCACCGGCCTCCTCGGACCTACATGCACGGCCATGTCCGGCAAGACCCTCTACGACAAGATCTGGGACGCGCACGTCGTCGACACGCAAGACGGCGAGGCCATCCTCTACATCGACCTGCACCTCATCCACGAGGTGACCACGCCGCAGGCCTTCGCCGGGCTCCGCGCCAACCGCCGCCCGGTGCGCCGGCCCGACCGCACGCTGGCGGTGGCCGACCACAACGTGCCGACCGAGGGCCAGGCCCTGGGCGTCGACGCCGTGGCCGACGAGGAGGCGCGCCTGCAGCTCCAGACGCTCGCCAAGAACGTCGAGGCCTACGGCATCGAATTCTTCCCCATGGGCGACATCCGCAACGGCATCGTCCATGTGGTGGGGCCGGAACAGGGCCGCACCCAGCCGGGCATGACCATCGTGTGCGGCGACAGCCACACCTCGACCCATGGCGCGTTCGGGGCCCTGGCCCACGGCATCGGCACGTCCGAGGTCGAGCACGTCCTGGCCACCCAGACGCTGCGCCAGAAGAAGGCCAAGAACTTCCGCGTCCGGATCGAGGGCGAGCCCGCTCCCGGCGTCGGCGCCAAGGACTTCGCGCTGGCCGTGATCGGCGAGATCGGCACCGCCGGCGGCACCGGCTACGTCATCGAATACGCCGGCTCGGCGGTCCGCGCGCTGTCGATGGAAGGCCGCATGACGCTGTGCAACCTGACCATCGAGGGCGGGGCGCGGGCCGGCCTGGTCGCGCCCGACGAGACCACCTTCGACTACCTCAAGGGCCGGCCGGCCACGCCGAAGGGCGGCGCCTGGGAGATGGCGCTGGCCTACTGGAAGACCTTCTTCACCGACGAAGACGCGGTCTTCGACCGCGAGATCGTGCTGGACGCCGCCAAGATCGCGCCCACCGTCACCTGGGGCACGAGCCCCGAGGACGTGGTCGCCATCACCGGCACGGTCCCCGACCCCTCCAGCTTCGACACGCCCGACAAGCGCGCCTCGGCCGAACGAGCCCTGGAGTACATGGGCCTCAAGGCGGGCCAGCCGATCACCGAGGCCAAGGTCGACGTGGTCTTCATCGGCTCGTGCACCAACAGCCGCATCGAGGACCTGCGCTCGGCCGCCAAGATCGCCGAAGGCCGTCGCGTCGCCGAAGGGGTCCGCGCCATGATCGTGCCGGGCTCGGGCCTGGTCAGCGCCCAGGCGGAGGAGGAAGGCCTCGACGAGATCTTCAAGGCCGCCGGCTTCGAGTGGCGCGAGCCAGGCTGCTCGATGTGCCTGGGCATGAACCCCGACAAGCTGACCAGCGGCCAGCGCTGCGCGTCGACTTCGAACCGCAACTTCGAGGGCCGGCAGGGCCGCGGCGGCCGCACCCATCTGATGAGCCCGGCCATGGCCGCCGCCGCCGCCATCGCCGGCCACATCGCCGACGTGCGGGACTTCCTGTGAGGGTCTCCCGTGATTAGGGGCCTGGACCACGTCGCCTATGTGGTTCGCGACCTGGACGCGGCCATCGACGGCTATTCGCGCCTGCTGGGTGTCACCCCCGACTGGATCGGCCGGGGCGGCGGCGTCCGCCAGGCCTGGTTCCAGTTCCCGAACATGGCCCTGGACCTGATCGCGCCCGAGGGCGAGGGGCCGTTCGCCGACGGCGTGCGGGCCCAGCTCGACGCGACAGGCGAAGGCCTTTGGGCGCTCGCCTTCGCCAGCGACGACCTGGCCGGCGACGTGAAGCTGATGAACCGCCGAGGCATCCCCGCCAGCGATCCGGCGCCCGTCAGCACCACCGCCGACGACGGCGCCGTCCGCCACTGGCAGGGCAGCCGCCTCGACCCCGCCGCCACCGGCGGCCTGCGCATCCTGCTGATGGCCGAGACCTCCCCGCCCTGGCCGCTGGCCCCGCCGTCGGGCGACGCGCCGGTCACCCAGCTCGACCACGTGGTCATCGTGACGCCGAATGTCGACCGGGCGCTGGCGATCTACGGCGCCAAGCTGGGCCTCGACCTGCGGCTGGACCGCGAAAACCCCAAGTGGAACGCCCGCCAGCTGTTCTTCAAGGCCGGGAACTCGGTCATCGAAATGGGGGCGAAGATCGGCGCGCCTCCCACCGACGAGCCCGACCGGTCGGGCGGCCTGGCCTGGCGCGTGGCCGAGCCGTACGCCGCCCAGGCCCGCATCGCCGCCGCCGGCTTCGACGTCTCGGAAGTCCGCACCGGCCGCAAGCCCGGCACCCACGTCTTCACCGTCCGCGACGCCCCTGCCGGCGTCCCGACGATCCTGCTCAGCGCCGAACCTGCTCTGGAAACCGCCTGATGGAAGCCTTCACCCGCCTCGACGCGGCCGCCGCGCCCCTGCCGCTGGCCAACATCGACACCGACCAGATCATCCCGAAGCAGTTCCTCAAGACGGTGGAGCGCGCGGGCCTGGCGAAGGGGCTGTTCTACGAATACCGCTTCGACGAGCAGGGGAAGGAGAAGCCCGACTTCGTCCTGAACCAGCCGGCCTACAAGGGCGCGGGCGTGCTGATCGCCGGCGACAACTTCGGCTGCGGCAGCTCGCGCGAGCATGCCCCCTGGGCCCTGATGGACTTCGGCATCAAGGCCGTCGTCTCCACCAGCTTCGCGGACATTTTCTACAACAACTGCTTCCAGAACGGCCTGTTGCCCGTGGTGCTCAAGGCCGAGCAGGTCCAACAGCTCATGGACGAGGCCCGCGGCGGCAACCACGTGGTCTCGATCGACCTGGAAGGCCAGACCGTGACCTCGCCCTCGGGGGCCGTCTTCACCTTCGAGATCGACCCGCAGCGCAAGCAGAAGATGCTCCAGGGCCTGGACGCCATCGGCGAGACCCTGCAGGCCGCGCCCTCCATCGACCTCTACGAGCAGAAGCGCGCGCTGGACCGGCCTTGGCTGGAGCGCGCATGAGCGTCCTGATCGCCGGCACGGTGCGGATCCCGCCCGAGAAGCTGAGCGCCTTCCGGCCGCACATGGACGCCATGCTGGCGGCCAGCCGCGCCGAGGAGGGCTGCCTGACCTATTCCTATGCCGTCGACGTGCAGGACCCCGGCCTGATCCGCGTGTTCGAGGCCTGGCGCGACCAGGCGGCCATCGACGCCCATTTCCAGGCCGCCCACATGGCGGAATGGCGGGCCGCCGGCGCCGAGTTCGGGGTTTCGGACCGCCGCCTCACCCTGTACGAGGTCGCCTCCGAACGGCCGCTCTAGCTTCTTAAGGACTACCGATGACCGACCTGCTGCTCCTGCCCGGCGACGGAATCGGGCCGGAAGTGACGCGCGAGGTGCGCCGCGTGGCCGAGGCGCTGACGCCCGACCTCACCCTCGACGAGCGCCTGTTCGGCGGCATCAGCTACGACACCCACGGCGTCCCACTGACCGACGAGGCCCTGGCCGCGGCGAAGGCCGCCCGCGCCGTCCTGATGGGCGCCGTCGGCGGACCCCAGTGGGCCAATGCCCCGCGCGACAAGCGCCCCGAGGCCGGCCTGCTGAAACTCCGCGCGGAAATGCACGTCTTCGCCAACCTGCGCCCGGCGCTCTGTTTCGAGGCCCTAGCCGACGCCTCCAGCCTTAAGCGCGAACTGGTCGAAGGCCTGGACTTCATGATCGTCCGCGAGCTGACGGGCGGCATCTACTTCGGCGAGCCACGGTTCATCGAGGACCTGCCCGGCGGCGGCAAGCGCGCCGTCGACACCCAGGTCTACACCACCGCCGAGATCGAGCGCGTGGCGCGCGTCGCCTTCGAACTGGCGCGCGGCCGCCGCAACAAGGTGCACTCGGCCGAGAAGTCCAATGTGATGGATAGCGGCCTGCTCTGGCGCCAGGTGGTCACCGACCTGCACCAGCGCGAGTACGCCGACGTCCAGCTCGAGCACATCCTGGCCGACAACGCGGCCATGCAGATCGTGAAAAACCCCAAGCAGTTCGACGTCATGGTCACCGACAATCTGTTCGGCGACATCCTGTCGGACGCGGCTGCCCAGCTCACCGGCTCGCTAGGCATGCTGCCCTCGGCCGCCCTGGGCGTGGCGGGGACCCCGGGCCTGTACGAGCCCATCCACGGCTCGGCTCCCGACATCGCCGGCCAGAACCTGGCCAATCCGCTGGCGGCGATCCTGTCGTTCGAGATGGCCCTGCGCTGGTCGCTGGACCGCCCGGCCGAGGCCGACCGCCTGTTCGCCGCGGTCGAAAAGGCCCTGGAGAACGGCGCCCGCACCCGCGACCTGGGCGGCGCCCTCACCACGAACCAGATGGGCGACGCGGTCCTGGCGGCGCTCTGAACGAACGCGCCGCAGGCGCTGTCTTTTGAACCACGAAAGGCACGAAAAACACGAAAGCCTGGCTAGCACGGCACCTTTCGTGCCTTTCGTGTTTTTCGTGGTTCGAGTCTTTCGGCGCTGACGCGCTCTACAACTTCAGCCGCCAGGTCTCGCTCACCTCGGGCTTGCCGAAGTCCTCGTGGGTCCACTGGTCGACCAGTTCGAAACCTGCGGCGGCGTAGATGCCCCGCGCGGCGCTCAGCACCTCGTGGGTCCAGAGCACGATCTCGCGGTAGCCCTTCTCGCGGGAGAAGCGCACGCACTCGTCCACCAGCCGCTTGCCCAGCTTCTCGCCGCGCGCCGCCGCTTCGACCATCAGCAGGCGCAGACGCGCCACGCCCGGCTCGGCGTCCTTGACGATGAACACCGACCCCACCCGCTCGCCCCCGCGCTCGGCGATCCAGCACCGCTCCAGCTCGGGGTCGTAGTTGTCCAGGAAGTCGGCGCAGATCCGCGCCGTCACCGCCTCGATGTGCGGCGCCCAGCCATAGGTTTCGCCGTAGAACACCCCGTGGCGTTCGGTCACCCAGCCCATGTCGCCGGTCTGGTGGCCGCGCAGCACGACCGGCGGCTTCACCGCCTGCGGCTCCAGCAGCGCCTGGGCGGTGTCCAGCGCTCCGGCCAGCTCGGCCTTCTGCGGCCAGGACAGGTCGCCGATCAGGGTCTCCACCCGCTCCACCGTCTTCGCGTTCAGGCTGGCGAAGAAGGCCTCGCCCTGCGCCGTCAGGCTCAGCGTCACGCTGCGCCCGTCGCTGGGCGAGCGCGTGCGAGCCACCAGGCCGTCGCGCTCCAGCCGCGCCAGCATCCGGCTGAGATAGCCCGCGTCCAGATCCAGCGCGGCCGCGATCGCGCCGGGCGTGATCCCGTCGCCGTGGGCGATCTCGTACAGCACCCGGTTCTCGGCCAGGGTGTAGGGCCCGCCCATGTAGCCGCGCTCCAGCACCCCGATCGCGCGGGTGTAGAAGCGGTTGAAGCGGCGCACGGCCGCGACGGTGTCGATCTCTGCCATGGCCGGATTGGGCGGCAGATAGTTGCCTCCGTCAAGTATCTTCGTGTCAGCGCCGCAGCACAGACGCTGTGACCGCGATGGCGCGCGCGACATCGGCTTCGGTCGTGCGCCAGTTGCAGACACTGATCCGCATGCAGCGCTTGCCCTGCCAGGTCACCCCGCCGAAGAAGGCTTCGCCGGTCGCGTTGATCAGCTCGATCACCCGGTCGGTGCGCCGGTCGTGGTCGGCCTCGACGGCGCCCGGCGCGAGGTCGCGGAACCGCACCAGGCCCTGGTTCAGGCCCGAACCCGCCATCCGCGCGGCGCCCGGCAAGGCGGATAGCCCGTCTACCAGCGCCTGGGCGAGACGGCAGGTGCGCTCGACAACGTCGGCCAGGCCCTCGGTCCCCAGTTCGCGGAGCGCCGCGTAGATCGCGAACCCGCGCGCCCGGCGGGAGAACTCAGGGTTCCAGTCGATCTGGTCCCGCGCCGCCTCGGCCGCCGGGAGATAGCTGGTGGCCAGCGTCATGGCCGCGCGATGCGCGTCGGCGTCGCGCACGAAGGCCAGGCCCGAGTCATAGGGCACGTTCAGGTACTTGTGCGCGTCGGTGGTCCAGGAGTCGCAGAGCTCGATGCCGGCCGCCAGCGCCCGTCGCTGGGGAGCCGCCTTGGCCCAGAGGCCGAACGCGCCGTCCACATGCACCCACGCGCCGTGCGCCCGGGCCAGCGGGACAAGCGCCTCGAAGGGGTCGAAGGCCGCGCGGTTCAGGTCGCCCGCCTGCAGCACCACGATCGTCGGGCCGCCGCCTGCGGCCAGCGCAGCCGACAGGCCCTCGGGCGTCACGGTCCCCTCAACGCTCAGCGCCAGCGGTGCGATATTGTCCGAGCCCAGGCCCAGCAGCCGCACCGCGCGGTCCACCGATCCGTGCCGCTCGGCGTTGGCGAGGATGCGGATCGGCGGCGCGCCGGCCAGCCCCTTGCGCTCCACGTCCCAACTCGCGTCGCGCAGCACCGCATGGCGGGCGGCGGCCAGGCAGGTGGCGTGCGCCATCTGGGTCCCGGTCACGAACCCGACACTGGTCTCGGCCGGCAGATCGAACAGGGTCTTCAGCCAGCCCGCCGCGATCTCCTCCACCACCGAGGCGGCCGGCGAACAGGCGTGGATGCCGGCGTTCTGGTCCCAGGCCGTGGTCAGCCAGTCCGCGGCCATGGCGGCCGGGACGCCCCCGCCGATCACCCAGGCGAAGTGCCGTCCGGTCTGCGAACCCAGGATGCCCGGCGAAGCGTCGGCGGCCAGCTCGTCGATCACCTGCGCCGCCGGGGTCCCGGCCCGCGGCAGCGGCCGCGCCAGCCGCGCGCGAAGTTCGGCGAGGCCGACGGTCGTCGCCACCGATCGGGTGTCCAGGCTGTCGAGGAAGGCCTGCGCGTGGGCGGCCGCGCGGTGCAGGGCGTCGTGGTCGGTCGAGGTCATTGCCGACGGATTGTCCTGGGGCGGCCCAAGGTCAACGACCAGAATCCAAACTGCGGCTGTACGTTCCGTTTTCCGCCATGCCATCTTCCGCGCCGAACAGTGAGGACGCCGCCATGGGATCGTACTGGCTCGTGAAGTCCGAGCCCGCCAAATACGCCTTCGCCGACCTGCAGCGCGACGGGAAGACCGTCTGGGACGGCGTGCGCAACAACGCGGCCGCCCTGCACCTGAAGGCCATGAAGGTCGGCGACGAGGTGCTCTACTACCACTCCCAGGAGGGGCTGGCCGTGGTCGGCGTCGCCAAGGTGGTCAAGGAGGCCTTCCCCGACACCACCGACCCCGCCGGCCGCTTCGTGGCGGTCGAGCTGGCGCCCGTGCGCGAGCTGAAGCGCCCTGTCACCCTCCAGGAGATGAAGGCGACGCCGGCGCTGTCGGCGCTGGAGATGATCCGCCAGGGCCGCCTGTCGGTCTCGCCCGTCCGCCCGGAAGAGTGGGCCGCAATCCTGAAGATGTCGGAGACCTGAGCATGGCGTGGATCAAGCTTGCCCTGGGCGTCGCGGCCCTCGCCCTGGCCGGTCCGGCCTGCGCCCAGAAGCCGGAGGACACCGAGCAGGCGGGCCCGGCGCCCGCGATCGTCACCCCGGCCGCCCAGCCGGGCGGCGCGCCGTCGGACGCCGTGGTGCTGTTCGGCGGCAAGGACGCGTCGGAATGGGTCTCGGTGAAGGACGGCGGCCCGATCGGCTGGACGGTCGAGGACGGAGCCCTGGTCGTGAAGCTGGCCGCCGGCAACATCCAGACCAAGCGCACCTTCGGCAGTTACCAGCTCCACATCGAATGGAAGGTCCCCGAGGGCGTGACCGGATCGGGCCAGTTGCGCGGCAACAGTGGCGTCTTCCTGGCCGGGACCGGCCCCGGCGACGGGGGCTACGAGCTGCAGGTCCTCGATTCCTACCAGAACACCACCTACGTGAATGGCCAGGCCGCCAGCATCTACAAGCAGTCCCCGCCACTCGCGAACGCCATGCGTCCGCCCGGCCAGTGGCAGGTCTACGACGTGGTCTGGACGGCCCCCACCTTCACCGCCGACGGCAAGGTCAAGACGCCGGCCAAGGTCACCGCCTTCCACAACGGCGTCCTCGTCCAGAACGACTTCGTCCTCGCCGGCCCCACCCGCTACATCGGCAAGCCGGAATACGCCCCCCACGGCCGCTCCCCCATCAAGCTGCAAGCCCACAACGGCGGCGGCCCGGTCAGCTTCCGCAACATCTGGGTCCGGCCGCTGGACTAGGGACGACGCTGTCGCGGCAACCGGCCACTGGCCGACAGCGGACGCCCCAGACGACCGATTAGCGTCGGCATCGGCCCCAGCCCACGGACAGCCGCCGGCGCCGAACAGTCCGTCGAGGTCCGGAATGCGCCAGCGATCAGTTCTGCTGGTCGCTACTGCGG
Organism: Phenylobacterium sp. FG114; assembly: GCF_057809855.1. Taxonomy (NCBI): domain Bacteria; kingdom Pseudomonadati; phylum Pseudomonadota; class Alphaproteobacteria; order Caulobacterales; family Caulobacteraceae; genus Phenylobacterium; species Phenylobacterium sp. FG114. Next base: position 225,843 of record NZ_JBMDKU010000001.1, on the reverse strand, counting down.
CGGCCATGAAGCATCCAAATTTCCGCGAAACGTCGTCCCCTGCTCCGCTGGTGGCCGGTAGCATTCCACTTCTGACGCTTGCGGCCGCGGTGGCGACGTCGACGAGCTATGCCGTCCAGCCCGAACTCGCCCTCATCGCTGCCGATCTCGAGGCGTCCGTAGCATCGACCAGTGCGGCCGCGGGGCTGCCGATCGTCGGTTACATGCTGGGACTGGGGTTGTTGGTCCCGCTGGTGGACCGTGTGGCGGCGAACAGGCTCGTGCCCGCCCAACTCGCCGCGCTCGGCGCCTCTATGGTCCTGACCGCGGCCGCCACCTCGGTGGAGCTTTTCGGGGCTGGGCTGTTCCTATCGGGCGTGTTTGCGAGCACGGGCGCGCAGATGAGCACCCTGGCCGCAAAGCACTCGCCGATCGAGCGCCGCGGGCGCGCCCTGGGGACCGTAACGGCAGGCATCTCCGTGGGGATTCTCGCCGGCCGCATGCTTGGCGGGGCGCTGACGGACGTCATGGGCTGGCGCGCCATGCTGGCTGTATTGGCAGGCGTCTGCATGCTTTGCGCGGGAGGCGCGCGCGCTTTCCTGCCCAAACGGCTCGAGCCTTCGCCCGACTCGTGGCTGTCGGGTCTCCTATCCGCACCGCAGCTGTTGCGCACCCACCCGGGCCTGGCAATCGCGGCCTCGGCTGGCGCGCTCTGGTTCTTCGCCTTCAGCCTGATCTGGGTGGGTGTCTCGCTGGCGCTGTCGTTGCCGCCGCTCGGACTGTCACCCACCGCCGTAGGCCTCTATTCGCTCGCAGGTCTCTCCGGAATGGCCGCGACACCCGCCGCGGGACGATTGGCCGATCGCTTCGGAAGCGGGCGCATCGTCGTGACCGGCCTGGTGGTCGCCCTGGTCTGCGTCCTGGCGATGTGGCCCGCCTTAGGCCTCGCACCGCTGTTGCTCCTCGCGCTGGCGCTGTTCGATGCCGGCCTCTTCGCCGCGCAGGTCGCCAACCAACGCCGCGTGCTCAGCATGGACCCGACGCGCCCCGGCCAGTTGAACAGCACATATATGGTCATCTACTTCGTCGGCGGCAGTGTAGGGGCGGCCACGGGTGGGCCTCTGGTGTCGACCTTCGGATGGCCGGCAGCGGTCGGCATCGCCGGCCTCGCGATCACTCTCGCGCTCGCGCTCTACATGGCGCGTCCGTTTCCGCCGGAGAGGTGACGGGCCTTCGCGGCAAGCCGGGAACTGTTGAACCTACGGAAAGATCGTCATCTGCGTCTGGATCACCAGGGCGAGCAGCTTGCCGTCGGCGTTGGTGATCCGCGTCTGCCAGACCGACGACCGCCGGCCCACGTGCAGCGGGGTCGCCTCGCCCTCCACAACCGAGCCCAGCGGCGCGCTCCCTAAGAAGTTGGTCTTGCTTTCCAACGTAGTGGTGCGCGCGCCCTCCGGCAGGTTCATCACCCCGCCGATGGCTCCCAGGGCGTCGGCGAAGGCCATGTAGGCGCCGCCGTGCAGGATGCCGCCCGCGGTGCACAGGTCGTCGCGCACAGTGAGGCGTCCACGCACCCGCTCCTTCGTCCGTTCGACGATCTCCACCCCCATCAGGTTGGAGAAGGGCATGCCGGTATCCAAGGTCTCGTCCTCCATCGCTTCGGGTCAGATTGGACGCGGCCGCTGCACAAGACCATGACCCGCGAGGTCATCGACGCGATGCATCTTCCATCCCGGGCGCACGAGCCTATCTGTGACGGCGTTCAGGATCGCTCGGTTGCCTTGGCAGGCCGCAGAGCGTAACGGGACGCTCCCTCAAGTTATAAGGAAGACGCCAATGGGTTACCGGGTCGCCGTCGTCGGCGCCACGGGCAACGTGGGCCGCGAGATGCTGAACATCCTCGAGGAAGTGAATTTCCCCGTGGACAAGATTCACGCGATCGCGTCGCGCAAATCCATCGGCGTGGAAGTCTCGTTCGGCGAGAAGATCATCAAGTGCGAGGATGTGGAGCAGTTCGACTTCTCCACGGTCGATCTCGTGCTGATGAGCGTCTCGGGCAGCTTCTCCAAGGAATGGTCGCCCAAGATCGGCGCCGCTGGCCCGATCGTCATCGACAACTCCTCGGCCTGGCGCATGGACCCCGACGTCCCGCTGATCGTGCCCGAAGTGAACCCGGACGACGTCGAGTGGGCGAACAAGAAGAACATCATCGCCAACCCGAACTGCTCGACCGCCCAGCTGGTCGTGGCGCTGAAGCCGCTGCACGACCTGGCCAGGATCAAGCGGGTGGTGGTCTCGACCTACCAGTCGGTCTCCGGCGCGGGCAAGGAAGGCATGGACGAGCTCTGGGACCAGACGAAGGGCATCTTCGTCCTGGGCGCCCCGCCACCCAAGAAGTTCCCCAAGCAGATCGCGTTCAACGTCATCCCCTTCATCGGGTCGTTCCAGGACGACGGCTACACCGATGAGGAAGCCAAGATGTGGAACGAGACCCACAAGATGATCGACCCGGCGATCAAGCTGACGGTCACCTGCGTGCGCGTGCCGGTCATGGTCGGCCACTCCGAGGCGGTGAACATCGAGTTCGAGAACCCGATCGACGAGGACGAGGCCCGCGACCTGCTGCGCGAGAGCCCCGGCCTGAACGTGATCGATAAGCGCGACTCCACCGGCTACATCACGCCGAAGGAGGCCCAGGGCGAGTTCCCGGTCTACGTCAGCCGCATCCGCAAGGACTCGACCGTCGAGCACGGCCTCAACATGTGGGTCGTCGCCGACAACCTGCGGAAGGGCGCCGCGCTCAACGCCGTCCAGATCGCCGAGCTGCTCCACGCCCGCGGCCTGATCAAGACGAAGGTGGCCGCCTAAGCCATGACACCTGCTCCCGCGCCCGGCGGTGAGGCCCGCCTGGCGCTGGGGGCGGGCATCACCTGCTACCTCATCTGGGGCTTCGTGCCGCTGGTCTTCCAGGCCATCGGGCACATGGGCGTGGGCGCGTGGGAGATCCTGGCGCACCGCATTCTCTGGAGCATTCCCACCGCCATCGTGATCGTCCTGCTGGCGAAGCAGGGCCGTCAAGTGATGGCGGTGCTGAAGAAGCCGAAGACCCTGGCGTGGCTGTTCCTCTCGTCGCTGCTGATCGCCACCAACTGGGTGGTGTTCATCTGGGCGGTGACGTCGGACCGGCTGCTGGAAAGCAGCCTCGGCTACTACATCAATCCGCTGGTGGTGATGGCCGCCGGCGCCCTGATCTTCCGCGAGCACCTCGACCGGATCGGGCTGTTCGCCATCGGCCTCGCCCTGGTGGGGGTGGTGATCCAGGCGGTGGCGCTCGGCCACCTGCCCTGGGTGTCGCTAGTGCTGGCCTTCAGCTTCGGCGGCTACGGCGTGGTGCGCAAACAGGTCGCCGCCGACGCCCAGACCGGCTTCCTGGTCGAGACCCTGCTGGTGGGCGTGGTGGCTGTCGGCTACCTGGCCTGGCTGGCGGGACAGGGCGGCAGCCACTTCGGCGATCCCGTCGCCGCGGCCTGGTTGGTCGCCTGCGGGCCGATCACCGCCATCCCGCTGGTCCTGTTCTCGTGGGCCGCGCGGCGCATCCCGCTGTCGATGATGGGCTTCCTGCAGTTCATCGCGCCGACCATCAGTTTCTTCATCGGCCTGGCCCAGGGCGAAGCCTTCACGCCGGTCCGCGCCCTGTCCTTCACCTTCATCTGGGCCGGGGCGGCGGTTTTCCTCTACGGCGCGTGGCGCAGGTCGCGAACCGTGCTGCGGGCGACCCGCGAGGCGGCGGAGGCCGCCGCGGAATAGCGCCATGCGCAAACGCATAGCGGTCAGGCGAAATCGCTGATCTGTGCAGTGTTCAGATAGTGCTATCTATCGGTTGTCCAAACGGACAGCCCCGCTCCCCCGGGGCTCCCAGAAGAACCGAACCAAAGGTGTGTCACATGTCTCTCGCGACCTTCGAACGTGGCTTCGACCGCATCGCCCCGATCTTCCTGCTGGCCCTGGGCGTCTTTGCCGCCATCTCCACCGCTGGCCTCGGCGCGTAACCCGAGCTGATCCCAACACAGCTTCGGACAAGGGCCCCTCGCGGGCCCTTTTTCGTGGGCGTTACAGGCCTTCGTAGGCCGCCTCGATCAGCCGGCGGGGCCGCGCGTCGCCCATCAGGGCCACGCCCTGCTTGTTCATGACATAGGCCCCGCCCAGCTTCCGTTCGGGATCGGCGAAGGCGCACGAGCCGCCCCAGCCGGAGTGTCCGAACGTCTGCACGCCAGGCCCCCAGGGGAAGTTCGGTTCGTTGCGCATGAAGCCGGCGGCCCAGCTCATAACGAACGGCAGCACCAGGTCCTGTCCGCGGATGCGCTCGCGACTGGCCTCGGCGATCAGCGACGGCGACAGGATCTCGCCACCCTCCAGCCATCCGTCGTTGGCCAGGGCGCCCATCAGCTTCGCCAGGGCCTCGGCCGTCGCATGGCCGTTGGCCGATGGGATCTCCATACGCCGCCAGTCCGCCTGCCCCCGGCCCGAGGCCGAGGACCACGGCGTCAGGAAAGCCGCCTTGGTCGGTTCGTTGATCTCGCCGAAGTCGGGCACGGCGCTGGGCCGCTGCAAGTCGGCGACCCGGGCGTGTTCGGTGTCCGGCAGGCCGATCCACAGGTCCAGTCCGAACGGCCCGGCGACGTCTTCCCGCAGCGCTGTCCCCATGGTGCGGCCGTCCACCCGACGGAAGATCTCGCCGGTAATGTAGCCGATCGTGATGGGGTGGTAGCCGCTGGCGGTCCCCACCGGCCACATGGGCGCCATGGCCGCCAGCTTCTCGCAGATCGCCGCCGGGTCGAACCAGGTCACAGGATCCATGGGGTCGAGAAAGCCCGACAGCCCAGCTTGGTGCGAGATGACCTGCTCGATCGTGACCTCGCCCTTCCCCGCCTGGGCGAACTCGGGCCAGACGCTAGCGACGGTCTGGGCGTAATCCAGTCGGCCGGCATCCACCAGGCGCGCGATCATCAGCGACGCGACCGCCTTGGTGGTGGAGAACACAGGAGCCAGGGTTCGCTCGCCCCAGGCGATCGTCCGCTTGCGGTCGGCGAAACCGCCCCACAGGTCCAGGACGACCTCGCCCGCCTCCACCAGCGTGAACCGCGCGCCAAGCTCCTCGCCGGCCGCGAAACTGGCGGCGAAGGCATCCTTGGCCTGGGCGAACCGCGCGGGGGCGAACCCCGAAACCTCAACGCTCATAGGCGTTCAATACGCACTTCCGCGGTCGGATTCACGATCCGATCGGCCATGGCGACGATCGGCAGTTCCGGAGACTTCCAGGCCTCGGCCATGGCCACGGTCTCGGCCGCCGCCCGCGCGGCGCGTTCGGCCGCATCCCGGGGATCGCGGCCTTCCACGAGCCCGGCGCCAAAGCTGGCGGTCACCAAGTCGCCCGTGCCGTTGGGCGCGGTCGCGTGCCTGGGGTGCGCGAACAGCACGGCCTCTTCCTTGTCCACATAGAGCAGGCCGATCTCGTGTTCGCCGGCGGGCGCGGAGGTGACCAACGCGGGCTTGCCCAGCTTTCGCACGGCGTCGCGCGCCTGCTCGGCGGTGTCGAGCCGCGCGTCGGCCAGGAAGCCCAGTTCCCACAGGTTGGGGGTGATCCAGTCCGCCAGCGGGATCAGGCGGCGTTCCACCACCTCGGCGACATCGTGCTTCACGTAGAGGCCCTTGGGCGCGTCGCCCAGCACCGGATCCACGAGAACGAGCGGGCGGGCGCCCCAGGCGTCGCTGCGTTCGGCGCCGCGCACCCGCTCGATGACCCCGGCCGCGATTTCCACCTGCTCGGGGTCGGAGAAGTGGCCGGTGATGATCAAGTCGACCAGGCCGAACAGGGCGTCGGCTTCGATGTCGCCGAGCATGCGGCGAAACACGTCGGGTTGGGTGACTTCGCCCTGGCCGCCACGGGCCGGCGTGCGGCCGAACATGACCGTGGGCGCGAGCACCGGGTCGATCTTGTGCGCCGCCAGCACATACTGCTGCGCCGCCCCGCCGATCCGCGAGGCCGCGACGAACGATGAGAGGATAAGGGCGAGAGGCACGACAGGCGCCTCTACAGCAAAGTTAGAATGCGAACCAGCGTTCTTTCTACCTGTAATGGTAAACCCTAGGCATAGAGACCACCACAGATAGGTGCGGCGACGCCGGCTCGCGCAGGCGTCGCCTCTGCATTCCTAGTACCGGTAGTGCTCGGGCTTGAACGGGCCTTCAACGGTCACGCCGATGTAGTCGGCCTGGTCCTTCGACAGCTTCGTCAGCTTGGCGCCCAGTTTGTCGAGGTGGAGCATCGCCACCTTCTCATCGAGGTGCTTGGGCAGGGTGTAGACTTTCTTCTCGTACTTGGCGCCGTTCACCCACAGCTCGATCTGGGCGAGCGTCTGGTTGGTGAAGGACGCCGACATCACGAAGGAAGGGTGACCGGTCGCGTTGCCCAGGTTCACCAGGCGGCCTTCCGACAGCACGATGATCTTCTTGCCGTCCGGGAATTCCACGTGGTGGACCTGCGGCTTGATCTCGTCCCACTTGAAGTTGCGCAGGCCGGCGATCTGGATCTCGGAGTCGAAGTGGCCGATGTTGCAGACGATGGCGTTGTTCTTCATCGCCCGCATGTGGTCGACCGTCAGCACGTCCTTGTTGCCCGTGGCCGTGCAGAAGATGTCGCCCTTGTCGGCGGCGTCTTCCATGGTCACGACCTCATAGCCTTCCATCGCCGCCTGCAGGGCGCAGATCGGGTCGACTTCGGTGACCATCACGCGGGCGCCGCCGTTGCGCAGCGAAGCCGCCGAGCCCTTGCCCACGTCGCCGTAGCCCAGGACCACGGCGACCTTGCCGGCCAGCATCACGTCGGTGCCGCGACGGATGGCATCCACCAGGCTCTCGCGGCAGCCGTACAGGTTGTCGAACTTCGACTTGGTGACGCTGTCGTTGACGTTGATGGCCGTGAACGGCAGCTCACCGCGCTCGTGCATCTGGTACAGGCGGTGCACGCCCGTGGTGGTCTCTTCCGACACGCCCTTACAGGCGTCGCGGATCGCGGTGTAGAAGCCCGGCTTCTCCTTCAGGTACCGCTTCATCACGGTGAAGAGGGCTTCCTCTTCCTCGTTGGTCGGGTTGTTGAGGATCGACGGATCCTTCTCGGCCTTGGGGCCAAGCACGCAGAGCAGGGTCGCGTCGCCGCCGTCGTCCAGGATCAGGTTCGGATAGCCGCCGTCGGACCATTCGAAGATCTTGTGCGCGTACTCCCAATACTCGACCAGGGTCTCGCCTTTGATGGCGAACACGGGCGTGCCCTTGGCCGCGATGGCCGCCGCCGCGTGGTCCTGGGTCGAGAAGATGTTGCATGAGGCCCAGCGCACGTCGGCGCCCAGCGCCTGCAGGGTCTCGATCAGCACCGCAGTCTGGATCGTCATGTGCAGCGAGCCGGCGATCCGGGCGCCCTTCAGCGGCTGCGACTTGCCGAACTCGGCGCGCGTGGCCATCAGGCCCGGCATCTCGGTCTCGGCGATTTCGATTTCCTTGCGGCCCCAGTCGGCAAGCGACAGGTCCTTCACGACATAGTCGGTCATCTTCGATCCTGATCGGGAGATTAGGTGTTGGCGCCCCTATAGCCGCGCGGCCTTAATGGATCAACAATCACATAAAGAATTCTTTATGCGACCTGCGTTGCCCGCCGCAGCGTGACGGGGCTATCCGGGCGGCTTCCTCCCCCAAGGTAAAGCCCATGAACGCTCCGATTGGCCGCATCGTCGACCCTGCCCAGCCTCGCCACGACTGGACGCTGGAGGAAGTGGAGGCGCTGTTCGAGCTGCCGTTCACCGAGTTGGTGTTCCGCGCCGCAGAGGTTCACCGGCGTTGGTTCGATCCCACCGAACTCCAGCTCTCCCAGCTACTCTCGGTGAAGACTGGCGGCTGCCCCGAGAACTGCGGCTATTGCAGCCAGTCCCAGCACTTCCAGACCGCGACCACCGCCTCCAAGTTGATGGACGCCGAGACGGTGATCGCCGCCGCCCGCGACGCCAAGGCCGGCGGGGCCCAGCGCTTCTGCATGGGCGCGGCCTGGCGCGACGTGAAGGACCGCGACCTGCCCAAGGTCGCCGCCATGATCTCGGGGGTGAAGGCGCTGGGCCTGGAAACCTGCGCCACCCTGGGCATGCTGACGCCCGACCAGGCCAGGGCGCTCAAGGACGCCGGTCTCGACTACTACAATCACAACCTCGACACCGGCCCGGACTACTACGATCAGGTCGTCACCACGCGGACCTACCAGGATCGCCTCGACACCCTGGCCGCCGTGCGCAACGCGGGGATGTCCACCTGCTGCGGCGGCATCGTCGGCATGGGCGAGGCCCGTTGCGACCGTGCCGGCCTCCTGCATCAGCTCGCCACCCTGCCGAGCCACCCCGAGAGCCTGCCGATCAACGACCTGATGCCGATCGAGGGCACCCCGCTCGGCAAGTCGGATCCGGTGGACGGCCTGGAGTTCGTCCGCATGATCGCGGTCGCCCGGCTGGTCTGTCCGAAGTCGATGGTGCGCATCGCCGCCGGCCGCGAGCACATGAGCCGCGAACTGCAGAGCCTGTGCTTCCTGGCCGGCGCCAACTCGATCTTCGTCGGCGCCCGCCTGCTCACCACCAACAACCCCGGCCGCGACAACGACGATGCCCTGCTGGCCGACCTCAAGATGCGGCCGATGGTGTCGAAGGCGACCGAGACGGCCTGAACACTGCTGACAGGTCCTGACATCGAGACGCGCTAAGTCACCCGTTGTCGGGGCGGCCCTAGCTCAGCCGTGCTCCGGGCCCTATCTGGGAGGCGTCGAGGAGAGCGCGTGCAGCCGATCATATCCATCCAGGGCCTGGCGAAGACCTATGCCGGCGGTTTCCAGGCCCTGAAGGGCGTCGACCTCGAGATCCGCAAAGGCGAGATCTTCGCCCTGCTGGGCCCGAACGGCGCCGGCAAGACCACCCTGATCGGCATCGTCTGTGGGCTGGTCCGGATGACCGGCGGCCAGGTGGTCGCCGACGGTCACGACATCCAGAAGGACTACCGCGCCGCGAGGATGAAGATCGGCCTGGTGCCGCAGGAGATCTCGACCGACGCCTTCGAGAAGGTCTGGGACACGGTCAAGTTCAGCCGCGGCCTGTTCGGCAAGCCCCCCAACGACGCCCACCTGGAGAAGGTTCTGAAGGCCCTCAGCCTTTGGGACAAGCGCAACGAGAAGATCATGGCGCTGTCGGGCGGCATGAAGCGCCGGGTGATGATCGCCAAGGCGCTGAGCCATGAGCCCACGATCCTGTTCCTCGACGAGCCGACCGCCGGCGTCGACGTCGAGCTGCGGCGCGACATGTGGGAGATGGTCCGCGGCCTGCGCGAGCAGGGCGTCACCATCATCCTGACCACCCACTACATCGAGGAAGCCGAGGAGATGGCCGACCGGATCGGTGTGATCTCCAAGGGCGAGCTGATCCTGGTCGAGGACAAGGACGTGCTCATGCGCAAGCTGGGCAAGAAGCAGCTCACCCTGCACCTGCAGGAGCCGCTGACCGAGGTGCCAGCGGGCCTGGAAGGCTACCATCTCGAGCTAGCCAACGGCGGGGCCGACCTCGTCTATTCCTTCGACGCGCAGGCCGAGAGCACCGGCATCGCCGAGCTGATGAAGCGGCTGACCGAGCGCGGCGTCGACTTCAAGGACCTGCGCACCCAGGAGAGCAGCCTGGAAGACATCTTCGTCAGCCTGGTGAGGAGCCGCGCATGAACCTGCACGCCGTCCGCGCCATCTACCTGTTTGAAATGCACAGATGGGTCCGGACCATCGTCCAGAGCGTGGCCGCCCCGGTGATCACCACCTCATTGTACTTCATCGTCTTCGGGGCTGCGATCGGCAGCCGGATGCCCGAGATCAACGGGGTCAGCTACGGCGCCTTCATCGTGCCTGGCCTCCTGATGCTGTCGATCCTCACCGAGAGCATCTCCAACGGCTCGTTCGGCATCTACATGCCCAAGTTCGCGGGCACGATCTACGAGGTGCTCTCGGCGCCCGTCTCGGCCGGCGAGGTGGTGCTGGGTTATGTGGGCGCCGCGGCCAGCAAGTCGTTCGTCCTCGGCCTGGTGATCCTGGCCACGGCGCGGATCTTCGTGCCCTACGAGATTCAGCACCCCGTCGTCATGCTGTCGTTCCTGGTGCTGACCTCGGTGACCTTCAGCCTGTTCGGCTTCCTGACCGGCATCTGGGCCGATGGCTGGGAGAAGCTGTCGATCATCCCAACCCTGGTGGTCACGCCGCTGACGTTCCTCGGCGGCAGCTTCTACTCGATCGACATGCTGCCGGGCGTGTGGAAGACGATCGCCCTCTTCAACCCGGTGGTCTACCTGGTCTCGGGCTTCCGATGGAGTTTCTACGGCGTCTCGGACGTCGGTGTCGGGATCAGCCTGGCGGCGACCCTGGGTTTCCTGGCGGTGTGCCTGGCCGCAGTGACGGTGATCTTCCGAACGGGCTGGCGGCTGAAGACCTAAGGACCGCTGCAGGTGCTCTCCCTGTGGGGGAGCTCGCGCAGCGAGAGGGGGACGCTTGACGCGGAGCCTACTCCTCCTCCTCGAACCGCGCCGCCACCAGCTCGGCCAGCGCAGTAACCGCTTCCTCGGCCTGATCGCCCTCGGCCTCGATGGCGATGCAGCAGCCGGGGGCGGCGGCCAGCATCATCAGGCCCATGATCGAGCGGGCGTCCACGGTCTGGCCGTCCTTCGAGACTTTGACTTCCGCGTCGAATGCGGCGGCGAGCTTCACGAACTTCGCCGAGGCGCGGGCGTGCAGCCCCCGCTTGTTGACGATCTCGACGGTGCGGTTGGCTTCGCTCAGCTACTTCTCTCCAGCCAGGACATAGGACGCCACGGAGATGTACTTTCGCCCGGCTTCCTGCGCCGCTGCAACTGCATCTTCGAGACTGACCCTGTTCCTGAGGCTGGCGAGCTTGATGAGCATGGGCAAGTTGAGGCCGGCGATCACCTCGGCCTTCGTCTGTTCCATCACCGAGATGGCCAGGTTCGAGGGGGTGCCGCCGAACATGTCGGTGAGCAGGATGACGCCGGCGCCGGACTCCACGCGGCCGCAGGCGGCGAGGATATCCTGGCGGCGGCGTTCCATGTCATCCTCGGGACCGATGCAGATGGCCTCGACCGCCGCCTGCGGGCCCACCACATGCTCCATGGCGTAGACGAACTCTTGCGCCAGCCGGCCGTGAGTGACGATCACGAGGCCGATCATGCCCGACAATCCAAGGGTATCCCCACCCGTGACGGCGCCTGAGGGGAGGCGCGAGCCGAGCTAGATACGCCTCTTGTGCGCCGCGTCAAAGGCCTGCATCGCGCGGCTTAGTTTCGCAGGGGCGGAGCTTTCGAAGGGCGCCACCGCCAGGCGTGGAATCGAGATTCCAATGATCGTCTCAGTTGCAGGCTCCGGCATCCGCTCTGGTGTCTCGAGCCGTGCGACAAGACCGATCTCGCAGAACGGTAACGGCTCGACCGCCAGCACATCGACGCCGCGCACCTCGAGCAGGCCTCGCAGCGCGTCGGGCGCGCGGCCGTAGAGCCGGCCGGCCTCGGCCCAGAGCAGCACGCGGTCGTCGGCGACCAACCGGAAGCCCTGGTCGAACGCCCGCAGCGCGAGGTCGCTCTTGCCCGCGCCGGACGGGCCCACGATCAGCACGCCGCGCCAGAGCCCTGCGCATCGCCGGGCGACGAGGCCCGCGTGCAGGATCACGCCGTCTGCTCCGGCAGGATCAGGGTGAATATGGCGCCCAGCACCTTGTTCTCCGCGCCGGTATGGTTCTCGGCGCGCAGGGTTCCGCCGTGCGCCACCGCGATCTGCCGGGCGATGGAGAGGCCCAGGCCGGAATTGCCGCCGAAGGCCGCGCCCTTGGGCCGTGACGTGTAAAAGCGCTCGAACACCGTCTCCAGGTTCTCGGGCGGGATCCCCGGGCCGTTGTCGGCGACGGTGACCATCGCCTGGCCCTTCACCCGCAGAAGGCCCACGCTGACGACGTCTCCCGGCGGGCTGAAGGAACGGGCGTTGTCGATCAGGTTGCGCACGATCTGGCCGAGCGGCCCCTCGCGGCCCATGACGGTGATCGCCTCCATGCCCTGGTGCGGCGTGAAGCGCACCTCCACGTCACCCGGCTTCGCCGTGGCTTGGTAGAGCGCCACGATGTCGCCGATCAGCTTGCCAAGGTCGATCAGGCGCGGCTGGTCGCGCGACAGCTCGGCGTCCAGGCGCGAGGCGTTCGAGATGTCGGTGACCAGCCGGTCCAGGCGCTGCACGTCGTTCTTCAGCACGTTCATCAGCCGGTCGCGCGCGGCCGGGTCGCTGACGATATCCAGCGTCTCCACCGCCGAGCGCAGCGAGGTCAGCGGATTGCGGATCTCGTGCGCCACATCGGCGGCGAAGCTCTCGATGGCGTCCATGCGCTCGCTGAGCGACTGGGTCATGGCCTCCAGGCTGCGCGTCAGGTCCCCCACCTCGTCGTCGCGCCTGGCCAGGTCGGGCAGCGAGATGGCGCGGGCGCGCGCCTGGCGCACCCGGTCGGCGGCCCGGGCCATGCGCAGCACCGGCTGGGCCACCAAGCTGTTCAGCAGCAGCGACGAGGCCACGGTCACCGAGATGGCGATCAGGATGAAGGGGATCAGCGCCCGCCGCTCCTGAGCGATGATGGCGTCGACGTCGCTGGCTTCCAGCGTGACCACCCCCAGCACAGCCCGGACGTGCTGGATCGGGATCGAAACCGACACTACCCGGTGGCCGGTGTCGCTCTGCCGCATGCCCGCCCAGCGGCGGCCTTGCAGCGCGACCCGCACCTCCCGGGCCAGGGTGTCCTCGACCTGTCGGCTATCGGGCCGCTTCGCGCGCGGAAGCAGATGAAATCCCTCGTCCTCACCCTCGCGACCGCGCGCGGGCGGCAGTTCGCGGCGTTCGACGGCGTCGGCCATCCAGTCGCTGTCGGCCACCAAGCGGCCACGGCTGTCGAACAGCCGCGCCCTCTGCGCCCGCGGGTTGGACAGGGTCTGCAGCAGCTCGGTCGCGAGCGCCGCGTCCATGGCGGGCTCGGGCTCTCCCACCGTGGCGGCCTGGTTCAGGATGCTGGCGATGAGCTCGCCCTGGGTCGACAAGCTGTCGATCCGTGCGTTGACCAGCCCCTGGCGCAGCTCGTTCAGCACGAGCGCGCCCACGATCAGCACCGCCAGGCCCAGCAGGTTCAGCGCAAGGATCAGCCGTCCGAGGCGCGATCCCGGCAGCCCGCGCACCTTCGCCCGACGCGGTTGCCGCGCGCCGGCCTTCGGCTCAGGATTCGCGGTATCGGTAGCCGACGCCATAGAGGGTTTCGATCGCGTCGAACTCAGGGTCCACCTCGCGGAATTTCTTCCGCATGCGCTTGATGTGACTGTCGATGGTGCGGTCATCGACATAGACCTGATCGTCGTAGGCCGCGTCCATCAGGTTGTCTCGGCTCTTCACGAAGCCGGGGCGCTGCGCCAGCGATTGCAGGAGCAGGAATTCCGTGACCGTCAGCTTCACCGGCTTACCGTCCCACAGGCTCTCATGACGCGCAGGATCGAGGGTCAGCTTGCCACGCTTCAAGGCCCGCGCCGCGGCCTCGGCGGCCGACGCGGCCGTCGGACCCTGCGCCTCGTCGCCCTCGCCGCGGCCCGAACGGCGCAGCACCGCCTTCACCCGCTCGATCAGCAGACGCTGGCTGAAGGGCTTGTGGATGTAGTCGTCGGCGCCAAGGTTGAAACCGAGGATCTCGTCGATCTCCTCATCCTTCGACGTGAGGATGATCACGGGGATGTCCGAGGTCCGGCGCAGTCGGCGCAGCACCTCCATGCCGTCCATGCGCGGCATCTTCACGTCGAGGATGGCCACGTCCGGCGGATCGTTCTCCAGCGCGGCCAGGCCGGCGGCCCCGTCGTAGTAGGCCTTCACGGTGTGGCCGTGGCTCTCGAGCGCCAGACTGACGGACGTGACGATGTTCTCGTCATCGTCGACCAAGGTGATCTTCGCCATGTGGGGTGGAACTCTCCTTAACCGAAGTGCGGGAAGGTATTGGGGCTTGACCGTGGCCTCAATGGGGCTGTGGGAAAGGTCAACAAAGTCAACACGACCTTAAGCTGTTTCAGAGAACGTGATTCCTCTGCGGGGGGATGCGTAAGAAAATGGGTGGTTCGAGAGTGCACTTCGAGGTCTTCATCCGGAAGACGCCAGGCGCGCCGTGGACGCTCGACCTCGCGACAGAGAACCGCGCCGCGGCGCTGGCCACCGCCAACGAACTGATGGCCGAGGGCCGCGCTGCCGCCGCCAAGGTCACCAAGGAAGTCTTCGACGAGGAAGCGCGCGAGTTTCAATCGGTCGTGATCCAGAAGCTGGGCCAGGCCGAGGTCGTGGCCAAGGCCAAGCCGCAGCAGGACGCCCAGCCGCTCTGCGTGACGCCTCAGGACCTCTACACGGTCCACGCACGCGAACGCATCGGCCGGCTCCTGGAAGGTTGGCTGGAACGCAACAACGCCACGCCCTTCGAACTGTTGCACCGGCCCGACCTTGTCGAAGCGCTCGAAGCGTCGGGCGTCGATCTGCAGCACGCCGTCCAGAAGATCGCCATTCCCGAAGCTCAAGCTCGGTCGATGTCGGTGCACGAGCTGATGCGCGTCTTCCATGCCCTCATCGAACGCGCCGTCGAGCGCCTGATGAAGGACCACCGGAAGGGCAACCTGCCCAACGTGGACAAGGAAGGCTTCGCCGCCGCCGCCCAGCGCCTCGCCCAGGACCCGGAGCGGAGCTATCTGCTGGGGGCCGGCGTCGCCGCCTCGATCGCTCCGGCCAGGGGCTGGTCCGACAAGGTCACGCGGCTCATGGACTTGGCGGACGCCGCGCCCGGCGACGGTCCGGCCCGCGGCCTGGCGCTCAGCACTATCCAGCAGCCTCTGGCCGAGATCCTCGAAGCTAAACCCGGGATCACCGACATCCTCGGCAAGGGCCGGGACCTGGGCGCCAGCCTGGCGGCCCTCACCCGCCTCGCCGCCTACGATTCCGTCGAGGCCCTGCTCAGGGTCGAGAAATCGGTCCAGAAGGTGATGCCCGAGCTATCGCCGCTGGCCACCCGCCTGGCGCAATGGCTGTCGGGCGAGAACTTCCAGAGCACGCGCGCCGCCCTAGGTCGCCGGATCCTGCGCGAGCTGACCGGCCCGCGGCGCCTGTGCCCCGGCGAAGCGGCGCGGGAGATCGACGTGCTGCGCGCCCTCGCCATGTCGCTGACGGCCGCCTCGGGCAAGCTGCTGCCTCTGGAAGAGGTGCAGTCCGCGTTCGTGGTGCGGTCGAAGATGCTGGTCACGGGCGACTTCGTGGAGGCCTACCTCGGTTCGGGCATGACCTCGTACCAGGAAGTCGAGGCGATGATCTGGCTTACCGAGAACGTCATCGGCGCGGCCAACAAGCGCCAGGCCGGCGGCTGGCTGAAGGCCGTGATCTCCTCGCTGCGGTTCGAGAAGGAAATGACCGCTCCCGACGAGAACCCCGGCGTTCGCCTGGGCCAGCTCGCGGCGCTGCATCGCGCTGTCGGCCGCTGCGGCCTGGTGGCGGAGGATTACCAGCCGATCCAGGAGAAGCTGGGCGACGTGGGCGGGCATGTGGAGGCGCACTCGCGCCTGGCGATGACCGTCGCACGCGCCAACGCACCGCTGGTCCACCGACTTACCCTGTTGTTGAAGCTGGCGTCGGGCGAGAACGCGCCCATCGGCCCGGCCGCCAACCGCGCCCGCGCCGAGGCCCTGAAGCTGTTCCGCATGGACGAGACCCGCGCCGCCCTGGCCAATTCCCCGGATCAAATGGCGCAGGTCAGGGACCTGATCACCGCAGCGGGGCTGGCGGCCTAGAGCCCCAGGGCCCGCCTGAGCGCGCCGACCACCTTAGCCACGTCGCCGTCCGCCATGCCCGGGTAGAGTGGCAGCGACAGGCAGCGGGCGTACCACGCCTCGGCGCCCGGAAGCTCCAGTTCGCCGTAGAGCTTGCGATAGTACGGCTGGCGGTGCACCGGAATGTAGTGGACTTGGCTGCCCACGCCCTCGGCCTTAAGCGCTTCGACCACCTCCAGCCGTGAGCGGCCGGCGGCCTCGAAGTCGATCAGCACGGTCATCAGATGCAGGACCGGATCGCTCCACCTGGGTTGCGCGGCCTGCCGAACCAAGGGCGCAAGCGGCGAAAGCGCCTCGCGATAGGCCGCCGCCAGCGCACGGCGCCGCTCGGCGAAGCGCGGCAGCTTCTTGAGCTGCGAGAGGCCCAGGGCGCACAGGATGTCGGGCAGGCGATAGTTGAAGCCCGGCTCGGGCATCTCGTACCACCAAGGCTCGCAGCCCTCGGGCCGCACCATGCCGTGGCTGCGCAACACGCGCAGGCGCTCGGCCAGGGCCGGGTCGTTGGTTGTGACCATGCCGCCCTCGCCCGTGGCGATGGTCTTCACCGGATGGAACGAGAAGGTGGCCATGGCCGAATGGCGCACGTCGCCCACCGTCTCGGCGGTGTTGCCGAAGCGCATGGTCGTCCCGACCGCGTGCGGCGCATCCTCGACCAGCACCGCGCCCGCCGAGGCCGCCAACTCCGCCAGCGCGGGCAGCTCGGCGGCGTCGCCTCGCAAGTGCACCGGCAGCACCGCGCGCAGCCGGCGCTCGCCTACGCGATCCAGAGCGTCCGCCAGCGTCTGCGGCGTCATCAGGCCGGTGTCGGGATCCACGTCGGCGAACACCACGTCGGCGCCGACGTAGCGTGCGCAGTTCGCGGTCGCGAGGAAGGTGATGCTGGGGGCGACGACCACCTCGCCCGGCTTCACGTCCAGGGCCAGCATCGCCAGGTGGAGCGCCGCGGTGCCATTGGCGCAGGCCACCGCGTGGCGCGCGCCAACCGTGTCAGCGAACGCCCGCTCGAAGGCCTCGACCGTGGGGCCGGTGGTGAGGAAATCGCCTCGCAGGGCCTCGGCCACCGCGGCGATATCGTCCTCGTCGATCGTCTGGCGGCCGTAGGGCAACATCTCCTAGTCGTCCGCGCGGCGGCGACGGCGGGGCTTGCCCTCGTCCAGCATCGCCAGCAGGCCCGGGCCGTCCAGCCACTCGCCGTTCGTGTCGCTGGCGTAGCTGAATTCCTCGGCCAGCCGGCCGCCCTTCAGGGGTTCGCGGGTGTATTCCACGAAGGCGGGCTCGATGGCGTAGCGGTCGCCCAGATCCACAGTATTCCGCGCGTCGTCCTGGCTGATCATCATCTCGTGCAGCTTCTCGCCCGGCCGAATGCCGATCACCTTGGTGGTCAGGCTGGGCGCCATCACCGCCGCGATGTCGGTGATCTTCATCGAGGGGATCTTGGGCACGAACACCTCGCCCCCGTGCATGCGGTCCAGCGACGACAGCACGAAATCGACGCCCTCCTCCAGGGTGATCAGGAAGCGGGTCATGCGAGGGTCCGTGATCGGCAGCTCGGTGGCGCCACGCTGGATCAGCCGCTGGAAGAAGGGGATCACCGAGCCGCGCGAGCCCACCACGTTGCCGTAGCGGACCACCGAGAAGCGTGTGCCGATGTCGCCCGAAAGATTGTTGGCCGCCACGAACGTCTTGTCCGACGCCAGCTTAGTCGCGCCGTACAGGTTCACCGGGTTGCAGGCCTTGTCGGTGGAGAGCGCCACCACCTGCTTGACGCCGTTGGCCAGACAGGCCCGGACCACGTTCTCAGCGCCCAACACGTTGGTGTGGATGCACTCGGACGGATTGTACTCGGCCGCCGGCACCTGCTTGAGCGCCGCGGCGTGTATCACCACGTCGACGCCGCGGAACGCCAGCGCCAGCCGCTCGCGGTCGCGTACGTCGCCCAGGAAGAAGCGCATGAGCGCCATTTTCTCGGGCCCGAACCGCTCGGCGAGATCGATCTGCATCTCGCTCTGCTTCAGTTCGTCGCGCGAATAGACGATCAGCTTCCGGGGCTTCGCGCGCTCCAGCACGGTCTCGATGAAGCGGCGGCCGAACGAGCCGGTGCCGCCCGTGACGAGGATGACCTTGCCGTCGAGGTCCAGGGTGGTCGGCGCAAATCGGCCCAAGGGGCGCTCCGCAGTCAGCGAACAGTCTCCCGCGAATCTGCGCAGGCCCGCGTAAAGAGACCGCTAACCATGATCGGCGATATCCGAGATCATGGATCGCCGCCTTCTCCTCAGCCTTCTCGCCATCGCCGCCCTGCCGGCGGCCGCGCAGGCGTCCGGCGGCGGCGGTGAGAAAAAGAAGTCGGGCGGCGGCTCCTACGTCCAGATGGAGACCCTGCTGGGCACAACCCTTCGGTCCACGGGACGGCGCGGGGTGTTGGCCGTGGATTGCGGGCTCGACGTACCGGACGAGGCGCTACGCACCCGCGCCGAGCAGTCGACGCCCAGGCTGCGCGCCGCCTATGTCCAGACGATCCAATCCTACGCCGCGGGCCTCGGCCCGGGCGCCCTGCCCAGCCCCGACTACATCGCCCAGGCGCTGCAGCGGCAGACCGACGTCATCCTCGGCCGGCCCGGCGCCCGTGTCCTGCTGGGCGCCATCGTCGTCAACTGACCCCGATCACATCGCGCTGATGCCGCCGTCGAGGCGGAGTTCGGCGCCGGTCATGAAGCGGCTCTCGTCCGACGCCAGGTAGAGCACCGCATTGGCGATGTCCTCGGGCTGGCCGATCCGGCCCAGCGGGACCTGGCGCGCCAATTTGGCCTCGGCCTCCTCCTTGCCGAACCGCTGCCGCAGCGGGTCCAGGATCGGCGTGTCGATGAAGGTCGGGTGGATCGAGTTGGAGCGGACGTCCAGGCCCTGCTTGGCGCAATGCAGCCCGATGCCCTTGCTCAGCAGCCAGACCGCCGCCTTCGACGCGTTGTAGACGGGCGTGTTGTGGGCCGCGATCACGCCGGCGATCGAGCTGATGTTGACGATCGATCCGGGCTGGTTCTGGCGCAGATACTTGAGCGCATGCTTCGTGCCGAGGAAGACCGAGTCGACATTGACGCTCATGACGAGCTTCCAGTCCTCGTAGCTCAGCTCCTCGATGTTTCCGCCCCGGCTGATGCCGGCGTTGTTCACCAGCACGCTGATCCCGCCCATGGCCTCGTCGGCCTCCTCCAGGGCGAAGATCCATTGTTCCTCGCGCGTCACGTCCAATGGGAAGGCGAAGGCCGTGCCCTCGCCGTACGTCGCGTTGATCTCCGCCGCGACGGCCTTGGCGCCTTCGTGGTTGATGTCGGCCACCGACACCTTGGCGCCTTCCTCGGCCAGCCGGCGCGCGAACGCGGCGCCCAACCCCTGAGCCCCGCCCGTGATGAAGGCCTTCTTGCCCGCGACCCGTCCCGCCATCGTCTCGTTTCCTACTTCGCCACGTCGTCCATGAAACTTGCGAGCGTTACGTCCAGCTCGCTCACGCCGTCCACGTCATGGGTCGCCAGCAGCACCTCGACCCGATTGTAGACATTGGACCACTCGGGATGGTGATCCAGCTGATCTGCCTTGATCGCCACTCGGGTCATGAAGCCGAACGCTTCATCGAAGTCCTTGAACTTATACGTCTTCTGGATCGCGTCGCGCCCACCCTCGACCTTCGACCAGCCGGCGAGCTGGGCCAGCGCGGCGTCGGCGCCGATCTTCTGCGGCCGGCTCACGCCGGTTGCTCTGCGCCGAAGCTCAGGCCCGTGTGGCCCGCCAGCTCCGCAAGGGTCTGGTCCACGTCCACCACCTTGATCGCCTTCATCCCCAATCCGGCCGCCGGCTTGCAGTTGATGCCCAGGTCGTCGAGGTAGATGCAGGCCTCGGGCCTCACCGCCAGCAGCTCGCACATCATCAGGTAGATCTTGGGATCGGGCTTGCGGACGCCGGCCTTCGAGCTTTCGATGATCGCGTCGAAGAGCGGCATCACCTGGGCCATGGCTCCAGCGGCGCGCTGGCTGTCGTCCTGACCGGGGCTGTGCATCGAGACCACGTTGTTGGTGATGCAACCCACCTTGAAGTGTTGCTTGCAGGCCTTCAGCGCCTCGACCATCCGCGGCCGCAGCTCTCCGTTGAGCCTCGGCAACACCTCGGCGCCGCGCAGTGGATGGCCCAGCGCGGTAGATTCCTCGAGGAACAGCGCGTCGAACCGCGCCGCATCGATCTCGTTGCGTTCGAACAGGGCCCAGGCGTTGGTGTCGGGATTGGTGGCGTTCACCCGCCTGATCAGGTCCTTGGGCAGCCCGCGCTCGTCCTCCAGGCGGTTGAACGCCTCGAACGGAGAGGAGGTGAACACCCCGCCGAAATCCCAGATCACCGCCTCGACCGCCACTGCACCGTTCCTCGACCCGTTCTTGAGCGGGCGGACGCTAGAGAGCCACGATCGGACGTGCAAGTAAGGCCCGATGCTTCCCGCCCGCTTTCCCCGACCGCTCCGCCTCGGCCTCTATGCCCTGGCGACGCTCATCCTGCTTGTGCTCTGCATCACGCCGATCGAAGACCTGCCGGACCCAGGCACCGGCGATCGGTTCGAGCATATGGCCGCGTGGTTCGTCCTGACGCTGACGGGCTACATCCTCGCCCCTCGGAGGCGCCTGGCAATCCCCGCCTTCGCCCTGGCTTATGGCGTGCTCATCGAAATCCTCCAGGGCGTCCTGCCGTTCGGCCGCCACAGCGATCCACGGGACTTCCTGGCCGACACCATCGGCGTGGCGGCCGCGTGCCTGGTCTTCTTCGCCCTGCGCCGCCTGTCGCCCCGACTGATCGACGCGCGCTGAGCCGCGCTCTATGACAGGGGCCATGTCCGACGCGCCGAAGCCGTTCATCTTCCTGGCCGTGCCCTGCTACGGCGGCCAGCTCACCCTGCACTTCGTGAGCTCCGTGCTGCGGCTGCAGACGGCGTGCGAGGCCCGGGGCGTCGGCCTGCACATCGAGATGCTCGGCGGCGAAGCCCTGATCACCCGCGGCCGTTCGCGGCTGGCGGCCCAGTTCCTGGCCCATCCCGACGCCACCCACATCCTCTACATCGACGCCGACATCGGCTTCGCGCCCGAGACCGTGTTCCGCCTGCTCGATGCGCAGAAGGACGTCATCGCCGCCGTCTGTCCGCTGAAGCGGATCGACTGGGAGAAGGCGCGGGCCGCGGCCAAGGCGGGGGTCGCCGACTTGCAGGCCGCCTCCATCGGCTACGTGGTCCGCTTCCTGCCGACCGCCAACAATAGCGTGGACGTCAACGAGGGTTTCGCGGAAGTCGCCTATGGCGGCACCGGCTTCCTGATGATCCGTCGCGACGCCATGCAGCGCCTCTTCGACGCCCATCCCGAGCTCCGCGCCGTTCTGGACGACGACGGGACCGAGGCGGTCATGGTGTTCGACACCCTCATCGAGCCCTCGACGGGGCACTACCTGTCCGAGGACTACGCCTTCTGCCGCCGCTGGCGCGACCTGGGGGGGCAGATCTGGGCCGACTTCGAGGCGCGCCTGACGCACGTGGGCCACGCCGCGTACACAGGCAGCCTCATGCAGGCCCTGAAGCCGGCCTGATCATTCCGCCGGCGTGATCGCAGCTCCCGACGGAGCCGCGGCCGCCCGGGGCGGAGCCACAGCGGCCGCGGCCGCCCGCTTCTCGACCAGAGCCGCGCGCGTCGCCTCGTAGCTGGCCTTGGTGATGCGGTAGCGGCCGTAGCAGGCCGCGGCGATCAGGCCCGGGATCGCCGCCATCACCCCGTCCCAGAGCGCCAGGTTGTGCAGCACGCCCGCCGCCACCGCGCCCGGCGCGGCTTTTTCGGGGAAGGCGATCAGCAGCAGCACGAAGCCGGCCAGGGCCGAGCCGATCGCCTGGTCGATTTTCGCCGCCAGCGCGCGGGTGGAATAGAGGATGCCCTCCTGCCGCACGCCGAAGCGCAACTCGTTCTCGTCCGCCACGTCAGCCAGCGCCGACATCGCCCCGATCTGCAACACGCTGAGCGCGCCATAGGCTAGGGCCGCGAAGGCCAGCAAAATGTACAGCAGGTTGGGCGTGTCGTGGTTGAGCACGCCCAGCAGGCCCAGCACCAGCGGGGCGGCGGTGAACGCCGCATAGGCGACGCCGCCCCAGATCAGCGTGGCCTTCTTGTCGAAGCGGCCGTGCATTCGCGCCGCGAATGCGAAGGCGGTGGCGTAGCCGATGAAGCTGCCGATCACGAACCAGCGCAACTGCTCGCTGGTCAGGCCCCAGTAGAAGGTCGCGGTGTAGAGCCTCAGGCCCTCCTTCAGGCCCAGCATCATCGACAGGAAGAAATAGCCGACCAGCAGCCAGACGTAGTTGATGTTGCGCATGGCCCGGCCGATGTCGCCGAAGAACTCGGCCATGCTGAACGGCTTGGTGTCCGCCGCCAGGGGCGGCAGAAGCGGGATGCGGTCGCGGGTGAACCAGGCCGAGGCGAACAACACCACCACGATCGTCAGCGACATGGTGAGGGCGAAATTGGTCCACGGCTCGGGGTTCAGCAGCCCGCGCGGATATTCCGGCGTCGAGGGGAAGAAGTAGCTCAGCGCCACCCAGGTCATCGCCGCGCCGCCGGCCCAGGTGAAGAAGCTGTTGTAGGCCATCACCTTCGAGCGCTCGAGATAGCTCGGGGAAAGCTCTGCTCCCAGCGCCAGGTGCGGCGTGTGGAAGAACGTCATCACCTGGCGCAGCAGCGAGACCGACACTCCGCACCACACCGCGAGATGAATGGGCTCCAGCCCCTCGGGTGTGTTGAAGATGGCGAAGAGCGAGAGCGCGATCGGGATCGGCGCGGCGAACATCCACGGATGGCGGCGGCCCCATTTGCTGCGCGTGCGGTCCGACCAGGATCCCACCAGTGGCTCGGTCAGCCCGTCGAGCACCAGGCTGACCGAAATGGCCAGCCCGACCCAGTGGGCCTGGACGCCCAGGACCTGGTTGTAGAAGAGCAGGGCGAAGCTCGAGACCGAGTAGAGTGCGATGATCTCGGCGGCGCTGCCCACGCCGAACGCGAGCTTGGTCTTGAAGGGCAGGCGGTCGGCCGCGGCCGGGGCGGGCGTCGTCATGCGGATTTTCCTCCGGACGCGCTCTTCGGCGCGTTCCTTTGCGTCAGCGAACCCCATGGATGGGGGGTCGTCAATCGGCGCGTACCGGATTTTCGATTTCCGCCATGCAATGAACGCCCATCCGCGCCACCCTGACGTTCGACCCCGAAGTCTGCTAGAAGCGGCATCGACGCGCCCCGAAATCCGCGCCGGGGCGCCAAAGTCATCCCCTAGACGACGAACGGCCGCGTTTTCCATGCCCCAGACGCAACCCTCAGCCCCCGCCGGTCACAATCGTGGCGCCGAGCGCGACGTGGAGCTGCTGCGGCGCATCGACGAACGCCTGCGGTGGCTGGCCACCTGGACCATCCACAACGCCAACCATCTGCGCGAGAGCCGCGACGGGCTGAAGGTGGGCGGCCACCAGGCGTCCTGCGCGTCGATGACCACCATCCTGACGGCGCTCTATTTCCATGCGCTGCGGCCCGAGGACCGGGTGGCGGTGAAGCCGCACGCCAGTCCTGTGTTCCACGCCGCCCAGTATCTGATGGGCCGCCAGACCCGCGAACAGTTGGAGGCCTTCCGCAGCTTCGGCGGGGCGCAGTCGTATCCCTCGCGCACCAAGGACAAGGACGACGTCGACTTCTCCACCGGCTCGGTGGGCCTGGGCGTGGCCATCACCGCCTTCGCCTCGCTGATGCAGGACTACCTGTCGGGCCACGGCTGGCTGGCGGACGCGCGGCGCGGCCGCTTCGTGGCGACGTTGGGCGACGCAGAGCTGGACGAGGGCAATATCTACGAGTGCCTGATCGAGGCCTACAAGCACGACATCCGGAACTGCTGGTGGATCGTCGACTACAATCGCCAGAGTCTGGACGCCACGACGGCCGACCGGATGTTCGACCGCTTCGACGACATCTTCGAGACCGCCGGCTGGCGGGTGGTGACGCTGAAGTGGGGCAAGGCCCAGATGCGCGCCTTCGCCCGGCCCGGCGGCAAGGCGCTGCAGGCCTGGATCGAGGCCTGTCCCAACGCCGATTTCGCGGCCCTGACCTACCAGGGCGGCGCGGCGTGGCGTGAGCGGCTGATGGCCGACATCGGCCGGCAGGCTGGCGTCCGCGCCCTACTGGAGAGCTTCGCCGACGAAGACCTGCACCAGCTGATGATCGGCCTCGGCGGCCACTGCATCGAGACCCTGACCGAGGCGTTCGACGCCGCCCAGGACGACACGCCGACGCTCTTCATCGCCTACACGGTCAAGGGATTCGGCCTGCCGTTGCAGGGCCACAAGGATAACCACGCCGGCCTCATGACGCCCACGCAGGTCGAGGCGCTCCGCCAATCCATGGGCGTGGCCGAGGGCGAGGAGTGGGGGCCGCTTGCGGGCCTGTCGCCCGACGCCGCTGCGGAGGTGCGCGCCTTCGTGGACGCCGCCCCCTTCGCCCAACCGGCCGAGCGCCGCCATATCGCGCCGGCCATACCCGTCCCAAGCCGGGCGGAGTTCCCGAGCCCCGACGGCGCCGAGCAGTCCACGCAGCAGGCCTTCGGCCGCATCCTGCTGGACCTCGCCAAGGGCGGCCACCCGCTGGCCGACCGGATCGTCACCACCAGCCCCGACGTGACGGTCTCCACCAACCTGGGTGGCTTCGTGAACCAGCGCGGGCTGTTCCGCCGGCGCGAGACCGCCGACGTGTTCCGCGACGCCAAGATCCCTTCGCCGCAGCGTTGGGCCGGCAAGACCGCGGGCCAGCACGTCGAGCTGGGCATTGCCGAGCACAACCTGTTCCTGAACCTGGCCGCCTTCGGCCTGTCGGCGCCCCTGTTCGGCGAGCGCCTGTTGCCGATCGGCACGGTCTACGACCCCTTCATCAGCCGCGGCCTCGATGCCCTCAACTACGCCTGCTATCAGGACGCCCGCTTCATGCTGGTGGCGACGCCGTCGGGCCTGACGCTCGGCCCCGAGGGTGGCGCCCATCAGTCGATCTACACGCCGCTGATCGGCATCGGCCAACCGGGGCTGACCTATTTCGAACCGGCCTTCGTCGACGAGCTGGCCGAGGTCATGCGCTGGTCGTTCGAGCACATGCAGGCCGACGACGGCGGATCGGTCTACCTGCGCCTCACCACGCGGTCGCTGCAACAGGTCGAACGCACCGACGACGGCTGGCGCGAGGACGCGCTGAAGGGCGCGTACTGGCTGAAGGCGCCTGCGCCCGACAGCGACGCCGCCATCGTGTTCTGCGGCGCCGTCGCGCCCGAGGTGCTAGCCGCCGCCGAGCAGCTGGCCCACGACATTCCCGGCCTGGGCGTGCTGAACGTGATCTCGCCGGGCCTGCTGCACCGCGACTGGATGGCCAGCCGCCGCAGCCGCTGGCAAGGCGGCGGCCGTCGCGAAAGTCATGCCCAGGCCCTACTTTCGCGCCTGGCCCCCGGCGCGGGCCTCGTGACCGTCGTCGACGCCTCGCCGGCGACCCTGTCCTGGCTGGGCGGGGTCCTGGGTCAGCGGGTCAGCTCGCTGGGCCTCGACAGCTTCGGCCAGGTCGGCGACCTCCCCGACCTCTATCGCCACTACCGCCTGGACGTGGAGGCCATAGTGGAGGCGTGCGCGGACCTGTTCCTCTAAAATCCATATATGTGGATGATTGACCTATATATGGATCGATTTGATCCACATACGTGGTGAGATGTTGGATTAGCCCAGCGCGCGTTCCAGGTCTGCGATCAGGTCGTCTACGTTCTCCACGCCCACCGACAGGCGAATTAGCCCGTCTGAGATGCCGATCCGCGCCCGGGTCTCCGCTGGGATGGAGGCATGGGTCATGATCGCGGGATGCTCGATCAGGCTCTCCACGCCGCCGAGGCTCTCGGCCAGGGTGAAGAGTTCGGTCCGCTCCAGCATGCGCTTGGTTCCCGCCAGGTCGCGATCCAGCACCGCCGTGATCATCCCGCCGAAGCCCGACATCTGGCGCTTCGCAAGGTCGTGCTGCGGATGGCTCTTCAGGCCGGGATAGATGACCTTGGCCACGTCCTTTCGGGCCTCCAGCCATTCGGCGATCGCCTGGCCATTCTCGCAATGCCGCTGCATGCGCAGCGCCAGGGTCTTCATGCCCCGCAGCGTCAGGAAGCTGTCGAATGGCGAAGCCACCGAGCCGATGGCGTTCTGCAGGAAGGTGATCTTGTCACGTAACTCGGCGTTCTCTCCGACCACCAGCGCCCCGCCCACCACGTCGGAGTGACCGCCGATGTACTTGGTGGTCGAGTGCATGACCGCGTCGAAGCCGAACTCCAGCGGGCGCTGCACATAGGGGCTGGCGAAGGTATTGTCGGCCGCCGCGATCAGGCCGCGCCGCTTGCACAGGGCCGCGATGGCCTCCAGGTCGGCCAGCCGCAGCAGCGGGTTGGTGGGCGTCTCGACCCAGACCATCCGTGTCCGGGGCTCGACGGCCGCTTCGATGGCCTCGACGTTGGCCAGGTCCACATAGCTGACCCGCAGGCCGGCCGAACGGGTCCGCACCTTGTCGAACAGCCGGAACGAGCCGCCGTACAGGTCCTCGCTGGCGATGATGTGGTCGCCGGCGTCGAACGCCTCCAGCAGGGTGGCGATGGCCGCCAGGCCCGAGGCAAAGGCGTAGCCCTTCGTCCCGCTCTCCAGGTCGGCCAGGCCGCGCTCCAGGGCGAAGCGGGTGGGGTTCTGGCTGCGCGAATACTCGAAGCCCGTGTGCACGCCCGGGCTGGACTGCGCATAGGTCGAGGTCGCGTAGATCGGCGGCATGACCGCGCCGGTCGTGGGATCGTGTTCCTGGCCGCCGTGAATGGCGCGGGTGGCGAAGTCCAGCCGGTTCTTGCCGTGTTGATCCGCGCTCAAGCCGCTTTCCTCAGATAGTTGATCAGGTCGATGCGGGTGATGAGGCCCAGGAACTCCCGGCCCTCCATCACGATCGCCACCTCGTCACGCTCGAAGATGGGGAGCAGCGTGTCCAGAGGCGAGCCCGCCTGCAAGGTCGTGAGCTTGGCCGTCATGGCCGTCGAGACCGGCTGGCGGAAGCGGGCGTCCTGGCGGCGATCCTCGACAGCCTCCAGCAGGTCGCTCTCGTCGATCAGGCCGATCAGGCGGCCATCGTCGATCACCGGCCGCTGGCTGACGTCGGCGGCGCGCATGCGGTTGTAGGCGGTGAGCAGGGTGTCTCCCGGCCCCACGGTCACCGCGTCGCCGGGGGTGCGGGCGATCAGGTCGCGCAGGTCGCCGTGCAGCTCTCGGTCGACCAAGCCCTGTTCGGCCACCCAGCTGTCGTTGTACACCTTCGAGAGGTAGCGGCTGCCCGTGTCGCACACGAGGGTGACCACCCGCTTGGGTTCGGTCTGGTCACGGCAGTAGCGGAGGGCGCCGGCCAGCAGCGTGCCCGAGGACGAGCCCCCGAGGATCCCCGCCTTGGTCAGCAGCATCCGCGCCGTCGCGATGCTCTCGGCGTCGGAGATCTCATAGGCCTTGGCGACCAGCTCCAGGTCGCAGTTGTCGGGGATGAAGTCCTCCCCGATGCCCTCGACGACCCACGAGCCAGGCTCGACCGTCTCGCCGCGCTCGACCAGCGGCGCCAAGATCGAGCCCACCGGATCGGCCAGGACCATCTTCGTCTTCGGAGAGGCCTTGGCGAAGAAGCGGCCCAGGCCCGTGAGCGTGCCGCCCGAGCCTACGCCGACCACCACCGCGTCGACGTCGCCCTCCATTTGGTCGAGGATCTCGGGTCCGGTGGTCGTCTCGTGCGCCTTGGGGTTCGCGGGGTTCGAGAACTGGTTGATGTACACGGCGTTGTTCAGCGTCGCCGCGATCGCCTGCGCCATGTCCTGGTAGTACTCGGGGTGACCCTTGCCCACGTCCGAACGGGTGATGCGCACGTCGACGCCCATGGCGCGCAGGTGCTGAATCTTCTCCCGAGCCATCTTGTCGGGCACCACAAGCAGCAGCTTGTAGCCCTTCAGGATGCCCACCTGGGCGAGGCCCAGGCCGGTGTTGCCAGCGGTCGCCTCGACGATCGTGCCGCCGGGCTTCAGCGAGCCGTCCGCCTCGGCCGCCTCGATCATCGAGCGCGCGATGCGGTCCTTGATCGACCCGCCCGGATTGGCGTTCTCCAGCTTCACGAACAGGCGGCAGGGGCCAGTGTCGAAGCCCGTCAGCTCCAGCATCGGCGTGTGGCCGATCAGGTCTAGGGCGCTCGCCGCGGGGGGCGGCAGGGTCTGGTCGGTCAAGGGCGCTTCCTGGTCGAGTCGATCTTGGTGATTGGTCGTATATTGCGCATCTGTCCCCCGAAGGGAAACGCGCAACCCGCAAATCGCTTCCCTGCGGCAAGAACAAGCTAGGCCAGGCTAGGTCCTTCGCTCCGGCCACACCGCCCATGGCGCGTACGGGAGCCAGATTGTAACCGTTCCGTACGGGCCTGCGGTCGAAAGCTGCGGTTAAGGTGGCGGCTGCAAACGTCCGCGCGTCTTAGGAGTCCGGCCCTTGAAACGTTTCCTCGTCCTGGCGGCCAGCGCCGCGCTGCTCACCGCCTGCCAGCCCGCCAAGCCCGACGCGGCCAAGGCCACCGGCGGCGCCAAGTTCAACACCGACCTGCCGATGACGGAGTACATGGGTCACTTCGTCGACCCGGCGGCCTTCATGTACTGGAAGGGCTCGGGCACGGAGATCACCGAGGCCGGCGAGCGCGACCTGTCACCCACCACCGACGAGGGCTGGGACGTGCTGGTCACCGGCGCCACCATGCTGGTCGAGGCCGGCAACACGCTGCAGCTTCCGGGCCGCGTCCGGCAGCCCGAGGCCGACTGGAACAAGTACGCCCAGATGCTGAGCCAGCGGGCCATGATCGCCCGCGCCGCCGCCGAGAAGCACGACAAGCAGGCCGTGTTCGACGAGGGCGGCAAGCTCTATGAGGTCTGCGTCGCCTGCCACGAGCAGTTCGTGATCCAGCCCGACATCAAGGCCAACGGCCCAGCCAAGGGCGACCCGCTGCCGGCGATCCCCGATACGAAGAAGAAGTAGCGCCCGCTACCAGCCGCCGAGCGGCCTCGCGCAACGTCCGCGGACGTCCAGCGGCCGCTCGGGCGTCATGCCCTCGAGGTCGCAGCGCTGGCGGTCGGGCGAGGCCAGGCCCAGCGCGCCGCCGCCGTACGGACCACCGTACCAGCCTCGGCCGTAGCCATAGCCGTTGCGCGTGTCCTCGAAGGCCAGGCTGACCCGACCGTTCTTGCCCACCGGGATGTCGGTGCGGCCATAGACGCTGCGATAGCCGCCCGTGCCGACGCCCACGCTGATCTCGCCGTGCGGCTTGCCGTCGCCATGACCGACCACCCCATCCACCGCATCGTCTTCGGCGCGGCGCGCGTCCTGGGCCGGCGAGCTCCTGATGAAGGCGTCGATCTGCTCGGCCGTGCTCATCGGCGGCTGGGCGCGCGACGCCGTGGCGACGGGCGCGTCAGGCTCGGCGGCAAGCGCCGGCGCGGCGATCAGAGCCGCGAGCAGGGCGAGGCGGATACGCATGCACAAGTCTCCTTCGCGTGCAGTCAGCGCGCCAATTGCGGCGATCGTATTGCAGCGCTAAGGCCGCGCCTGTGCGGCGGGCACATTGGCGACGACGCTGGCCTCATTGCCAGGCTGGCCCGCCGGGATGAGTTCGTAGAAGCCCGCCAGCCGAAGCCGGACCACCACCGGCTTCTCGCTCGAATTGGAGAACTGCCAGCCCTGGATGCCATCGAACGGCGCCGCCAGCGCGCCCTGCTGCCGCAGACCGAACGCCTGGCGATAGGTGCTGACCGTCATCGCCTCGCCGGATTTCGGCGTGGTGTGGCCATGGTGGTCGAAATGGAAGTCGCGCGGGTCGGCGGCGCCGATCACCTCCCAGGCGTAGGCCAGGGTGGCGTCCTTTCGAATCCGCACCTTGTATTCCAGCTCCGAACGGTCGGCCCCGGCGATGAAGTCGCCCAGCGGGATCTCCACCAGGTCCGTGCGGAAGGGGATGTCGTATTCGCGGGCGCGGGCCGGGACGTCGGGCGCGGCGGTCAGGCCGCGCCCGCGCTTCTCACTCAGACTAGAAGGTCTTCCGGACGGTGGCGCCGTAGGTGCGCGGCGCGTTGGTCAGGAAACCGTAGCGGGCGCGCAGGCCGCGCTCACGGTCGATCGAGAGCTTGGCGCGCTCGTCGCCCAGGTTGTTGATGAACGCCGCGGCCTCCCAGCCGTCGCCGCGCACGCCGATCCGCAGGTTGAGGATGTCGTACGACGGCAGCTCCAGCGGGAAGATCAGCGAGTTGGCCGTGCCGCCGCCCACGTTCGGGAAGAGCGCGACCGTCCGCGGGTTCTGCTCCTGGTCCGAGACCTGGGTGTAGCGCTTGCCCACGTGCTGCCAGGTCAGGTTCGAGAACCCTTCCAGGCCCGCGGTCACCTCACGCTCGTAGCCCACGCTGACCGAACCCTGGAACTTCGGCACGGTCGGCAGGCGATTGCCGTCGCGAAGGCCCTGGATCGGGTTGCCCGTGGCGTCGTTCAGGCTCGAGGTGAGCTCTGCGTCGTTGTACGAGGCCGTCGCGGCGATATCGAAGTTGTCGGTCAGCCGATAGGCGAACTCGGCGTCCACACCGACCGACTTGGCGCTTTTCACATTGGCGATGATCCGCGACGAGCACGAACCGGCGTCGATGGTGGCCTGCAGGTTCGAGATGTCGGCGTAGAAGCCGGCCAGGGTCAGCGAGCCGCGGCCCCCGCCCAGGCGCGCCTTCAGGCCGGCTTCGTAGTTCCAGACCGTCTCGTTCTTGAAGCTCGGGCTCGACAACGCGTTGAAGGTCGCGAAGTCGGCGGGCGTGCAAAGGGGGCGGTTCAGCGGGTCGTTGATCCCCCCGAGCCGGAAGCCCTTCGAAACCTGCGCGTTGAGGGTGATGTCGTCCGTGGCCTTGTAGGCGACGATCACGCGCGGCGCCCAGGCGTCGGCGTTGGTCTTGCCCGGCACCGCGATGGTCTTGTCGGCGAAGATGCCGTCGAAGGTCAGGGTGCGGGTTTCCTTGTAGTCCGCCCAGCGCAGGCCGCCGGTGATGTCCAGGCGGTCGGTGACCGAGTAGGTCGCTTCGCCGAACAGGGCGAACTGCTTCTGCTTGTAGGGCACCGTCGAGTAGTAGAGGTGGTCGGTGGGCGCCACGTCGCTGGCGCTGGGGATTCCGCTGATCGCGCTGAAGCCTTGCACGAACAGGTCCTGGGCGTAGTCGCGATCGATGTGCGAGTAGAACGCGCCGGCGACCCACTGCAGAGGACCGTCGCCCGTCGAGGCCACGCGGGCTTCCTGCGTGAAGGTCTTCGAGTCGGTGGTGTCGGCGAGCGGCGAGTTCAGCGTGTAGACAGCCGGCGGCAGGCCGATGGAACCGCCGGTGATCGAGCTGGTCAGGGCGCCCGCGTCACGCAGCACCAGAACGTTGCGGTCGCTGTAGCTGGTGATCGAGGTGAAGCGCAGGTCGCCCATGTCGTACTGGACGGTCAGGTCGCCCAGGGTGAACTCGTCCTTGAACTTCTCCTTGAGCTGGATGAACTGCTTCGTACCGCCCAGCGTCACGCGCTGCCGCGTCGTGGTGAACGGGTTGCCGAGGATGTTGTAGACATCCACCCGGTTGAAGCCGTCGACGTCGATCTTCTGGTAGACGAGGCGCGGGGTGATCGAGAGGTTCTCGCTCGGCTTGAACAGCAGCGCGGCGCGGACGCCATAGCGCGTGCCGTCGTTGACGTCCTTGTCCACGCTGCCGCCCGGCATCACCGCGTCGATGAAGCCCGGGAATTTCTCGGCATAGGCGGTGATCCGCAGGGCCGCCTGCTCGTTCAGCGGCATGTTGACGGCGCCCTTCAAGTTGCCGCCGGTGGAGCCGCCCTGGATGGTCGACGCCGTCGCCTCGATCGTACCGGAGAACGCCTCGGTCGAGGGCTGGTTGGTGATGTAGCGAACGGTGCCCGACAGCGAGCCCGAGCCGAACAGCGTGCCCTGGGGACCCCGCAGCACTTCCACCCGGTTCAGGTCGAACAGGTCGAGGTCGGGGGTGAACAGCGACATCGAGATCACGGATTCATCGAGATAGACGCCGACCTGTTCCTTCACGCCCGGCTGGTCGCGGACGATCTGGCCGGCCGAGATGCCGCGGATGGCGACTTGGCTCTGGCCGGGTCCCAGGTTCTGGACGGTGAAGCTCGCGACCGTGCGCGACAGCTCCTCGACGTTGGTGATGCCGCGTTCGCGCATCACCGATTCGCTCTGGGCGGCGACGGAGAACGGCACGTCGATCAGCTGCTCGTCACGCTTGCGCGCCGTGACGACCAGTTCCTCGACCTCTGCCGTGCCGGCCTCGGCGGCGTAGACGTGGCCGGCCGGCAGGCCGATCAGGAGGGCAAGCGCACTGGCGCGCACGCTCAATGCAAGCTTCCGGTTGTTCATTGTGGGCTCCATCCGCAACTGCAGCTTGTTTCGCTGCCTGTTTGTGCGGCAGGCCTATTCAAAAAAACGTCGTAATGGCAGAGCCTGCGGTGGACTAGCTACGCTTGAGACGCGAATTGTTGCTCGGCCGCAACAGGCGCTACAGGAGGCCGACCTCGCGCAGGAGGTCCAGCGTCGCCGCCGATGAGCGCCGGTCGGCGTCGGCGGAGTAGGCGAAGCCCGGCATTCCCCAGCCATCAGCTTCGGGGTTCGTGAAACTGTGGCCGGTCCGGCCGTAGGTGATCATCCGCCAATCCACGCCCGCCGCGGTCATCTCCCGCTCGAAATCGGCCCGCTGGGCGGCCGGGATCACCGGGTCGTCGGCGCCGATGTGGACCAGGACCTTGCCCTTGATCGCCGCGGCGTCCTGCGGACGCGCCGTCGCGAGGCCCGAGTGATAGCCCACCACCGCCTTCAGGTCAGCGCCGCCGCGCGCCAGCTCCAGCACCGCGGTCCCCCCGTAGCAGTAGCCGACGGCCGCCAGTCGGTCGGCCTCCACCCGCGGTTGGGCTTTGAGGGCCTCCAGCGCAGCGCCCAGGCGCGCACGGATGTGACTGGGGTCCGCCATGAACGCGGCGTAGCGGCGCATCATCTCGTCGCGATCGTTCACCACCAGGCCGCCGCCCTGGTAGTCCGTCGCGAGGGCCACGAAGCCCAGGCCCGCCAGCGTCCTGGCTGCGCCCAGGGTATGCTCGGTGATCCCCGGGCTCTCGTGCGCGACCAACACACCCGGCGCGGGGCCTGACCCGGCGGGCGCGAACAGCGCGCCCACGAACTCGATCCCCTGCGCCGAATAGGCGACCTTCGTTCCGGCCATGGTGCGCGCCTCCCACTCGCCGCCTAGGTGGAGGCCCAAGATCTCATCCGTCAACCGCCGGAACCGCTGCCGTCGCGCCGGGTTGCCCTGCCGCGAACGGGAGACCTCCAATGAAGCGCTATGCCTACGCCTGGCTGACCGCCGGCTTCTTCCTCGTGTCGATCATCCTCCACTGGGTCTTTGGCTGGTACGCCTTTGCCGACGAACAGCAGGCCCACGGCGAGGCGGCGCAGGTCGGGCCCTACCTCATGGAGATGGGCCGCGACACCTTCGAGAACTGGCAGTCCGAGTTCCTGCAGCTGCTGTGGCAGGTCGTCGGGTTGGCCTATTTCCTCTACGTGGGCTCGCCGGCGTCGAAGGAGAACGACGACCGCACCGAGGCCAAGCTCGACGCCCTGCTGCGCCTGGTCGGCAAGGAGAAGGGCGAGCAGCTCATCGCCGAACTGGACGAGCGCTACCTGCGCACCCATGGCCACGCCCAACCTCACGCCCACGAAATCGCCTATCCGAAAGGGAAGGGCGACTAGCGGCGGACAGATGGGAGGAGTGGCGCACCCGACACGATTCGAACGTGTGACCTTTGCCTTCGGAGGGCAACGCTCTATCCAGCTGAGCTACGGGTGCGTCTTCAGCGGAGGGTGTCTCTAGCGGAAAGGGCGCGTCGCCGCAAACCGCCTGCGCCGGATTTCAGCGAGGCAATTCGTCCGAGACCCGCGGCGAGTAGGTTCCGCCCTCAGAATGCGGTCGAATGACCGGTATGTTTCGGGGGCAACGTCATGAGCGGATGGAAGTCTTTCGCGGGGGCCGGTGCGGTCGCCGCCGCCGTGACGCTCGCGGGACTTGGAATGGGCAGCCTCGCGCAAGCCCAGGCGAGCGATGAGGCGCCGCCGCCCGGCAAGGCCGTCTACGACCAGTACTGCGCGGCCTGCCACAACGCGCCGCCGGCCGGAGACCGCGCGCCGCCCGTCGCCTCGCTGCGCAAGATGAGCGCCCAGATGATCACCACGGCGCTGACCACCGGCGTCATGAAGCCGATCGGCGACGGCCTCGACCGCCGCCAGTTGCGCGACGTGGTGAGCTATCTGGCCGCGCCCGAGGGGCCGCAGGGCACGGGCTGGATCGACGACAACCGCTGCGCCGAGGGCAAGCGCGAGGTCGATCTCACCGCCAGACCGGCGCAGATCGGCTTCGGCGTCGACCATGACAATTCCCGCCGCATGACCTCGTCCCAGGCCAAGCTGACCACCAAGGACCTCGCCAACCTGGAGGTCGCCTGGTCGTTCGTGATGCCCAAGACCTCGGGCCTGCGCGGCCAGGGCGTCGTGGTGGGGAGCACCCTGTTCTATCCCGCGGGCCAGGCCGGCTACGTGGTGGCGCTGGACACCCAGACGGGCTGCGTGAAATGGGCGACGCCGGGCGGCGTGCGGGCCAGCCTGGCCTATGGCCAACTGGGCAAGGACGGACCCTGGGCGGTGGTCGGCGGCGACGGCCAGGGCAACCTGATCGCCTTCGAGGCCAAGACCGGCAAGGTCGCCTGGAAGGTCGACCCGCGCCACGACAAGACCGTACCGCTGTCGGGGACGCCGGTGTTCGCGGGCGACCGGATCGTCGTGCCGATCTCGGCCATCGACGTGGCGAATTCGATGCGCGAGACCTTCGCCTGCTGCAAGGCGCACGGAGCGGTGGCGCTGCTGAACGCCGCCGACGGCAAGGTCCTGTGGACCTGGCACACCATGGAGGACGCCAAGCCCCTGGGCCGCAAGAACGCCAAGGGGATCGAGGTCTATGGCCCGTCGGGCGCGCCGATCTGGTCCAGCCCCTCGGTCGATCTGAAGGCCGGCGTCGTCTACACCGCCACCGGCGAGAACACCTCGCCGCCAGCCACCAACACCAGCGACAGCCTGGTCGCGCTGGACCTCGCCACAGGCAAGCAGAAGTGGGTGTTCCAGGCGCTGGCCAACGACGTCTGGAACATGTCCTGCCCGATCGGCTCGCCCACTGGCGGCCGCCCTCCGGGAGCCAACTGCTTCTTCGCGTCCGAGGGCAGCGTGCTGCGCGATCACGACTTCGGCGGCGGCCCCGTGATCTGGCGCGGGAATCGGAGGACGCTGATCCTGGGCGGCCAGAAGTCGGGCGACGTCTGGGCCCTCGACGCGGCCAGCGGCAAGCAGGTCTGGCATCACCAGTTCGGCAAGGGCTCGGCCCTGGGCGGCGTCCACTGGGGCCTCGCGGCCGACGGACGCCACGTCTACGTGCCGATCGCCGACCCGAACGTGCCCGAGAAGGACAACGCGGCGGGCCTCTACGCGATCGACGTGGCTAGCGGCAAGGTCGCCTGGTCGTGGCGCGCCAAGGCCGACTGCGAGAACGGCCGCAAGGCGCGCGTGCCCAGTTGCGACGGCAAGTTCGGCCTGTCGGCGCCGCCGGTGGTCATCGACGGCGCGGTGGTGGCCGGCGGCCTGGATGGGCGCGTCTACGTGTTCGAGGCGGCCAGCGGCAAGCTGCTGAACAGCTTCGACACCGCGGTCCCGTTCACCGGCGTCAACAAGGTCACCGGCGCCGGCGGCTCGATCGACGCGGCGGGTCCGTTCGCCGGCGACGGCCTGCTGTTCATCAGCTCGGGCTACGCCAGCTTCGGCCAGCAGGCCGGCAATGCGCTGGTGGCGTACAGGGCGAAGAAGTAGGGCGCGAGGTTTTCCCTCCCCTTCATGGGGAGGGAAAGACTCAGGCTTGGCCCTTGGCCGCGCCCCAGAACTTCTTAGCCTTGCCCATGAAGCCCGCGGCCTTGGGATGCTGCTGTTCGCTGCACATCTCGGCCAGTTCCCGCATCAGCTCCTTCTGCCGCGCGGTCAGCTTCGTGGGGGTCTCGACGAACAGCTCGACCACTAGGTCGCCGCGGTCGCGCGAGCGCAGGGAAGGCATGCCGCGGCCCTTCACACGCACGGTCTTGCCTGTCTGGGCGCCCTCAGGGACCTTGACGTCGATCTTGCATTCGCCGTCGCAGTTTTCTCCGCCGAGCAGGCAGGGGGCTTCGATCTCGCCGCCCAGGGCCGCGACGCACATCGGCACCGGGACGGTGCAGAGCAGGTCCAGCCCGTCGCGCTCGAACAGTTCGTGCGGGGCCACCGAGACGAAGATGTAGAGATCGCCGCGCGGACCGCCGCGCTGGCCGGCGTCGCCCTCGCCGGCGAGGCGGATGCGCGCGCCGTCGTCGACGCCCGCCGGAACGCGGACGGCCAGGGTCTTCTGCTTGCGCAGGTGGCCGGCGCCCCGGCACTCAGTGCAGGGGTCCATGACCATGCGGCCCGAGCCGCCGCAACGGGGGCAGGCGCGTTCGATCGAGAAGAAGCCCTGGCTGGCGCGGACGCGGCCCGCGCCATGGCAGGTGGTGCAGGTGGTGGGACTGGTGCCCGGCTTGGCGCCCGATCCTTCGCAGGCCTCACAGGCCAGGGTGACCGGGATGGTGATCTCGACCTCGGCGCCCGCGTAGGCCTGCTCGAGGCTGATCTCCAGGTCGTAGCGGAGGTCGGACCCGCGCGCCGGACCGCTGCGCTGGCGCTGGCCGCCGCGCCCGCCGAACATGTCTCCGAAGACGTCGCCGAACACCTCGTTGAAGATGTCGTGCACATCGTGGAACTGACCGTTCCCGCCGCCGAAGCCGCCCTGGCCATTCACCCCGGCATGGCCGAAGCGGTCGTAGGCGGCTCGCTTTTGAGGGTCGCTCAGGACGGAATAGGCCTCGTTGACTTCCTTGAAGCGGCCCGAAGCCTCCTCGCAGCCGCCATTGCGGTCGGGATGGTGTTCCATCGCCTGTTTGCGGAAGGCGGCCTTGAGCGCGCTGTCATCGCAGCCTCGCTCCACGCCCAGGATCTCGTAATAGTCCCGCATGAGACGTCAGAAGCTCTGAAACTGTTGTGTTGTGAGGTGGGTGGCCCCCCGGCCGCCTGCAAGGCTTAACACAGCCGAGTGACCGGGGGGTATCCCTTCAAAGATGCAGCGCTTTTCGGCGCTGGCGTCCCGCGAAGGCGGCGGCGACGTCCCCATGGGCCGGTGATCGCATTTCACGTTCGCCGAAACCATGGGGCGCGTTGTCACGCCGACTTCTTGCCGTCGCCGTCGACTTCCTCGAATTCGGCGTCGACGACGTCGTCCGAGGCGCCCGCATCCGAGGCCGTGGCGCCTTCGCCGCCGCCGGCTTCGCCCTGCTGGGCCTTGTACATGGCCTCGCCCAGCTTCATCGAAGCCTGGATGAGGGTCTGGGTCTTGGCGGAGATCGCTTCCGCGTCACCCGAGTCCAGCGAGCCCTTCAGGTCGTCCAGCGCCGTCTGAATGGCGGTCCGCTCGGCGTCCGAGACCTTGTCGCCGTGTTCGGCGAGGGCTTTTTCCGACGAGTGGATGATGGCGTCGGCCTGGTTCTTGGCGTCGACCGCGGCCTTGCGCTTCTCGTCGTCGGCCTTGTTGGACTCGGCTTCCTTGACCATGGCGTCGATGTCCGCGTCCGAGAGGCCGCCGTTGGCCTGGATGCGGATCGACTGCTCCTTGGACGTCGCCTTGTCGCGCGCCGAGACGTTGACGATGCCGTTGGCGTCGATGTCGAAGGTCACCTCGACCTGCGGCACGCCGCGCGGCGCCGGCGGAATGCCGACCAGGTCGAACTGGCCCAGCATCTTGTTGTCGGCCGCCATCGGGCGTTCACCCTGGAAGACCCGGATCGTCACGGCCGACTGGTTGTCGTCCGCGGTCGAGAAGGTCTGGCTACGCTTGGTCGGGATGGTCGTGTTGCGCTCGATCAGCGGGGTGAACACGCCGCCCAGCGTCTCGATGCCGAGGGTCAGCGGGGTCACGTCCAGCAGCAGGACGTCTTTCACTTCGCCGCCCAGCACGCCGGCCTGCACCGCGGCGCCCAGCGCCACGACTTCGTCCGGGTTCACGCCCTTGTGGGGTTCGCGGCCGAAGAACTCCTTCACCACCTCGACGACCTTGGGCATGCGGGTCATGCCGCCGACCAGGATCACCTCGTCGATGTCGGACTTCTTGAGCCCCGCATCCTTCAGCGCCTGCTCGCAGGGGCCGACCGTCCGCTTGATCAGGTCCTCGACCAGGGCCTCCAGCTTGGCGCGCGACAGCTTCACGTTCAGGTGAAGCGGGCCGGACGCGTTCATGCTGATGAAGGGGAGGTTCACCTCGTACTGGGTGACGCTCGACAGCTCCTTCTTGGCCTTTTCCGCCTCTTCCTTGAGGCGCTGCAGGGCCAGCTTGTCCTTCCGCAGGTCGACGGACTGTTCCTTTTTGAACTCGTCGGCCAGGTAGTCGACGATCCGCAGGTCGAAGTCCTCACCGCCCAGGAAGGTGTCGCCGTTCGTCGACTTCACCTCGAAGACGCCGTCGCCGATCTCAAGGATCGACACGTCGAAGGTGCCGCCGCCCAGGTCATAGACCGCGATCTTCTTGCCGTCGTTCTTCTCAAGGCCGTAGGCCAGCGCGGCGGCGGTCGGCTCGTTGATGATGCGGAGGACTTCGAGGCCGGCGATCTTGCCGGCGTCCTTGGTCGCCTGACGCTGGGCGTCGTTGAAGTAGGCCGGAACGGTGATGACCGCCTTCTCGACCTTCTCGCCCAGGTGCTGCTCGGCTGCTTCTTTCATCTTCTGAAGGGTGAAGGCCGACACCTGCTGCGGGGAATAGTCCTT
Source organism: Phenylobacterium sp. FG114 (assembly GCF_057809855.1). Classification (NCBI taxonomy): domain Bacteria; kingdom Pseudomonadati; phylum Pseudomonadota; class Alphaproteobacteria; order Caulobacterales; family Caulobacteraceae; genus Phenylobacterium; species Phenylobacterium sp. FG114. Next base: position 186,781 of record NZ_JBMDKU010000001.1, on the reverse strand, counting down.
GCCGTGGGCGCGCACCCAGGCGTCGCCGTTCGGGCCCTTCACGATCTCGTAGGGCACCATGTTCTTGTCCTTCGCGACCACGGGGTCGTCGAAGTTGCGGCCGATCAGGCGCTTGATCGCGAACAGGGTGTTGGTGGGGTTGGTCACGGCCTGGCGCTTCGCGGGCTGGCCGACCAGCTTCTCGCCGTCGTCCAGGAAGGCCACCACCGAGGGGGTGGTCCGCGCGCCTTCGGCGTTCTCGATCACTTTCGGCGTCTTGCCGTCCATGATGGCCACGCACGAGTTGGTCGTGCCGAGGTCGATGCCGATGATCTTGCTCATAGCCTAGGTCTACTCGCTCCTTGCTTGGCGAATGTCGCGGTGGGGCCTTCTAATGAAGCGCCGCCGGGATTGCGACATCCCCGGTTCGATTACGTCTCCCGTCCGGTTGCCGTCTTTCCGTTCGCGGCAACCAGCGTCGAGTGCGGATATGGGGGAAATTGCGGGGGCTGCAAGCCCGAAAGCCCCTAATCGGATCAAGGGCATGAGTCATGTTCGCCGCCAGTGGGCGCTTGCCTCAGCGTAAAGCGGAGCCGGGTGCGGCGTCGCGCCGCCCCTCGCGGCGAGGAAGGCGTGCTCCACCACCATGGCTTGCTGCTCGATGTTCATGGCTGCAAACGATCGTCCATCTTCGAGGTCGTAGGCGTAGGATGCCTCGCTGTCCCCCGCCTTGATCTTTGCCAAGAGCAGCGCCGTTCCGTTCTGGGCCTGCCAGACGTGGGTCAGCTCGTGCACGAACACCGCCTGCACCCCCAGCGGAACATACGCCGCCGAGAAGTCGCGGGGCGCGGTGGCGGCGGGCCAGACGACGAGGCGAGGACCGGCAACAAAGGCGCGGCTCCAGATCGGGAGCGCAAGGATCCGCACGCGGCTGGCGTCCAGCCCGTCGCCGAACATCTCGGCGGCGAAGCCTTGCTCGCCCGGAGTCAGGCGGCGCAGGCTGAGCGGTTTCATGCGACCGGCGGTCATGAGCGGTTGACGCGTCGCTAGCTGTCGGTTCCGTGGCGATCATCTCCCAAGTTCGCTGACGAGGACAGGCCATGGTCACGCTCACCCGCCCGGACGGCACGCGCCCGGAAGACGTCCACCTCTCGCGCCGCGGGCTGACGCTGGCGCTGACGGGCGGCTATGCGCTCGCCGCCTGGTCGGCCCAGGCCGAGCCGATCAAGACCGACGGCACGGGCCTCGTGCAGAGCATGGTCCAGATCAAGGCGCCCGACCGCGAGATCCCGGCGTTCATCGCGCGGCCGACCAAGTCGGGCAAATTCCCCTGCGTGGTGCTGGTGTCGGAGATTTTCGGCCTGCACGAATATGTCCGCGACACGGCGCGCCGGCTGGCCAAGGCCGGTTATGTGGCGATCGCACCCGACTACTTCGTCCGGGCCGGGGACCCCTCCGCCACCGAGGACCGCGCCGCGATCATGAAGATGGTCGCCACCGCGACCGACGCCCAAGTTACGGGCGACACACAGGCGGCGCTCGCCTACCTCAAGGCGCAGCCTTTCGCCGACGCGAAGCGGATGGCCATCACAGGCTTCTGCTGGGGCGGAGCGGTCGTCTGGGAATCCGTGGCGCGCTTCCCTGACTTCAAGTGTGGAGTGGCGTGGTACGGCCGGCTCACAGGCAACATGTCGCCAGCTGACACCAGCAACAAGAACCCCATCGACTTGGTCAGCGAGTTGAAGGCGCCGGTCCTGGGTCTGTACGGCGAGAAGGACCAGGGGATCCCGCTGACCGACGTCGAGAAGATGCGCGAAGCGCTGAGGGCGGCGGGCAAGACCTCGAGCGAGATCGTCGTCTTCCCCGGCGCTCAGCACGGCTTCCACGCCGACTACCGCCCCTCCTACAGCCAGGCGGACGCCGAGGCCGGCTGGGCAAAAATGCTGGCCTTCTTCAAGAAGAACGGCGTGTAGGCGCGCTTGCGCCTTCCCCCGCAAGCCGGGGGAGGACGAACAACACCTAGAATGGCGGCTCTTCCACCTTCGGCGGAGGCGGGGCGGGGGCCGCCTCGGTCTTCTCCGCCGGTGGCGGAGGCGCGATCACCGGGGCCGCCTCCGGGCCGGCGGGCGCACCGTTCTCGGCGGCGGCCTTGGCGGCAGCGGCTGCGGCGGCCTTGGCCTTCTTTTCTTCCTCGAGCTTCGCCTTCTCCTCCGGCGTCAGCTCTTCCTCGTCCTGGGTGCGACCAATGATCCGCTCGTCGGTCAGCGGCTGGGCTTCCTGCGCCTGCAGGACCTCGGCCGACCCGGCGGCGTCCGCCCGCTCGCCCGGCAGGCGACCGCGCGCCGGCGCAGTGATGGCCCCAAGAGCAAAGGCGCCAAGGCACGAGGCCACGAGGCCGGTGGCGACGACCTGCAGCACGGGGCGGGGCATGGACCAGTTCATGCCCGCGAACCTAATGCGCTCGCGGGCCGCAAGGAAGCCGCATCGGCGATCGCGGCAATCACGGTAAACGCACGATTAACGGTCCCTGCCGCAAACAGGACCGAGTCGATTTGCTGGAGGCCTTGGGCGCATGGCGCGGGCGGCGCGGAAAACCGGTGGGGAGCTTGCGCTCCATATCGCCAGGCTGACCTGGAACCACCCGGCCACGGCGCGGCTGCGCGGAGGCTTGACCGCCGCGTTCGGCGCCGCCCTGGCCGTCGCTTTCGCCACCTACAACGCCGCCGATCCCAGCCTGAACGCCGCCGGCCCGGCCGAGCCGGCCAACGCCCTGGGCGGCGGCGGTGCAGTGCTGGCCGATATCGGCGTGCAATCACTGGGCGTGGCCGCAGGCTTCGCGGCGCTGCTGCTCGTCACCTGCGGCTTGGCGCGCGTCACCGACCCGGAGCCCGACCTCAGCCGCGGACGACTGCGCCTGCGCGCCGCGATCGGCACGCTGGGGCTGCTGGCGCTGGCCGGGGCCTTGGCCTGGGCGCCCACACCCGCCGCCTGGCCGCTCGCCAAGGGCCTGGGCGGCTTCTGGGGCGACACCCTGCTGGATGGCTTCGCCGGCCTCATCGAGTACGCCCGCCTGGCCTTCGGGACCGCGATCGCCGGGAGCGTGCTGCTGGTCGCCGGCGTGGTCGCCTACGGCTACGGCCTGGGTCTCTCTCGCCTGGATTTCCGCGGCATCGTCGACAGCCTGACCCACGCGCTGACGCCGAAGCCCAGGCTCACGGCCGCGAAGCCCGAGCCTGTCGGCGCGGCCAAGGTCGCCCGCCGCAAGCGCGACGCGCCGGTCGTCGCCGACGAGGCCATCGACGAGCCTCCGATGGCGCCGCTCGCGCCCGCCGCCGCGTCCGACGGCCCGACCCTGCAGGTCAAGGCGCCCAAGCCGGCGCCGAAAGAGAGCGTGCGCGAGCAGAAGGAGGCGCAGAACACCTTCGCCTTCGCCCAGGAGGGCGGCTTCCAGCTTCCCGAACTCTCCATGCTGACCAAGGCGCCGGCCCGCGCCGCCCAGTACGACGAGGGCTCGCTTCGCCAGAACGCCCAGCTGCTGGAGAGCGTGCTGGCCGAGTTCGGCGTCCGCGGCCAGGTGGACCAGATCCGCCCGGGCCCGGTGGTCACCCTCTATGAACTGGTGCCCGCCGCCGGCGTGAAATCGGCCCGCGTGGTGGCGCTGGCGGACGACATCGCCCGCTCCATGTCGGTGGCTTCGGCCCGAGTCTCCGTCGTGCCCGGCCGCAACGCCATCGGCATCGAGCTGCCGAACCAACGCCGCGAAACCGTCTACTTGCGGGAACTGCTGTCAGCGCCGGAATACGAGCGCGGCGGCCAGGTCGTGCCCGTGGTGCTGGGCGAGACCATCGGCGGCGAGCCCTATGTGGCCGACCTCGCCAAGATGCCCCACCTCCTGATCGCGGGCACCACCGGCTCGGGGAAGTCGGTGGGCGTCAACGCCATGATCCTGTCGATCCTCTACCGCCTGCCGCCCGAGCAGTGCCGCTTGATCATGATCGACCCCAAGATGCTGGAACTCAGCGTCTACGACGGCATCCCGCACCTCCTCGCCCCGGTCGTAACCGACCCCAAGAAGGCCATCGTCGCGCTGAAGTGGACCGTGCGCGAGATGGAGGACCGCTATCGCCGCATGTCGAAGATCGGCGTGCGGAATATCGCCTCGTTCAACGAGCGCGCCCGCGAGGCCCTGGCCAAGGGCGAGCACTTCGAACGCACGGTTCAGACGGGGTTCGACGAGAACGGCCGCGCCACCTACGAGAGCGAGAAGATCCGCCCCGAGCCGATGCCCTACCTGGTCGTGATCATCGACGAGGTGGCCGACCTGATGATGGTGGCCGGCAAGGACATCGAAGGCGCCGTCCAGCGCCTGGCGCAGATGGCGCGTGCCGCCGGCATCCACCTGATCATGGCCACCCAGCGCCCGTCGGTGGACGTCATCACCGGCACCATCAAGGCCAACTTCCCGACCCGGATCAGCTTCCAGGTCACCTCCAAGATCGACAGCCGCACCATCCTGGGCGAGCAGGGGGCCGAGCAGCTGCTGGGCCAAGGCGACATGCTCTACATGGCCGGCGGCGGCCGCATCACCCGCCTGCACGGCCCGTTCGTCTCGGACGGCGAGGTCGAGGCGGTGGCGAAGTTCCTGCGCGACCAGGGCCAGCCCAGCTACCTCGAGGAGGTCACGGCGGGCGGTGATGACGAGGACGGCGAGGGCGGCGGCGACTTCGGCGGCGGGGACGGGGAGGGCAACGACCTCTACGACCGCGCGGTGGCCGTGGTGACCCGCGACGGCAAGGCGTCCACCAGCTACATCCAGCGCCGCCTGCAGATCGGCTACAACCGCGCCGCCTCGCTCATCGAGCGCATGGAGCAGGAGGGCGTCGTCGGCCCCGCCAACCACGCCGGCAAGCGCGAGATCCTGGTCAGCGCGGCGCCCTAGCCCTTCGAACGCCGACCACCCGGCTTGTGGCCGCTGGTCATCGGATCGGGCTTCTTTGGCAAGGGTCGCTTGGGGTCGGGTACGTAGCGTTCCTGGCTCGAGCCCAGGCCCATGCGGCCTGGCTTCTGTTCGCGCAGGTTCGACTCGCCCGAGCGGATCCGCGCGATGGCGTCGCGCAGCAGGGCCGCTGTCTCGAAGTCGCCGGCCTCGGCCGCCTCGGCCATCCGCCGTTCCAGGTCGTCGATCATACCCATGGGAACACCTCCGGAAGGCGAAGCGTTGCCGCTGGCCCCATTGCCGCCGCTCTGGCGCGATAGGCTTTCCGCACGTTACGGAGCAAGCATGACCTTCACCCGACGCAGCCTGACGCTGGCCCTGGCCGCGACCTCCTTCGCCGGCCCCGCCTTGGCGCAGACCGGCCTTTCGGCCGCCGACCTGGCGCTGATCGACCGCGCCGTGGCCTACCTGGAGGGCCTCAACGAGGCCAAGGGCCGCTTCGTGCAGACCGACGCCCGTGGACGGGCCACCACCGGCCAGCTTTTCATGAAGCGCCCGGGCAAGGCGCGCTTCGCCTACGATCCACCCTCTGGCCTGCTGGTCGTCTCGGACGGCGGCGTGGTGTCGGTGCAGGACAAGCGGCTGAAGACCTTCGACCAGTATCCGCTGGGCACCACCCCGCTTTCCCTGTTCCTGGCCAAGACCATACGTCTGGACAAGGGCGTCACCGTCACGCGCGTCACGCGGATGGCTGACGGCTTCTCGATCACCGCCCGCGACGGCAAGAAGGAGACGGCGGGCCAGATCACCCTGACATTCACCGATACGCCACTGGCGCTTGCCGGCTGGACCGTGACCGACGCTCAGCAGCGTCCGACCCAGGTGAAGCTGCTAGACCTCCAGCGGACCAGCGGCCTGGATCGCTCGCTGTTCGTCCTCAAGGACCCGCGCCCCAAGAACCCCGGCCGAGGAAAAGTCTAGGTTGCGAAAAGTGTGCCCCGAGCGACACACGCAAGGAATCTGGCGAAAGCCCTTTGACTTTCTGTCATACTGTGGCGATATTATCACTACGTCGTCGGTGCGCCGGTCGCACTGACGGAGTCCGTGCCGGAACCTATCCCCTCCCGGCGGCGGCATGAGAGACGACTCATACAGCCCGGACGCAAAACCTGCGTCCGGGCTTTCTTTTCGCATATGGAAGCGGAATGCGACTCCGAATCTGCACGTGGAACGTGAATTCTGTCCGCCTTCGCGCGGAACAGGCGGCCCGGTTCGTCCGGGAACAGGCGCCCGACATCCTCTGCATGCAGGAGATCAAGTGCCGCGAGGGCGAGTTCCCGGTGAACGCCTTCAAGGAGATGGGCCTCCCCCACCTGAAGATCGCAGGCCAGAAGGGCTGGCACGGCGTCGCCATCGCCTCGCGCCTGCCCATAGATGACGCCCCGCCGCTGGACGTCTGCCGCGAAAAGCACGCGCGCTGCGTCGGCGGCGTGATCGGCGGCGTCGAGGTGCACAACTTCTATATCCCCGCCGGCGGCGATGTCCCGGACCGGGTCGAGAACCCCAAGTTCGACCACAAGCTGGACTTCTACGAGAAGCTGACCGCCGAGTTGGGCAAGCGCGACCCCAAGGCGCCGCTGGCCATCGTCGGCGACTTGAACGTGGCGCCGGGCGAATTCGACGTCTGGAACCACAGGTACATGTCCAAGATCGTCAGCCACACGCCGGTGGAGATCGAGGCGTTCCGCAGGCTGGAGGCCTCGCTGGGCTTCATCGACCTGATGCGCGAGGCGACGCCCGAGCCGGAGAAGCTGGCGTCCTGGTGGAGCTACCGCGCCGCGGATTTCCGCCAGTCGAACCGCGGCCTGCGCCTCGACCACATTCTCGTCACCCCCGGGCTGCGCGAGGCTGCGTTCAGCCAGGGAGCCCCGGCCACCCGCATCCACGACGACGTCCGCGGCTGGGAACGCCCCAGCGACCACGCGCCCGTCAGCGCGGACCTGCTGCTCTAGGTCAGGGCGCCAGCTTGTAGCCGCCCTGCTCGGTCAGCAGGAGGCGGGCGTTGGCGGGATCGGGCTCGATCTTCTGGCGCAGGCGGTAGACGTGGGTTTCCAGCGTGTGCGTCGTGACGCCCGCGTTGTAGCCCCAGACCTCGGCCAGCAGCTCCTCACGCGAGACCGACTTCTCGCCGGCCCGGTAGAGGTACTTCAGGATGTTGGTCTCCTTTTCCGTCAGCCGGATCTTCTTGCCCTTCTCGTCCACCAGCATCTTGGCGGCGGGGCGGAATTCGTAGGCGCCCAGGCGGAAGACCGCGCCCTCGGAGTGCTCGTAATCGCGAAGCTGGGCGCGGATGCGGGCCAGCAGCACGGCGAACTTGTACGGCTTGGTGACGTAGTCGTTGGCGCCGGAGTCCAGCCCCTTGACCGTATCGTCGTCGGTGTCGGCCGCGGTCAGCATGATCACGGGGGTGGTCACACCGTCCTCCCGCATCCGCTTGCAGGCATCGCGGCCGTCCATGTCGGGCAGGTCGACGTCCAGCAGGATGAGATCTGGTTTGGCGTCCCGCGCCTGGCGAACGCCTTCGCCAGCCGTGGCCGCCTCGACGGTGTCGAAGGCCTCGGCCTGCAGCTGTTCGGCGATCGCCCCGCGAAGGTCCTGGTCGTCGTCGACGATGAGGAGGGTCTTGCGTTGAGCCATGAGCGGCAACAAACACCATCTGGACGGTGCGCCGCAAAGGGATTCGAGGTTCCGGTGATCTTCGTAGCGACGTCGGACGGCTGGCTGGACCTGGGTGAGCGCAAGGTGCGCTGCGCTCTGGGACCCGCCGGCGTGGTCTCCGCGGCAGCCAAGCGCGAGGGCGACGGCGCGTCGCCGGCGGGGGTGTGGCCGATCCGCGAGATCTTCTACAGGCCCGACCGCGGGCCGCCGCCGGCCAGCGAGTTCCGGGTCCACGCCATGACCGAGGACGACGGCTGGTGCGACGACCCGGCCGACCCGAACTACAACCGGCACGTGACCCTGCCGTATCCTGCCAGCGCCGAGCGCATGTGGCGCGAGGACGGGGTCTACGACATCGTCGTCGTGCTGGGCCACAACGACGACCCGCCGCTTCCCGGCCTCGGATCAGCGATCTTCCTGCACATCTGCAAGCCCGGCTATCCGCCGACCGAGGGGTGCGTCGCGATCACGAGAGCGGATCTCGAGGACCTGCTGGATATCGCGGCGCCCGGTGACGCGATCGAGATCCGGAAGGTTCCGTGAGTCATCCTCCCGTCCGCCAGACCGTCGATCCCGGGCCGCTGCCGCGCCATCGCCACACGCTCGGGTACGTCGCCGTGGTGGTCGCCGGCGGCTACGAGGAGGCGGGCGACGCGGGGCGACGCCAGCTCGAACCCGGCGACATCGTGGTCCACCGGCCCTTCGAGGCGCACCTCAACCGCACGCCGCGCGCCGGCGCACAGGTGCTGAATCTTCCCCTTCCGCATGGCGAGCTCGCCGCCTTCGGGCGGATCGACGACCTGGACGGACTGGTCCGCGCAGCCGAACGCGACCCCCACGCGGCGACGGCGCGGCTGAATGACGGCTTCCAGCCGCTGGTGACCACTGCGCGAGATTGGCCCGACCTGCTGGCCGACGCGCTCGCCGGGGGCGACGAGGCCAGCCTAGGCGCCTGGGCCAGCCGCCTGGGCCTCTCGGCCGAGCACCTGTCTCGCGGCTTCGGCAAGGTGTTCGGTGTGGCGCCCCAGCGATTTCGCTGGGAGGCCCGAGCCCGCGCCGCCCTCCGCGACCTCACCCTCACCGCCATGCCGCTGGCGGAGCTGGCCGCCGCGCACGGCTTCGCCGACCAGGCGCACCTCACGCGCAGCCTGAGCGCCTTCTCCGGCCGCACCCCCGGCGCCTGGCGCGCATCAAATCCGTTCAAGACCGCGGCCTGAGCCCGGCCCAGGTTCGGGCCCATGAACCGACGCCAGCTCCTCGCGGCCGCCACGGCCGCCGCCCTGCCCCTTCCCGCCTTCGCCGCGATCCGGACCCAATGGAAAGTGCGCGGGTCCGAGGGCTTCGACGCGCTCTGCTTCCTGGGCCCGCTCAGCGGCAAGCCCCTCTACACCCGCTACTACCAGGCCGAACTGACCGAGTTCCGGCCGAAGTTCGCGCCCGAGGCGCAGGCGGCGCTCGACCGGGTGCAGAAGGCCGCCGACGCCAAGTCCTGGCTGCTGCCGCCTGGCCTCTGCACCATGCTGTCCGCCGCGCCGGACGCGACGCTCGACGACATCATCCTGGCGGTCCGCGAGGCCGAGACCCGCGTGCTGCCGACCTACAAGGTCAGCCAATACTGGGACCAGGAGAATTGGGACCTGCTGCTGGCCGGCCGCGCCGACCTGCTGACGGTGCTGGAAGGCCTGCGCGCCGCGGACTTCCCCGCCTTCCGGCGCAAGTTCATGCAGCCCAAGCTCGGACCCCGGGTCGCCGCGCTGTCGGCCCGCCTCGCCGCCATGGACGTGATCGCCGAACAGGAGCGCCTGATCGGCCGCACACTGCAGCCCGGCATCGAGATCGTCCTGTTGTGGTTCTCCAAGCCGCACGGCACCCGCATCCAGGGCCAGAGGTTCCTTAGCCACGTGGACTATCCGGACGAGCTGACGATCCGCATCGCGGGCCATGAGATCCTGCACCCGCCGTTCGACATGGAGGGGCCGACCGCCAAGGCGGCGATCGCGACGCTGGAGAAGGATCCGCTCATCGTGCGCGTTCTGAAGGAGCACGACCCGGCGTTCGGCTACAACACCATGGAAGGCATCCTCAACGAGGACACGGTCCAGGCGATGGATCAGATCATCGCCGAGCGCCTTGGCGTCTCGGTTCCGCCCGCGAAGCGCTGGGGTGACGCCGACGACGGCATGCACATCGTGGCCGCCGGCCTCTATGGAATGCTCAAGGCGGAGGGCTACGACCGCGAGGGCGGCAAGATCGAGGCCTGGATGGCCGACGCCGTGAAAACCGGCAAGCTGGCCCCTGCCAACCTGCACGCCTCGGCGTCGAAGGTACTGGAGATCCCGGTCGACCAACTCTGGCCACGGAGGAAGCCCGCCGCCTAGTCTAGCTCCGCGCGCCGAACACCGCCGAACCCACCCGCACGCTTGTGGCGCCGAAGCGGATCGCGGTCTCGAAGTCGCCGCTCATGCCCATCGACAGCTTGGCGAGCCCGTTGCGCTCCGCGATCTTCTTCAGGAGCGCGAAGTGCGGGCCAGCCGGCTCGTCGGCGGGCGGGATGCACATGAGACCCTCGGGCGCGAGGCCGTAGGCCGTCCGGCAGGCCGCGATGAAGGCGTCCGCCTCGCCGGGCGCGATCCCGGCCTTCTGCGGCTCCTCGCCCGTGTTGACCTGAACATACAGACGGGGCGATCGGCCCTGTCTCTGGATCTCCTCGGCCAGGACGCGGGCCAGTTTCTCGCGGTCCAGGCTCTCGATCACGTCGAAGAAGGCGACCGCCTCCTTGGCCTTGTTGGTCTGCAGGGGCCCAATGAGGTGCAGCGTCAGGCCGTCGGCCTTGCCGGTCCAGCGCTCCAGCGCCTCCTGCACGCGGTTCTCGCCAAACACCCGCTGGCCGGCGTCCAGCACGGGCTGGATCGCCTCCCAGGGCTGGGTCTTCGAGACGGCGACCAGGGTCACATCCTTGGGATCGCGACCGGCCGCTTGCGCGGCGCGGGCGATCCGGGCCACCACATCGGCATAGCCTTCGGCGTTGGGAGCGGCGCTCATTTCAGACTTCTGGACCCTTCAGCGGACGGCCCGGCTCTTACCGGCGCGGCGGCGACTGCGGAAGGCCTTGCCAGCGCTGCTGTTCTTCACCGACCCGGTCCGCACACCAGATCCCGAGGCGATGGCGGCGGGGCTTCCGAAAGGCAGCGCCATCGTCTACCGCCACTTCGGGGCGCCGGACGCCGTGTCGCGCGCCCTGCGGCTGAAGCAAATCGCCCGATCGCGTGGCCTCAAGCTGCTGATCGGACAGGACATTGCGCTGGCGGCCCGCATCGGCGCCGACGGCGTCCATCTGCCTGAGCGCCTGGCGCATCTCGCGACCCGCTTGAGACAGGCCCATCCCGGCTGGCTGGTCACCTCGGCCGCGCATTCGTTGGCCGCCGCTCGGGCGAGCCGCGCCGACGCGGTGGTGATTTCGGTGGCCTTCCCCTCGAACAGCCCCTCCGCTGTGCGCGCGCTGGGTCCCATCCGGCTGGCCATGTGCGTCCGCGCCGCGGGTCGGGCGGCCTATGCACTGGGTGGCGTGAACAACAAAACGGCCCGCCGTCTGCTGGACGCGGGCCTGATCGGACTGGCGGCCGTGGAAGGCCTTAGAACTTGAAGGTGGACTCCAGCCGCACCTTGGGCTGGTCGGCAGGACGCGCGGCGTTCCGGCGGGGCGTCAAATCCTGCTCGCCGAGGCTGACCGAGCCGCCGACCCGGACCGACGGCGTGATCCGGAAGTAGGCGCCGGCCGAGACGTCGTTCGGCACCGCGGCGCGGCCGTCGGGCTGTTGGATGTCGAGGACGATGCCGAAGCGGCCCTTCGAGGCGTCGAACTTCATGTTGCGCCCGGCGTTGGGCGCCGCCGTGATCGGTTCGGACTTTACCGTGAAGTCCATCGGCTTCGACGCCTTCGTGTCCGCATACGCGTTCCCAGCCGCCGCGCTGATCAGCGCGGTCGCGGCAAGAACGACGCTCATGCGGCGCTTGGACATCACAACCTATATAGCCCCAACGGTCACCATTCGCGACCTGCCCCTAGAGAACATGCTCGCGATTGCCGTCGAATTAAGGCCGACGGCTTTTGTGGGTCAACGGGACTCACCCCTTGCGGGTCCACGGTTAGGCAAGATGCTTGCTGTGTGTGGCGCATGCGCCACGCGATTCCTGTTTGGCGACTTACACCGCATTGTTATAGAGGCAGCCGGCGCGGGGGCGGCGCCGTGGCGCTTGCGCCGCGGAAATCAATGGAGACGGATGCATATGCCGTTTGTGCGCGGTAACCGGATGCGTGGCGTGATGATCGCGGCCGCGGCGCTGAGCGTCGTGGGGCTGAGCGCGTGCGGTAGCGTCCCGAACCCCTTCGGCGGCGGCAAGGGCGCGAACGTCCGCGCTTCCGGCGACAACGCCGCGGCGATCGGCGTGAATGGCTACCTTTGGCGCGCCACGCTGGACACCCTGGCGTTCATGCCGCTGGCCTCGGCCGACCCGTACGGCGGCGTCATCGTCACCGACTGGTACACCAACCCGGAAAAGCCGGACGAGCGCTTCAAGTGCACCGTCTACATCCTGGATTCGCGTCTGCGCGCCGATGGCCTGAACGTGGCCGTCTTCAAGCAACTGCGCGACACCAGCGGCAACTGGGTGGACCAGCCCACGGCCGGCCAGACCGAGACGGACATCGAGAATTCGATTCTGACCCGGGCGCGCCAGCTCCGACTTTCGAACATCAAGGGCTGATCCCAGCCCCCGCCGGCCTCGACCGGCGGCTCCTTCGGGAGACCTGTTCGTCAGTCGACGCGCCTGCGTGACATCCTTGGCCGTTGACCGGAAGTCCAACTCCAGTCCAAAGGCCCGTCATGGCCCGCTACAATCCCAAAGAGACCGAGCCCCGCTGGCGCAAGGCGTGGACCGACGCCGACGCGTTCCGCGCGGTGATCGACCGGTCGAAGCCGAAGTACTACGTGCTGGAGATGTTCCCGTATCCGTCGGGACGCCTGCACATGGGCCACGTGCGCAACTACGCGATGGGCGACGTCATCGCCCGCTTCAAGCGCGCCCGCGGCTTCTCGGTGCTGCACCCCATGGGTTGGGACGCCTTCGGCCTGCCGGCGGAGAACGCCGCCATGGAGCGCGGCGTCGACCCCAAGGGCTGGACCTACGACAACATCGCCCGGATGCGGGCCGAGCTGAAGGAGCTGGGCCTGTCCATCGACTGGTCCCGCGAGTTCGCCACCTGCGACGTGGAGTACTACGGCAAGCAGCAGGCCTGGTTCCTGGACCTGTTCGCCCGCGGCCTGGTCTATCGCAAGGAGAGCCTGGTCAACTGGGATCCCGTCGACCAGACGGTGCTGGCCAACGAGCAGGTGGTCGACGGCCGCGGCTGGCGCTCGGGCGCGTTGGTGGAGAAGCGCAAGCTGAACCAGTGGTCCATGCGGATCACCGATTACGCCGACCAGCTGACCGACGACCTGCAGACGCTGGACCGGTGGCCCGAGAAGGTTCGGGTCATGCAGGAGAACTGGATCGGCCGCTCCAAGGGCCTGAAGTTCCGGTTCCACGCCGCCGGCGACGCGCCGGCGAAGGACCTGGAGGTCTACACCACCCGCCCGGACACGCTGTACGGCGCGAGCTTCGTCGGCATCGCCGCCGACCACCCGCTGGCCGCCGCCGTGGCGGCGAACGACCCCAAGGCCGCCGCCTTCATCGAGGAATGCCGCAAGGGCGCCGCGACCGAGGCCGAGATCGAGACCGCCGAGAAGAAGGGCTACGACACCGGCCTGAAGGTGAAGCATCCGTTCGATCCGGACTGGGAGCTGCCGGTCTGGATCGCGAACTTCATCCTGATGGACTACGGCACGGGCGCGATCTTCGCCTGCCCGGCACACGACCAGCGCGACCTGGATTTCTGCCGCAAGTACGGCCTGCCGGTGAAGCCGGTGGTCCTGCCGCCCGGCGAGGATCCCGCGACCTTCGACGTCGGGGCCGAGGCCTACACGGGGCCGGGGACGATCTACAATTCGCCCGGCCTGGACGGCCTCGACATCGAGACCGCCAAGGGCGAGGCGATCCGTCGGATCGAGGCCCAGGGCGACGGCGACGGCGCGACCGTCTTCCGCCTGCGCGACTGGGGCGTTTCGCGCCAGCGCGCCTGGGGCTGCCCGATCCCGGTGGTCCATTGCCCGACCCATGGCGTGGTTCCGGTGCCGAAGGACCAGCTGCCTGTCGCCCATCCCGTCGACATCGAGTTCGGCAAGTCGGGCAACGCGCTGGAGCGGCACCCGACCTGGAAGCACACCACCTGTCCGAAGTGCGGCGGCCCCGCGACGCGCGAGACCGACACGCTGGACACCTTCGTGGACAGCTCCTGGTACTTCGCCCGCTTCGCCAATCCGCACGCGGCCGAGCCGATCGAGAAGGAGGCGGCCGACTACTGGCTGCCCGTCGACCAGTACATCGGCGGCATCGAGCACGCGGTGCTGCACCTGCTGTACGCGCGCTTCGTCACCAAGGCCCTCGCCGACGACGGCCAGCTGAGCGTGCGCGAGCCGTTCGCCGGCCTGTTCACCCAGGGGATGGTCACCCACGAGACCTACCGCCGGCAGAGCGGCGAATGGGTCGAGCCCAAGGACGTGGAGATCGTCGCCGAGGGAAACACCCGGCGCGCGACCCTGGTGGGCCAGGGCGAACCCTTGGTGATCGGCGACATCGAGAAGATGTCGAAGTCCAAGAAGAACACCGTGGCCCCCGAGGAGATCTTCGAGGTCTACGGCGTCGACGCCGCACGCCTGTTCGTGCTGTCCGACAGCCCCGCCGAACGCGATGTCCAGTGGACCACCGGCGGCGTCCAGGGCTCGTGGCGGTTCGTGAACCGCGTCTGGGACGAATTCGACAGCCAGCCGGAAGGCGCCTCGACCGCCGACCCGGACGCCGAGCTGCGCCGCGCCACCCACAAACTGGTCAAGCAGGTGACCGAGGCCATCGACGGCTTCCGGTTCAACTCGGGCATCGCACGCCTGTACGAGTTCCTGAACCTGCTGAAGGCCAACCCGGCGGCAGGGGCCACCCCCGCCGTGCTGGCGGCGCGCCAGGAGGCCCTGTCGGCATTCGCCCGGCTGATCGCGCCCTTCACGCCCCATTTGGCGGAAGAATGCTGGGCCCGGATCGGCGGCAAGGGGATGGTCGTCGCGGCCGAATGGCCCGCGTTCGACCCGGCCCTGACCGAGGACGCTACCAAGGTCTTGCCCGTGCAGGTCAACGGCAAGCGCCGGGGCGAGATCACTGCCCCCGCCGGCGCCGAGCAAGCCGAGGTGGAGGCGATCCTCAAGGCCGACGCCGACATCGCGGCCAAGCTGGACGGCCTGACCATCCGCAAGATCATTGTGGTCAAGGACCGGATCGTGAATATCGTGGCCGCATGAACAGGCTCCTCGCCCTCGCCCTGGTCTCGGCCCTCGGCCTCAGCGGCTGCGCCGGCTTCCAGCCGCTGTACGGCCAGACCGAGGTCGTGAAGAACCTGGCCTCGATCCAGGTCCAGGCGCCCTCGGGCCGGACCGGCTACCTGATCCGTCAGCATCTCGACGACGCCTTCGCCAAGAACCACGAGGCGCCGGTCGCCTACACCATGGATCTCAGCCTGGGCGAGGCGCGGTATCCACGCGGCGTTCGTATCGACAACGTGGCCACCCGCTACGAGTATGTCCTGACCGCCAGCTACGCCCTGCGGGACGTGAAGTCCCACGCCTTGGCCAAGCAGGGTCAGGTCCGTGTCGAACTCACTTACGACTCGGCCGACCAGCCCTACGCCTCCATCTCGGCGCAGCAGGACGCCCAGGACCGCGCCGCCGAAGAGGCCGCCCGTCGCATCCAGCTCGAACTGGCCGTCTGGCTCGCCAATGGGGCCAAGGTCGCCGCGAAGTAGATGATCCTCTCGAAGCGGCCGGACATCGAGCGCTTCCTCGGGAAACCCGATCCCGCCGTCCGCGCCGCCCTGATCTATGGCCGCGACATGGGCGTGGTGCGCGACCGTGGCCACCAGCTCGCCCGCAAGATCGTCGAAAATCCCGACGATCCGTTCGATGTGGCCATCCTGAGCGACCAGGACCTGTCCGATGATGGCGGGAGATTGGAGGGCGAGCTCGCGTCCCAATCGCTGATGGGCGGCCGTCGTCTCGTGCGCCTGCGCCTCTCGGGGGACAAGCCCTCCGGCGACAAACTGGCGGCCGAAGCGCTGGATCGCCACGCCAAGGGCGAGCTCAATCCTGACGCCTTCTTCCTGATCGAGGCCGGCAACCTGGGTCGCGAGTCCGCGCTGCGCAAGATCGCCGAGAAGGCGAACGCCGCGGCCGCCATACCCTGCTACGAAGACGAGCCCGGCGACGTCGCCCGTCTGGTCCGAGAACTGCTGGCCAGGGACCAGGTCGCCCTGAACGCGGACGCGCTGCAGGTCTTCGTCCAGCGCCTGCCCAAGGAGCGCGGCGTCGCGCGGCAGGAGATCGAACGGCTGGCGCTGTACCTCGGCCCCGGGAGCAACACGACCGCGACGCCGGCCGACCTGGAGCCCTTCCTCGGCGTCGAACCCGAGTCCTCGCTGTTCGACGCGGCGGCCGACGCTTTCGGCGGCAAGCTGGGCGAAGCCCAGGCCGGCTTGCGCCGCGCCGCGCAGGAAGGCGAGAGCGGCCCGGCCGCCGTCCGCGCCCTGGGCATGCATCTGGGAAAGCTGCGCCGCGTGCTCACCCTGGCCAAGAACGGCGCCGGCCTGCAGGAGGCCGCGAAGGCGTCGGGCGTGTTCTGGAAGCAGGAGCGCGAATTCCTCCGCCAGGCGCGCTCCTGGTCGCTGGAGGAGCTCGACCGCATCCAGCCCGAGATTCTCGCCGCGGACCGCGCCTGCAAGACCGCCGGCTCCCCCGATCGCCTCATCGCCGAGCGCCTGGCGCTGACGGTGGCAGGCCGGGCGCGGCGGTTGGGGCTGTAGCCGCACGGGGTGTGCGGCTACGCTTCCAGCGGGAGGCGTCCATGCTCAGAACCATCCTCATCGCAACGGCGCTGCTCGCGGCCACGGCCGCGCGGGCCGCCGAACCGGTCCCGCTCTCGACCTACGCGAAGCCGGCCCAACTGGTGGCGCTGCCAGACGGGCGGAGGATCAATCTTTTCTGCCTCGGCCAGGGGGCGCCTACCGTGGTGCTGGACGCCGGCTGGGGCTCCGGCCTCAGCGCCTGGTCGAAGGTCCAGCCGGCGATAGCCGAGACCACGCGGGTCTGCGCCTTCGACCGACCCGGCATGGGCTTCAGCGACGAGGGCCCCCTGCCCCGCGACGCCCGCGCCGTGATCGCCGACGAGCGGGCGACCCTGAAGGCCGCGAAGATCTCCGGCCCCTACGTCCTGGTGGGCCACTCGATGGCCGGGCTGCACGTGCGCCTCTACGCCTCGCTCTATCCCAAGGAGGTGGCGGGCGCGGTTCTCGTCGACCCCTCCAACCCGCACCAAGCGAAGCGCTTCGCCGAGGTGGCCCCGAAGGGTTCGGCCCTCAACGACAAGATGATGGGGATGATGCGCGGCTGCGCCGACAAGGTGGTCGCCGGGACCCTGAAGTCGGGCGACCCCGGCTTTTCGCTCTGCTTCCCGCCACCGGCCGCGACCCTGCCCGAGGACTACCGCGCGGTGATCCTGGCGCGCCAGGGCGAGGGGTGGCGGTTGAGGAGCCAGGCGTCCGAGGTCGACAGCATGGCCACGACCTCTTCCACCGACATCGATAGGACCAAGCGCCCGCTCGGCGACCTCCCCTGGATCGTGCTCACCGCTGAAGGCACCGGCAAGGGGCCGCCCACTCCGGTGGAGGAGCAGGCCGCCATGAGCCAGGCGTGGAAGGCGATGCACGACGAAGCCGCCGCGCTTTCCACCCGCGGCGAGAACCGTCTGGTCGCCTCCGGCCACAATATCCAGACCGAGATGCCCGAGGCCGTGATCGCCGCCGTGAACGAGGTGGTCGCCGCCGTCCGCGCCAGGAAGCGCTAGCCGTCGGGCTCGAAGATCTTGCGCAGCATTTCGCCAAAGCCGCCCCAGCCGAATGGGTAGTCGCTGATGTCCACCGGTCGGACGAAGCCGTCGTGGACCACGGTCACCCGCGTCTTGCCGCCGAGGTCGTCGAACAGCCAGGTGATCCGCTGGACCGGCACGGATGGGTCGCCGCGCCAGTCCGGCCAGTCGGTCACCAGCCGCCGGTTCTCCTCGTATTCCAGGATTCGCGTCGGTCCGCTGGTCACCTGCCGGCCGTCGACCTCGTAGGTCCAGCCGTACTCGTAGCGCCCGCCCGCCCGCGGCTCGACCACCGGCGCCGGCGCGCCGCTCCATCGCGCCAGCAACTCGGGCTCGACGAAGGCCCGGAAGACCTTCTCCACCGGCGCATCGATCAGCGTCGAGACACGAACCTCGGGAGTCGGGTCTGCGAAGTCCACCCGCGTGAGGCCATGGCCACCGGCGAGATGGGCCGCCAGGTTGCCGTTCGCGATCCGCCACAGGTCGTCGACCATTTCACGGGCCCGGCCGATCGGCGGGCTCTCGGAGAAGGCGTGGCGACCGTTCAGGGTGGAGCCGCCGGCGTTGGCCTCCGGGTCTCCGGGTCCGACTTCCAGCGTTACCTCGCTGGGCTGCCCGTGAAGCTCCCAGGTGAAGGCCAACGCCTGCCCCGGTTCGAAGCGGGTCAGCCGCTGCGACCCGACCGTAGGCGCGCCATAGACGTGGCGGCCCCAGAAGCGGAACGCCCCGCCAGCGCGCGGCTCGACATCGACCTCGTCGGCGAACCAAGCCTTCAGCTGCTCGGGCTCGGTCAGCGCAGCGAACACCGCCTCGGGTGGGGCCGGCAGGGCCCAGCTGAAGGTGTGGACGAGCTCAGCCACGATGATCCTCCTCGACGGTGCGTTTCAGGTCGGAAAGCCGCGCCGCCCAATAGAGGCGGTAGGGCGAAAGCCAGCGGTCGACGCTGGCCAGCGCCGCCGGTTCCAGGCTGTAGAGCCGCGCCTGCGCCTCGCGACGCTCCCTCAACAGCCCAGCGCGTTTCAGCACGCCCACGTGCTTGGCGATGGCGGGCCGGCTCACCGGAAAGTGCGTCGCCAGCTCGCCCGCCCGCAGTTCCTGCCCGCGCAGCAGATCCAGGATGGCGCGTCGCGTCGGATCGGCGATGGCGCCGAAGACGGCGTCGGCCTGTTGCGTAACCATTGGGTTACGCAATCACGAAAGTGCCGTCCTGTCACCCCACGAGTGTTGCGAGGCTAGCGCCGCATCAGCCGGCGGCAGATTTCGTCGAGTTGTTCCAGGGTGGCGTAGCGGATCTTCACCTCACCCGCACCGCCGCGGTCGGTGATGTCGACGCTCATGCCGAGGGCGTCTTCCAGGTCGACCTCCAACGAGGCGGTGTCGGCGTCCTTGGGCGCCTTTCGCGGACCAGAGGTCTTCTTCGGGGTCGCCGCCTTCTCGCGGGCCAGGGCCTCGACGTCGCGGACGGTGAGCCCCTCGGCGACAATCCGATCCGCCAGGGCCTCGGGGTTCTCCGCCGTCAGCAGCGCGCGGGCGTGGCCCGCGGTCAGCCGCCCGGCCACGAGATGGTCCTGCACCGCCTCGGGCAACGCGGCGAGGCGCAGGGTATTGGCCACGTGGCTGCGCGACTTGCCGACCCGGCGCGCCACCTCCTCCTGAGTGACCTGGAGCTGGCCCATCAGCGCCGAATAGGCCCGGCCCTCTTCTATGGGGTTGAGGTCGGCCCGCTGGATGTTCTCGATGATGGCGATCTCGAAAGCCTCAAGGTCGCCCAGCTCGCGCACCAAGGCCGGGATCGCCATCAGGCCGGCCCGCTGCGCCGCGCGCCAGCGGCGTTCGCCGGCGACGATCTCGAACTCGCCCGAACGCGCGCGTGACGGCCGCACGAGGATCGGCTGCAGCACGCCCTTGTCGCGAACCGACGCTTCCAGCTCGGCCAGATCGGCCTCGTCGAACACCTGGCGCGGCTGGCCAGGATTGCGGTGGATCAGCTCGATCGGGATCTCGCGCACGCCGGACGCCGGATCGGCGGCGTGCGCGATCTCCTCGGCCTCGCCCAGCAGGGCCGACAGCCCGCGTCCCAGTCCCCTGCGGTTCTCCGCCATCTCAGCTCAGTTCCATTTGTTGGCCGGCGCGGCGCTTGCGCTCCCGCAGGACCACCTCGCGCGCGAGTTTCAGATACGCCTGGCTGCCCGTGCACTTCAGATCATAGACCAGCACCGGCTTGCCGAAGGACGGCGCCTCCGAGACCCGTACGTTGCGGGGGATCATCGTTTGATAGACCGCCTCGCCGAAGTGGCCCCGGACGTCGCTGGCGACCTGCTCGGAAAGCGAGTTGCGGCGGTCGTACATCGTCAGCACCACGCCCTGCAGCTCCAGCGCCGGGTTCAAGCTTCCGCGCACCAGGTCGATGGTCCGCATCAGTTGGGTGAGGCCCTCCAGCGCGAAGAACTCGCACTGCAGCGGCACCAGCACCGCGTCGGCGGCGGCCATGGCGTTGACGGTCAGCAGGTTCAGCGACGGTGGGCAGTCGATCAAGACATAGGTGTAGGCGCCGGCGGCCCGCGCCGGGGCGATCGCGTCGCGCAGCTTGAACGACCGGCGGGCCTGCTGGCCGAGTTCCAGCTCCACGCCCGACAGATCCGGGTCGGACGGGATCAGGTCGAGCCCGGGGACGGACGTCTTCACCACCGCCTCCAGCAGCGGCTGCTCGCCCATCAGCACATCGTAGAGGGTCTTCTTGCGTTGCGCCCGGCCGACGCCCAGGCCGGTCGAAGCGTTGCCCTGCGGGTCGCTGTCGATCAGCAGCACCTTCTCGCCCACCGCGGCGAGAGCGGTGCCGAGGTTGATGGCGGTCGTGGTCTTGCCGACGCCGCCCTTCTGGTTGGCGACCACAAGCACCCGTAGTCCCCGGTCAGACCTTGCGGGCACGACCCAACCTCCTCACGCGCACGATACGGCCTCTCTCGTCGCTGAGCGACGGTACGACATCCGCTTCGTATTCCCAATATCTTGCGGCCTCGGACATGTCCGCTACCACATCTTGCCCCTTCAGGAACAAGCCTTGCGCTCCTGCCTGGAGGTATGGCCGGGCATACCCGAACAGTCTGTGAAGCGGTGCGCAAGCGCGGGCCGTGACGATGTCCACAGCCAGGGACAGGTTTTCCGCCCTTTCATTGTGGACGGTGGCGGGAAGGTCGAGCTCGGTCACAACCTGGGACAGGAACCGACAGCGCTTGGCCATGCTCTCGACCAGATGGACGTGGAATCCTTCGCGCCCCTTGCCGAGGATCGCGAGCACCAGGCCGGGGAAGCCCGCGCCGGCCCCGAGGTCGGCCCAGGTCAGGGCTTTTGGCGCGAGGCGGAAGAGCTGAGCCGAGTCCCAGGCGTGCCGGTTCCAGAAGTCGGGGATCGTCGCCGGGCCGACGAGGTTCATCACCTCGTTGCCCGCGGCCAGCATGTCGAGGAAGCGCGACAGGTCGGCCATCTGGTCGGGCGTGGCCTTGGTCTTGTTGGCAAAGGCCGCGGCGGACATGGGCGCCGCCGGCGAGGGAGCCTCCGGGAGGGCTGAACCGCTCATCCCTTAGGCCGCGCGGCGGCGGACATGGGCGAGCAGCGCCGTCAACGCGCCCGGCGTCACGCCTTCGATCCGGGCCGCTTGGCCGAGGGTCAGGGGGCGGACCGTGGCCAGCTTTTCGCGCACCTCGTTCGAGAGCCCACCGATGGCGCCGTAGTCCAGTTCGGCCGGCAGACGCAGGTCCTCATCCTTGCGGAACGCCTCGGCGTCCGCAGCTTGGCGGTCGAGGTAGCCGGCATAAGAGGCATCGATCTCGATCTGCTCACGCACCGCCGGAGCCCAGCCGGCGATCTGCGGCCAGATCCGCGCGAGGTCCTCGAAGGCGATGGTCGGATAGGCCAGCAACTCGACGACGTTCCGGCGCTGGCCATCCGCCTTCACGGGCAGACCGGCCTTGGCGGCCGCAGCGGGGGTCAACGTCAGCGCTGCCGCTTCAGCGCGGGCCTGCGCCAGGGCGGCGTGTTTCACGTGAAACGCCTCGGTCCGCCGCGAACCCACGACTCCCAGGTCGATGCCCTTCCCCGTCAGCCGCTGGTCGGCGTTGTCGGCCCTCAGCGTCAAACGAAACTCGGCCCGGCTGGTGAACATGCGATAGGGCTCTGTGACACCCCGGGTTACGAGGTCGTCGATCAGTACGCCGATGTAGGCTTCGTCCCGAGCGAACTGGGCGGGCACCGCGCCTGACGCCGCGCGCGCCGCGTTCAAGCCGGCGACCAGGCCCTGAGCCCCTGCTTCCTCGTAGCCCGTCGTGCCGTTGATCTGGCCGGCCAGATACAGGCCCGGCAGCCGCTTGACCTCCAGAGTGGGGAACAGCTCTCGCGGATCAACGTAGTCGTATTCGATGGCGTAGCCGTGCCGCTTCACTACCACCTGCTCGAGGCCGGGGATGGTGCGCAGGAACAGGTCCTGGGTCTCCGCCGACACCGAGGTGGAGATGCCATTCGGATAGACGGTCGTGTCGTCCAGGCCCTCTGGCTCCAGGAAGATCTGATGGCTGGTCTTGTCCGCGAACCGCACGACCTTGTCCTCGATCGAGGGGCAATAGCGTGGCCCGCGGCCCGAGACGCGGCCACCATACACCGCGCTCTCGGTCAGCCGCTCGGCGATGATCCGGTGGGTCGCTTCAGTCGTGTAGGTGATCCCGCACTGGACCTGCGGGGTCGTGATCCGATCGGTCAGGAACGAGAACGGGATCGGCTCGGCGTCCGCGTCCTGCATCTCCAGGCGGTCCCAGCCGATGGTCGCGCCGTCCAGCCGGGCGGGCGTGCCGGTCTTCAGCCGACCCATCTTCAGGCCGGAGGCATAGAGACGGTCCGACAGGCCAATGGCCGGCGCGTCGCCCACACGGCCAGCGGGGATGCGTTGCTCACCCTGGTGGATCATGCCCTTGAGGAAGGTCCCGGTGGTCAGCACCACCCGCCCCGCACGATACTCCGCCCCGCTTGCGCCCACCGCTCCGGCGACCACGCCGTCGATGACCATCAGGTCCTCAACCGCCTCGGCCCGGATCTCCAGACGTGGCGTCGCGGCGAGCTCGGCCTGCATCGCCTCGCGATAGAGCCGGCGGTCGATCTGGCTACGCGGACCGCGGACCGCGGCGCCCTTGGACCGGTTCAGCATCCGAAACTGGATCCCGGCCATATCGGCCAGCCGCCCCATGATGCCGTCGAGGGCGTCGATCTCGCGGACGAGGTGCCCCTTCCCCAGTCCACCGATGGCCGGGTTGCAGCTCATTTCACCGATGGTCTCTAGCTTGTGCGTCAGCAGCAGCGTGTGCGCGCCGAACCGCGCCGCGGCGGCCGCAGCCTCACAGCCGGCGTGTCCCCCGCCGATGACGATCACATCCCAGGTCATGGTCGCGGGGATATAGGGGAAAGCCGGCCGCGTTTCACGTGAAACAAGCGCGCAGGGATATTGCGATGCTCTGGCTTCGCACTTCCGCTCGGATGATCCGCTTCGAAGTCACTTGCCGATGCAAAAGGTGGAGAAGATGCGACCCAGAACCTGCTCCGGATCGATCCGTCCCGTGATCCGATCCAGCGCCCGGGCTGCGAGCCGCACGTCTTCGGCGGCGAGCTCCAGATGTTCGTCTTGCGCCAGCGCGTGCCGCAACCGATCCGCGGCCTCGCTGAGAAGCTCCTGGTGGCGCAGGCGGGTCGCCGCCGGCGGCTCATCGCTGCCCAGCGCCTCGACGATCCGCTCCTCCAGCACCGACCGGATCCAGGCCTGATCGCTCGGGCCCTTGGCGGTGATTTCCGCCGTCGACAGGCCCAGACGCTTGGCCTGCCCCGCCGCCCATGCCCCCGCCGGCCCGGTCGGCAAGTCGCGCTTGGTGATCAGGCAAAGGTCTCCCGGCCGCAGCTCCATCGGAACGGCTCCCGCTTCCGCGCCCGAACCGTCCACGAGCCACAGGCGGATATCCGCAGCCGCGGCCCAGGCCCGTGCGCGGCGGACGCCCTCGGCCTCGATCACGTCGCCGGTCTCGCGCAGGCCCGCCGTGTCGGCCATCAGCGCCTTATAGCCGGCCAGCACCATCGGGACCTCGATGATGTCGCGGGTCGTCCCCGGCGTGGCCGTGACGATCGCGGCTTCGCGGCCAGCCAGGGCGTTCAGCAATGTGCTCTTGCCGGCGTTGGGCGCGCCGATCAGCGCGATACGATAGCCCTCGCGAACGCGCTCTCCCCGCTCGGCGTCAACCGCAGCCGTCTCCAGTTCGGCCACTAGATGCTGCAGCACCGGCCGGGCGCGGGCCGCCACATCCTGCGGCACCTCCTCGTCCGGGAAATCAACGGCGGCTTCCAGCATGGCCAGCGCCTCGAGCAAGGCCTCCGACCAGCGCGCCTGGACGTCCGACAGCCGGCCGCCCACCTGCTCCAGGGCCTGCCGACGCTGCGCCTCGGTCTCGGCGTCGATGAGGTCGGCCACCCCCTCAGCCTGGGCGAGATCCAACTTGCCGTTCTCGAACGCCCGCCGGGTGAACTCGCCGGGCTCCGCCAGGCGCAAGCCCATACCATGCAATGCGCCGACCAGGGCCGCGACCACCGCTGGGCCCCCGTGCACGTGAAACTCCGCGGCGTCCTCACCGGTGTAGCTCGCCGGGCCCTCGAAGAAGATCACCAGCGCCTGGTCGATATCGGCCCCGTCGCTTCCGCGCAGCGTGCGAAGCGCCGCTTGGCGCACGCGAGGCACTCCGCCCGTCAAGGCGCGCACCGTCGTCCTGGTCTTCGGTCCTGACAGTCGCACCACCGCGACGGCCGAACGGCCCGCGGCCGTCGCCGGCGCATAGATGGTGTCGGTCATTTCCGTGTCGTGGCGGCGTCCATGAATTTGCGGAACTGTTCCTGGGCGCCGGTTCCGAACGTCATCCAGTTCTTCATGAACTCCTCCGGGTTGAGCATGTTGATGTTCGCGTCGATCCGCTTGCTCATCTCGCTGACGAGGTGGTCGTTCAATCCGCTCACATCCGGCAGGCCCATGAACCGGCGCGCCTCCTCCGGGGTGCAGTCCACCTCGATGGTCATCTTCATGACGTCTGGCCCTTCCTATTCTGTAGCCCATATGGCCGTGAGCCGGGGTCGTGCGCTAGTACCTCGGACCAGCGAGTAACGAACGAGGACGGAAGATGGGCGAACGCATCAGCATCAAAACCCCGGACGGCGAGTTTTCGGCCTATGTGGCCCGCCCTCAGGCCCCAAAGGCCCCGGCGATCGTCGTGATCCAGGAGATCTTTGGGGTGAACCAGGTGATGCGCGACATCACCGATGGCCTGGCCGCCCAGGGCTATCTCGCCATCTGCCCGGACCTGTTCTGGCGGATCGAGCCGGGCATCGACATCACCGACAAGTCCGAGGCCGAATGGAAGAAAGCCTTCGAACTGTTCAACGCCTTCGACGTGGACGCGGGGGTCAAGGATATCCAAGCCACCATCAAGACGGTGCGAGCGGACGCCGGCTGCAACGGCAAGGTCGGCTCGGTCGGCTTCTGCCTGGGCGGCCAGCTCGCGTTCCTGACGGCCACACGGACCGATGTCGATGCGTCCGTCTCCTACTACGGGGTCGGGATTGAGAACCGGGTGGCCGAGGCGGAGAAGCTCACGCGGCCGTTGATGCTCCATATCGCCGAGGAGGACCAGTTCGTGCCCAAGGATGCGCAGGCCGTGATCCTCGCCGCCCTCAAGGACCATCCGCAGATCGAGATCCACACCTACGCCGGCCGCGACCACGCCTTCGCGCGGGAGGGCGGTGAGCACTATGACGAGGACGACGCCAAGCTGGCCGGCGGCCGCACGCTGCAGTTCTTCAAGAGGACGATCGGCTGATGCGCGCAATCCGCTTCGAAAAGACCGGTGGCCCAGACGTTCTGGAGTTGGTCACCATCGACACGCCTGAGCCGAAGCCGGGTCAGGCGCTGGTGCGGCACGAGGCTATCGGCATCAACTTCATCGACACCTACCACCGAACCGGCCTCTATCCGGTGAAGCTGCCCTGCACGCCCGGCGGCGAGGCGGCCGGCATCGTGGATGCGGTCGGCGAAGGCGTGACGCGGGTGAAGGTCGGCGATCGGGTCGCCTACTCCGGCGGCTTCGGCGCCTACGCCGAGGCCAATGTCGTGGCGGCCGATCGACTGGTGAAATTGCCCGACGACATCGATAGCCGGACCGCCGCGGCGATCCTATTGAAGGGTATGACCACAGAGGCCTTCATTCGACGCACCTACTCGGTGAAGGCGGGCGAGACCGTGCTGGTCCATGCTGCCGTCGGCGGCGTCGGTCAGATCATGACCCAATGGCTGAAGGCCCTCGGTGCTACCGTGATCGCCACGGTGGGCTCCGAAGCCAAGGCCGCCAAGGCCCGCGAGCTCGGGGCGGACCATGTCATCCTCTACCGCGACCAGGACGTGGCGGCAGAGGTTCGCCGCATCACTGGTGGCAAGGGCGTGCCCGTCGCCTATGACTCCGTGGGCAAGGACACCTTCGAAGGGACCCTGGGTAGCCTGGCGCGCCGAGGCCTCTTCGTCAGCTTCGGCAATGCCTCGGGACCAGTCCCGCCCTTCTCTCCGGCACGGCTGGCTCAGGCCGGATCGCTCTATCTCACGCGGCCGACGCTGTTCGACTACATCGTCACGGCCGACGAGCTGGAGGCCTCTGCCGCGGCGCTGTTCGACGTCGTCCGGTCGGGCCAGGTCAAGATCGAGGTCGGCCAGACCTTTGGGCTGGATCAGGCCCAACAGGCGCATGAAGCGTTGGAAGGTCGCAGTACCGTGGGAGCCAGCCTGCTCATCCCATGATCGATGTTTCACGTGAAACAGTGAAGCTCGTAATACCGGTATGGCCGGCGGTTCTACCAGGGGTCTAACCGTCGGCCACAACAGCCTGAAATCGGCGCCTCTCTCGCGCAGGGAGATGGCCTATGACACGGCCGTCGCGGCCAAATTCGCCACACGGCCAATTTTCTTCCCGCACCATTGATTTTATTGACGTTTTCCGCGCACGAAAAAGGGCTCCGATTGCTCGGAGCCCTCCATCTCTTCGCCAATGGCCGACCCGTCGGTCAGGTGTTCATCGACTGGAAGAAGTCGTCGTTGTTCTTGGACTGCCGCAGCTTGTCGAGCAGGAACTCGATCGCGTCCTGGGCGCCCATCGGGTTGAGGATGCGCCGCAGGATGTAGGTCTTCTGAAGGTTGGTCTTTTCGGTGATCAGTTCTTCCTTCCGGGTGCCCGACTTCAGCACGTCGATGGCCGGATAGATGCGCTTGTCCGCGACCTTTCGGTCCAGGACGATTTCCGAGTTACCGGTTCCCTTGAACTCTTCGAAGATGACTTCGTCCATCCGCGAGCCGGTGTCGATCAGGGCCGTCGCGATGATCGTCAGCGAGCCGCCTTCCTCGATGTTCCGCGCGGCGCCAAAGAAGCGCTTGGGGCGCTGTAGCGCGTTGGCGTCGACGCCGCCGGTCAGCACCTTGCCCGACGACGGGACCACGGTGTTGTAGGCGCGGCCGAGGCGGGTCACCGAGTCCAGCAGGATCACCACGTCGCGCTTGTGCTCGACAAGGCGCTTGGCCTTCTCGATCACCATCTCGGCCACCTGCACGTGACGGGTCGCTGGCTCGTCGAAGGTCGAGGAGATCACCTCGCCCTTCACCGTGCGCTGCATGTCGGTGACTTCTTCCGGGCGCTCGTCGATGAGCAGGACGATCAGGTAGCACTCGGGGTGGTTGGTCTCGATCGACTTGGCGATGTTCTGCAGCATCACCGTCTTGCCGACCCGCGGCGGCGCCGTGATCAGGCAGCGCTGGCCCTTGCCCAGCGGCGCCACGATGTCGATCACCCGGCCCGAGCGGTCCTTCAGTGTCGGATCCTGGATCTCCATCGTCAGGCGCTGATCGGGGTAGAGCGGGGTGAGGTTGTCGAACAGCACCTTGTGCCGGACGTTCTCCGGGCTCTCGAAGTTGGTGAGATCCACCTTCACCAGGGCGAAGTAGCGTTCGCCTTCGCGCGGGGCGCGGACCTCGCCGTCGACGGTGTCGCCGGTGCGCAGACCGAACTTCCGGATCTGCGAAGGGCTCACGTAGATGTCGTCGGGACCCGGCAGGTAGTTGGCCTCGGGCGAGCGCAGGAACCCGAATCCGTCCTGCACCACTTCCAGAGTGCCCGAACCCGAGATGGCGACGCCCTCGTCGGCCAGCACCTTCAGGATCGCGAACATCATGTCCTGCTTGCGCATGGAGTTCGCGGATTCGATCTCCAGCTGCTCGGCGAAGGACAGCAGGTCGGCCGGCGACTTGTCCTTCAGTTCCTGCAGGCTCATGCGGGTGAGGCCCATCGCGGCAATAGCCTTGGACGCCTGGCTGGGCTCGTCGGGTTCGTCCTCGCCGGCGGCGTCATCGGCCGCGGCAGCCTCCTCGGCCTCGGCTTCCGCAACCTGCGGCTCGAGGGTTTCGCCGAGGGTCTCGACTTCGGTTTCCGGGAGGTCGTTAGTTTCGTCTGACATTGATTTCACTTTGGAATTCGCGCGCCGCCGGACGGACTCCGGGTGCGGGCGGGTTAGTCTGTGGACGCCGTGGCGTCGTTGTTCATTTCGTCTGGGAGCCGGTCGTCGGCGCAATCAGCGCGCGGCCGGAGATAAGGCGGGGCGCGCCGAGTTCGACGCGTGGATGAGGGGAACCATACCGTCGGAGACGGGTCAACCCTCTCGGTTCATATGTAGGTCAGCGCGACCAGAACTGAAGGGTCACCGCAAGCACGGCCACCACGGCGGCCAGGAAAGGCAGCTCGTTGGTCGCCCGCCAGAATTTGGCGGTCTTCGGGCGTTCGCCGGCCAGGAACTTTTTGTACGACCCGGCGAGGAAGCCATGCCAGCCGGAGATGAAGAGCACGGCGGCCAGCTTCACCAGCATCCAGGGTTGCAGCAGGAAAGCCCAGCCTTCCTTCGCCCCGTAGACGTGCCAGAGGATCAGGCTGACGCCGAGGATCCAGACCAGCGTCATCGACGGATTGATGATGATCTTCAGCAGCTTGCGTTCCCACACCAGGAAATGCGCGTCAAACTCGCTGCCCGGTGGAGCCGTCTCGGTGTGATAGGCGTAAAGGCGCGGCAGGTACATCATGCCCGCCATCCAGGCGATCACCGCGATGATGTGCAGTCCGCGGAGCAGATCGAACCAGTTCATGCAGCCTTCCCCTCGCGGCACGCGCACTTGGACAGGCCGGCCGGGCAGCGCCACGGACCGTGGGGCGCCACACCCGAACGTGGCAAGGCCTCGGTCACCGCATGGGCAAGCTCCGCGATGAACGGCGTCCCCACCCCAGGCGTCCGGGCGCGCAGATACGGATAGACCTGTAGATGGTGGGCCAGCTCACCATACTCGCTGTCCAGCTCAACAAGCGTCTCCACATGTTCGGAGACGAAGGCGATCGGGCAGACGATCGCGCCTTTCCGATCCTCGGCCACCTGGCGCAGCGCGTCGGTCGTGGACGGTTCGAGCCACTTCAGCCGCCCTACCCGGCTCTGGTAGCAGACCTGCCAGTCGGTGAACTCGGGCAGGAGGGTGGCGATGGCCTTCGCCGTCGCCTCGATCTGGGCCTGGTAAGGGTCGCCCCTATCCACCACCTGCTGCGGC
The DNA here is from genome assembly GCF_057809855.1 of Phenylobacterium sp. FG114. Classification (NCBI taxonomy): domain Bacteria; kingdom Pseudomonadati; phylum Pseudomonadota; class Alphaproteobacteria; order Caulobacterales; family Caulobacteraceae; genus Phenylobacterium; species Phenylobacterium sp. FG114. Next base: position 157,397 of record NZ_JBMDKU010000001.1, on the reverse strand, counting down.
AGGCCGTGCGCCGAGAACAGCAGCCGCACGTCGCCAGGGGTGTGGCCGTCCTCGGGCCGATGCCAAGCGTCCCAGACCTTGCGGATCTCCGCGGCGTGGGCCTCCGCCAAACCTTGAGACGTGGGATAGCAGCAGACGGTCCGCACCCGCCCAGGGCCGTCGTAAGCCCGCGCCCAGTCTTGCAGTGACGAGCCCGAGGTGGTCGTCGAGTACTGCGGGTAGAGCGGCAGCAGGACCACCTCGTCTGGTGAAAACGCAGCCACCTGCTCGGCCGTCTCGTCGGCGAAGGGCTTCCAGTAGCGCATGGCCACGAAGACGCGCGCGTCATGGCCTCGGGCCTTGAGCTCGGTCTCGAGGGCTCCGGCCTGGGCTTCGGTCTCGGGCAGCAGGGGGGAGCGGCCACCCATGAGCGCATAGTTCGCCTGGGCCGGCTTGTTGCGGGTGGTCGAGATGAGGGCGGCCAGAGGATAGCGGGCGATGGCCGGCAGCTGGATGATCGCCGGATCCCTGAACAGATTGAACAAGAATGGCCGCACCGCCTTCAGGCTGTCCGGGCCACCCAGGTTGAAGAGAACGACAGCGAGTTTCGTCACGCTAGGCGGCCGCCATCGCCTTGGCCGGCTTACCCGTGACGCGCTCGACCACCCGGGCGATGTGCTCCACCGGCGTGTCCGGCATCACCCCGTGCCCGAGGTTGAAGATGTACGGCCCCGAGCCCCACTGCTCGAGCAGCTTGTCCACCCGTGCGTCCAGAGCGGGGCCGCCCGTGAGGAGCAGCAGGTTGTCCAACGCCCCCTGGATCGCCTTGCCTTCCCCCTGGATCCTCCGCCCGAGCGCGGTGCTGGCCTGGGTGTCGAGCGCGACGGCCTGGACCGGCACCTCGGCGGCGTAGCGTTCCACCAGGGCGCCGGCGCTCCGGGGGAACCCGATGAACGGCGCATCGACGCCGGCGGCCCGGACCTTTTCGACGATCCGCCGGTGGGGGCCGATCACGATACGCTCGAAGACATCCTCGGCCAGGTTGTCCGCCCAGCTCTCGAACAGTTTCAGCGCCTGGGCGCCCGAGCGCGCCTGCATCACCAGATAGCGGGCCGTCGACTCGACCAGTACGTCCAGAAGGGCGTCGAGCTCATCGGGATGCCGATAGGCGTAGGCTCGCGCCGCCTCGCGCTGGGATCCACGACCTTCCAGCATGTAGGTGGCCACCGTCCAGGGCGCGCCAGCGAAGCCGATCAGCGCCCGTTCGGGCTCCAGTTCGGCGCGGACCCGGCTGAGCGTCTCTCCGATATTCGCGAGCTTCGCCGTCGAACCCTCGATGGCGTCCTGCATCGCCGCGATCGGGGGCAGTTGGCCCAGCCGGGGCCCCTCGCCCGCCTCGAACCAGACGTCCTGGCCGAGCGCCAGCGGGATCAGCAGGATGTCGGCGAAGACGATGGCGGCGTCCATCGGGAAGCGCCGCATCGGCTGCATCGTGGCCTCGGCGGCCATCTCGGGGTCGAAGCAGAAGGCGATGAAGTCCTTCGCCCGCGTCCTGAGCTCCCGGTACTCGGGCAACGAGCGTCCAGCCTGACGCATGAACCATACGGGGGGCCTGTCCAGGGTCTCTCCGGCAAGCACGCGCAGGAGGCGGGGCGTCTCGGTCGTCATGCGCTGACTTAAAGCCTGCCCGACCGCCAGGCTCAAGGGCGAGCCTTGCCGTTCCGCCCAGCTCTTTCTCCCTTCTATCTGGAAGAATCTTGAAAGGGGTTGGAGCAGGGGAAGTTAGGCCTGTCGGTGGCGTGGAAAACCTTGACGATCCATTGACAATCAACCGCTCGCCCACAGCCCGTCCCAAGCCCCGCGTCGTCCTCCCACAGGCCTGTGAGTTCCGGGGAAGGCGGCCAGGCCCCCTGACGTTAATTAAGGATTCAGTAAGATCTGCGGGGAGAAGGCGCGGCGCCGATGCGGAAATCGACCGGTGTCGACAGCGTCGCGCTAAACGGCGCCCCCGCGGATCGGGCTGGGGGTTAAGAGATGGTTAACGGCCGATTTCATCCTCGCGTTCCCCCGAACCTGCCGGCCCACCAGTTTCGGCGCCGGACTATCCCCATCGGCGTCCAGCTTCGCTAAGAGTGAATCCACAGGATCGATCCCCAGGCATTTTTCCGGAGCGCCCTTGCCGAACTCTCCGCCGCCCAGACTCGCGACCTACTTCCATGTCCACCTGGTGTCGGACTCCACCGGCGAGACGCTGAACGCCATGGCGCGCGCAGTGTGCGCCCGGTTCGAGAACGTGCTGCCCATCGAGCACATCTACGCCCTGGTCCGCTCGCAGCGGCAGCTGGACCGGGCGCTGGGCGATATCGAGGAAGCGCCGGGGATCGTCCTGCACACCATCGTCGACGACAAGCTGCGCGAGGCGCTGGAGGAAGGCTGCCGGCGCATGGACATGCCCTGCCTGCCGGCGCTGGACCCCTTGGTCTCGGCGATGCAGCGGTACCTTGGTGCGGCGACGACCAGCCGCGTGGGCGCGCACCTGCGGCTGGACAACGACTACTTCAACCGCATGGACGCCCTGAACTATGCCATCGGCCACGATGATGGCCAGGGAGGCCAGGATCTGGACCAGGCCGACGTGGTCCTCCTGGGCGTGTCGCGGACGTCGAAAACACCGACCTGCATCTACCTCGCCCATCGGGGCGTGCGGGCGGCGAACGTACCCTTGGTGCCGGGCCGGCCGCTGCCCGAGAAGCTGTTTTCGCTACAGAGCGCTCTCATCGTCGGGCTGGTGATCTCGCCCGACCGGCTGATTCAGATCCGCCGCAACCGGCTGCTGAGTCTCAATGAGAATCGAGAGTCGAGCTACATCGACACCGACGCCGTGCGCGAAGAGATCATCGCCGCGCGGCGGCTTTACGAGCGCCATGGCTTCCCCACGATCGACGTCACCCGCCGCTCGGTGGAGGAGACCGCCGCGGCGGTGCTGAACCTGCTCTCGCGCGGGCACGGCCAGGTCGAGGTGCTGGGATGACGGTCGTCCTGGCTTCGAAGAGCACGGCGCGCCGGGCGGTGCTGGATGGCGCGGGCATTGCCTACGAGGCGACGGTCGCCGGCGTGGACGAGGAGGCCGTGAAGGCCTCACTGCTCGCCGAGGGACACGGGCCGCGCGAGATCGCCGACGCGCTCGCCGAACTGAAGGCTTTGCGAGTGTCGAGGGCCCGACCGGGCTTCGTGATCGGCTCGGACCAGACGCTCGACCTGGACGGGACACTCTACGACAAGGCGCCTGACATCGATGCGGCGCGAGAGCGCCTGAAGCTGCTGCGAGGTAAGACGCACCGACTGCATTCCGCAGTGGTGGTCGCCAAGGACGGAGGGCCCATCTGGCGCGAGGTGGTGACCGCCAGCCTGACCATGCGCGATTTCTCGGACGCCTTCCTTGAGGACTATCTGGCGATCGAGGGTGAGCACGCGCTGGGCTCGGTAGGCTGCTATCGTCTGGAGGGTCCGGGCTCGCAATTGTTCTCAAAGATCGAAGGCGACTATTTCGCGATCCTGGGCCTGCCGCTGATGGGCTTGATGGATTTTCTGCGGCGGCACGGGGAACTCAAGGCGTGATCACGGCGAAGACGATTGTCGCCGGCGTCGTGGGTCAGCCGATCCGCCACTCGCTGTCGCCCGTGCTGCACAACGCCTGGCTCGCCGCGTCGGGGATCGATGGCGTGTACATCGCCCTGGCGCCTAGAGCGGAAACCTTCTCGGCATTCGTCGAAGGACAGCGGGGCGGCGAGGCTATCCGCGGCGTGAATGTGACTGTTCCCTTCAAGGAAGCGGCCCTGGCGGCGGCGGATGAGGCGAGTGCGCGGGCGCGGCTGGCCGGCGCCGCGAACCTGCTGGTCTTCGATACCGATGGGAAGATCCGCGCCGACAATACCGATGGCCTGGGGCTGCTGGGCGCCTTCGAGGCGCAGGCGCCGGGGTTCGACCCGTCCGCCGGCCCGGTGGTTGTCCTGGGCGCGGGCGGTGCGGCCAGGGGTGCGGTGGCCGCCCTGCTGCTCGCGGGCGCGCCGGAGGTCCGGGTGCTGAACCGAACCCTGACGAAGGCGCAGAATCTGGCCATCGATCTGGGCGCCAAGGTGACGCCCGGCGCCCTGGCCGACGCCCGGGGTGCGTTCGCGGGCGTGACGGCCGTGATCAACGCGACTGCCGCGGGCATGGCGCCGGGCCAGGGCCTGGACGTGCCGCTGGAGACGACGCCCTCGGGCGCGGTGGTCATGGACATGTTCTACAAGCCGCTGCAGACGCCCTTCCTCAAACAGGCGAAGGACCTGGGTCGCCGAACGGTAGACGGGCTGGAGATGCTGGTTCGCCAGGCGATCCCCTCGTTCGAGGCGCTGTACGGCGCGCCGCCGCCGGTGGACGTGGATGTGCGCGCCCTCGCGCTGAAGGTGATGAACGCGTGAGACTGATCGGCCTCACGGGCTCCATCGGCATGGGCAAGTCGACCACGGCGGCCATGTTCCGCGACGCCGGGATACCGGTCTACGACGCCGACGCGGCGGTGCACGAGCTGTACGACGTGGGTGGCGCGGCCGTTGGGCCCGTGGGCGAGGCCTTCCCCGGCGTGGTGAAGGACGGTCGGGTCGACCGGGAGGAGCTGCGGAAGCGCGTGCTGGGCCAGCCCGAGGAGCTGAAGCGCCTGAACGCCATCGTCCATCCGCTGGTGGGCAAGGACCGCGTCGGCTTCTTCAAGGCCGCCGAAGAGGCGGGGGCCGACATGGTCGTGCTGGATATTCCCCTGCTGTACGAAACGGAGGGCGATGCCAATGTCGAGGCGGTGGTGGTGGTCTCGGCCCCGCCGGAGATGCAGCGCGAGCGGGTTCTAGCCCGACCGGGCATGACCCCTGACCGACTGGACGCCATCCTGGCCCAGCAGATGGCCGACGCCGAGAAGCGGGCTCGGGCGCACTACGTCGTGGACACGGGCCACGGCCTCGAGCCGGCGCGGGCGCGCGTGTCGGAGATCATCGCGGACTTGCGGGCGAAGGGTGAGGCGCCGCGCTGACGCCGCAGGGCTGTCGGAACGGTTGAAATTCCGCCGCGAACCGGGCCAAGGATAGGCCATGGCCCGCGAGATCGTCCTCGACACCGAGACCACCGGATTCGATCCCAACACCGGCGACCGGCTGGTGGAACTGGCCGCGCTCGAGATCGAGAGCTTCGTGCCGACCGGGCGCAGCTTCCACGTCTATATCGACCCCTGCCGCGACATGCCCGCCGAGGCCGAAAGAGTGCACGGACTGTCGGCGGCGTTCCTGCGCGGCAAGCCCCGGTTCGAGCATTCCGAAGTGGTGGACGCGTTCCTGGAGTTCATCGGGGACGCACCGCTGATCGCCCACAACGCCGCCTTCGACCGCGGCTTCATCAACTGGGAGCTCGGCAACTGTCGGCGCGAGCACCTGCCCGAGCATCGCTGGATCGACACCCTGGCGCTGGCGAAGCAGCGCTTCCCGGGCATGCACAACTCGCTGGACGCGCTGTGCAAGCGCTTCAAGGTCTCGCTGAGCGAGCGCGAAAAGCACGGCGCCTTGATCGACGCCAAGCTGCTGGCGGCCGTCTATCTCGAACTCAAGGGCGGGCGCGAACGGCGGCTGGAGCTGTCGAGCGCCGCGATGGTCAACGCCGTGGCCGTGGCGAGCCGCAACGAATACGGCGTGCGCCCGCGCCCGCTGGCGTTCCGCTCCACCGAGGAGGAACGCGCCGCCCACGCCGCCTTCATCCGCGAGAAGGTCAAGGGCGAGGACCTCTGGGGGAAATACGGGCTCTAGCGCTTCCTGGCCCGGCGATAGAACGCGCGCAGATCGTCGGTGGCGGCAGGGCGCGACGCGAGGTCTTCGTAAACGCCGTGGCCGGTCGGATAGAGGTGAGCCTCGAACCGGTCGCCTAACCCCGCCGCCGACAGCGCCTTCACTGGCGTGCGGTAGGGCACGATCAGGTCGTACCAGCCCGCGACCAACAACACCCTCGGCCTCGACGGCAGGGTCCGCAGGATTTCTGGCGTGTAAGCGGGGCCGCTGAGGGTCTGGTCCCACCTCCGGTTCGCCTCGACCGGGTCGCGGGCGTAGGGGCCGGCTGGCGTGTAGCCCAGCTCGTCGGTGAGGAGGCCCACGATAGAGGCGTGCAGGTCGTAGGCGTCGTTGGCCGTGACTACGGTGTCCTGCGCGGGCGGAGGCGGGACCCGATGCTCGCGGCCGTCGCCGCCGTCGAGGCGTTCACCGGGGATCAGGCTCGTGCGGAATTGCTGCAGCGAAGGTGCGAGCTTCGCGTCGAGCACCAGTTGGCGCGGCAGGCCGATGAAGTTGGCCACGAGGTCGGCGTTCGCTTCGGTCACCGCGCCTTCGGCGAGCATCCGGGCGTAGGGACCGTCGGCGAAGGCTTCGGCGTCGCGGACCACTTGCGCCAGCGGCCGGCCGGCATGGGCGCCGCGTTTGTGGTAGTGCGCGACCGCGGCCAGGCTGGGCAGGGCCAGGATCGGCTGTGGCGGGTTCGGCGGGCCGCCGCTCCCCAGCGTCGGTGAGATCAGGGTGACACCGGTCAGGCCCACGGGCTTTGGGCGGGCGGCGAGGAACTTGGCGATCTGGCCAGCCCGCGTGCCGCCGTAGCTCTCGCCGATCAGGAAGACGGGCGACCCCAGGCGACCATGGTCCGCGAGCCAGCCGGCGATGAAGTCGGCGAAGGCGCGGCCGTCCTGCTCGACGCCCCAGTACTCAGGCTTGGCGTCCTCGGCGAAGAAGCGGCTGTAGCCGGTGCCGGGCGCGTCGATGAACACCAGGTCGGTGACGTCGATCGGGCTGTCGGGGTTGGCGACGAACGCGTACTGGCCGCGCGTCTGCGCCGCGACCGTCATCTTGGGCGACAGGTGCTCGCGCAGGTGCCAGCTCGCGCCGCCGGGACCGCCGTTCCAGACGAAGCTGACGGGGCGCGTCTTCGGGTTCGCGCCCTGCGCCAGATAGGCGACCGAGAAGATCGTGGCGCGGGGCTGGCCGCCGGCGTTCCTCATGGCCATCTCGCCGGTCTCGGCGCGATAGGCGATCGTCTTGCCGCGGACGGTGATCCGGCCCTGCCGCACCGCCGTGGGAATCACCTGCTGCGCCGAGGCCGGGAGTGCGCCCGCCGCCCAGGCCGCCGCCGCACCGCCCAGCACGCCGCGCCGATTCCAAGCCATGTGCCGCCCCCAGTCAAAATATGCGCGATTGATGATCTTGCCGAATGAATGATGCCACGGGATGTGTCGCGGAACATAGTTCGAATAAATATTGCGCTGAACCTGCATTAGATTGATGCTCGGGAAGACGTGTCCGGGGTGTTCGCATGCGAGACTGGCCGAAACGCAGTGCTGGGCCTGGACTGCTGGCGGCGTTGCTGGGGGGCGCGATCGTCCTCACCGGGTGCGCCAGCACGGCCGCGCCGAAGGCCGCCGCAAGCGCGCCCCCACCCGCCGCACCCAAGCCGATCCGCGCCGGGCTCGACCCCGCCGCGCGGCCGGACCCGTTCCCTTCGACCTATAAGCCGGTTCCCGCCGGAGCGGTGCTGTTCGAGGGCGCGACGATCTACACCGCCGCCGGCCCGCGCATCGACGGCGGGTCGCTGCTCATCCGCGACGGTAAGGTGGCCGCGGTGGGCAAGGACGTCGCCCGGCCCGCAGACGCCACGGTAATCGACGCCCGGGGCCGCTGGATCACGCCGGGCATCGTGGACCCGCACGCCCACATCGGCGCCGGCTCCAGCCCGGGCGCGGCGAACGGCGACGGCAGCAACGAGAACGGCCCCAATCCGGGCGGCGTCTGGATCGAGCATTCCGTCTGGACCCAGGACCCGATGTTCGAGCGGGCGCGGGAGGCCGGCGTCACGACGATGCAGATCCTCCCCGGGTCCTCGAACCTGTTCAACGGCCGCACGGTGACGCTCAAGAACGTGCCCGCGCTCGCGCCGCAGGGGATGAAGTTCCCCGGCGCGCCCTACGGCCTGAAGATGGCCTGCGGCGAGAACCCCACGGGCGGCGGGGGCGGCAAGCCCGGCACGCGGGCCGGTGGAATGATGGGCTACCGCAACACGTTCATCGCCGCCCAGGCCTACGCCCAGAGTTGGGCCGACTGGCGCAAGCGCGGGACCGGCGACCCGCCGCGCCGCGACCTGATGCTGGAGACGGTGGCTGGCGCCCTGAACGGCGACATCAAGGTCCACATCCACTGCTACCGCGCCGACGAGATGATCCAGATGATCGATCTCAGCCACGAGTTCGGCTTCAAGATCGCCGCGTTCCACCACGCGCTGGAGGCCTTCAAGATCGCCCCCCTGCTGGCGCGCGAGAAGATCGCCGTGGTCACCTGGGCTGGCGACTGGTCGGGCTACAAGATGGAGGCCTACGACTCGATCATGGAGAACGCGGCCTTCGTGGAGAAGGCGGGCGGCGTCGCCACCATGCACTCCGACAACGTGATGCTGATGCAGCACCTGAACCAGGAGGCCGCGCGGGCGATGACGGCGGGCCGCGAGGCGGGGCTGGGAACGACGCCCGAACAGGCCATCGCCTGGGTGACGATCAATCCGGCGAAGGTCATCGGGGTCGCCGATAAGACCGGTTCCCTGGAGGTGGGCAAGGCCGCCGACGTCGTGCTGTGGGACGCCGATCCGCTGAGCGTCTACGCCCTGCCCGATCTCGTCTTCATCGACGGCGCGTTGACCTATGACCGGGCGCATCCAGCCAAGCAGCCGCAATCCGATTTCGAGCTGGGCAATACCAAGCGGCCCGTCTCGCCACCGCGACCGGCGCCGCGCGGCCTGGGGGTCAGCCAATGATCCGCGCCCTCCTCCTCTCCGCCGCCATGCTGGTTGCGACGCCGGCCTTTGCCGAGACCGTGGCCATCGTCAACGCGCGCGTCCTGACCATGGGCGCGGCGGGCGACCTGCCGACCGGGACGGTGGTGGTGCGCGACGGCAAGATCGCCGCGGTCGGCGCGAAGGTCGCCGTGCCGAGCGGCGCGCGGGTCGTCGACGCGAAGGGTCAGATCCTGACGCCGGGGATCACGGCGACCGTGTCGCCCATGGGCCTGAACGACACCATCGGCAGCGGCTACGGTGGCCGGGGTTCGTCCAACGCCCTGCTCAGCGCCGGCTTCGACGTGGACGAGGACGTCAATCCGAACTCCCCGCAGATCCCCGAGGCGCGGATCGAGGGCGTCACGCGCGCGGTGGTGACGCCCAATCCGCAGATGCGCGGACCCAATTCGCCGGCGCGATTCTTCGGCGGCCAGGCGGCGGTGATCCATCTGGCCGACCTGGGGACCGAAGGCGGCGACCTGACCGTGAAACCGCGCGTGGCGCTCTACCTCGACGCGGGCGAGATGGGCTCGTCGGCGGCCGGTGGCTCCCGCGGCGCGCTGATGACCCAGTTGAGGCAAGCCTTCGCGGACGCGCGGGCCTATGCGCGCAATCCCGCCTCGGTCGATCCGGCGCGGCTGGAGGAGCTGTCGCTCTCGCGGGCAGACCTGGCGGCGCTGGTCCCGGTGGTGCAGGGCCGTGAACCCCTACTGATCGAAGCGAACCGCGCCTCCGACATCCGCAACGTGCTGGAGATGGCCAAGGCCGAGAAGGTGCGGGTGATCCTCTCCGGCGGCTCGGAGGCGTGGATGCTGGCTAAGGAGATCGCCGCAGCGAAGGTTCCGGTGGTGATCGACGCCGAGGAGAACCAGGCGTTCCAGTGGGAGAACCTGAACGCCACCTACGAGAACGCCGCGATCCTGCATGACGCCGGCGTGCTGGTGGCCTTCAAGCCCAGTGTCGCGCGGATCGTCTTTCTGATCCGCACGCCGCGGTTCATCGCCGGCAGGACCGCGCGGTTCGGGATCTCGCCGCACGAGGCCTTGGCCGCGATCACCATCAACCCGGCAAGGATCTTCGGCGTCGACGACCGCTTCGGCTCCATTGAGCCCGGCAAGGATGCGGACCTTGTGCTGTGGAGCGGCGATCCCCTGGAAACCACCACGGTGGCTCGGATGGTGATGATACGGGGCGCCGAGCAGCCGTTGACGGCGCGCAACCGCGCGCTGCGGGACCGCTACATCGGGACGGTGCTCACTCCGGCGAACTGACTTCGGCGATGCGCCTTTCCAAAAACCGTCGCTCGGGTTCCTGGCGGGCGAGGCCAAGCGCGCGTTCGTAGGCGTCGTGGGCTTCAGGGCGACGGTTCAGCCTCCGCAGCATGTCGGCGCGGGCGGCGTGGGCGAGGTGGTAGGTCGAGAGGGCCTTATCCTCCAAGGCCGCGTCGATGGCGCAGAGACCGGCTTCCGGCCCGTCGCGCATGCCGATCGCCGCGGCGCGGTTGAGGCCGACCACCGGCGAGGGTTCGGCGCGCACGAGCACGTCGTACAGCGCAACGATCTGGGGCCAGTCGGTCTCGGCGAAGGTGGGCGCCTCAGCATGGACCGCGGCGATGGCGGCCTGCAGGGCGTAGGGGCCAAAGTGGCGCGACTTCAGGGCGCGCTCGACCAGCCCACGGCCCTCGGTGATGGCGTCCCGGTCCCAGAGGCTGCGGTCCTGGTCCTCCATGAGGACGACATCGCCTGCCGCATCGGTGCGGGCATGGCGGCGGGCATGCTGCAGCAGAATGAGGGCCAGCAAGCCCACCGCCTCGGCGTCGTCGACCAGGGCGGTGACCTGTCGGCCCAGCCGAACGGCCTCGGCGGCAAGGTCGGCGCGGACCACGGCGTCGCCGGCGGTGGCGGCGTAGCCCTCGTTGAAGATCAGGTAGATGACCGTCAGCACGCTCTCGGTCCGCGCCGGCAGGTCGGCGGCCTCGGGGACCTCGTAGGGGATCGCGTCGTCGCGGATCTTGGCCTTCGCCCGCACGATCCGCTGGGCGAGCGTGGGGACGGGAGTCAGGAAGGCGCGGGCGATCTCCTCGGTGGTCAGGCCGCAGACCTCGCGCAGGGTGAGCGCGATGCGCGCGTCCGGCGTGAGCGCCGGGTGGCAGCAGGTGAAGATGAGCCGCAGGTCGTCGTCGGCGATCTCGGGATCGTCCTGCGGTTCGGGCGTGGCCTCCAGCAGGGCAAGCTCGGTCAGCGCCGCCTCGCTGCGGGCGCGCTTACGCCAGCGGTCTATGGTCCTGAACCGGCCGGCGGAGACCAGCCAGGCGACGGGGTTTGCCGGCTCGCCGTCGCGCGGCCAGGTCGTGGCGGCGGCGGCGAAGGCGTCGTGGAGTGCTTCCTCGGCCGCATCGAAATCGCCGCCGAGCAGACGGATCAGGGTGGCGCGCACCCTGCCGGCGTGGGCGCGCCAGGCTGCGTCCAGATCGACGCTCATCCGAGCCGCCGGCCGCCCGTGTTCGGGGCGCCCATGGCCGGCCGCACCTCGATGGCGCCGCGCTTCGCGAGCGGGATGCCGGCGGCGAGCTGCACCGCCTCGTTGAGGTCGCGGGCCTCGACGACGATGAGGCCGCCCAGCACTTCCTTCGTCTCGGTGAACGGACCGTCGGTGGTCGACATCTTCCCGTCGCGGACGCGCACGGTCATGGCCTCGCGGGTGTGGGCCAGGGCGTGGGCCAGCACCATGTGGCCGCGCTCGACCAGCTCGGTGTCATAAGCGCCGGACTCGCGGACGCAGTCCTCCAGCTCCTGGCCTTCCAGGCCAAGGACCTCCTCCTGGTCGAAATAGACGAGGCAGACGTAGTGCATGGCCAGGCTCCCTGCGGCTCCGCAGCCTAGTCGCCTCCGCGCCATGCGCATCGACATGCAGCGGAAAATTTCGCGGCAGATGTCGAAGGCCGCTCGCGTCCAGCGACCAGCGTCGAACCTGAAGGAGCTTCGACCATGTCAGACCAGATGTTCATGCAGGGCGGCTGCGCCTGCGGGGCCGTGCGGCTCGGGATCGCGACGGCGCCGATCATCGTCCATGCGTGTCACTGCCACGCCTGCCAGCGGCGCAGCGGGTCGGCGTTCGCGGTGAACGCTATGATCGAGACGGGACGGGTGGCCGTGCTGGCCGGCGAGGTCCGCGACGGCGAGGACGGGATGGTCTGGAGCTGCGCGGCCTGCGGCCAGACGCTATGGGGACATCACCCGGCGTGTGGACCTGGCGTGGCGTTGTTTCCGGTCGGTCTGATGGACGAGGCCGAGCGATTGCCGCCCGACGTCCACTGCTTCACCGAGAGCAAGCACCCGTGGGTGTCGCTGCCGGACGACGTGGCGGCCTACGCCGGGAACTACGACAGCGCGGCCGTGCTGGACGGCGCGCGCCTGTCGAGACTGGAAAGCGCCTTGGACTAGGCGTGGCCGACCGCGGGGTCGGACTGCGCCTTGCGGGCGGCGTAGACGCCGGCGAAATCGATGGGGTCGAGCAGGAAGGGCGGGAAGCCGCCTTCCGAAGTGACCTCGGCGATGATCCGGCGGGCGAACGGGAACAGGTAGCGCGGGCACTCGATGAGCAGGACCGGCTCCATCTCCTCGGCCGGCACGCCGCCGATCTGGAAGACGCCGCCGTACAGCAGCTCGACGTGGAACAGCGGGCCGTCCGGACGCGCCGCGCGGGCCGACAGCTTCAGGTCCACCTCGAACAGGCCGTCTTCGCGGCCGCGGGCGTTCATCTCGACGTTGAGGTCGATCTGCGGCTGGTCCTGGCTGGGACGCAGCGCGTCGGGGGCGCGGGGGTTCTCCATCGACAGGTCGCGGATGAACTGGGCCAGGATGCGGATCCCGGGCTCGCCGCCCTGGGCCTGGGGCGCGCCGGCGCCGAGGTCGATTTCACTCATGTCGGAAGGCGTTTCTCGCAGGTGGAAGACGCGAAAATCGCGTCCAGTCGGGCCGAGCGGCTATCATGGCGCCCAGGGTGATGCAACGCCGCCCCTGACGGCGGCGTTCCTGCGGACTATATTGGGATATTGCGCGTATAAGGTCGCAAACGCCTTCCAGTCCTGAAAGCCCCTCGGTGCAAGTCCTCGAACTGATCATCTTCGCCGGCCTCGCGGTCATCGTGCTTTACCAGCTCTATTCGGTGCTCGGGCGCCGCGTGGGCCGCCAGCCGGAAGACCGGCCGGCCGTGGAGGCCGCCTCCACCGGAACCCGGGTGAGCGAGCGCGCGCCCGATCCCATCGACGACGGCGTGGAGCTGACTGGCCTCGCCGCCGTGAAGGCCAAGGACCCGTCGTTCGACGTGGCCCGCTTCCTGGGTGGGGCGAAGGGCGCCTACGAAATGATCGTCAAGGCCTTCGCGGAGGGCGACAAGGCCACTCTCGGCAATCTGCTGGCTCCCGCGGTGCTTTCGAGCTTCGAAAGCGTCATCGACGAGCGGGCGCGCGAAGGACGCACCGAGACGGTCGAGTTCTTCCACAGCCCACGCGCCGATCTCGAGAAGGCCGAGGTGACCCAGGGCGACCTGGCCCGCCTGACCGTTCGGTTCCTGGCGGAATTCCGCAGTCGCACCAAGGGTCCCGAGGGCGAGGGCGTCGACGACCGGCGCACCGCCGAGCTGTGGACCTTCGAGCGCCGGCTGAAGAGCCGCGATCCCAACTGGACCCTGGTCCACGTCGACGCCGCCGAGGCCTGAGCCACGTGCGTTGGGGGGGAATGGCGGCCGTCTTCGCCGCGCTGAGCGTCGCCGCCTGCGCCACGCCCTACGAGCACGGGCCGATCCCGCCGGGCTATCCGCCGCTGCCGCAGCCTGCGCCCGGGCCCGCGCCCACGCCGGAACGCATCATCGAGGTCTCGCGCCTCCCGGGATGGGCGGCGGAGGATCATGACGCGGCCTTCGCGGCGTGGCGTTCGACCTGCCAAGCCGCCAGGGACGGCGCGCTCGCCGAGCTGTGCCGCCGGGCCAAGGCGGTGCGCGAGGTCGGGCCAGGCGTGGGTCGCGCCTTCTTCGAAGCCTTTTTCCAGGCCGAACGGCTGGGCGGCGCGGAGGGCGTGCTGACCGCCTATTTCGCGCCGGTCTACGAGGCGAGGCGCAACGCCGACGCCGAGTTCAGCATGCCGGTGCGTGCGAAGCCCTCGGACCTGCTCGTGGCGGACGGCGGCGCCGTGGTCCGCGCGTTGCCGGGCGGTGCGACCGAGCCCTACCCGGATCGCGCCGTGATCGAAGCGGCGCCGGTCGAAGCGCCGCTGGCCTGGATGCGCCCCGAGGAGCTGTTCTTCCTGCAGGTCCAGGGTTCGGGCGTGCTGGTGTTCGAGGACGGCCAGCGGGCCAAGGCGCTCTACGCCGCGAACAACGGCCGCCCGTTCATGGGCATCGCCAATCCCATGCGTGATCGTGGGCTGCTCGCGCGGGACAATACCTCGGGCGATGCCATCCGGGGGTGGCTCGCCGCCCACCGAGGCCCGGAGGCCGACGAGGTCATGCGGCTGAACCCGCGCTACGCCTTTTTCCGCCTGGCGCCCGATGACGGCAAGCCGCCGGTGGGCGCCGCCAACATCCCCCTGCCCGCCGGCCGGGCCGTGGCGGTGGACCCGGCCTTCCATGGCATGGGCGATCTGCTTTGGGTCGACGCCGAGGCTCCGCTGCTGACAGGCGCCTTTCCCGCCTATCGCCGGCTGGCGACGGCCCTCGACACGGGTGGCGCGATCAAGGGCGAAGTGCGAGCCGACCTCTATCTCGGAGAGGGCGCCGCGGCCGGCGCCGAGGCCGGGCGAGTCCGCCACACCCTGCGGCTCTATCGCCTGGTCCCCAAGCCATGAAGCGGCCGCTGAAGCCCGAGGAGCAGAGGATCTGGTCGATGGTGGCGGCCACCGTGCACCCCTTGCCCAGCCGCAGTGCGCCGCGCAAGCCGATGGCTCAGACCCTCGACGCCGCCGCTCGCATCGAACCCAAGCGCGCCGAGGAGGCCCGGAACCGCCTGCGCGACGCCCTGGAAGGCATCGAGCCCAACCGCCGACACCGGATCGTGAAGGAGCGCGAGGAGATCGGCGCCCGCATCGACCTCCACGGCATGACCCAGGATCGGGCGAAGGCGGCGCTGGAGGCGTTCCTGTTTCGCGCCTTCGACGACGGCTGGCGCGCGGTCCTCGTGATCACCGGCAAGGGCGTGCAGGGCGACGGCGTGCTGAAGAAGCGCGTCCCCGACTGGCTGGGCGAGGCCCACCTGACCCATGTGGTGGCCGGCATCTCCGAGGCGGCCCGGCATCACGGCGGCGCCGGGGCGCTCTACGTGGCGCTGAAGCGGAAGCCGCGCCCCTAGTCCGGCAGCGCGAAGGCCACGACCTGATCGCCGCGCTTGGTGTCGGCCTTGGCGTGGCCGCCGGCGGCGATGACCACGTACTGGCGACCCTTCCACACATAGGTCATGGGCGTGGCCTGTCCCCCGGCCGGCAGCCGCCCCTTCCAGAGCTCCTTGCCGTTGGCGGCGTCGAAGGCGCGCAGGTAGTTGTCCATGGCCGCGCCGATGAACACTAGGCCGCCGCCAGTGGCGATCGGGCCACCGAAGTTGGGGGTTCCGACGCCCTTGGTGAAGAATTGAGAGCCCGGCGCGAGGTCGCGGGTCGTGCCGAGCGGGGTGCGCCACAGGATCTTGCCGGTGGTCATGTCGACCGCAGACAACAGGCCCCAGGGGGGCGGGTTGCAGGGCAAGCCAAGCGGCGAGCGCAGCAGTTCCCGACGCATGCCGAACGGGGCTCCAGCCTGTGGACTGATCTCGACGTCGGGATTGGCCTTCTTCTGGGCCGCGACCCTGGCCTCAGGGATCAGGGTCAGCTTGTGCAAAGCCGAGGAGGTGTTGACGAAGGCTATGCCGCGTCGCGCGTCGTAGGCGATGCCGCCCCAGTTCGAGCCGCCGCCGGTGAAGGGATAGAGGATCGTCCCCTTGGTCGACGGCGGTGTGTAGATGCCCTCGTTGCGCGCGTCGGCGATCAGCTTCCGGCAGGCGTCGCGATCCCAAGGGGTCAGCCCATAGGCGTCGTCGGGCTTGATGCGGTTGGGCGCCAGGGGCCCGGGCGCGATCGGGAAAGGCTGGGTCGGCGACAGCACCTCGCCCACCTCACCGCCCTGGGGCACGGGGCGCTCCTCCACCGGAATGACCGGCTGGCCGGTGTCTCGGTCGAGAGTGAAGATGAGCCCTTGCTTGGTGGTCTGGATCACCGCCGGGCGGGCCTGGCCGCCATACCCCACGACGCCCAGGGTGGGCTGGGCCGGCACGTCGTAATCCCAGACATCGTGGTGGGTGGTCTGGAAGGCCCAGGCGAGCTGGCCCGTCGCGGCGTGCAGCGCGACGACCGAATTGGCGTGTCCCGCGTCGCCGGGCCGGGCGGCGCCGTAGAAGTCGGGACTCGGGCTTGACGTCGGCAGGAAGACCAGGCCGCGCGCCTCGTCGACGGACATCGGCGCCCAGACGTTGGCGGCGCCGGCCTTCACGTCCGGCTTCGCGCCGGAGAGCGGATCATAGGCCCAGCGCAGGGCGCCGGTGATGGCGTCAAAGGCATGGACGGCGCCCGAGGTCTCGTGGACCCGCTGGTTGTCGTCGATGGACGAGCCGACGACCACCACGCCCGCGACCACCACGGGCGCCGAGGTGATCTGCGCTCCGGCCGGCCGGTCGAGCTGCGCCTCGGGCATGGCGTCCACCGCCCCGCCGCGCCCGAACCCTGGGCAGGCCTTGCCGGTGGCGGCGTCCAGGGCGAACAGGCGTCGGTCATTGGTGGCCATGAAGACACGCTCGGCGCAGGGCGCGTTGGCCGGCGCCGCGGGATCGCGCCAATAGGCAACGCCGCGGCAGTTGAAGCTGTTCGGATAGCGCAGCGTGGCGTCGATCTTGGGATCGAAGCGCCACAGCGGCTTGCCGGTCGCCGGATCGTGGGCGCTGGCCACGTTGAACGGCGTGCAGAGGTAGAGGCGCCCGCCGGCCAGGATCGGCGTGGCCTCGAAGGCGGCGCGCTCCAGGGCGTCGCGGTGGTCGGCGAGGTCGCCCGTGCCGTAGGTCCAGGCGACCTTCAGGCCCCTCACATTGGCCGGGGTGATCTGGGCGGCGCTGGAGTAGCGCTGGCCGCCGGCGTCGCCGCCGTAGTGGGCCCAGCCGACGTCGGGCGCAGGAGCGGGCGTCGTCGGGCGGCTGCACGCCGCGAGGGCCAGGAGGGCGGCTGAGGCGAGGAGGAGGCGCTGGGTCATGGCCCAGCCTTTTCCCGGGCGCCGCGCCGCCGGAAGACGGTTTGGGACGAGCGGCGGAGCCCGCGGGGCGACCGGTCAGGCCTTGCGCGCGGCCTTCTCGGCGAGGCCGGACGTGCCTTCGCGGGCCTCCAGCCGTTCGGCGACCTCCTCGAGGCTGACCCCGGCGGCGGCGATCAACACCAGCCAGTGGTAGATCAGGTCGGCGCTCTCGGAGGTGAGGGCGTCCCGGTCACCCTGGGCGGCGGCGATGACGGTCTCGACCGCCTCCTCGCCCATCTTCTTGGCGGCGCGGTCGAGGTCGCTGAGGAGTTGGGCCGTGTAGGAGGTGGAGGCGTCACCGCCGCGACGGCTCTCGATGGTGGCGGCCAGCCGGTCGACCACCTTGGCGAAACGGGTCATGCGGGGACGGGCTCCGTGAGGCGGACCGGAATGCCGGCGGCGGCCATGGCGGCCTTGGCCTCGCCGATCGAGACCTCGCCGAAGTGGAAGATCGACGCTGCCAGCACGGCATCGGCGCCGGCCTGAACCCCCTCGATCAAATGGCGGGTATTCCCGGCGCCGCCCGAGGCGATCACCGGGACGCTCACAGCGTGGCTGACCGCGCGCACCAACTCCAGGTCGTAGCCGATCTTGGCGCCGTCCCGGTCCATGGATGTCAGCAGGATCTCGCCCGCGCCCTTGGCCACGACCTCGGCGGCGTAATCGACGGCGTCGAGCCCCGTGGGGTTGCGGCCGCCGTGCGTGAAGACCTCCCAGCGCTCGCCGACGCGCTTGGCGTCGACCGACACGACAACGGCCTGGCTGCCGAAGGCGTCGGCGCAGCGGCTGACCACGTCGCGATCGTTCACGGCGGCGGTCATGATCGAGATCTTGTCGGCGCCGGCGAGCAGCAGGCGGCGGCCGTCGTCGACGCCACGCACCCCGCCGCCGACGCTGAGCGGCATGAAGCAGACGTCGGCGGTGCGGCGGACCACGTCCAGGATGGTGCCCCGGTTCTCGTGGCTGGCGGTGATGTCGAGGAACATCAGCTCGTCCGCGCCGGCTGCGTCATAGGCCTGGGCCTGCTCGACGGGATCGCCGGCGTCGACGAGGTTCACGAACTGCACGCCCTTCACCACCCGGCCGTCCTTGACGTCGAGGCAGGGGATCAGGCGCACCTTGAGGCTCATGCCGCGACCCCTAGCGCCTGGGCCGGGTCGATCGCGCCGTTGTAGAGCGCGCGGCCCAGGACGGCGCCGGCCACCGGCACGCCCTTGCGCGCCTTGAGCTTGGCGATGTCGTCGACGCTCGCCAGCCCCCCCGCAGCGATGACCGGGATCGACACCGCATCGGCCATGGCGCCGAAGGCCTCGACGTTGAAGCCCATGACGGTGCCGTCGCGATCGATGTCGGTGACGATCAGGGCGCCGACGCCGGCGTCCTCGAAACGCTTCGCGACGGTGATGGCGTCGAGGTCGCTGTCGGCGGTCCAGCCCTCGACGGCGACCTTGCCCTTGCGCACGTCGACGCTGACGGCGATCTGCTCGGGGTAGGCCATGGCGGCGGCGATGACGATGTCGGGCTGCGTCACCGCCACCGTGCCCAGGATCACGCGGCTGACGCCGGCTTCGATCCAGCGCTCCACATCCTTCAGCGTGCGGATGCCGCCGCCCAGCTGTACAGGCACCGACACGGACGACAGGATGGCTTCGACGCCGGGAGCGTTCACGGCCTGGCCTTCGACCGCGCCGTTGAGGTCGACCACATGGATCCAGTGGAAACCGGCGTCGGCCCACTGCCGGGCCTGGGCTGCGGGATCGCTGTTGAAGACGGTCGCGGTGGAAAGGTCGCCGTGCAGGACCCGGACGCACTGGCCGTCCTTCAGGTCTATGGCGGGATAGAGGATCAAGGGCGCCACTCCAGGAAGCCGGCCAGGATCTTCAGGCCGGCGGCTTGTGATTTTTCGGGGTGGAACTGAACCCCGGCGATGTTGTCCCGCGCTACGGCCGCAGGGAACCGGCCGCCGTGGTCCACATAGGCCGCCACGTCGGCGGAGTCTTGCGGGAACATGGCGAACGAATGGGTGAAATAGACGGGCTCGCCCGCCTTCGGCCCGGCCAGCATCGGCAGGTCTGAGACGTCTTCGAGCGTGTTCCAACCCATGTGCGGCACCTTCAGCGCCGGGTCGGCTGGCGCGATCTTCCGGACGTCCGCCTCGATCCAGCCCAGGCCGGGCGTCTCGCCGAACTCCAGCCCGCGGGTGGCGATGAGCTGCATGCCCACGCAGATGCCGAGAAACGGAACACCCCTGCCCTTCACCGCCTGGTTCATCGCCTCGATCACGCCCGTGCGCTTGGAGAGCGCGGCCATGCAGGCGGCGAAGGCGCCGACGCCCGGTAGGACGATACGGTCGGCCTTGGCCACCAGGTCAGGATCGTTGGTCACGACAATGTCGGCGCGCCCGTCAGCGGCGCGGACGAGGGCCTTTTCGGCCGAGCGAAGGTTGCCCGACCCGTAGTCGATCAGGGCGACGCTCTGCATAGGATGTTCCTAGAGCACGCCCTTGGTGGAGGGGGCGTGGCCGTGGGTCTTGGGGTCCAGTTCCACCGCCTGGCGCACCGCTCGGGCCAGGGCCTTGAACCCGCTCTCGGCGATGTGGTGGCTGTTGGCGCCGTAGAGCGTTTCCAGGTGCACGCACGCGCCGCCGTTCATGGCGAAGGCGTGGTGGAATTCCTTGAACAGCTCGGTGTCCATGTCGCCGACCTTGGGCGTGCGGAAATCGACCTTCCAGATCAGGTAGGGCCGGTTCGAGAAGTCGATGGCACACCGCGACAGGGTCTCATCCATCGGGATGTAGGCGTGGCCGAACCGGCGGATGCCCTTGAAGCCGTCCAGCGCCTCCTTGATGGCCTGGCCCAGCACGATCCCGGTGTCCTCCACCGTGTGGTGCATGTCGATGTGCAGGTCGCCCTTGGTCTCGACCTCGAGGTCGATGCCGCCGTGGCGGGCGAAGCTGTCCAGCATGTGGTCGAAGAAGCCGATCCCCGTCGAGACCTTGGCATTGCCGACACCGTCCAGGTCCACGGCGACGCGGATCTGGGTCTCCTTGGTGTTGCGGACCACTTCGGCCTTGCGGCTCATCGTTCTTACAGCCCCTTGGATGCGGCGAGGTCCCTCAGCGAGACCTGCGGCCGCGGCCCGTAATGCGAGATCACCTCGGCCGCGGCGATGGAGGCCAGCCGGCCGCACTCGGCCAGCGAACGCCCCTGGCTCAGGCCGAAGAGGAACCCGGCCGCGTATTGGTCGCCCGCGCCGGTGGTGTCCACGACTTTCTCGACGGGTTCGGCCGCGATGTGCAGCGTCTCGCCCTTCGAGAGCACGACGGAGCCCTTTTCGCTTCGGGTCACGGCGGCGAGGTCGCAGTGGCGCAGCAGCTGCTCGCAGGCCTCGTCGAAGTCCGTCGTCTCGTAGAGCGCGAGCAGTTCCGCCTCGTTGGCGAACAGGATGTCCACCTGGCTCTCGATGAAGCCCTTCAGGCCCTCGCGGTGACGCTCCACCACGAAGCTGTCCGACAGGGTCAGCGCGATCTTGCGGCCCGATCCGTGCGCGAACGCGGCGGCCTTGGCGAAGGCGCGGCGGGCCGCCTCGGCGTCGAACAGATAGCCCTCAAGGTAGACGATCTTGGAGGCCTCGACGACCTCCTGGTCCACGTCGGTGTCGGTGAACTCCACCGAGGCGCCCAGGAAGGTGCACATGGTGCGCTGGGCGTCGGGCGTCACGTTGATCATCGAGACGGCGGTGGCCGGGCCGCCCACCAGGGGCGCATTCTCGAAGCGGGCGCCGATGCCGCGCATGTCCTTGGCGAACGTGCGGCCCAGCTGGTCGTCGGCCACCTTGCCCATGAAGGCGCCCTTGCCGCCGAAGCTGGCCAGACCCGCGATGGTGTTGGCCGCCGAGCCGCCGGAGGCTTCCACCGCCTGGGCCATCTTCGAATAGAGCGCCGCGCTGGCCGCGGGATCGACCAGCATCATGGCGCCCTTGGTCAGGCCGTTCTCGCCCAGGAAGGCGTCCGTGCAGGGCGCGATCACGTCGACGATGGCGTTGCCGATCGCGGCGACGTCGTAAAGCTCGGGCATTGCTGGCGGTTTTCCCTCGGGCGTAGGGGGCGCGACTTACAGGGAAAGGTGCGCGGAGGCTAGCCTACCCGCCCCAGCTCCGGCCCGAGTAGCTGCGGCTGCTCATGCGGCCGCCGAAGCCGCCGCGGGAAATGACCGACGAGCGGCTCATGACCTTCTCGGGGCCGCGGGCGATATCGGGGGCGTCGAAGCCGCGCTGGCCGATGCGGGTGCGGCCGGTGGAGTAGTCGGTCCAGACGCGCCCGCCGTTGGGGGTGTAGAACCCGCCGTCGCGCCAGTCACGGTAGAGGCCGCGCCCGCCCCAGCCGCCGTCCAGCATGCGGCCGACCACGAAGCCGGCGACCAGGGGCCCCCAGAACGAGCCCGTGCCGCCCACGCTGGAGCGGGGCACGCACTGGCCTGGGCCGTAGACGTCCTCGCAGGTCTTGGAATCGGCGTAGCGGGCCTCGGCGTTCTCGTCGTCCTTGGCGTTCTTCTCGGCGGTCTGGCAGGCGCTGTCGGGCACCTCGTTCTTGTCGAGGCACTCCTGGAGCGACTGGTAGGCGTAGGCGTCCACCGACTTGTCCGCGTGGTCGATCCGCACGTTGTCGGCGGCGTTGTCGCCGCAGGCGGTGAGCGAGACGCCGCCCGCCGCCATCAGGGTGGTGAGGACCAGTTTCCGTGTGCGCTTCATCGAAATTACGCCGTCATGCAGGCGGCGTTCAGGATGCCCACCGCCAGGGAGATCGAGAGCAGATAGAGCGCCGTCGACATCTCGCCGCGCTCGATGCGGGCCGAGACGTCGGGCAGCGCCACGCGGCGCACGATCCAGAAGGTGGCGATCTGGATGACGCCGGCCAGGATCGCCCAAGCCACGAACTCCGGGAGGGTCGCGGTGTGGGCCAGCGCCGAGGCCAGGGGGATGACGTAGCCCAGCAGCGCGCCGCCCAGGGCCACCGCGGCGGCCATGTTGCCCGAGCGGATGAGCGCGCCCTCGTCGTGCGGCGTGATCCAGCGGTAGATCGCCTTGAAGATCAGGGTGAAGCCGCCGGCCGCCAGGAAGGCCAGGCCGAAGCTCAGCGCGCCGGCGCCGAAGGTGGCGGGGTCGAACACGATCATGCTTCGAATTCTCCAACGTTCAGCGGAATGCCGACCATGATCTCATGAGTCAGGTCGCCGCCCTCAGGCTCCATCTCGATCGCCAGCAGCAGTTCGCGTCCCTCGCCCGAAAGCTCGCGCGAGAAGAGCATGCAGGTCTGGAAGATGCGACGCACGTGACGCCCGTCGCGGTCGTCGAAGACCTCTTCCCAGAAAGTGACCGGATCCTGGCGCTCGTCAGCGTCGCCGAACCAGAAGCGGCGGTATTCCGGCAGGTCGTCGTCGGTGAAAGTGCGGGCGCGCAGGCGGTCGCCCCAGACCCGGCGGGCGCGGCCGTCGGGCGGGTAGGCGCTGGACCAGGGCACGAAGACGGTGAAGTCGTCGGCCTCCTTCCCCTCCGGATCGGGACTGACCATCTGCAGCATCAGGTCGTCCTCGGTGTAGAAGCGGTGGACGAACCCGTCGGCGCCGAGGTCTATGAGGCCCTGGGCGACGATGTTCAGTGCGTCGCCCCGAAGCTGCACCCGGGTTTCGGCGCCATAGCGACGCCAGGCCAGAGGATCGAGACGAACGGAACGACCGATGGTGATGTTGCGAACGACTGGCACGGCCGGGGCCCTCGCCTCGTCCTTGCGTCCGCCGAACAGTCCGCGAAAGATCACGCCATCAGCCCTTGTCGAGGGAAGATCATAGACCCATGTTGCTGGTTGTCAAACATACGCGTATACATACCTGGTATGGCTAGAGCCAAGGACAAGGCGGCGGGCCTGAGCCCTGCGGAACGGACCCGCCTGTGGCGCGAGGAGCGCCAGAGGCTCGGGCTCGTGAAGCTCGAGCTCTGGGTTCCGCCCGGCGCCAAGGCCGACATCCAGGCCGCAGCCCGTTCCATTATCACAGCGTCGAGCCGCGGACCGGCGCTGTCGAGAAACCCCGACCCTCCGCAGGGATCTTTCCAGATGGATCATGTCATCGACACCGATTGGTCGGTGAAGAGCCTTGCCCAGGCGCTGAGCGAGACCCGCCTGCTGCGCGACGGCGAGCTGACCGCGCGGGTGCTCGAGGGCTCCGAGCCGGTGCTCCAGATCACCATGCACGAGTTCGGCGACCTGCCGATCTTCCTGTCGGTGGGCGCCGAGCAGATCGTCGTCTCGGCGCTGATGTGGCCGGTCGACGAGCAGAAGGACCAGGCGGCGTTCAACATCTTCCTCCTGAAGGCCCAGAAGCTGGTGCCGCTGTCGAACTTCGGCATCACCACCGTGGCCGGGCGCGACTATTACGAGATTTTCGGCGAGCTGACCTGCAAGACCACGCTCCAGACGGTGATCATCGAGTTGCGCATGCTGGCGGAGAACGCGATCCGTTCGGCGGAAGAACTCCGCGACAACTTCGCGACCGCCGCCTAAGGACACCCGCATGTCGATCTTTTCGAAGCTGATCACCCTGTTCCGCGGCACGGCTCACGAGGCCGGGGCGGCGGTGGTGGACGCCAACGCGCTGCGTATCCTGGACCAGGAGATCCGCGACGCCGACAACGCCCTGGGACGGGCCCGCGACGACCTGGCGACCCTGGTGGCCAAGCGCCGCATGCTCGAGAAGGAGCTGCAGGGCCTGGCGGATCAGGCCGGCCGCTACGAGAGCTCGGCCCGCGCCGCGTTGGACAAGGGCGACGAGGCCCTGGCGCTGGAAGTTGCGCAGCGGATTTCCGAACTCGAGACGGATATCGGCGTGAAGACGCCGCAGCTCGCCGACATGCGCGCCGCCGAGGAGCGCATGCACCAGACCATCGCCACGACCCAGCAGCGGGTGGAGAACCTGCGTCGCGAGATCGACGTGGTGAAGGTCAACGACAGCGTCCAGCGCGCCCAGGCGGCCGTGGCCAGCCAGGGGGCAGGCGCCGCCTCGCGTCTGGGTTCGGCGGCCGACAGCCTGAAGCGCATCAAGGAGCGCCAGGCGATCCAGGACGAGAAGTTCAAGGCGGCCGGCGAGCTCGAGGACCGGCGCACCGGCGCCGACCTCGACGCGAAGCTGAAGGCGGCGGGGATCCTGCCGGGCCATTCGTCGGCGAGCGACGTGCTGGCCCGCCTGAAGGCGCCCAAGGAAGATCCGATGGCCCAGCTGGAGGCTCCTCGCCTGCAGATCGAGGCCCAGCCCGTCCCGGCGAAGCGCGGCGAGGAGAGCTGAGCTTTCAGATCCGCTCATCCCGGCGAGCGCCGGGACCCAGATCCAACGCCGCGGTTTCGCCGGATCGGCGCCGCGCTTCTGGAGCCTGCCTCTGAGTCCTTCCATCTGGGTCCCGGCGCTCGCCGGGATGAGCGGAAGGGCATGGGGCGAGAGGTGAAATGAAACGCATCAAGACCGAAGAGCGCCCCGGCTGGGATGAGAAGGCCGAGGCGCTCGGCTTCACCTGGCGCCATCTCGACGGCGCCCGGTACTGGGACGAGCGGGCCTACTACGAGTTCAGCCTCGCCGAGGTCGAGGACGGGATCGAGGCGCCGGCGCGCGAGCTGCACGCCATGTGCCTCGACCTGGTCGCGGACGTGGTGAAGAGCGAGGAGCTGATGGCGAAGCTCGCCATCCCGGAAGCTTCCCGCGACGACGTGGCCGCGAGTTGGGCCGCCAAGGACCCCTCGCTCTATGGCCGCTTCGATCTCGCCTACGACGGGACGGGGCCGGCGAAGCTGTTCGAGTACAACGCCGACACGCCCACCAGCATCTACGAGACCGGCACATTTCAGTGGGTCTGGCTTGAGGACATGATCGCGGCGGGCCGCTTGCCGGCCAACGCCGACCAGTTCAACAGCCTGCACGAGAAGCTGGAGCAGCGGTTCCGGGCGATCTTCCCCGCGGGCGGCTTCGTCCACTTCGCCAGCGATCCCGACACGGTCGAGGACCGCCAGACGGTGAAGTACCTGGAGGACATCGCGGCCCAGGCGGGGATCGAGCCGAAGTTCGTGCCGATCGAGAGCATCGGCCTGGACGGCGACGGCCGGTTCGTCGACCAGGACAACTACATCGTCCAGGCGCTGTTCAAGCTGTACCCGTGGGAAGAGATGTTCCGCGAGGACTACGCGGCGAACATCAAGAGCTCGAAGACCCTGTTCCTGGAACCGGCCTGGAAGGCCGTGCTGTCCAACAAGGGAATGCTGCCGTTGTTGTGGCAGAGGCACGCCGGCCACCCGAACCTGTTGCCGGCCTTCTTCGAGAGCGACCCGGCCTCAGCGGAGCTGGCCAAGTCGTATGTGCGGAAACCGCTGTTCAGCCGCGAGGGCGCCAACATCGAGCTGGTCGACGACGGGCGGCGCGCGAAGGTGCTGGACCAGGGCTATGGCGAAGAGGGCCACATCCGTCAGGCGCTGCACCCGCTGACGGCGTTCGACGGGAACTACCCCGTCGTGGGCGCGTGGATCGTGGGAGATGAGCCGGCCGGCATCGGCATCCGGGAGGACCGGAGCCGCGTGACCAAGAACCTGAGCCGCTTCACACCGCATGTGATCCTCTGAAAAGGCCGAAGGCGCAGGACGCCCGACGGTCGGCACGCCTGCGCCTTCGCAAGGTCCAGGGTCCCGTGCGTTGCGGTGCGCGGGCCTGGGAAGCGATGCCTAGAGGAGGGTGAACGCCGCGAGGGTCGCCGGGACGATGAAGATCACGGCCACGACCAAGCCGATCACCGCGTCGTGGAGGCGGCGTTCCGTGGCGGCGAACTGGACGGTGTCGATGCAGTCGGTGGTCATGATGATCTCCCGGGGCGAGAGGTTTCGGATGACCTCGTTAAACGCCGATCAGCGTTCGTCGACAAAGGAGAAGTCGGCTGTTCAGGTGACTCCAGATCACTCGAAGCGCTGCAGTCCGTCGGCGTCGGCCTGGGCGATCAGCCAGTTGCGAAACTTCCGAATATCGGGTCGATCCGCCTTCTCGGGCAGGGTGAGGATCCACTGACTGAACGGGCTGACGAGCTCGATGTCGAAGGGTTTCACGAGGCGGCCGGTCGCCAGCTCGTCCAGGACCAGCGCGCGTTCGCCCAGCGCCACGCCGCGCCCCGCGATGGCCGCCTCGATGGCGAGATACACGTTCGAGAACTGTTGGCCACGGCGCCAATCCACTTCGGGGGCGCCGGCTTGGGCCAGCCAGTCGCCCCAGTGCGGCTCGCCCTGGGCCAGGTAGACGTCGGCCAGCAGGTGGACGTTCGCGAGGTCGGCCGGGGTGTCGAGGCGGGCGTGTTCGAGCAGGCGCGGACTGCAGACCGGAAACATGAACAGCGACACCAGCTTGCGCGCGTGGAAGCCGGGGTAGGGGCCCTTTCCGAAGCGGATCGCGACGTCATAGCGCTCACGCACCAGATCCACTGCTTGGTCGGAAGCCGCCACCAGGACCTGGATGTCGGGGTGGCGCTCGTTGAACAGGTGCAGGCGCGGGACCAGCCACCGGGCGGCGAACGAGTGCATGGCGGTGACGGCGAGCACCCCGGGCCGCTCGCTGCGCACCTCCGCCACCGCCTCTTCCATGAGGCTCAGGCCCTGGCGCACGCCGGTGGCCAGCCGCTTGCCGGTCTCGGTCAGGCGCACCGCGCGGTTGAACCGCTCGAAGAGGCGGACCGCCAACTCGGCCTCCAGCGCCTTGATCTGGCGGCTGACCGCCCCCGGCGTGATCGCCAGGTCCTCGGCCGCCTGCAGGAAGCTCTCGTGTCGCGCCGCAGCCTCGAACACGCGCAGGGCGGTGAGAGGGAGGCGGCCCGCGCTCATGCGGCGAGGAACAGGTGCTTGGACGGGCAGAGGTCGGCCACGTGGCATTCGGCGCACTTGGGCCGGCGCGCGACGCAGATGTACCGGCCATGCAGGATCAACCAGTGATGCGCGCGGGTGAGGTAGGGCTCGGGGACCACCGCCATCAGTTCTGCCTCGACTTTGTCGGGGGTCTTGCCCGTAGAGAGGCCCAGGCGGTGCGAGACGCGAAAGACGTGAGTGTCGACGGCGATCGCCGGCGCGATGCGCAGCTCGTTCAGCACCACCGAGGCGGTCTTGCGGCCGACGCCGGGCAGGGCCTGCAGGGCCTCGCGGTCGAGCGGAACCTCGCCGCCGTGCTGCTCGATCAGGATTTCGGCCATCCGGATCACGTTCTTGGCCTTCATGTTGTAGAGGCCGATGGACGAGATGTAGGGCTTCAGGCCCGCCTCGCCGAGCGACAGCATCTTCTGTGGCGTGTCGGCCACCTTGAAGAGCTTGGCGGTGGCCTTGTTGACCGAGACGTCGGTGGCCTGGGCCGAGAGCGCCACGGCGACCACCAGTTGGTAAGGGCTGGCGTAGTCGAGCTCGGTCCGAGGGTCGGACTCCTCGGCCTCGAACCGCGCGAACAGTTCCGCGATCCGCGCTTCCTCGGCGGGCTTCAGCTTCTTCTTGCGGGCGGGGGGCTTGGCCATCGGCCGAGGATGCGATGCGCCGCCTGCCGCTGTCAGCCCCGATCCACCGCGAACGGCCCGAACGCCTGTTGGACCGGCATGATCTCGATGGTGTTGACGTTGATGTGGGCCGGCAGCTTCAGAACGCCCTCGCAGACCAGGGCCACGTCGTCGGCGCTCATTGCGTGGACGCCCTTGTAGACGTTGTCGGCGGCGGCCCGGTCGCCCTTGAAGCGGACGACGGAGAACTCGGTGTCGGCCATGCCGGGCTCGATAGAGGTCACGCGCACCTTCGTCCCCAGGAGGTCGGACCGCAGGTTCAGCGAGAACTGGCGTACGAAGCTCTTGGTGGCGCCGTACACATTGCCGCCAGGGTACGGGTAGCTGGCCGCCACCGACGAAAGGTTCAGCACGTCGCCGCGGTCGCGCGCCACCATGCCGGGCAGGACTGCGCGGGTCATGCGCACCAGGCCGGTGACATTGGTGGCGATCATGGTCTCCCAGTCGGCGAGATTGGCCTCGTGAGCCTTGCCTAGGCCAAGGGCCAGGCCGGCGTTGTTGTAGAGGATGTCGACGGCCTCGAACTCGCCGGGCAGGCTGGGAAGCAGGGCGGCGATGGAGGCCTCGTCGGTGACGTCCAGCTCGCGGGTGAGCAGGCGATCGGTCGCGAGCTCCCTGGCGAGGGCGGCCAGACGGTCCGCACGTCGGCCCGTGGCAATCACCCGCCCCCCGGCTGCGATCAGACGGCGCGCCATCGCCTCGCCGAAGCCCGAAGTGGCGCCCGTCACCAGGGCGATCCGCCCCTCTGCCCACGTCTCGCCCATCATCCCACCTTCGCGACTGAATCCACGATCTGCGCCGCGGCCTCGGGGCCGATGAGGCGATCCACGATCCAGGCGGCCAGGTCCTGGGTGGCCAGGCAGCCGCCGCCGGTGGCGACATTGCCGTGGATGACCAGGGGCCGGCGTTCCGTTCTCACGCCCATCGCCTCGAGCTCGGCGAAGACGCTGGGATAGGTGGTTGCGCTAAGGCCTTCAAGCAGGCCCAGCGCGGCCAGGACCAGAACGCCGGAATCGATCGCGGCCACCAGCTGCCGCGCCGGGTCCAGCTTCAGCTGGGCCAGCCACGCCGGGTCCCTGATCTTAAGCCGGCTGCCGGGACCGCTGACGACGAACACCGCGTCGGCCTGCTCCGCCCAGGCCAGCGGCTCATGCCGATCGATGGCGAGGCCGGAATAGGAGCGGAAGCGCGGCTCGTCGGCGCAGATCCGCACGTCCCACTCCTCCGCATAGGCGGCATAGGTCGGATCCTTCACGCGGTAGAACAGGTCCCAGGGCATGAAGAGGTCCACGTCGGTGAACCCTTCGTACGCGATCATGGCGATCTTCATGGCAGGCCTCCGTCGATGATGGAGGCGAAGTGGGGCGGGGCGCCGTCCGACCGTTAGAGCCAGTTCCGGCGGCGTGGACTTCCCGCTATCGTCCGACGCGATGAGCCCGCAGCTCTACATGGACGCCGAGATCCGGCCGAACCGGTCGCTGTCCGAGCGCGGCTTCGTGATCCTGGTCTCGATCATCACCGTCGCCAACGTCGCCTCCGCGGCGGTCTTCGTGAAGATGGGCGCGCACTACGTGACGCCGTTCCTGGGCCTCGACGTGCTGGCCGTCGTGGTGGCGTTCATGGCCAGCTACAGGTCCGGCCGTATCGTCGAGCGGGTGCAGGTCAGCCCGTCCGAAGTGCGGATCACGCATGAGACTACGAAGCAGATCCGCATCGTCTGGGAGAGCCCCACGGCCTTCACCCGCGTCACCACCGAGCGGGACGAGGAAGACCGAGTGATGGCGCTGCGCCTGGCCCTGTCGGGCCGGGAGACCGCGGTGGCGGCCTCACTTAGCCCCGGCGAGCGCCGCGAGTTCGCCCGCGCCCTGGAAGAGGCCATCTGGAAGGCCAAGCGGCATCGCGATTAGAGGATGAACTTTGACAGGTCCGCGTTGGCGGCCAGTTCGCCGATGCGGCTCTGCACGTAGGCGGCGTCGATGACGATGGTCTCGCCGGTGCGGTCGGCGGCCGTGTAGCTGATCTCCTCCATCACCTTTTCCAGGACTGTCTGGAGCCGGCGGGCGCCGATGTTCTCCACCGAGCCGTTCACCGCCACGGCGGCGTCGGCCAGGGCGTCGAAGGCGTCCTCGGTGAAGGTCAGCGTCACGCCCTCGGTGGCCAGCAAGGCCTGGTGCTGGCGGACCAGGTTGGCCTCGGGCTCGACCAGGATGCGGCGCATGTCCTCGCGGGTCAGGGCCTTCAGCTCCACCCGGATCGGCAGGCGGCCCTGCAGCTCGGGCAGCAGGTCGGACGGCTTGGCCACGTGGAAGGCGCCCGACGCGATGAACAGGATGTGGTCGGTCTTCACCGGCCCATGCTTCGTGGAGACCGTCGTGCCCTCGATCAGCGGCAGCAGGTCGCGCTGCACGCCCTCGCGGCTGACGTCGGCGCCGGCGCGGTCCTGGCGGCTGGCCACCTTGTCGATCTCGTCCAGGAAGACGATGCCCTGGTTCTCGGCCAGCGACAGCGCCTCGGTGGTCAGCGCCTCCTGATCGACCAGCTTGTCGCTCTCCTCGGCGATCAACGGAGCCCAGGCGCCCGAGACGGTGGTCTTGTGGGTCTTGGTGCGGCCCCCGAAGGCCTTCCCGAACATCTCGCCCAGATTGAGCATGCCCAGGTTCGGCTGGCCGGGGATATCCATCGGCATGGCCGGACCGTTGTCGGCGAGCTGCAGCTCGACCTCCTTGTCGTCCAGCTCGCCGGCCCGCAACTTCCTGCGGAAGCTCTCGCGGGCGGCCGTGGAGCCTGGGCCGGTGAGGGCGTCCAGGATCTTCTCCTCGGCGGCGGCCTCGGCGCGGGCGCGCACGCCGGCCCGGCGCTTCTCGCGCACCATGGCGATGGCGCTCTCGACGAGGTCGCGGACGATCTGGTCCACGTCGCGGCCGACGTAGCCCACCTCGGTGAACTTGGTGGCCTCGACCTTGAGGAACGGCGCCTGGGCCAGCTTCGCCAGCCGCCGCGCGATCTCGGTCTTCCCGACGCCGGTCGGGCCGATCATCAGGATGTTCTTCGGCGTGACCTCGTCGCGCAGGTCGTCGGGCACGCGGCGGCGGCGCCAGCGGTTGCGCAGGGCGACGGCGACGGCCTTCTTCGCTTCGTGGTGTCCGACGATGTAGCGGTCGAGCTCGGAGACGATTTCGCGGGGAGAAAATTCGGTCATGTCGGCCGCTAGATAGTGGCTAACCGGGCGGTGCGACAGCCTGCGGCTTGACGGGCGGCGCCTTCAGGGGCGGCGCGGGCAGCAGTTCGTCGAACAGCACACGCCAGCCGGCCGCGTCGTTGCGCCAGATCCGGACGTAGTGGCCGCGCTGCTCGGCCCCGTCCGCCGCCCACTTGGCGACGCCGTAGGTCCAAGCCAGGTCGCCGGCGTTCGAAGCCTGGCCGCCCAGCGGCGCGAAGGCGATCGACCGGGGCCGCGTGGCGAGCTCGGCCTCGATCCCGGCGCGGTCGGTGGGCGGTTTGGTGGCAGAGCCCACGACGCGTCCGTCGTCGGCCACCACCGCCAGCACGGCGGCCCTGGCGTCGGTCCTGGCCGCGGCGTGCAGGACGATCTCGGCCTTCATCACCTGGTCCATGGCCTTGGCGGGTGATCCAGCCTGTTTCGCGGCCAGCTTCGCATAGGCGACGGGGGAGTCCTTGGGCGCGGCCCCGGTCTGGTCGCTGGGCGGGCCGCCGTCGTAGAGCCACTTCCACGACCCGTCCGGCTGCTTGGCCCAGACGGTGAAGTAATACCCGCCGGGCTGGCCGTCGCGGGTGTAGGGTCCGGTGGTGAAGCCGAGGTCGCCCGACCGCGAGATCGCGGCCCAGAGCGGCCACCAGACCAACTCCACGCCTTTGGGTCGCGGCTGGCCGAACGCGGCCTTCGCCAGCACAGGCTCGGGCGCGAAAACGATGCCGTCCGGCGCTGAATGCTTCAGGAAACTGGCCTGGACGCCAAGCGCGAGGCCATCGGCGGCGAAGGCCCGCTCAGCGGCTACGACGGGCGCCGGATCGATGGCCTGCGCCGCCAGGGCAGGGGCGGCGATGAGGCTCGCGAGAAGTGCGAGGCTAAAGTGTTTCAACCGTGAGGCTTCCATTGGTGTAGACGCAGATGTCCGCGGCGATGCCCATCGCTTTGCGCGCGACGGCCTCCGCATCCAATCCGTTTACGTCCAACAGCGCCCTTGCTGCGGCGAGCGCATAGTTTCCGCCCGATCCGATAGCCGCGACCCCGTGCTCGGGCTCCAACACGTCGCCCACGCCGGTGACGGTGAAGATGGCATCCTTGTCGGCCACGATCAGCATGGCTTCCAGCCGGCGCAGATAGCGATCCGTCCGCCAGTCCTTGGCCAGGTCGACGCACGCGCGGGCGAGCTGGTCGGGATACTGCTCCAGCTTCGCCTCCAGCCGCTCGATCAGGGTGAAGGCGTCGGCGGTGGATCCCGCGAACCCGGCGATCACCCGGCCGCCGGCCAGCTTGCGGACCTTCTTGGCGGTGCCCTTGACCACGGTCTGGCCCATGGACACCTGCCCATCGCCGGCCACGACGGTCCGGCCGTCCTTGCGCACCGCCAGGATCGTGGTGCCGTGCCAATCGGGGAATGCTGAGCTATTCGACATGCGGGCGATGTGAGCAGCCGCTCCGTCGAGGTCAAGCCAGTGAGATTCGGGGAATGACGTTCACCGACGAGGAGATCGAGCGCTATGCCCGCCATCTGGTGCTGCGCGAGGTGGGCGGCCCGGGCCAGCAGAAACTCAAGGCCTCGAGCGCGCTGATCGTCGGCGCGGGCGGCCTCGGCGCGCCGGCTTCGCTGTACCTGGCGGCGGCGGGCGTGGGCACGATCATCCTGGCCGATCCGGACGAGGTGGACCGCTCGAACCTGCAGCGTCAGGTGATCTACGCCGACGACGACCTGGGCCGCGCCAAGGTGGACGCCGCCGCCGACCGGCTGGCGGCGCTGAACCCGCATGTCTTCGTGGCCGGCTTCAACGGGGCCTTTGACGCCACGACCGCCGACCAGCTGGTGGAGGGGGTCGACCTGGTGCTGGACGGCACGGACGACTTCGCCACCCGCTTCTGCGTCAATGAGGCCTGCGTGCGCCACGGCAAGCCCTTGATTTCCGGCGCGATCGGCCGCTGGACGGGGCAGGTCGGCGTGTTCGGCCGCCAGCCCTGCTACCGCTGCCTCGTGCCCGAGATCCCGCCCGAGGCCGAGACTTGCGTGGCCGTGGGCGTGGTGGGGGCGCTGGCCGGCGTGATCGGCTCGATGATGGCGCTGGAGGCTGTGAAGATGATCACCGGGGCCGGCGAGGCGCTGACGGGTCGCCTGCTGATCTACGACGCCCTGGCGGCCGAGACGCGGACGGTTCGCGTGGCTGGCGATCCGGAATGTCCGGTGTGCGGCTGATCACACGTATTTCGCAATGAAGTCCGTGCTGGTCGTCAGCACCGTCTTCCACGTCGCGTCCGACCAGTTGCGGTGGCCTTCGCCCTTGAGCTCGACCAGCTCGCACGTCTTGCCGGCCGCCTTCAGCGCACGCGCCATCATCTTGGATTGCCGGGGATCGACGATGGTGTCCTCCAGGCCGTGGATCAGCAGCACGGGCGCCTGGATCTCGCCGGCGCGGCGGGCGGGGGAGGCGCGGGCGAGCAGCGCCTCATCGGCCTTGGGGTCGCCCATGGAGGCGCGCCAGTAGGCGTAGGCGGGCGAGTCGGGCCCATCCTCCTTGCGGGAGAAGGCTAGGCTTTCGATCAGGTCGGCGTCGCCGGCGATGGAGACGACCGCCTTGTAGAGCTCGGGCCTGCGCACCGCGCCCATCAGGGCTGCGTAGCCGCCGTAGCTGGCGCCCATGACCGCCAGGCGCGTCGGATCGGCGCGGCCCAGGGCCACGATCTGGGCGACCGCGTCCTCGACGTCCTCCTGCATGCGGTCGGCCCACTGGCGCTTGCCCTGCTCGGCGAAGGCGCGGCCATAGCCGCCAGAGCCGCGGAAGTTCGGCTGCAGCACCAACCAGCCACGGGCGGCCAGGGCCTGCACCGTGGTGTCGTAGTCCAGGTAGTCGCGCACCTCGGGCCCCCCGTGCGGCATCACCACCATGGGCAGCGGCTTGCCGTCGGCA
Source organism: Phenylobacterium sp. FG114 (assembly GCF_057809855.1). Lineage (NCBI taxonomy): Bacteria > Pseudomonadati > Pseudomonadota > Alphaproteobacteria > Caulobacterales > Caulobacteraceae > Phenylobacterium > Phenylobacterium sp. FG114. The sequence continues at coordinate 123,494 of NZ_JBMDKU010000001.1, read as the reverse complement.
TTGATGGGGATGGTGAGGTAGGCGGTGATCTCGGCGTCGTCGCGGGTCTTTACCTGGATCGCCTCCGTCCGGGCCAGGCGGTTGGGACTCAGCCACGGCTTGCAGTGGCCGACGTATTCCAGGCTGCGCTTGTCGCGGTCGTAGACCTGGAACGAGCCCGGCTCGCGCGGTCCGGTCGCCTTGAACAGCATCCGCTTGTGCGCCACGTCGATGTCGTAGAGCTGGACGTTGCAGGTGTTCTTGAGCGCCGCGTTCACCGCCCGGAAGTGCGGGGCCATCGCCGGGTCGGCGAACTGGTAGTTCAGGCGGTCGTCCCAGTAGGCGCTGCCCACCAGCTTCAGGTTCTCGTCGACGAACGCGGTCTCGAAATCGCGGTCCGGCCGCTCGGCGACGATGTCCCCGAACTCGAGGCTGGCCAGGTCGAAGGTGCGAATCACACTGGTGTCGCGGCCCTCGGCGCGCTGGCAGACCAGGAACACGCCGGCGTCTGGGGTCGGCCCGACCACGTCGAAGTCCGGCAGCTTCTTCATCTCGTTGAAGCGCGACTTCCGGATCAGCTTCCAGTCGCGCTGGCCCGGCGCGCGGCCGTAGACCCAGCCGACGGTGCCGCGCGAGTTGGAATCCATCCGCAGCATCGGCACGCCGCCCTGGGTGAGCCAGAAGTCGGTGGCGGCGACACCCTGCTCCACCAGCTCGGCCTGGCCGGTGTAGACGTCCACCTGATAGAGGCCGTAAGCGCCGCGGCTGTCGTTCCACGCCTGCATCAGCACGCGGCGGGGATCGTCCTTGAGGTAGTCGACGACGCGCGAGGCGTCGAAGCCGCGCCGCAGCACCGAGCGCGAGCCGGCGAACATCACCACCGGGTCCTGGCCCTTGAGGCTCACCGACACCACGCGCTTCACCGGGATGGGTACGAAGGTGTCGTAGAACCAGAGGCCGTAGGGCTGGCCCTTCTCGTCCTTGGAAAAGGTGATCCAGATCAGCAGGCGCTCGTTGTTGGCCCACTCGACATGGCTGACAGACTGTTCGCCGATCACCGCCGCGTCCGGCGTGGCCGATAGGTCCGCCATGCGGGACAGCGTGACGAAGGCGCTCTTGCGGCCGTCTCGCACCTGAGTGCGCAGGATGGCGAGCTGTTCGCCGTCGGGCGAGATGGCTGCATCGTGGACGTCGGGTTCGCGCAGCAGTTCGTCGATGCTCGGGGGAACGGGCGTGGCGGCCTCCCGCGCCAGCGCGGGCGCCGCTAGGGGCCCTAAGACCCCCGCCGCCATCATCGCGCGACGCGTCAGCATGGTACCCACAGCTTCCCTGGGCGCATTCGGTTGGATGGTTGGGCGCGCGGCCCGCCTCCGTCAATGGCGCGGGATCTGGCTTAGTCCGCGCGGCGGCGCAACACTTCGTCACGCCCCGTCACCGCCCGCACACAGGCCGGCGCGGCGCCTGACGCAGGGTCCGGCTCCCTTGAGTGAGGAGCCTTTCCATGTCCCCGTTCCGCCCGTTCCGAAGCCGCCTCCTTTGCGCCGCCGCTGTGCTTGTTATCGCCTCGCCGGCCGCGGCCCAGGAGGCCTCGCCCTTCGGCCGCGTGATCGTCTTCGGCGACAGCATCTCCGATGGCGGCGCCTACGCCGATCGGGCTCCGGCCGGAGCTGGCTCGTTCACCACCAATCCGGACCCCGTCTGGGTGGAGAACATCGCCGCGGGCCTCGGCCTCGGCCTTGCGCCGCGCGCGGCCGGCGGGACCAACTACGCCGAGGGCGGCGCCCGGGTGACCGAGGCCCGGCCGAATGCGCCCGGCGACCTCAGCCGCACGCCGGTGGTCCGGCAGGTGGACGCCTGGCTGGGCGGCGGGGGCGCCTTCGGATCCGGCGACCTGGTGATCATCCAGGGGGGCGGCAACGACGTGTTCGCCACGCAGACCAATGGGCTGGACTTCACGGCCGCCGACCTCGCGGTGCTGGACCGCGCGGCGCGCGACCTCGCGGGCCAGGTCCAGCGGATCGCGGCCGCGGGCGAGGCGACGATCGTCACGGTCAGCGTCCCGCGCTTCGAGCCGTTCAACCAGTACTACCGGCCGGCCCTCGCGGCGGCCGGGACCAACGTGCTGTACGTCGACATCGCCCGACTGATCGGCGAGATCGAGACCAACCCGGGCGAGTTCGGCATCACCAACACCACCGACCGGGCCTGCCGGGGGCGCGGCGTGGAATCGTTCACCTGCCTGCCGGCCGACTATGTGACCCCGGACGCCAATCGCACCTACCTGTTCGCCGACGGCGTGCACTTCACCGGGATCGTCCACGAGATCGAAGGCGACGCCGTGCTTGCCGCGCTGAGGGCTCCGCGCCAGGTGGGTCAGCTTCCCCTTGCGGCGCAGGCCGCGCTGGAGGCCAGCCAGGGCGGGCTCGTCCGCGTCGCCGGATCGGACGGCGGGCGATCCGGCGGCTGGACCGCGTTCGGATGGGTCGAGGGCGTCGGATTCGACCTCGACGCCGCGCCGCGCGCCGCGGGCCTGGACGCCGACCTGGCAGGCGCGACGATGGGCGCGCTTCGTGTGGTGAGACCCGGGCTCAGCGTCGGCGGCGCCCTGGCGTGGAGCGAGACCGATGGCGACTTCGGTGCGGACACCGGAGGCTTCAAGATGCGCGCGGCGACCGTCACCGCCTTCGCGCGGCTGGACGCCGGCCGCTTCGACCTGACCGCGCAGGCCGCCTACGGCGACCTCGCCTTCGACGATGTCGAGCGTCGCGTGGCCCTGGGCCCCGCGGAGCGCATCGAGAGCGGGGACACGCACGGCCGGATGTGGTCGGCGCGCGCAGAGGCCGGGTTCAGCGCCGCGCTCGGCCCGCTCACGGCGCGCCCTCTGGCCGGGCTGCGCTACCAGCGCGTCGACGTGGAGGCCTATGCCGAGGCCGGCGCGCGCTCGACCCAGATCACCTTCGGCGACCAGCAGGTCGAAGCGCTCCTGGCCTCGGCCGGCGTGGAGTTTGGCTGGGCGGGCGCCGGCGTCGCTCGGCCGTTCGTGCGGGTGACCTACGAGGCGGACCTCCTGGACGACGGGCGGACCCTCAGCCTGACGCCGAGCGGCGCGCCGGTGACCTTCACCACCGAGGCCTACCGCCCTGACGACAGCTACGTGGCCTACGCCGCCGGCGTGACGGCCGAGCTGCGGCCGGGCCTGGAGGCGACGGCGCAGGCGTCGGGCGCGGTCGGGCGGGGCGGCATGGACAGCCTGGGCGTCCGCTTCGGGCTCCGTGGCCGGTTCTGAACCTCAGCCCGCTGGGAGCCGGATCGTGGCGCGGAGCCCGCCCTCGGACCGGTTCTCCAGCATGAGGCTCCCGCCCTGGCTTTCGGCCAGCGCCGCGACAATGGCCAAGCCCAGGCCGGCGCCGCCGCCGCCGCGACCCCTGGACGGCTCCAGCCGCTCGAACGGCCGGGTCAGTCGCTCGAGGGCGTCGGCGGGCGCCCCGGGGCCGTTGTCCTCGACCGAGATCGCGATCCCCTGGTCTTCCCGCCGGACGCGCAGCGTGGCCGAGCCGCCATATCGCACCGCGTTGTCGACCAGGTTGTCCAGCATGCGGCGCAGGGCGAGCGGCGAGGCCCGGGCAGCCAGGCGCGCCCCTGGCTCGGTGGCGTCGCGCACGGGCTGGTCCTGCTCGTGACGCCGGGCGGCCAGGGCGGCCAGTTCCTCGCGCACGTCCACCGACCGAGCGTCGCCGGCGGCCTGGGTAGCGTCTCGGGCGAAAAGCATGGCGTCGTCGACCAGCTGGCCCATCTCGTCCAGGTCGGCGATGGCGCGAGCCTGCTGATCCGGGTCCGAGATGAACTCGGCGCGCAGGCGCAGGCGGGTGAGATAGGTGCGCAGGTCGTGGGCGATGGCGGCCAGCATCCGGGTGCGGTCGTCCAGCAAGTCGCGCACCCGAGACCTGAGGTCGTTGAGCGCGGACGCGAGCGCGCGAACCTCGCGCACTCCCTTCTCCGGAAGGTCCGGTGCGCGGACGTCGTCGGCGATGCCGCGGGCGGCGCTCGCCAGCGCGCCCACGGGCCGGATGGTCCGCAGGCTGACGAGGAGCACGCCCAGCATGACCGTCAGCGCCGCGAAGGCGAAGACATAGGCCCGATCGGTGACCCGCTGCACGAGCGTCTGAGACCGCTGCACGATCATCACCTCGCCGGTTCGCAGGCGCACCAAGAGGCGAATCCGGCCGCCCTCCGCCCCTTCCGCCCGGCGCACTTGGACGCGAAACGGCCGCTCTTGCAGAGCGTCGCCATAGCGGTCGAACAGGCGGGCCAGCCGAGGGGCCCGCTGGTTTCCCGCGCCGCGCGGCTCCAGAGGGAAGGCAGGGACCACCTCCACCGACATCGGCCCGCGGTTGAGAGCGTCGACGACCAGTGGGCGCACGTCGGGGGGCGACGCCTCCAGGGCGCGCGCCATGGCGGCGGCGTCACGGGGCGGGGGCAGACGGAAGACCAGCGGCCGTCCGTCCGGCCAGACGACCACGGCCGCCACGGCGATCTGCAGCAGGATCAGTCCGGCCGCCATCACCAGGGCCAGCCGCAGCGCCAGGCTGTCGCGCAGCCTGGGCATCACGCCCGGGTGACGGGCAAGGCGAACAGGTAACCGCCGCCTCGGATCGTGCGCACCATGCTGGGCTGGCGGAAGTCGTCGCCCAGCTTGCGGCGCAGCCGGCTGAGCTGGACGTCGATCGTGCGGTCGAAAGGCATCGCGTCGCGGCCACGCGTCCAGTCCAGCAGCTGCTCGCGGCTCAGCACCCGTTGCGGATGGGTGATGAAGGCCATCAGCAGGTCGAACTCGCCGCCTGTCAGTTCGACGTCCTGGCCCCGCGGATCGATCAGCCGGCGGGCCGGCGCGTCCAGGCTCCAGCCGCCGAAGCGGTAGGTCTCGCGGGGCATCGGGCGGGCGGTGCTGTGCGCATCGCGGGTCCGCCGAAGCACGGCGCGGACCCGGGCGATCAGCTCCCGGGGGTTGAACGGCTTGGCGACATAGTCGTCGGCGCCGAGCTCGAGGCCCAGGATCCGGTCGATGTCGTCGCCCTTGGCGGTGACCATGATCACCGGCGTCGCCACCGGCGCATTGCGCAGGCGCCGGCAGACCGACAGACCGTCCTCGCCTGGCAACATGAGGTCGAGGAGGACCAGGTCGACACGCCGCCGCTCCATGACGCGGTCGAGTTCCTCGGCGCGCGCGCAGCCGGCCACCTCGAACCCCTCGCGGGTCAGCAGACCATCCACCAGCAGGCGGATCTCGGGGTCGTCCTCGACGACGGCGATGAGGGTGCTCTCGGACATGGCGCGCTCGCCGACTAGTTCGCAGACGGGGCGCCGTCGCGGAAGCGGCAATCGGCGGCTGTTACACTTCGTCACGAACGGGCGCCGCCGAGTCATGGGCCGGCCAGACCCCTGGGTGAGAACGGTCGCCGTCAACCACGGAGTTCCTCCCCATGCGCACACCCATCCTTCTCGCCTGCGCGGCGCTGACCCTGGTCGCCTCGACCGCCGAGGCCGCGGGCAGCCGTAGCGGTTCCCGGTCGGTCCAAGGCCGGTTCGGCCACGGCTATGTGGCCAGCGGCTCGGTGAACTGGGGCGACGGCGCCGTCACGCGCCAGGGCCAGCGGACCTTCAACAACGGCAAGAGCCAGTCCGGCTGGCGCACGCTGTACCGCACCGACGACGGCTACGCCCGGTCGTTCGGGGCCTCGGGCTCGGGCGGCCGCTCGGTCACCGGGGGCCGGGATGTTTCGTTCGGCGAGGACAGCATCACCGTCGACCGCTCGCTGACGACGGGCGCAGGCGAGACCTATTCCCGCTCGCGCACCTGGCCGAGGCCCGACTGAGATGCGCATCCCCTATCACCTGGCCGCACTGATCGCCGGCGCGGCCGTCGCGGCGCCCGCGGCGGCGCGGGACCGCCCCGACCCTATGGACATGCTGGCCCAGGCCGACTCCAACCGGGACGGGACGGTCACTCGCGCCGAGTTCATCGACGCCCGCCGGGCGCGATTTGCGAAGATGGACCGTGACGGCGACGGCTATTTCTCCGACGGCGACCTGCCGCGCCTGGTTCGCAAGCGGGCCGGCGAGAAGATCGACCGTGCGACGCAGGGCTTCGACGCCAACCGGGACGGCCGCCTCAGCCGCGACGAGTTCGTGAACGGTCCGGCCCGGTTGTTCGACCTCGGCGACGCGAACCACGACGGCCGGATCGACCGGGGCGAGATGGACCGACTGCGAGCGCTGATCGCGTCGCGGCGGGGCTGAGGCGGCGACGCCGCTAGAGCATCTGCGGCAGGACGCGGTCGGGCGGCCGGTGGCCGTCCATCCAGGTCTTGATGTTGATGATCACCTTCTCGCCCATGTCGACGCGGGCCTCGACGGTGGCCGACGCCATGTGGGGCAGCAGCACAACGTTCGGCATCTTGAGCAGTTTCGGATTGATCCGCGGCTCATGCTCGAAGACGTCGAGGCCCGCGCCGGCGATCTTGCCTTCCGACAGCAGCTCGGTGAGCGCCTGCTCGTCGATGATGCTGCCGCGGGCCGTGTTGATCACGATGGCGTGCGGCTGCAGCAGCTTCAGGCGTCGCGCCGACAGCAGGTGGAAGCTGGCGGGGGTGGCCGGGGTGTGCACCGAGACGATGTCCACCCGCGCCAGCATCTGGTCCAGGCTGTCCCAGTAGGTCGCTTCCAGCTCGTCCGACACCAGGTGACTGACCGGCTTGCGGTTGTGGTAGTGGATCTGCAGGCCAAAGGCCTTGGCGCGTCGGGCGACGGCTGAGCCGATTCGACCCATGCCGATGATCCCCAGCCGCTTGCCGGTGATGCGCCGGCCCAGCATCCAGGTGGGCGCCCAGCCGGTGAATTCGCCGGCCTGCACCGCATTGGCCCCCTCGATCATCCGGCGCAGCGTGGCCATCATCAGGGCCAGGGTCAGGTCGGCCGTGTCCTCGGTCAGCACGCCCGGCGTATTGGTGACGATGATCCCGCGCGCATTGGCCGCGGCTACGTCGATGTGGTCGACGCCCGCGCCGAAGTTGGCGATCAGCTTCAGGCGCTCGCCGGCCTTCTCGATCAGGGCCGCGTCGATCTTGTCGGTGATCGTGCAGGCGAGCACCTCGCAGCGACCGGCCGCCTCGAGGAGCGCCTTGCGCGCCATCGGCTCGTCCGAGACGTTGAGTTCGGTGTCGAACAGCTCGCGCATCCGGGTCTCGACCGAGTCCGGCAGTTTGCGGGTGACGATGACTTTCGGCTTGCGGGCGGCCATGTGCCTACGGGAAAAAGGTGTGTTTCCTGCGCCGGTCGCGGCGCATCGATTTGCGGAACCCTTAGCAAAGGGGCCCCGCACGGCCAAGGCGAGGCCGTCCTTCAAGGGTTGCGGATTGCGGTTCAGGTCCAGGCAGAGGTTGGCGGCGGTCCTCGCGGTCCTGGCGTTGTCGGCGCCCGCAATCGCGTTTGGGGCCGAGCGCCAGACCCCGTCCGGCCTGCCCGTCCCGCGCTATGTGACGCTCAAGTTCGGCAAGGTGAACGCCCGCTCGGGCCCTGGCGACGATCATCGCCTGCTGTGGGTCTACAACACCCGCGGCCTGCCCGTGCAGGTGGTGGCCGAAACGGCCGAGTGGCGCCGCGTGTGCGACCCCGAAGGCGGCATGGCCTGGGTGCACAAGCGGGTGACCGATGGCCGCCGCGCGGTGATCAACACCCTCAACCGTCCGGCGCCGCTGCTGCGCAAGCCCAAAGCCGGCGCGGAACCGGGCGCCTTCCTCAACGTTCGCGCCATGGCCAGCCTGGTGCGCTGCGAGAAGGGTTGGTGCAAGGTGAAGGCCGACGGCGCATCCGGGTGGGTGCGCCAGGGAACGCTCTGGGGCACGTCCGACGCCCTGCAATGTCGTTGAGGCGGTCGGTCGCCCTGTGGTAGGGCCGGCCCCTCCTGAAGAACTAAGGCTCCTCGAATGACCGACGTGGCGACCCGCCCCTCCAGCTATACGCTCGAAGAGCTCCTGGCGTGTGGGCGCGGCGAGATGTTCGGGCCGGGCAACGCCCAGTTGCCGGCGCCGCCGATGCTGATGTTCGACCGGATCACCGAGATCAACGCCACCGGCGGGTCGCACGGCAAGGGCTATGTCGAGGCCGAGCTGGATATCCACGACGACCTCTGGTTCTTCGCCTGCCACTTCATCAACGACCCGGTGATGCCGGGCTGCCTGGGCCTCGACGCCATGTGGCAGCTGGTGGGCTTCTACCTGGGATGGGCCGGCGCGCCGGGCCGCGGCCGCGCGTTGGGCGTCGGCGAAGTGAAGTTCACGGGCCAGGTGACGCCGAAGGTCAAGAAGGTCACCTACAAGATCGACCTGAAGCGCGTGATCATGCGCAAACTCGTGATGGGCGTGGGCGACGGGGTGCTTCTGGCGGACGGAAAGCCCATCTATGAGGCCAGCGACCTTCGGGTGGGCCTCTTCAAGCCTGAAGATTTGGCCTGAAGACCTGGCCTGAGCCAGGCGGCAGTGGAGGAGACAGTCTGATGCGGCGCGTGGCCGTCACCGGGATGGGAATCGTCTCATCCATCGGCAACAACACCAACGAGGTGCTGGCGTCGCTTCGCGAGGCCAAGTCCGGTATTTCGGCGGCGCCCGAATACGCCGAGCTGGGTTTTCGCTGCCAGGTGCATGCGAAGCCCGACATCGACTGGGAGTCCATGGTCGACCGCCGCGCCGCGCGGTTCCTGGCCCAGGGGACGGCCTATGGCCACATCGCCATGGAGCAGGCGATCGCGGACTCGGGCCTCGAGGAGAACGAAGTCTCCCACGAGCGCACCGGCCTGATCGTCGGCGCGGGCGGCCCGTCCACCAAGGTGATCGTCGAAGCGGCCGCCACGGCCCGCGAGCGTGGCCCCAAGCGGGTCGGTCCCTTCGCGGTGCCCAAGGCGATGAGCTCGGGCGCCTCGGCGACCCTGGCCACCTGGTTCAAGATCCGCGGCCTGAACTTCTCGATCAGCTCGGCCTGCGCCACCTCGGCCCACTGCATCGGCGTCGGCTACGAGCAGATCCTGATGGGCAAGCAGGATGTCGTCTTCGCAGGCGGCGTGGAGGAACTGGACTGGACGCTCAGCGTCATGTTCGACGCCATGGGCGCGATGAGTTCGAACTTCAACGACCGGCCGGCCGTCGCCAGCCGCGCCTACGACCGCGATCGCGACGGCTTCGTGATCGCCGGCGGCGCGGGCGTGGTGGTGCTGGAGGAGATGGAGCGGGCCAAGGCGCGCGGGGCGAAGATTTACGGCGAGATCGTCGGCTACGCGGCCAACTCCGACGGCTACGACATGGTCGCCCCCTCGGGCGAAGGCGCCGCGCGTTGCATGAAGCTGGCCATGTCCACCATCGGCGACCGCACCATCGACTACCTGAACCCGCACGGCACCTCGACGCCGGTGGGCGACCAGAAGGAGATGGAGGCGGTGCGCGCCGTGTTCGGCGACAAGGCCCCGCTGATCTCCTCCACCAAGAGCCTGACCGGCCACAGCCTGGGCGCGGCCGGGGCCCAGGAGGCGATCTACAGCCTGCTGATGCTGAACAACGGCTTCGTCGCCGAGAGCGCCCACATCGAGAACCTGGACCCGGCCTTCGCCGACCTGCCCATCGTGCGTAAGCGCGAGGACCGACAGCTCGAGACGGTGATGAGCAACAGCTTCGGGTTCGGCGGCACGAACGGCTGCCTGGTGATGGCGCGGGCCTGAGCGGGTGGCCGATCCGGCCTATCCGCGCCCGCCCGACAAGCCGCAGGACTACGAGTGCTGCCAGCGGGGCTGTTGCCCCTGCATCTTCGACTACTACTACGACGCCCTGGAGCGCTGGGAGACGCGCGTCCGGGCGATGGGCGGCGACCCGGCCGAGGTGATGGCGGGTCAAAAGTCCCTCCCTCAATGAGAAGGGACAGATCGCGAAGCGATCAGGGTGGGAGCCGTTGATCCTCGCCGAGCCCGGCGCGTTGACCCACACTTCGCCACCCTGGCCGCTGGCGCGGCCTGTCCCTCCCCATTAAGGGAGGGAGACAAACGGATGGGAGAACCGCCAAGTGGCCGACGATTATCAGATGCCGACCGGAACCCTGATGAAGGGCAAGCGGGGCGTCATCACCGGGGTCGCCAACCACCAGTCGATCGCCTGGGGCATCGCCAGCCAGCTGGCCGCCCAAGGCGCCGAGCTCGCGTTCCTGCATCTGCCCGGCATGGAGCGGCGGGTGACGCCGCTGGCCGAGAGCGTGGGCGCCACGCTGATCGCCCCGGCGGATGTGACCGACGACGCCTCGATGGACGAAGCCTTCGCCGCGGTGGCCAAGACCTTCGGCCAGATCGACTTCTTCCTCCACGCCATCGCCTTCGCCAACAAGGACGAGCTGAAGGGCAGCTTCGTGGACAACACGACCCGCGAGGGTTTCCTGCGGGCGATGAACATCTCGGCGTTCAGCTTCGTCGACTGCGCCCGCCGCGCGGCGGCCCTGATGCCGGAGACGGGGGGGTCGATCGTCACGCTCACCTACATGGGCTCGGAGCGCGCGATCCCGAACTACAACACCATGGGCGTGGCCAAGGCCGCGCTGGAGGCGGCCACCCGCTACGCGGCGCGCGACCTGGGGCCGAAGGGCATCCGGGTGAACGCCCTGTCGCCCGGCGCCATGAAGACCTTGTCGCTGGCCGGGATCTCGGGCGGACGCGCATTGTTGGGCAAGGGCCGCTCGTTCTCGGCCATGAAGGAAGACACCTCGATGGAAGGTGTGGCCGGCGCGGCCCTGTGGCTGCTGTCCGACCTGGGTAGGTCCACCACCGGCGAGGTCGTCCACGTGGACGCCGGCTTCCACATCATGGGCTTCTCGGACGACGAGGGCGCCGAAGGCTAGCGCGGCTTCGCGGTTCCCAGGGCCTTGAGCTGCTCCTGATAGGCGGCCTGGTCGCGCTGGTACTGTTCCTGGGCGGCCTTCACGCGCGCGGCCTCGGCCTCGTAGGCCGCCTTGTCGCGCTCGAACTTCTCGGCCGCCGCCTTGTAGGCCGCCTCCTTGGCCGCGTAGGCGTCGGCCGCCGCCTTGTTGCGGGCGTCCACCGCCGCGGCGCGGGCGGCCACCTCTTCGTTGAGCTTGCGCGCCTGTTCGGCCTGGGCGGCGTCCGGCTCGGGTTGCGGCGCCGCCGGCGTCGCGGCTGGGGCCGGCTTCGGCGGCGCCGGACTGGTCGCGGGCTTCGCGGGGCCCGCCGGCTTGGCGGCGGGAGTGGGCCTGGCGGGCGCGGGCGAAACCGTGGCGCCGACGCCCTTGGGCGCCTTCAGGGGCGCGCCGGTCGCCGCATCCCAGAGGCGGGCCGTGCCATCCTCGGACCCGGACGCAACCACCCTTCCATCCGGCGAGAAAGCGACCGCCAGGGCCCGCTTCGTATGGCCCGACATCTGGGCGAGCGGTTGCCCGGTGGTGGCGTCCCAGACGGTGACGGACTTGTCCATGGCGCCGCTGACGACCCGGCGACCGTCGGGCGAGAAGGCCACGTCGTCGATTCGGCCGGAGCCGAAGTGGGCGAGCTGGCGGCCGGTCGCCACGTCCCAGACGGCCACGCCGTCGTCTCCCCCCGTCGCCAGGCGAGCACCGTCCGGAGAGAACTCGGCGGCCACGTTGTCGCGCGGCGCATTGATCGTCACGACGGCGCGGCCCGAGGCCAGGTCCCACACCCGGATCTCGAGTCCCGGCTTGTCGCCCAGCGTCACCGCGCGGCGCCCGTCCGGGGAGAAGACGGTATCATCCAGCGCGTGGGTGCGCGGGTCCATCAGGGTGACCTTGCGGACCAGGCTCGCGTCCATCGGATCGAGCTGCCAGACCACCCAGCCGCCGCGTGGATCGTCGTAGAGTTCCTGCGCGCCGTTGGCGAAGAGGCCCGCGGTGGTGAAAGCGAGGTCGCTCAGCAACGCCTTGTGCAGGTTCTCGCCCAGCTTCTGGCCGCTGCGGGCGTCCCACATGATGACCCGCTGACTGTCGCCGCCCGTGATCCGCGTGCCGTCGGGGGACCAGGCGATGCTGTAGGGGGTGGGGGACAGGCCGGTGAGTGTGCGGACGAGCCGGCCGGTGCGCACGTCCCAGACCATGACCGCGCCGTCGCCGTAGCTGAGCGTCGCCACTTGGCGGCTGTCGGGCGAAAAGGCCAGGTCGCTGACATAGCGGTTGTTCTGCAGGACGATCCCGTCGCCGCCGCCTTCGCCAACAGGCTCGTTCTTCAGGATGTTCAGGAGCACGGGCGTGTCGCTGTTGCAGGCCCAGGCGTTGTTCCAGGTGACGCTGCCGTTGCTCCGCTTCGACGCCTCGCGCTGCGCGATGGCGTCGGCCTCGGGGCGCGTCCGCGCGACGCCCCAACCGTAGGCGTCGCCCTCCTTGGCGTCGACCGTGCGATAGGCCCCGCAGCCGGCGCCGGACCATACCAGCACCACCGTGCCGTTCCCGCCCCGCTTACGGGCCTCGTCCAGCGCTCGGCGCTCGGCGTCGGCGCGGCTGGGCTGGTCGAAGCTGAACCCGAAGGCGAACCCCTTGGCCCGGTCGACCGCGAGGGCCCCGAACTTGGGCGTCGTGGTCTGGGCCACGGCCGGGTCTACCAGGACCGCCGCCGCCGCCAACGCGCCCGACACCCAAAGTTTCACGCTCACGAACGCGCCCCCCGACACATGGCCCGCAGCTTAGCATCGGCGGCCAAGCCTGTCTGTCGCCCTGCGGCTAGGGCGCGTAGGCCCGCATGAACCGCGCGGCGGCCTCGCGCGCCACGTTATCGACGTCGTCCTCGGTAAGCTCGATGGGGACGCCCAGCAGCAAGGGAGTCTGGTAGCGGCCGAGCACCATCCCCGCGAAGAACTCCGCCGCCTGCAGCGGGTCGGGCGTGCGCAGGCGCCCCGCGGCGGTTTCCAGGCGCAGGAATTCCGCGAGACGCAGCCGGCTGGCCCTCGGCCCGGCTTCGTAGATCGCCAGGGCGACATCGGGCATGCTGGCCGAGGCCTGCATGGCCATCTTGTAGATCGCCATGCTTCGCGGGTTCAGCACCGCGCGCATGAGCAGGCGCGCATAGCCGGCCAGGGCCTCCGCCGGGTTTTCGATCGCGCCCGGCGCCTGGAGCACGTCGGCGACCTCGTGGGCCCGGCGCTCGGACATCGCCCGCGCCAGCTCCGCCTTTGAGCCGTAGTGGTTGTAGATCGTCTGCTTCGACACGCAGGCGCGCCGGGCGATTTCGGTCAGGGGAGCGCCCAGGCCCCGTTCGCTCATCACCTCGATGGCGGCGTCCAGGATGGCTTCGTTCTTCGAGACGTCGATCTGGCCGGCGATGCGCGGCATGTCAGTGACCCCCGCCTTGCGGCGGACCGCCCATGGCCGGGCCGGGCCGGGCGAAGAAGGCCAGGCCGACGGCGAACCAGCACCCGAGCGCCAGGACCGCGAAGGCGTCGCCGAAGCTCAGCACCGCGGCCTGCCGGTGCATCATCAGGCTCATGGCCTTGCGCGCCGTGCCCTCGGGGTCGGCCAGGCCACCCTCGGTCATCATCGCGGTGAGGCCGTCCATCATCCCGGTGCTGGCGGCATTCGCCGTGCTGGCGGCGCTCGCCAGGTCCATGTAGTGCACCGCGCCCTGGTGGCTGAGGATGGTGGTGAGCACCGCCAAGCCGATCGCGCCGGCGACGTTCCGGATCAGGTTTATCAGTCCCGAGGCGTCCTTCATCATCGTCACCGGCAGCGAGGCGACGCTCATCTGCTGGGCGGCGATCATCGCGATCATGGTGCCTAGGCCGCGCGCCACCTGCAGAAGGAAGAACTCGTTGAAGCCCCATTCGTCGGTGACGCGCACCCCAAGCTGAATGGCCCATGCGGCCATGGCGAAGCCGCCGATCATGGCGATCCGCGCATCCATCATCCGCACGAAACGCCCGGCGATGGGCGCCGACAGGAACATGGTCAGGCCGGACACCAGCATGGTGTTGCCCACCTCGGCCGACGAGAAACCGCGCACCTGTCCGAGGAAGATCGGCATGAGGAACGTGCCGCCGAACAGGCTGACCCCCGTCACGAAGGTCATGACGATGCCCAGGGTGAAGTTCCGGTCGCGGAACGGCGCGAGGGACACGATCGGCTGCCAGTAGGTGAGCTGGCGCCAGATGAAGGCGACACCGGTGAGGAAGGCCGTCACCGCCAGCCACAGGATGGTCGGATCGTCGAACCACCCCTCGCTGTTGCCCTCTTCCAGCACGTACTGCATCGACAGCAGGAAGACCGTCATCAGGCCCAGACCCCACCAGTCGATGCCCTTGGACAGGCTGGGGTCGCCCTTGTCGAAGTTGGCGTAGCGGCCGACGAGGAAGATGACGAGAACCCCCACCGGGATGTTGATGAAGAACAGCCAGCGCCAGCTCAGCAGGTCGGTCAGGTGGCCGCCCAGGGTGGGGCCGATGGTCGACGAGAGCGTGACGATCAGGCCGACGATGACGTTGGCGGTCAGCCGCTTCTCGGGCGGGAACACCGTCATGGCCGTCGCGAACACCGGCGGGATCATGGCGCCGGCGAACAGGCCCTGAAGCGCCCGGAACACGATCATCATCGCCACCGAGGACGAGAGGCCCACCGCGACCGACGTGAAGATGAAGCCGACCACCGCGATCACATAGAACGACCGCGTGCCCCACATCTTCGTCAGGTAGGCCGTGAGGGGCATGATCACGACCTCGGCCAAGAGGTAGATCGTCTGGACCCAGCTGATCTCGTCCGCAGTGGCCCCGATCCCCGACTGGATCTGCACAAGCGAACTGGCGACGATCTGGATATCCAGCATCGCCATGAACTGGCCGATGACCATCCCGCCGAAGCCGAGGAACACCTTGGTCCAGTTCACCTCGGCGCCGTCGGCGCCCAGCATGACCGGGGCGTGAGCCGGGCGCGGCCGGCCGGCTTCGGCGGGGAGGGCGGCGTCGGTCACGGGCTCAGTCCTGCGCGCCTCGCCGGGCGAACTGGGCGGGGGAGCCGCCGCTCTCGGCGAACGACACGCCGGTGTGCTGGGTGACGTCCACCTTCACCTTCAGCGACAGGCCCGGGCGCAGTCCGCCCGCCAACTTCTGGTTCCGATCGATCTTGATCCGCACCGGCAGGCGCTGGGTGATCTTGGTGAAGTTGCCGACCGCGTTCTCGACTGGGATCAGCGCGAACTCCGCGCCGGTCGCCGGGGCGAAGCTGGCGACCGTCCCCTTGATGACCTCCTTGCCGAAGGCGTCGGCATGGATCTCCACGGGCTGGCCGATGCGCAGCCGGGCCACCTGAGTTTCCTTGAAGTTGGCGACCACATAGGCGTCGGCCAGCGGCACGAGGCTCATCAAGGCGCCGCCAGGGCGGACGTACTGGCCCACCCGCACCGCGCGCGCACCCACGACGCCCGCGATGGGCGCGCGGATCTCGGTGCGGGAGAGGTCGATGCGCGTCTGCTCGGCCGCGGCGCGGGCCGCGGCGGCCTGGGCCACGCTCTGGTCCCGGGCCGAACCCAGCGACTGGGCGGCGCGGTGCTCGGCCTCGAGGGCGGCGCGGGCCTGGCCGACGCCGGCCGCAGCCTGCTCCTGAGCCGTGCGCGCGGTTTGCGCGCGCTGGGACGACACCCAGCCCTGCTTGGCCAGCGCGCCATATCGGTTCATCTCGCTGTCCGCCCACTTGGCCTGGGCGTGCGCGCTATCCAGCGCGGCGGCCCTTTGGGCGATCATGGCCTGTTCCAGCCGGGCCTTGTCATCGACGGCGCTCACGGCCGCCTCCAGCGCCTGGGCGTTGGCTTCGGCCTGGGCGAGCCGCGCCCTGATGGTCGCGGGGTCGATCCGCACCAGCACCTGGCCGGGGCGCACCGGCTGGTTGTCGTCGACCAGCACTTCGGCGACGTAGCCGTCCACCAGGGGGGCGATGGTCACCTTGTCAGCGGCCACGAAGGCGTTGTCGGTGGTCTCGTACTTCTGACGGTCGACCCACCAGATCCCGCCGCCGACGGCGACGGCCGCGGCGGCCAGCGCCCCCGCGGCTATGGGTACGACACGACCTTTCGGCATACCGGCCATTCGACGAACGCCCTTCGAATGAAAGATGGACGGCGCCGTCCATCCTAAAGATCGCTGATATGGCCGGCCGAAGTTAGCCGCAAGTGAAGATTGGACGTCCTGGTCCATCTATTGCCGCGACGGCTGGACGCACGCCTGCGTTCGTGGCCTATCGCGGCCATGAGCCAGGACTACGACGTCATCATCGCGGGCGCCGGGATTGCCGGGGCGACGCTGGCCTTGTCGCTGGCGCGGGCGGGCCTGCGGCCGGTGCTGATCGACCCCGTCGCCTTCGATAGTCAGACGGCGCCGACGTTCGATGGCCGCGCCTCTGCCATCGCCTACGCCGCCTTCCGCCAGTGGCGCGCTCTGGGCTTGGCCGAGGGGCTGGAGCCGCACGCCCAACGCATCGAGCAGATCCTGGTGACCGACTCCACCACGCCGGGCGCGGCGGCGGGACGCGCTCTTCCGTTCTTCCTGCGGTTCGATTCCGCCGAGATCGCCGACCGGTCCGACGGGGAGCCATTGGGCTACCTGCTCGAGAACCGTCACATCCGCGCGGCGCTGGCCGCCGCCGTCACCGCGGCGGCGATCGAGGTGCTTGCGCCCGCCCGGGTGGCCAAGGCCACGTTCGGACCGCGCGCCGCCGAAGTCGCCCTGGCCGATGGTCGCGTGCTGGCCGCGCCCCTGGCCGTGGGCGCCGAGGGCCGTGGGTCGGTGATCCGCACCGAGGCCGGGATCGGGGCCATCGGCTGGGACTATCGCCAGACCGGCGTTGTGGCGACCGTGCGCATGGAGCGCCCGCACCAGGGCGTGGCGCACGAGTTCTTCCTGCCGGGCGGACCGTTCGCGATCCTGCCGCTCACGGGCAACCGCGCCAGCCTGGTCTGGACCGAGAGCACGCGGCGCGGCGCGGCGCTGAAGACCGCGCGACCCGAAATCTTCCAGGCGCACCTCGAACGCCGGTTCGGCGATTTCCTCGGAGGCCTGACGGTCGAAGGCCCGGTCTTCACCTACCCGCTCAGCCTGCAACTCGCCGAGCGGTTCGCCGCGCCGCGCGTTGCGCTGCTAGGGGACGCCGCCCACGGCGTGCACCCGATCGCGGGCCAGGGGTTGAACCTTGGCCTCAAAGGCGCCGCGGCCCTGGCGGAGGTCCTGGTGGACGCCTTGCGCGTGGGGGAAGACATCGGCTCGGAGGTGGTGCTCGAACGCTATGCCGCGTGGCGTCGCTTCGACACCGTGACGCTGTCAGCCGGCATGGACGCCTTCGTCCGCCTGTTTTCCAACGACAATCCGCTCCTGCGGCTTGCGCGCGGCGCGGGCATGGCGGCGGTCAATCGCGTCGCGCCGGCAAGGCGGTTCTTCATGCACGAGGCCGGCGGCGCGGTGGGCGACCTGCCCCGCCTGCTGAGGGGCGAGGCGCTCTAGCTATTCGCCCTCGCCCAACTCCCGGGCTTCTTCCGGCAGCATGATCGGCACGCCGTCGCGGATGGGATACGCGAGGCGGGCGCCTTTGCTGACGAGCTCGCCCTTCGTGCGATCGTAGGTCAGCGGGCCGCGGGTCACCGGGCAGACCAGGATCTCGAGCAGGCGCGGATCGACGTCGACGGCGTAGCCGGGTTGGGGATCGCTCATGGCGTCCCTCTACTGCAGCGGATGGGGCTCGTCATCCGACTCCGAGCCGTCGATCTCGAGCAGCGTCGTCAGCACGTCGAAACGGCCGGCCAGGTCCGGGGCCTCGAGCAGCGCCTGCTTCTCGGCGGGCTCGAAGGGCAGGCCCATGCAGAGGCTGTTCACGAGCGCCTCCAGCGGGGCCTCGCGGGCGGTATCCCAATCGATATCCAGCTCGCGGCGGTTCAGGTAGCGCTTGAGCGCGGCGGCGAAGCGGTTGCGGGCGTCGTCGCTCGCCTCGGCCTCCTCGTCGTCCAGATCCTCACGGAACCGTTCGTAGGAGGCGCGCACCTGGCGGTAGGGCAGGCGCAGGTCGAGCTCCTCCCCCGCATCGAAGCGACATACCCCCGTCAGGGTGATCAAATAGCGGCCATCCGAGGTCTCGGCGTAGCTGGTGATCCGGCCCAGGCAACCCACGTCGGACAGGATGGGCCGCGCCCGGCTGCCGCCGCGGGTCTGGATCATGCCGATGACGCGGTCGCCGGCCATCGCGTCGTCCACCATGTTGAGGTAGCGGGGCTCGAAGATCTGCAGCGGTAGCTCGCCGCCCGGCAGCAGCAGCGCGCCGTCCAGCGGGAAGACCGGGATCAGCTGCGGCAAGTCTGAGAGCTGGCGATACGACGCCATGCGGCTCCTTCTCTCAACTGAACAGGATGGACGACAGCTTGCGGCGGCCCTGCTTGGCGACGTCGGACATTGGCCCGGCGGCCTCGAAGATCGTCAGCAACTGCTTGCGCGCCGCCTGGTCGTTCCATTCGCGGTCGCGGCCGATGCTCTCGATAAGCTGGTCGACGGCCTCGTGCATCTGGCCTGCGGCCGCGAGGGCCTTCGCGTATTCCAGCCGGGCTTCGTGGTCGTCGGCGTCGGCCAGGATACGAGCCTCGAACTCGGCGGTCTCGGATGGCGCCTGGTCGGCGAGCGCCAGCGCGGCGCGCACCGCATCGATATCGGGGTCCTTGGCGTCGGGCGGCGCCATCTCCAGAACCTCGCGGGCCTGGTCGAGGTCGCCCGCCTGCTGCAGCACGCGCGCCATGCCGCCGATCGCCTTCACATTAGCCGGGTCCATCTGCAGCGCCTGGGCGTAGGCCTGGGCGGCCCCGCCAGGGTCGCCGAGTTCGAGCGACTCCTTCGCCATCGCCAGCAGTTCGTCCACCGGCGAAACGCCCGCGCCTTGCTTGGCCAGGCGATCGACGAATTGCTTCACCTGGCTTTCGGGCAGTGCGCCCATGAAACCGTCGACGGGTCGGCCGTCCACGAAGGCGAAGACGGCCGGGATCGACTGTACCCGCAGTTGGCCCGCGTAGGCGGGATTCGCGTCGATATCGACCTTGACCAGCTTCACGGCGCCCTTGGCGGCCGTCACGGCCTTCTCCAGCGCCGGGCCCAGCTGGCGGCACGGGCCACACCAGGTGGCCCAGAAATCGACGATCACCGGCTGGATCTTCGAGGCTTCGACGACATCGGCGATGAAGCTCGCGTCGGTGGCGTCCTTGATCAGGTCGCTGGGCGGCGCGCCGGCGGCGCCATGGGTTTCCCCGATGAGGGTCATATCCCGGTGGTCCCTTGTCTCGTTGCGTCTAACGTGTCGCGCTCAAGATGGTCGCAAGTGAGGCCTGCCGCTAGTCGATCACGGTCATCGCGACGAAATCCACGATGAGGGGCCGTACGCCCAGCGCGTCGAGGAACGCTCGAAAGTCCTCGGCGGCGATAGTGGTCGTGGCCGTGTTCGTCAGAGGGTGGAAGTTCACCCGGTCGGCCTCCGCGAGCGTCCGATCCAGGACGAATCGCACGCGGCGGTCGCGATCGTTGACCAGGCCGAAGGCCGTGACGGAGCCCGGCGTGACGCCCAGTGTCTCCTGCATCAGCGCCGGGCTGCCGAACGAAAGCCGCGCCGAGCCGATCACCGGGTGAAGGCGCTTCAGGTCGATCTGGGCATGGCCTTCCGCCGAAACGAGCCAGAGCTGGCCCTTCGCGTCCTTGAGAAACAGGTTCTTGGTGTGGGCGCCCGGGATCCGGGCCTTGATGTCCTCGCCCTCGTCCACGGTGAACACGGCCGGATGCTCGTGCGTCGTGGTCTCCAGGCCCAGGTCCGCGAGGTAGCTCAGAAGCTCGTTGCGCATCATCATTCGGCCCGTCATAACAGGACCGTGAGCCGCGTCGAAGCGCCGCTCCTAAGCTGCGCAGTTGACGTTACAAACCTTTGATTGTGCAGCATTTCTCACACGCATACACCTGTTAGGCGAATCGAGTCGTCGGGCTTGCGGCTTTAATATACTGTTAAGGCTGAAGGTCACCTCCGACAGGTGGAGCGGGGCCAGACGTTGGGGAAGACAAGATGAAACTCCGTACTCTCGCTGCGGCTTCGGCCGCGTTTGGTCTGATGGCGGCTGCTAGCGCCGCCAACGCTGTCACCATCACCACGGTGGCTGGCGACCTGTTCGGCACGACCCTCGCTGCCAACAACCAAGTGATGCTCTACGACTTCGACGCGATCGCGAACCCGGCCGTGGCCTGGGTCGGCAACGAAGTCACCACGACGCCGGATCCGATCACCAACAGCTCGCCGCCGCCGTACACTGGCCCGGGCGCCGTGATCGTGACCAGCAACGGCAACCCGGCCGGCCCCGTCAGCGTCGACGGCACCGACTACGCGTCGGTCCAAGGCGGCGGCACCAGCACCTTCTCGATGGTGGGCGGCAACTACCTGTCGTCGTTCAGCTTCTACATGGGCTCGCCGGACGCCTACAACAAGCTGACCCTGCACTATCGTGGCGGCGGCACTGAAGTGCTGACCGGCAACCAGATCTGGGGTGGCACGCCTTCGAACCCGAACGGCGACCGCGTCCAAGGCTACCGCGTGTACTACAACTTCGGTGGCCAAGAGGTTCAGTCCATCACCTTCCAGTCCTCGCAAGACGCGTTCGAGTTCGACGGCCTCGCCGGTGGCGTGGTTCCGGAACCCGGCACCTGGGCCCTGATGATCATGGGCTTCGGCGGCGCCGGCGCCATGATCCGTCGTCGCAAGGCCGCCCTGGCCTAAGACGGACGATCCTTCGGAGCCTTAGGCTCCAGGGGCAAAGGACCAGCCCCGGTCGCGCAAGCGGCCGGGGCTTTTCCTTGCGTGGAGGTTCGGCGGCTGGACGGAGCGGCCGGGCGGCGCTTATGGGTTGAGCTGTCGTCAGCACGAGTTGAGAACCCGATGGAACTGGAGTGCTTCCCCACGACCGAGCGCCCGCCCGAGATCGTGCCGGGCCGGCCGCAGCGCGCCTGGATGGACGCCTTCACCGCGCGCCACCCCTACCGCTGCCTGCCGCTGAACATGGCCAACTCCTCGGGCTGGGAGATCCTCTGTCCGGTGGCCTTCACCGCCGAATGGAACGGCGGGCTGATGCAGGCCGACCTGACGCTGAAGCCCGACTATCCGAACCCGGACTTCCACCGCCTGGCTACCAGCCATTTCAGCCACGGCGTCCTGACCCTGCACCCAGGCTATCTGTTCCGAACCCCGCCGGGGTGGGTGATGCTGGCCCAGGGCCCACCCAACCACGTCAAGGACGGCATCCAGCCGCTGGCGGGCGTGGTGGAGACCGATTGGCTGCCGTTCCCCTTCACGATGAACTGGATCTTCACCCGGCCGGGCCGCGTGCGGTTCGAAAAGGGCGAGCCGTTCTGCTTCATCACCCTGCTGCAGGACCACACCCTGCACGAGATCCAGCCGGTCATCCGGCGCATGGATTCCGATCCGGAGCTACGCCACCAGTACGACGTCTGGGAGAAGCACCGCAGCGAGTTCAACCAGCGCATCTTCCGAGGCGATCCCGAGGCCACGAAGGAGGCCTGGCAGCGATATTACTTCAAGGGCGAATACCCCGAGGAAGTGAAGGCGGACGCCCCTGAGGGCCACATCAACAAGCGCCGGCTGAAGGCCCCGAAATTCCGCTAGGGCGGGGCTCCGCGAAGGCGTCGAAAAATGCGACGTCGGGCCGCTTGCAAAGGCGGAAGTCGTCTGCCATAAGGCCGCCTCTCGCATTTGGGGCTGACCATCGCCCCTACGGAGCGCGGGCGTAGCTCAGGGGTAGAGCACAACCTTGCCAAGGTTGGGGTCGGGCGTTCGAATCGCCTCGCCCGCTCCAAATTTCTTCAGGATCACGAGATGGCCTTCCGCTTCGGCGGGACGTCGTCGTCGTGGCCGTGAGGCGCCGGGACCGGCGCTCAGTCCTTGTAGGGATGGCGATACCTGGCGGTCATCGAGACCTCGGTCCAGATGGTCCGCCATAGGCCGTGGCGGCGCGTGCGGCTGCTGCTCAGCAGCGCGACCACGCAGGTCGCCGCGCCCGCTACCGCGCCGACCCCCAGTACCGCTAGAGCGTTGTCCATCCCCGATCCCCCGACCTGCGGCGTTAACCATTTCACCATTCCGAGGCGTGGTGGAGTCATCGCAGGTTGAGTGTGGATGTCGGCGCATCTCACGAGGGTCTTGCGTGCAGCTCCATCGGCGAGTCGCGGCGCGGCTTCGGCGAGTTCTCCCGCAGCACGTCGGCCACAAGGCCGGCGTAGGCGTCGTTGGTCAGCGCCAGATCGTAGGCCAGCGCGCGATCTGCGGGGCGAACCGGCGCCGCGATCTGCGTCAGAACGGCATGGGCCAGGGCTTCAGGGTCGTGACCATCGAAGAGCAGGCCGTATCGACCCCCGTCCAGGACCATCGCCGCATCCCCCGCCAGCCGTGACGCCACCGAAGGGGTTCCCGCCGCCAGGGCCTCCAGCAGCGCGAGGGACGACGTCTCCCACCGCGATGGCAGTGCGAACACCGCCGCGCGAGAAAGCCAGGCGAAGACGTTGTCCGTTTCGCCGGCGAGCAGGAAGTCGTCACCGAGGCCGGCGGCCTCGGCCAGGGCGGCGAGTCGCTCGCGCTCTGTCGCCGCACCGCCGCCGATGATCGCCAGGCGCACCCGCCGCGTGGCCCGGGCCCGGCCGGCCGCCTTGATCAGGAGGTCGAAATTCTTCTGTGGCCGCAGCCGGCCGATGCCGAGGACCACGGGAACGGGTTCATCCAGCCACGGATGCGGGGTCGGGACCCGAGCAAGGCGGACGGCCAGGGCATTGTCGACCCCGTTGGGGAGTTCGACGGCCCGACCCGAGGCGATGGCCGTAGCGAACAGCGGCAGCCGCCGCAGCGCCTTGCCAACGACGACGATGCGGGCCGCGTCCAGGGTCAGCAGCTTCATCCACGCGAGGCGCGTGCGGCTCTTCAGGCCGTCGTCGCGGGCGACTTCGTTGCTGATGCAGTAGATGCGGGCGATGTGGGCCAAGCCCTGGCAGGCCAGGAACGGGGTCCAATGGCCCATGTTGCCGACCGACATCAGAGCGCCGGCCGGCTGGCCGGACAGCCAGGCCCGCAGGCGCAGGGCGGCCGCGCCGCGCCCCAGCACGCCTTCTCGTGGCGCGAGGACCTTCAGCGCGAACGGGCCGCGCGCCGCCTCCTCCGCGAAGAAGCCCTTGCCGTAGCCGGCCACCAGGGTGGTCGGATGGTCCTGGGCGAGGCGCTTGGCGAAGTCGATGGCGTTTCGCACCACGCCGCTGGACCGCAGGTCGTGGACGTGCAGATAGACGTGACGCATGGCCGGTTCCCCCGAATGACCAGCGCTACCGTGGGATTGTAACAATCGGATGCTAGGCCCGGGCCATGGGCTACGACCGGCTGTATTTCCTCAAGAAGGCCTATGCGATCTACCCCGGCGTGCTGACCCCGATCAGCGGCGTCTTCCTGGCCGAGCACTATCGGCGCAGGCGCTCGGCGCGCGGGCCGTTGCGGGCGGCGCTGGACGCGCTGGTCGGGGTCGCGTTCCAGGCCTGGATCCCGTGGCGCGCGCGCAAGGTGCAGCGGAAGTTCAGCCTGGACGACGGCTGGCGTGTCCGCGCCGTGCGGATCGCCCGCAGCCGGTTCGCCGACCCGCAGGACCTAGCCCTCTTTCGCATCGACCGCGGCGAGGCGCTGGACGGGTATATCCGGCGCTTCGAGGACGCGGCGCTGAACAAGCGCATCAACCCCCTGGGCTGGACCCCGGCCTGCGCCCTGGCCGACAAGGCGCGCTTCTATGCCCGCTGCCGCGACGCCGGCCTGCCGCATCCCGAGACCGTGGCGACGGTGGCCCGCGGACGCCTGACGGCGGGCGCCGAACCAGCTGGTCGCGAGCTTGTGGCCAAACCGGCCGACGGCGAGGGGGGCGACGGCGTCGTGATGCTGGGCCGCTTCGCCGATGCGGCCGAACTTGCGGCCAGCCTGGCGCCGCACCTGCTGACGGCGCGCGGGGCGACGGTGATCCAGCCGCGGATCGCCACCCATCCGGCGCTGGCCGACCTGGCCCTGGGCGCGCTGCCCACGGTGCGGGTGGTGACGATCCTGGACGAGGCGGGGACACCAGAGGTGGTGAGCGCCACGTTCCGCTTCGCCTCGGACCCGGCGGCGAGGGTCGACAACATGAAGGCCGGCGGGCTGATCGCGGGCGTGGACCTGGAGACTGGGACGCTGGGTCTCGCCTGCAAGGGCTACGGCGGCGGCGACTACGCGCGCCATCCCGTGACGGGCGCGCCGATCGTCGGCCGCGTCCTGCCCGATTGGCCGGCGGTGAAGGCGCTGGCGGTGCGGGCCCATGCCGAGGCGTTCGGCGACTACGCCCTGGTCGGGTGGGACCTCGCCATGACGCCGGAGGGTCCGCTGCTGATCGAAGGGAACGGCAAGCCCGGGGTGCTGATGCCGCAGCGCGCCGCGCGGCGGGGCCTGGGGGAGGGCCGGTATGGCCAGCTGCTGGCTCATCATCTTGCCACCAAAGCGTAGCGGACCCGTCACGGCCGGCCGGTAACTCAGGGCGCGAAGGCCCGCTGCGGCTCGAGTCGGCCATGGGGCGCCGATCCTTCGCCGGGCTTCGGATGGGGAGAGTCCGATGAGCCGTCATCCGGCGCCGCGCAGCATACCCGCGGCCGTCAAGCGCGCCCTGCGCGTGCTGTTCATCGCCAAGCACGCCCGCTGGGAGGGCGGGCCGCATCCCGAGGACGGGACCCACGCCACCTATCACCGCGAAATGCGGCTGGCGCTGGAGGCCATGGGCCTGAACCTGACGCTGGGCGACGACTACCGCGTGCTGTTCGACGAGCCGCCGGCGGACTTCGTCTTCCCGTTGCTGAACCGTGGCGGGTTCCTGAACTCCGAGATGATGCTGCCCCTGCTGTGCGAGCGGCAGGGCGTGCCCTACCTGGGCGCCAGCCCGATCCTGCGCGGCCTGGCCGACGACAAGCACCTCAGTAAGCGCGCGGCGGCCGCGCGCGGCGTGCCGACGGCGCCCTGGACCGTCTATCGCCGGGGGGCGCCGGTGGAGCTCCGCGACTGCCCCGCGGCCGCCCGCTACGTGATCAAGCCGAACGCCAGCTCGGCGAGCTGGGGGGTGAGCGACGCCCATGACTGGGCCGGCGTCCGGGCCGCGGTGCTCAAACTGCACGACGAGGGGCATGACGCCATCGTCGAGCCGTTCCTCCAAGGCCACGACATCGAGGTCTCGGTGATCACCGTGGACGGCGAGCCGGTGATCCTGCCGACCCAGATCGTGGAGCAGGAAGACCCGCGGCTCCTGCGCACCTACGCCGAGAAGCGCGACTTGGTCGACGGCCAGGCCTACGAGATCCGGCCGCTGGTCGACCCCGACATCCTGGGGGTCGTGGAGGCCCGCGCGCGGCGGATAATGCGGGAGTTCACCCCCTTCGACTATGGCCGCTTCGAGTTCCGTCTCGACGTGACCACGGGCTCGGTGCTGTTTCTCGAGGTCAACCTCAACTGCAACCTATGGTCCCGCAAGACCATCGCCCTGGCCGCCGCCCAGATCGGCTGGAGCCACGGCGAGTTGATCGAGACGATCCTGGCCGAGAGCCTGCGCCGCCAGGGTCTGCTGGAACGCCAGTTCGATGTCGCCGCCTGACGCCCAAGCGTCCCATGGGGCGCCCTTCACGGCGGTGGTGCTGGCCGCGCAGCGGGCCGGCCGCGTCGATCCGCTGGCCGCCGAGGCGGGCGTGGCCAACAAGAGCCTCGTCGCCATCCGGGGCGCGCCGCTGATCCGCCACGTCATCGACGCCCTCCTGGCGACGCCCGGCGTGTCGCGGGTGCGGGTGGTCGTGGAGCCGCAGAGCGAGGCGGCGATCGCCGCCATCCTGCCGCGCGGCGCGCCGGTGGACTTTGTGATCGCCGCCGACAACCTCGCCGACAGCGTTTACGCCGCGGCGGTCGGCGTGGGCGAGCCCATGCTGATCACAACCTCGGACAACGTGCTGCTGACGCCCGGCGCCGTGCAGACCGTGCTGGCGCCTCTGTCGCGAGGCGTCGACGTCGCGGTGGCGCTCTGCACCCAGGCCTCGGTGCTGGCAGCCCACCCCGAGGGCCAGCGGCGGTTCTACCGCTTCTCGGATGACGCCTATTCCAACTGCAACCTCTATGCGCTGCGTGGCCCGGAGGCGATGCGCGTGGCCGAGGGCTTCCGCAGCGGCGGTCAGTTCGCCAAGAAGCCGCTGCGGATGATCGTGGCCCTGGGGCCGATCAACCTGGCGCTGCTCCTGACGAGGCGGCTGTCGCTGCGGGGCGCGCTGCGGCGGCTGGGGCGGAGGTTCCGCCTGCGGGTCGAACCGGTGATCCTGCCCGACGGGGCGCATGCGATCGACGTGGACAACGCGCGGACCTACGGCTGCGCGGAATTGCTGCTGGCGAAGCGCCGGCAGGTGTTGGCCGCCTAGGGAGGCCACGGGCGGGGGCTGCGCGGTGCGCGAAGTCGGCAAGCGACGCTTAGCGGACCTCAATTGAGCGCCTCAAATTCCAGGCTGGGGTAGACCAGTTCCTTGATCGTGATGATGGCGCTGATGGCTACATCTATGGCTGCAGGCGTTCGCTCGATCTCGGCGATCCTCGCCTCGTCGACAAGTTCGTCGTGAGACGGCCGGGCCAGGGTGACATGGGTTCGGTCGAAGGTCTGAGGGGGCTGGCCGTCCTCGGCCGCCAAGGCGTTCAGACGCGCTCTGAGCCGGCGGATCGGCGCCGCCTGGTCCGGCGTGAACAAGATCAGCGCGGTCTCGGTAACCGCCAATTCATGCAAACCTATCACCAGGCGGTCAGGCCATTTGGCTGACGCCACTTCCGACAGAACCCGCTCTCCTAACCGTGCCCACAACTCGGACTTGCCCGCTGCCGGCCACCGCACGGGAACAATGGAGAAGAGGGACACGTGCGTCGTCGCCGGTGGCGTCCAGTGCAGCCTCGGCACGTCGGGAATCGCCGCGACACGGCGCTGGACCTCCGCCAGCCGCGCGATGCTCTCTTCATCGAACCGCGCTTGAACGCTGTAGCCCAGGCAGGGCTTGCCCCAGAGCGGATCTGCCCACAGTCGTCTCTGAAGCATGCCGCCATATACCATCGGCTGAAGCGTGCACGCCGTCACCTACCCGCCCACCTCGGACATGGACGCTCCTCTCCCCTTCGCTTCGGGGGAGAGGCGTGGCGCCACGCGCTACCCCAGGCCGAAGTTCGACAGCCAGGCGTAGAAGACGTTCTCGCGGCGTTCGGCCGACTGGATGTCGGTCATCAGGGACGAGAGGCGGCCCTTGCCATTGTCGCGGGCGGCGATGACGGACTGGTTGTAGGCGCGGATGTTGGTGGGGCCGACCGGGGCCGGCGGCGGGGGCGGGGCCTTGGCGGCCGCGCCCTTGCCCTTGCCGCCCTTCGCGGCCTGGACCGGCGCGGCGGGGGCCGAGCCGGGCGGGCCGACTTCCGAGGCGCGCACGTAGCCGCCGTCGACTTCCCACCAGCCGCCTTCCGAGGCGCCGGTTTTGGCCTGGAGCGACGTACCGACCGGAAGGCTCTTCACCGCGGCGGCCGAGGCGGTCGGGGCGGCGCGGACGACCGCGGCCTTGATCGTGACCACGGCGGCGGGCGCCGAGGCCTGGGCCTGGCCGCCCGAGGCGGCGCCGCTGCCCTTGGGCATCGAGGCCTTGGTCACCGAGGCGGCGGTGGCGTAGGCGGGCGCCTGATTGCCCAGCACATCGGCTTCGGACGCGCCGTCGGTCATGGCGCGGCCCTGGGTGAAGGTCTTGGCCATGCCCACGTGCTGGTCGACGACGCCCCCGGTGAGGTCGATGTCTTTCTTGAGCGCACTGGTCAGCTCGGTGCGTTCACGCCGGATCGCCTTGCGGTCCTTGTCGTTGGTGGCGCCGGCCAGGCGGGTGTTGATGTCGGTGAGTTGGGCCGAGCGGCACTCCACCAGGGCGCTGCCGCTGTCGGCGATCGATCGGCTGACGGCGAGCTGGCGGCCGGCGTCCTGGTCGATGTTGAAAGAGGCCTTCTTCAGGTCGCCGCCGGCTTCCTGTTCCTTCAGCTTCGCATAGGCGTCGGCGGTGGCGACGATGGCCACGAGGACCGCCAGGGCGGCGTAGGCCTTGGCGCTGTCGCCGCCGCTCATGCCGTAGCCCGAGACGCCGGGAACGTTCAGGCCCATGGCGCCGCTCAGGAGGTCCTGGCCGAACATCATCGTCGTGGCCGCGGGCGCCGGCGCGCCGCCGCCCTGGGCCGCCTGCTGGGCCGAGCTCTGCATCGCCATCGAGGCGACGCCGCCCATGAGGCTGCTCATGCCGCCGAAGCCGCCGCCGCCGAAGCCGCCGCCGCGGCCCAGCGGGATGCCGCCGCTGGCCACGCCCTTGGCGAGCACCATGGCGCCCGTCTTCAAGCCCTCGCCGATGGCCGCGCTCATCTTCGACTTCTTGAGGTCGGAGTATTCCTTGTCGAGCTTCTGCAGCGGCTCGCGCTGAGCGGCGCAGGCGTTCAGGATCGCGTCCTTGCCGCCCTTGCCCTGGGCCATCACGGGCTGGACCGTCAGGCTAAGCAGCGCCACCGCGCTGACCGCCGCCCTCAGCGTCCGCTTGTTCTGAGCCGTTTCCATCTTCCGTCCCCCCAATTGGCTAGCTCGACACCCCCAGCCGCTCCAGTTCGCCCCGGGCGTCCTGGTCTCCGGCCGCAAGCGCCTTGCGGTAGTAGTCGACTGCCTTCTTCCGGTCGGCGCGGACGCCCTGGCCGGTCTCGTACATGATGCCCAGGTTGCGCATGGCGAGCGCGCTGCCCCGGTCGGCGGCCTGCTGGAACAGGCGCACCGCTTCGGCCGGGTTGGCGCGCATGCCCGCGCCGCGCGCGGTCATGCTGCCTAGGCCGAGGAAGCCGCGGGCGTCACCGGCGTTTGCGGCCAACCGGTAGTATTCTGCGGCGCGCGCGTAGTCTTGCGGTAATCCGTTACCGTTTTCGAACATCACGGCCAGGCTGGACATGCCCTCGCTGTTTCCGGCCTCGGCGGCGCGCTGGTACCAGGTGGCGGCCTGGACCGGGTCCTTGGCCACCGCCTCGCCGTCCTCGTAGGCGTAGCCCAGGTGGACCATGGCGTCGGTGTCGCCGGCCGTGGCGGCGCGCTGATAGAGGTTGAACGACCGGCGCGGGTCGCGGCCCACGCCCTGGCCGCGTTCGTAAAGGTCGGCGAGCTGGGCGATCGACGGGCCGTCGCCGGCGTCCACCGCCTTCTGCAGCCAGCCGGCGGCCTGACGTGGGTCGGCCCCGACACCCTTGCCGCGCAGATAGGCCTCGGCGACCATGCCCATGGCGTTGGCCGAGCCGCGGTCGGCGGCCTTCTGGATCCAGTCGAAGCCGGCCTTCTCGTCCTTGGCGGTCCCGAAGCCGTTCAGGCGGCAGAGGCCCCAGTTGACCATCCCGCCCGAGTGGCCGGTGTCGGCCGAGGCCTTGAACCATTTGGCGGCCGCCTCGGCGTTCTTGGGCATGCCCTTGCCGGTCAGCGACATGACGCCGAGGTTGTACATGGCCGCGCCGTTGCCCTGGGCGGCGGCCGTGTTCCAGTCTCGGGCCGCCGAGGCGAAGTCGCCGCGGGCGAAGGCGTCGCGGGCCTTGACCACCAGATCCTGGCCGGGCGCGGCAGAGCGCGAAGCCACCTGGAACGAGCCGGCGGGCAGCTTCTCGAGCGCGCGGATGCGGTTGGCGGCCAGCTTGCGGAAGGACCCGGCGATCTCGCCGCGATCCTGGGCGTCCATGTAGGCCTTGAAGTCGGCCGGGTCGTCGGAGTCCTTGATCGACGTCCAGAAGACCTGGTCCTTCTCCCACTTGATCTTGGTGAGGTCGGCGCCCGGCGCGGCGGCTGCCACAGTCTTGGGCGGGCCGTTCGGATCGAACGTCCAGTTCACATTGCGCCAGATGCCCTGCAGGTCGGGCGTCTGCTCGCCCTCGGTCATCCGCTCGACCTCGGCCTGCACGTAGCCCGGCAGCTCGCCGACCGTGGCGCCCGGCCGGGTCATGCCCTGGGTCAGGGCGATGGCGAAGGGGCTGTTGGCGGCGCCCGGCACGCCATCCTGCGCCACCTGCCCCGGCGCTGCGGCCATCAGGGTCACCACCGAGACGCTGGTGGGTCCGGTCTCGCGGGCCAGGCCGCGCGTGTTGCCGCCGAGGCTGCGCGTGGCGGTGGGGTTGTTGCGGCAGGCGTCCAGGATGATCAGGCGCACGGCCTTCGCGCCCGAAAGCGCCTGCCCCAGGCTGGCCGACTCCAGCGAGCTGGCGGTCAGGGTGGTCTTGCTGGTGGAGACAGCGTCCTTGGGCAGCAGGTAGTTCACGCCGTCGATCATCGCGCCGTGGCCGGCGTAGTAGATCACCGCGGCGTCGGAATCCTTGGCCGCCTGCTCGAAGGCGCCCAGGCCCTCCAGAAGCTGCATGCGGTTGGGGTCGGTCAGCACGGTGACCTGGAAGCCCAGCTTCTGCAGCGTCGCCTGGACCAGCTTGGCGTCCTTGGCCGGGTTGGTCAGCGCCGGGACCTTTTCGTACTTCGACACGCCGACGATCAGCGCCACGCGCTGGGCGGCCCAGGCGCCGTTGGCCAGGGTCACATTGATCGCGACGGCCGCGAAGACCGCCGTCCAGCGTCCGCCGCCGATCCGGCCGCGGCCGCGATCGCCCCGGGGCGTCGAGCGCGCCCTAACCATTCACCCACCCTCCAGAACAGCCGGAACAGGATAACCCAAAAATCCGAAACGGCAGCGCTTTGCGACGCGCAACCAGCCGGATTCGCAGCGTTTACCTTCTATTCGTTTGGCGAGACCGGTTGGACGCGCGCGAACAGGCGCCCGATACGTCGGCTGGCCGACGGCATCGAGCGTGTTTTGCGCGTTCGGATATCGGATTGACCCCCCGATTGGGGGTGCGGCCGCGGCTGTCGCGAGGACACCCGCGGCCGGGATCAGGTCACTTCCGCGGTTCGGGGTATTGGACGCGCGGCTTCAGGTTCTCGATCACCGCGCGGGCGTCGAAGGCCTTGGGATCGTCCTGGGGCTTGGCGCCCTTCTGCATCAGGATCTCGGCCGAGGCCTCGAAGCGTTCGACGGTGCGCACGTCGACGCGGTCGGCCCAGAAGGGGTCGCCCCAGAAGGGGTCCCAGCCGCGCCAGCCGAAGCCGCGGCCGTAATAGCGCCAGGACGGGCGCCAGAAGCCGTAGGTCCCGTACCACGGACGATAGAACGGGTCGGGCTCGACGTAGGTCTGGGTCTTCTTGTCGGTGTCGCGGTCGACGATGGCGAACCAGTCGTAGCCGCTCTCGACCGTCAGCTCGGCGGCGCGGAACAGCAGGTATCCTTCTACCGTCTCGCGGCCGGTGAGGGAGTTGCCCATGAAGTTGACGCGATACCGGTTCGGCTCGAGCCGGATCTCGGAATATCCGCCGGCCGTGGACTGGCCTTTGACGTTCGGTTGGTAGGGCGTGGGTGTCGCGCAGGCCGCGAGCCCGGCCGCGAGGGCCAGGGAGACTGCGAAGGCGACTGATTTCCTTGACATTGTCGGATCTCGAACTCGGACGTCCCCCATCGGGGAGATGTATGTTCCACAACACTTCGCCGCAATTGTGGTTGCGGTGTTTCGCCTAAGCATTCGGCTAGGCCCCGGTGACGTACAGCACGTACACCAGACGGCCCAGCGATCCGAACAGCAGCACAGCCACCGCCAGAGCCTGGATGAGGAAGCCCGCCTCGCGCTTCTTGGGATCGGCGACATAGCCGAGCTGATAGACGATCCGGCCCACGATCCAGACGAGGCCGATGATCGCCGCCCACAGGTCGCTCCAGTAGATCGCGAACAGCCACAGGGGCGCGAGGAAGAGGGGCAGCCACTCCAGGGTGTTGTAGTGGGCGCGGATCGTGCGCTCGAGGACCGGGTCGCCGGTCATCGCCGGGGCGGCGATGCCGCACTTGGTGCGGGCTCGGCCCACCTGCAGGCCCATCCAGAAGTAGACGAGCAGGGCCAGAAGCGTGACGATGGCGACGTAGGCGTGAGACTGCATGCGTTAAGTCCTCCCGACCGGCGAACAAGCGCCGCCGTTGCGCCGGACAGTGGCGCCTTCCGAGGTTTGGGGGAACCGATACGATCCGCCCGCGCGTTCTAAGCGGCGGCAGACCCGTTGGGAGAACGCCGATGGAAGTCGACTCCGCGGCCATCCAGGCCATCGACTACGACGCAGACCACGAGAAGCTGCTCGTCCGCTTCGTCAGCGGCGAGCGCTACATCTACGTCGGCGTGCCCGGCGAAGTGTGCCGATCATTCCTCGACGCGGACTCCAAGGGCCGCTTCTTCCAGGCCGAGATCCGGGACCAGTACCCGTACAACCGCCTGGAAGGCTGAGCGTCAGCGCTTGTCCCGCTTGGCGGCGACGCGGAGGCGCAGGGCGTTGAGCTTGATGAAGCCCGCCGCGTCGCGATGGTCGTAGGCGACCTTGCCCTCCTCGAAGGTGACCAGCTCCTGGTCGTACAGCGAGTAGGGCGAGGTGCGGCCGATGACGGTGACGTTGCCCTTGTAGAGCTTCACCCGCACCTGGCCCGAGACCTTCTGCTGGCTGTAGTCGATCGCCGCCTGCAGCATCTCGCGTTCGGGAGCGAACCAGAAGCCGTTGTAGATGAGCGATGCGTACTTCGGCATCAGCTCGTCCTTCAGGTGCATGGCGCCGCGGTCCAGCGTGATGCTCTCGATGCCGCGGTGGGCGTGCAGCAGGATCGTGCCGCCGGGGGTCTCGTAGACGCCGCGCGACTTCATGCCAACGTAGCGGTTCTCGACCAGGTCGAGGCGGCCGACGCCGTTGTCGCGGCCCAGCTCGTTCAGCTTGGTCAGCAGGGCGGCGGGCGACAGCTTCTGGCCGTCGATGGCGACCGGGTCGCCTTTCTCGAAGTCGATGGTGATGACCGTCGGCTTGTCCGGGGCGTCCTCAGGGGCGATCGTGCGCATGTGCACGAACTCGGGGGCCTCGACCGCCGGGTCCTCCAGCACCTTACCCTCGGACGAGGAGTGCAGGAGGTTGGCGTCGACGCTGAACGGCGCCTCGCCGCGCTTGTCCTTGGTGATCGGGATCTGGTGCTTCTCGGCGAAATCCAGCAGGGCCTCGCGGCTCTTGAAGTCCCACTCGCGCCAGGGGGCCACCACGCGGATGTCGGGTTCGAGCGCGTAGTAGGCGATCTCGAAGCGGACCTGGTCGTTGCCCTTGCCGGTCGCGCCGTGGGCGACCGCGTCGGCGCCGATCTTCCGGGCAATCTCGATCTGCTTCTTGGCGATCAGCGGGCGCGCGATCGAGGTGCCCAGCAGGTATTGGCCCTCGTAGACCGTGTTGGCGCGGAACATCGGGAAGACGTAGTCGCGCACGAACTCCTCGCGCACGTCCTCGACGAAGGCGTACTCGGGCTTAACGCCCAGGGTGATGGCCTTGGCGCGGGCCGGCTCGATCTCCTCGCCCTGGCCCAAGTCGGCCGTGAACGTCGCCACCTCGGCGCCCAGCTCGGTCTGCAGCCACTTGACGATGGTGGAGGAGTCCAGGCCGCCGGAATAGGCGAGGACGACCTTCTTGGGCTTGTCGGCCATGACGGGGAGAGCCTTCGGGTAGGAGTGAGAGAAGTCGCGCGCCTTAAAGGGCACGGCGGGCGAGGGTTCAAGCCTTAACGGCGCCCTCGTCCTCGAGCTTGCGCAGACTGCCGCGAAGCCATGTCAGTCCGACGACGGCGAAGAGGCCGGCAAGCGTGGCGCGCGCGAGGAACAGGATGACGGCCCCCTGCGGATCGCGGACGGCCGTGGCCGACGCGAACGAGAGCGCCAGGCCCAGCACTAGGGGAACTCCGAACATGGTCCCCAGCGCCAGGTTGCGGGGCAGGCGGACGCCGGCCCACATCGGCATTTTCACGGTGGCGGGCACGCGCTTCAGCGCGCCCCGGCTGGTGGAGGCGATCAGGGCCATGGCGAGGATCCAAAGCCCGTCGCCGAGGTAGTGCAGGACTGCGAGCATCTAGACGGTGACCTGGGTCCCCATCTCGACCACGCGGCCCGGCGGGATCTTGTAGAAGTCGGTGGGATTGGCGGCGTTCTTCATGAGGAAGATGAACAGCTTGTCCTGCCAGAGCGGCATGCCGGACTGGGCCGAGGGGACCACGCTGCGGCGACCCAGGAAGAAGCTGGTCGCCATGATGTCGAACTTCAGGCCCTGCTTGCGGCAGAGACCCAGCGCCTTCGGCACGTTGGGCGTCTCCATGAAGCCGTAGTCGATGATCACCTTCTTGAAGTCGTCGTTCACCGGCTCGATGCGCACGCGGTTCTCGTCGCTGACGCGCGGGGTCTCGGCGGTGTGGACCGACAGGATGATGTTCTTCTCGTGCAGCACCTTGTTGTGCTTGAGGTTGTGCATCAGGGCGACGGGGGCGGTGTCCGGGTCGCTGGTCAGGAAGATGGCCGCGCCGGGCGCGCGATAGGGCGCGCGGGCCTTCAGGATGTCGGCCAGCTCGGCGAGCGAGACGCTGTCGCGCCGCGTCTTGTCGGTGAGGATCTGGGCTCCGCGGGTCCAGGTCCACATGACCACCACCAGGCATCCGCCCAGCACCAGCGGCAGCCAGGCGCCGTGGAAGAACTTCAGCAGGTTGGAGGTGATGAACACCAGGTCCAGGGCGCCGAACGCGCTGGACGCCGCCAGCGCCTGCCAGATCGGCCGCTTCCACAGGTGGCGGACGATGAAGAAGAACAGCAGCGTGTCGACGAACATCGCGCCGGTCACCGCGATGCCGTAGGCCGAGGCCAGGTTCGACGACGAGCGGAAGACGAAGAGCAGGATCAGGACGCCGACCATCAGCATGTTGTTGACCGACGGCACGAAGATCTGGCCGGCCTGGGTCTCGGATGTGCGGCGGATGTCGATGCGCGGGAACAGGCCCAGCGACACGGCCTGCTGGGTCATGGAGAAGGCGCCGGTGATCACGGCCTGGCTGGCGATGACCGTGGCGATGGTCGCCAGCACCAGCACCGGCCAGTAGATCACCTCGGGAATCATCTGGAAGAACGGATTGGCCCGCGCGCTCGGCTCGGAGAGGACCAGCGCGCCCTGCCCGAGATAGTTCAGCAGCAGCGACGGTAGCACCAGGGCCAGCCAGGCGGTCTGGATCGGCTTCTTCCCGAAGTGGCCCATGTCGGCGTAGAGCGCCTCGGCCCCGGTGACCGCCAGGAACACGCTGCCCAGGATCACGAAGCCCAGGAAGCCGTTGTCGATCAGGAAGGCCACGCCGTAGTGCGGCGACAGCGCCCGGAATACCGAGAGGTCGTCGGCGATGTGGTAGAGGCCGAGGCCCGCCAGAGTCAGGAACCAGACCGCGGTGATTGGCCCGAAGAACTTGGCTACCTGGGCCGTGCCCCGGGATTGCACGAGAAACAGGGCGATGAGGATGCCCGCTGAGATGGGCAGGACCACGTCGTCCATCCGATGCCCGATGCCGGGCGCGTCCTTCAGGCCCTCGACCGCGGAGAGCACCGAGACGGCGGGCGTGATGATCCCGTCGCCGTAGAACAGGGCGGCGCCGAACACGGCCATGAAGAAGACCGCCGTTGAGCGCCGGGGCATGACCCGCTGAGCCAGGGCCATGAGCGCGAGCGTGCCGCCCTCGCCCTTGTTGTCGGCGCGCATCAGGAAGACGACGTACTTGATCGTGACGATCAGGATCAGCGCCCAGGTGATGAGCGAGACTACCCCGAGCACGGCCATCTCGCCGCCGCCACCGCCACGCGAATGGCCCAAGGCCTCGCGCATGGCGTAGAGCGGGCTGGTCCCGATGTCGCCGAACACCACGCCGATGGATCCGAGGGCGAGCGCCCAGAATCCTTCCTTGCGAACGTGACCGTTCTGGGAGTGCGACGCGTCTTCGGACGCCTTTTGAGCGTCGACGGCTTGATCAGCCATCCAATATCTCCGGGGAAGCCCCGAAAGGTCCCCATGGCGGCCCGATGCCGTCGCGGCGGGCGCGAATACACCCAATCTGAATGTCGTACAATCGCGCGCCCCCGGTGAGGGATGTCGCAGCCCAGCTTGCGCCTTGAACGGTTCACCTGCCGCCCTAGTTTCGACGTTGTCGAGTCGGGGACGCGCGATGGATCGGAAACTGGCGCTGGTGACCGGCGCTTCGGCAGGGATCGGGGCGGCGTTCGCCCGCATCCTGGCCAGTCACGGCTATGACCTGGCCCTCACCGCGCGCCGCATCGAGCGGCTGGACACGCTGGCCGAGGAGATACGCCTCCGCTACGGCGTCGAGACCCTGACCGTGGCCGCGGACCTCTCCGAGCCCGAGGCGCCGGGCGCGATCCTCGACCACCTGACCGCCCACGGCCGCACGGTGGATTGCCTGATCAACAACGCCGGCTATGGCCTGCCCGGGACCTACGCCGACACGCTGTGGACCGAGCAGGCGGCCTTCATCCAGGTCATGACCACCGCCCCCTGCGAACTGGTCCACCGCGTGCTGGGCGGGATGCGGCAGCGGCGGTTCGGGCGGATCGTGAACGTGGCGTCGCTGGCGGGATTGATCCCCGGCTCGGCGGGGCACACGCTCTACGCGGCCTCCAAGGCCTTCCTGGTGAAGTTCTCCCAGAGCCTGCATCTCGAAGTCGCCGGGGAGGGGGTTCACGTCTCGGCGCTCTGCCCGGGTCTGACCTATTCCGAATTCCACGATGTGAACGGGACGCGCGAGCTGGCCAGTTCCTCGACGCCGCCGTGGCTTTGGATGGGCGCCGACGAGGTGGCGGCCGCGGGCTACGAGGCGATGGAGGCCAACCGGGCGATCTGCATACCCGGCGCGCCCAACAAGGCGATCTCGGCCCTGGCGAAGGCGATCCCGGACGATTGGGCCCTGGCGCTGATGGCGAGCCAGGGGGCGAGGTTCCGGAAGCTCTAGTGTCCGTAGGGCTTGGCGACCCCGGGCAGGATGACGCCCGTGGTGCTCTCGGCGAAACCGGCCAGGATGAACTGGACGGCCAGGGCGCAGAGGATCAGGCCCAGGACGCGGACGACGATGGTCAGGCCGATGCGGCCCAGGATGCGGCTGAGGATCGGGGTGGCCAGGAACGAGAGCAGGGTGGCCAGGGCCACGGCGCCGATCACGCCCACGCCCACCGCGGCGCCCTGCAGCCCGTAGGCGCGGGCCTGGCTGGCGTAGATGACCACGGTGGAGATCGCGCCGGGGCCGATCAGCAGCGGCATGGCGAACGGCACGATCATCCGCTCGAACCGCTTGCGGGCGAAGGCGCGGCCCTCCCCGACCGGCGCGTCGGCGGCCTCGGCGTAGGTGGCGGTGAAGTCGTCGCGGGCCATCTCGAGCCCGAGGAGGAACAGGATGACGCCGCCGGCGATCCGGAACGCCGGGAGCGAGATGCCGAAGAACTCCAGCAGGCTGAGGCCCGAGAAGTAGAAGAACGTCAGGAAACCCAGGACGAACAGCGAGATGTAGAGGGCGATCCAGGCGCGGTCGCGCGACTTCGCGCCGGCCGTCGCCGCCGCGAATAGCGGGACGTTGCCCACCGGATCGATCAGCGCGAACAGCGCCACGAAGAAGTTGACCGCGAACTCGGCCTGGCTCATTCCAGGGTCTTAGCCCAAATCGAACCTCGCGGACCACACCCCGCCTGAACCGGAGCCCCGCCATGGCCGCCGCAACCGTGCTCGCGCAACCCGTGACCAAGGCCGATCCCCGGCTGATCATCCCCCTGGACGTGCCCTCCGTGGACGAGGCGCGGAAGATGGTCGAGGCGTTGGGCGACGCGGTCAATTTCTACAAGGTGGGGCTGGAACTGTTCGCCTGCGGTGAAGGCATGACGCTGGCGCGCGAGCTGAAGGCTGCCGGCAAGCAGGTGTTCATCGACTGGAAGCTGCACGATATTGGCACCACGGTGCAGCGGGCCGCGGCGGTGCTGGCCGGCTCGGGCTGTGACTTCCTCACCGTGCACGGCGAGCCGCAGGTGATGGCCGCGGCGGTGCGCGGAAAAGGCGCCTCCAACCTGAAGATCCTGGCGGTGACGGTGCTGACCAGCCTGACCGACGCGGACCTGATCGAGACCGGCTATCACGAGACGGCGCGGGCGCTGGTGGAGCGGCGCATCCACCAGGCCATCGCCGCGGGCTGCGACGGCGTGATCGCCAGCCCACACGAGGCTGAGCTGGCGCGGAAGCTGGGCGGCAAGGACTTCCTGGTGGTGACGCCCGGCGTGCGTCCCGACTGGTCGGCCAAGAACGACCAGGCCCGAGCGGCGACGCCGTCAGATGCGTTGCGCTCAGGCGCCAGCCACATCGTCTGCGGCCGCCCCATCACCGCGGCGAACGATCCCCAGGCGGCCGCGCGGCGCGTGGCGGCGGAGATGGCGGCGGTCTAGAAATCGACCGCGATGCCCTTGCGCTCCCAGTCGCCGAAGCGGGTGGGCTCGGGGCCCTTGGGGCCACCCTGTTCTTCGGCGCGGGCGGTTGCCTCGGCCTCGGCGGCGTGGCGGGTGGCGGCCTCCTCCAGCGCCCGGCGGGCGGCGGGGGAGAGCTCCTTGTCGGGAGCGGCGTTGGGCGGGAGATCGGCCATGCCCCTGATCTAATCGCTTGCGCCCGCGCGCCCAAGAGGGCACGCCGCGCGGCGTGACATCGACCGACGCCTCAGAAGATATCCGCGGCCTGCCGGCGCGCGCCGCCGCCCTCGACCTCCTGACCACGGCGCTGTCGCGCCGGGCGGGCCTGGACGAGGGCCTGAACCATCCGGCCATGCAGGCGCTGGAGCCCCGCGACCGCGCCTTTGCCCGCGCCCTGGTGATGGCGACCCTGCGCTGGCTGGGCCCCATCGACACCGCCCTGCAAGCCCGGCTGAAGAAGCCGCCGCCCGAGCGGATCGTCAACGTCCTGCGCCTGGGCGCGGCGCAGCTCCTGGTGCTGAAGACGCCGGCCCACGCCGCCGTTGGCGCGACGGTGGACCTCGCGGCGGCCCAGAAGGGCGGCGAGCCGCTGAAGGGCCTGGTCAACGCGGTGCTGCGCGGCCTCACCCGCGAGCCGCCGGAACTGGCCGATCCGGACCTTATGGCGCCCACCTGGCTCGCGGCCCGCTGGCGTTCGGCCTATGGCGCCGAGAACGCCCAGGCCATCGCGGCAATGATCGGCGAGGAGCCTTCCACTGACGTGATCCCGCAGGACCCGGCCGACGCGGCCGAGCTGGTGGGGCCGCTCGACGCGCAGCCGCTGCCGGGCGGCGGGTTGCGCGTGGGGCTGAAGGGGGAGGTCTCGGCCTGGCCCGGTTTCGAAGATGGCCGCTGGTGGGTGCAGGACGCCTCGGCGGCGATCCCCGCGCGGCTTCTGGACGTGAAGGCGGGCGAGACCGCGTTGGACATGTGCGCGGCGCCGGGCGGAAAGACGCTGCAGCTCGCCGCGGCGGGCGCGAAGGTCGTGGCGGTGGACCGTTCGGCCGGGCGTATCAAGCGGGTGTCCGAGAACCTGAAGCGCACCGGCCTGGGCGCCGAGACGGTCGTTGCCGACGCCGGCGAGTGGAAGGACACGCGCACCTTCGACGCCGTGCTGCTGGACGCACCCTGCTCGGCGACGGGCACGTTCCGCCGACACCCCGACGTTCTGTGGGTGGCGAGTCCGGCCGACGTGCCGAAGCTGGCGCAGGTGCAGTCGAAGCTGCTGGATTCCGCCGCGGGCCGGGTGAAGCCGGGCGGCCGGCTGGTCTATTGCGTCTGCTCGCTGGAATGGGAAGAGGGCGAGAACCAGGTCGCCGCCTTCCTCAGCCGCAACAAGGCCTTCGCGCTGGAGCCGATGACGGTCGGGGAGGGCGGCGCGCCCGAGGCCAGCCTGCGCGAGGACGGGACCCTGCGGATCCTGCCGCACCACCTGCCGGGCGGTACGGACGGGTTCTATGTGGCCCGGATGAAGCGCAACTCATAACCCCCCTGTCATCCCGGACGACCCCGGGTCTCCGCTGCGCTTCGCCCGGGATGACGGATTGGGGTGACCGTATCCTGCAGCTCCCGACCCAGACGCGCGATTGGCAGTGGGGGCCGCATCAGGCTAAGCGAGGCCATGGCTGGACGGACTATCATCGCCCCCTCGATCCTCGCGTCGGACTTCGCGCGCCTGGGCGAGGAGGTGGCCGCCATTGAGGCCGCCGGCGCCGACTGGGTGCATGTGGACGTGATGGATGGCCACTTCGTGCCAAACATCACCATCGGGCCGGACGTGGTGAAGGCGCTGCGGCCGCACGCCAAGATCCCGTTCGACGTCCACCTCATGATCTCGCCGGCCGATCCGTACATCGAGGCGTTCGTCAACGCCGGGGCGGACTATGTGAGCGTGCACCCCGAGGCGGGGCCGCACCTGAACCGCACGCTGAAGCACATCCGCAAGCTGGGGGCGAAGGCGGGGGTGGTGTTCAACCCGTCCACCGACCCGTCGGTGATCCAGTGGATGATGGACGAGGTCGACCTGATCCTGGTGATGTCGATCAACCCCGGCTTCGGCGGCCAGACCTTCATGCATTCGCAGCTCCGCAAGATCGAGGCGCTGCGCAAGATGATCGACGCCGAGGGCCGGGACATCCCGCTCGAGGTGGACGGCGGGGTCACGCCCGAGACCGCGCCCTTGTGCATCGCCGCCGGCGCCACCGCGCTCGTGGCCGGAACCGCCGTCTTCCGCGGCGGGGCGGAGCGTTACGCCGCCAACATCGCCGCCCTAAGGGGCTGAGCCGCCCGTGGCGGGGCTTCCACCTCTGCCCGGACGCCATTTGGCGCGAGCCCTGGTCGTGGGCGGGGGGCGGATCGTCGCCGAGGAGTGGCGCAGCGCGCCGGTCTACCGCTGGCTGACCAGCCACCCGCGGCCGACGGGCTTCGGCTGGCAACCCAAGGACTTCCGGCCCGCCGACGCCGAGCTGGGCCGGGCGATCCTGGCCGGCGGCTTCGTGCTGCGCGGCGCCACCTTGGCGACGGGCGTGCGCGGCGACCCGTGGGACCAGCCCAGCCCGATGCGGGCGTTCGCCGAGGCGCTGCACCGGTTCGAGTGGCTGCCCGCCCTGATCGCTGCCGGGCCGGATGGAGCCGCCGAGGCGCTGCGCCTTGTCCTGGAGTGGCGGCGCGTGTTCGGGAAGTGGAACGCCTTCTCCTGGGCGCCCGAGATCATGGCCCGGCGCGTGTTCAACCTGGCCTGCGCCGGGCCGCTGCTCGCGGCGCGGGCGTCTGAGGCCGAGACGGCCAAGATCGCGGGTGACCTGGCGCGGCAGGCGCGCGACCTGCTGGGTCCGGGCAGCATCGCCACGGCCGCCGAGCGGGCCGTCTGCGCGGCGGTGGCGGGCGCGTCGCTGCGCGGAACGCCGGGCCGCAAGCTGCTCGACCGGGCGCTGGGCCGTCTGGTCCGGGCGCTGGACGCCACGGTGGGCGAAGCCGGCGGCCACGCCACGCGCCGGGCCGACCTGGCGCTGGAGCTGCTGTTCGACCTGCAGACCCTGGACGAGGCGATGGTCCAGCGGGGGCTGGCGGCGCCCGACGGCGTGCAGCGCGCCATCGATCGGCTGGCCGAAACCGTCCGCTTCTTCACCTTGGACGACGGCGCGCTGGCGACGTTCCACGGCGGGGCCGCCAGCTCGCCGTCGTACGTGGCGGCGGCCCGCGCGCAGGACGAGGCCGACGGGCGCGCGCCCGCCGTGGACCTGGGCGGCTATCAGCGGATGGATGCGCGCAAGCTTCAGGTGGTCGCCGACGTGGCGCCGCCCGCCGCCGGCGCGTGGAGCGAGCGGGCCGCCGACCAGCCGCTCGCGATCCAGGTGGTGGTGAATGGCCGCCGGCTGATCGATCCGGGCGTGGGCCGCGGCATGGATACGGCGTCGACGGTCGAGATGGGTGAGGCGCCCGCCAAGGTGCTAAGCGGCTTCCCGGCGGCGGTGCTGGGCGCCCGGCTGGCCCGCGCGCCGCTGCAGATCGACGCCCAGCGACACGAGGCGCCGGGGGCGGTCTGGCTCGAGCTGGCGCACCACGGATGGATGCGCGGCCACGGCCTGATGCACCAGCGCCGGCTCTACCTCGACCTGGCGGCGGGCGAACTGCGCGGCGAGGACCGGCTGACGCCCACCGCGCGCGCGCAAGGCCCGGATGGCCGCCACTTCGTGCCCTATGCGCTGAGGTTTCCCCTGCACCATGGGGTCCAGGCGCTGGTCGCGCAGGACAGGCGCAGCGTGCTGCTGCGGCCGCCGGGCGCGCAGGAGGGTTGGATCCTGCGCAACGACGCGCTCGACATCGTGCTGCAGCCGCTGCTGGGCGGCCGGGGGCTGCAGCTCGTCCTGACCGGGCAGCGCCGGGCCGACTCCGGCGCGCGAGTGCGGTGGAAGCTCGCGCCCGCGCGGCAGCCGATTGACGGGCCAAGGGCGCAGGCGTAGTCCGGCGCCGTTCGCGTGACTGGCGCTAATGGTGGGTGACCACCGGGGAGCGCGAACCAAAATCGCCGCGCGCCTGGGCA
The DNA here is from genome assembly GCF_057809855.1 of Phenylobacterium sp. FG114. Lineage (NCBI taxonomy): Bacteria > Pseudomonadati > Pseudomonadota > Alphaproteobacteria > Caulobacterales > Caulobacteraceae > Phenylobacterium > Phenylobacterium sp. FG114. The sequence continues at coordinate 80,887 of NZ_JBMDKU010000001.1, read as the reverse complement.
TTCCTTCCTTTGAACCCTGAGGAGAATGCCGTGCCCGCAGCCCCCGACTTCCCCCCCGCTCCCGACAAGGTCGTGGTCCGCCGCGCGCTGATCTCGGTCTCGGACAAGACCGGCCTGATCGAGGCCGCGCAGAAGCTGGCCGCCTTGGGCGTGGAGCTGGTCTCCACCGGCGGCACCCGCAAGGCGATCGCCGACGCCGGCCTTCCCGTGAAGGACATCTCGGACCTCACCGGCTTCCCCGAAATGATGGATGGACGTGTGAAGACCCTGCACCCGGTGGTGCATGGCGGCCTGCTGGGCGTGCGCGACGCGCCGGCCCACAAGGCGGCGATGGACGAGCACGGGATCGGCGCGATCGACCTGGTCTACGTCAACCTCTACCCGTTCGAGCAGACGGTGGCCGCCGGCGGCGACTACGACACCTGTGTCGAGAACATCGACATCGGCGGGCCGGCGATGATCCGCTCGGCGGCCAAGAACCACGGCTATGTCGCCATCTGCACGGGCCCGGCCGACATGGACGAGGTGCTGGCGGAACTGGCGGACGGCGGGGCGACGACGCTCGGCCTGCGCAAGACGCTGGCGGGCCGCGCCTATGCCCGGACCGCGGCCTATGACGCGGCGATCTCGGCCTGGTTCGCGCAGCAGCTGGGTGGGGGCTTTCCCGCCCGCAAGGCGATCGCCGGCGAGCTGGTCCAGACCATGCGCTATGGCGAGAACCCGCACCAGGCGGCGGCCTTCTATCGCTTTCCCAACCCGCGCATCGGCGTGGCGACGGCGCGGCAGCTCCAGGGCAAGGAGCTCAGCTACAACAACATCAACGACACGGACGCGGCCTTCGAACTGATCGCCGAGTTCGACCCCGCCAAAGGCCCGGCCTGCGCGATCATCAAGCATGCTAACCCGTGCGGCGTGGCGACGGGCGGCTCGATGCTGGAGGCCTATGAGCGGGCCCTGGCCTGCGACCCGACCAGCGCGTTCGGCGGTATCGTGGCGCTGAACGGACGGCTGGACGCGGCGACGGCGGCCAAGGTGCTGGAGATCTTCACCGAGGTGGTGATCGCCCCCGAGGCCGACGAGGACGCCGTCGAGCTGTTCCGCAAGAAGAAGAACGTGCGGCTGCTGACCACCGGCGGCCTGCCCGACCCGCACGCGGCGGGCGAGACGTTCAAGTCGGTGAGCGGCGGCTTCCTGGTGCAGGGCCGCGACACGGCGCGCCTGACCCCGGCCGACCTGAAGGTGGTGACGAAGCGCGCGCCGACCGACGCCGAGGTCGCCGACATGCTGTTCGCCTTCACCATCGCCAAGCACGTGAAGTCGAACGCCATCGTCTACGCCCGAGCCGGCCAGACGCTGGGCGTCGGCGCGGGGCAGATGAACCGCAAGGACTCGGCCCGTATCGCGGCCTTGCGCGCGGCCGACTTCGGGCTGGACCTGAAGGGCTCGGCCTGCGCGTCGGAGGCGTTCTTCCCGTTCCCGGACGGCCTGATCCAGGCGGCGGACGCCGGCTGCACGGCGGTGATCCAGCCGGGCGGCTCCATCGGCGACGACAAGGTCATCGCGGCGGCGGACGAGCGCGGCCTGGCGATGGTGTTCACGGGCGTGCGGGTGTTCCGGCACTAAGGAACCGCAGCCTTCTCCCCCTGAGGGAGAAGGTGTCGCCCGAAGGGTGACGGATGAGGGGTCGCGCGGCGCTTGCCGGCGACCCCTTCTTCATTTCGGCAGAGGCCGGTGCGACCCCTCATCCGACCTGCTGCGCAGGCCACCTTCTCCCGCGGGGGGAGAAGGGCGACTTTAGACCGAGCGTCCCAGACGGCGGGCGGCGCCGTCGCTGCGGGGGGCCTGGATCTCGGCGAGGACCTCGTCGACTTGGTTCAGTTCGGCCTGCAGGGCCTCGCGGCGGCGCTCCAGCTTGCGGAGCGCGCAATCACGGCCCTTGCCGTCCTCCTCGGCTCCGAGCACGTCCTCGATGTCGGGCAGCGAGACGCCGGCCTTGCGCAGGCGGGCGATCCACTCCAGGCGGCCGCGGGCCACGGGGTCGTAATAGCGGGCGTTCAGACGGTCGCGGCGGGCCTCGACCAGGCCCTTTTCCTCGTAGAAGCGCAGAGCGCGGGCGGTGAGGCCGAACAGGCGCATGGCGCCCGACATCCCGAGCCGCGGCAGGTGGTGGATATTCTCTCTGGTGACGCCAATGCTGGTCATGTCTTCCATCCCGTTGGAGACCGGGGACCACACAAGCCAGTGAAGTTGCACGGGGCTTGAGGGGTGACGCTCCGGAACACTCGGACGCGAATTGGCGCTATTTTCCCTCGCAGGACAACCGACATCGTGCGAAGAGTTGGCCTTCGCAGGCGCCGCATTTGTGAAATTGTAAAATGCGATACAAGCTCTTCGTAGGCCCAAAGGTCCGCAGCTTGCGGGCTCGGAACGGGTGGCGGCTGGAGGCCTGCGCCCGAAAGCTGGGCATCTCGGTCAGCTATCTTTCGCAGATCGAGGCGAACCAGCGCCCGGTGACCGATCGGGTGCTGATGGGCCTGATCGAGACGTTCGGAGTGCCGGCGGAGACCTTCGAGGCCGACGACGATCAGCGTCTGCTGTTCGACCTGCGCGAAGCGGTGGCCGAGAGCGGCGCGGCCGAGGCGCCGATCCCGCTGAGCGAGCTGCGGCAGGTGGCCCAGCAGTCGCCGGCCCTGGCCCGCCGCTTTCTCGACCTGCACCGCGCCAACCACCGCCTGGCCGAGCGGTTGAAGCTGACGGAAGAGGCGGTGGCGCTGGACGAGGCCATGTCGGCGAGTTCGCTGCTGCCCTACGAAGAGGTTCGCGACTTCTTCCACTTCAAGGACAACTACATCGACGCCCTCGACCGGGCCGCCGAGGACCTGGCGCAGGAGATCGGCCTGGACGCCCCGGCGTCGGCCGACATGCTGCTGGAAATGTACCTGCGCGAGCGGCTGGGCGTGCGGGTGCGCTATGCCCCGCTGGGCGACGTGATGCGGCGCTATGATCCGATCGCGCACGAACTGTGGCTGAACACCGCCCAGCCGGCGGCGACGCGGGCGTTCCAGATGGCCTTCCACGTGGCGGTGGCCAACCTGTCGGACGTGATCGAAGCCGAGCTGGGGGAGGCGCGGTTCAAGAGCACCGAGGCGGTCGATGTGTGCCGGATCGGCCTGGGCAACTATGCGGCGGGCGCGCTGCTGACGCCGTACCGCCGCTTCGCCGCCGCGGCGCGCGAGCACCGGCACGACGTGGAGCAGCTGGCGAGCCACTTCGGCGCCAGCCTGGAGCAGGTGTGCCATCGGCTTTCGACCCTGCAGCGGCCGGGGCACCGGGGCGTGCCCTTCTACTTCGTGCGGCTGGACTACGCGGGCAACATCACCAAGCGGCATAGCGCCACGCGTTTCCGGTTCGCCCGCTTCGGCGGCGCCTGTCCGCTCTGGAACGTGCACGACGCGGTGGCCTCGCCCGACCGCTTCCTGGTGCAGGTCGCGTCCATGCCGGACGGCGACCGCTACCTCTGCGTGGCGCGGGCGGTGGTGAAGCGGTCGGAGAGCTACCTGGCGCCCGACCGGCGCTATGTGCTGGGCTTCGGCTGCGAGATCGCCCACGCGCACGAGCTGGTCTATTCCGAGGGCCTGGACCTGAAGGGGCCGGCGGCGCCGATCGGGGTCAGCTGCCGGATCTGCGAGCGCGACGACTGCGCGCAACGGGCCTTCCCGCCGGTGGACCGGCGGCTCAGCGTGCCGAAGCACGAGCGCCGCACGGTGCCGTTCCGGCTGGGGACCTAGGCCAGCGCCATCCGACGCCGGCGCAGGACGGAGCCCGCCGCGCCGAAGCCCAGGATCATCATCGCCCAAGTGGCCGGCTCGGGCACGGCGGCGCCGGGGGCCAGCTCGCCGTTGACGATGACGTTGTCCATGAGCACGCCCCGGCCGTCGGCGAAGTAGTCGGCCTGGAACTGGAAGCGCAGGTCGACGGTCTGGCCCGCGAACTGGCTGAGGTCGAACACGACCGTACCCTTCTTCGTGCCCGAAAGGCCGGTGTCGCCCAGCTTCGACAGGGGCGTGTAGATTCGGCCGTAGAAGCCGGACGAGATGGGCGTCAGCCGGCCGGCGGGCGGCGCGAACTCGCCGGTGGTGGACGCCAGAACATTGAAGCCGTCGTAGTTCAGCTCCGAGACGATGTCGTAGTCGAACAGCAGCTCGGCGCTGAGCACATTGGTGAGGTCGAGCGAGAGCTCGTAGAACGAGTAGTCGTACTTCTGGTAGCCGTTGACGTGGCCGACCTGGCCGTTCGTCACGCCGAACCGGCCGCCGACCTTCTCGTTGGCGTTCAGGCCATCGGTGAAGGACTGATAGTAGAGGTTGGCGGCGGCATTCGCCGAGGTGGACGCGACGGTCGCGGCGGCGGCCGCGGCAAGCAATAGGCGCAGGTTCACGCTGAACTCCATTTCACGCTGACATTGAGCGGCGCGAACCTCGGGCCGGCTCGACCCGCCGTCATCCGTCCTGCGACGAGCCTGCGCCCAAGCGGCGGAGGGAGCCTGCGCGACGACCGGGCGAGCGGGCCCGTCGACCAACACGGCCACTTCCGCGACGAAGATGGGGGGCGGCGCGCATCCGCTGCGGTATGGTTCGCGTGATGGCTTCCGAACCCCGCCGCGATCCGGATCGTCTCGCCCGCCAGGCCGTGTGGCTGACCTTGGGCGTCTGGACGATGGACATCGTCTTCAACCTGCTGCCGGTGGCGCTGGACGGCCGCGCGAGCTCGAGCGCCTTTGCGAGCGTGTTCCTGATCGCCGCGGTGGGCTGCGCGCTGTCCTGGCCGGTTTTCCATTCCATGTCGGTGATGCGCGGGCGGCCTGCGTGGGCGCGGTACGGCGCCCTTGTGGCCCTGGCCCTCGTGTGCGGCGCGCTGAACTCCCTGGCCGATATCCTGCTGGGCGGCCTGCTGCGGGCGGCCCTCGACCCCGTCGCGGCGGCGGCCATGACGCCGGATCGCATCGCGTTCCGGTTCGTGAGCAACCTCTTCGGCCTGGGTTGGATGTACGCCCTGGTCGGCGCCTTCTACCTGATGCTGATGGCCAACCGGGCGGTCGCGGAGCACGAGCGGCAGCTGGCCGACGCCCGCACCGCCGCCGCCGAGGCGGAGGGCCAGGCCACCGCCGCACGGCTGGCTGCTCTACGCTACCAGCTCAACCCGCACTTCCTCTTCAACACGCTCAACGCCGTGTCCTCGGCCGTGATCACCAAGCGGAACGCCGAGGCGGAATCCATGCTGGAGAAGCTGGCCGAGTTCCTGCGCGTGACCCTGGCCGCGGATCCCGAGGGGATGATCCCGCTGGAGGACGAGCTGGCGACCATCCAGGCCTACCTAGAGATCGAGAGCGTGCGCTTCCGCGATCGGCTGGGCGTGGACTTCTCCTGCCCCGACGACCTCCGCAGCGCCGTCGTACCCAGCTTCATCCTGCAGCCGCTGATCGAGAACGCGATCAAGCACGGGGTCTCGCGCTCCAGCGCCGTGGTCACGGTGCGCCTCGAAGTAGCGCGAGATGGGGATGATCTGGTGGTGCTGGTTGAGGACGACGCCGAGCGGCTGGGCGAGCCGGCCAGGGGCGCGGGCGTCGGCCTGAAGAACATTCGACAGCGACTGGACGTGCTCTATGGCTCGCGCGGGGTGCTGCAGACCACGGCCCGGGAGCGCGGCTTCCTGGCGATGGTGCGACTGCCGCTGATCACCTCGCTGCGGGCGCGAAAGGCGCGGGCGGCCTGACATGCGCGTGCTGCTGGTCGACGACGAGCCCGCCGCGCTCGAGCGGCTGCAGGCGCTGTTCGAGCAGATCCCGGGCGCCGAGGTCGCAGGCCTGGCTCGGAACGGCCGTGAGGCGATCGAGCAGGTGGAGGCGCTTAGGCCCGACCTGGTGATGCTGGACATCCAGATGCCCGAGCGCAGCGGCCTGTCGGTGGCCGGTGCGCTGGATCTGGACGCGCGGCCAGAGATCGTCTTCGTCACCGCCTTCGAGATGTACGCCGCCGACGCCTTCGACGTCGAGGCGGCCGACTACCTCCTGAAGCCCGTCCGCTTCGACCGCCTGCGCCAGGCCGTGGAGCGCGCCCGCCGTCGCCGCGCCTTGCGCGAGTCCGCGGCGCCCGTCGAAGTTGCGCCGGCCACGCCCGAGGCCGTCTCGTTCTGGGTGACGGGACGCAACGGCCATGTGCGCGTCTCGGCCGCCGAGCTGGACTGGATCGAGGCCGCCCGCGACTACGTGCTGCTGCACACCCCGACACGCAGCCACATCCATCGCCTGACGATGACGGCGCTGGAGGAAATGCTCGACCCGCAAATGCTGACGAGGGTGCACCGCTCTGCCTTCGTGAACCTGGGCCGGGTGCAGGAGGTCCAGCGCCTGGGCAAGGGGCTGATCTCCCTCACGCTTCGCGACGGCGTAAGCGTCGCCGTGGGCCCGACCTATGTGAAGGCGGTGCTCGCGCGGCTGGGCCTGAACGCGGGCTGACAGTTGGCGTCCGCCAAGGCGACGCCCCGCGTCGAGCTGCGAGAGTGACGCTGCGTCCACGTCGACGGGGTCGTCCGATGCCGCTAGACGCGGGGCGTCAGCGCGGTCCATCCCAGGGGTTTCCATGCAATTCGATGACGTCATCCTCGGTCGCCGGAGCATCCGCGGCTACAAGCCGGATCCCGTGCCCCGGGCCCTGATCGAAGAAATCATCGCCCTGGCCATGCGGGCGCCTTCGTCCATGAACGTCCAGCCCTGGAACTTTTACGTCATCAGCGGCGAGCCGCTGGACCGGATCCGCAAGGGCAACACCGAACGCAACCTGGCGGGTGTGCCGCATTCGCGCGAGTTCCGGACCGGCACGCGGGGCTTCGAGGGCAAACATCGCGAACGACAGATCGGCGTAGCTAAGCAGCTGTTCGGCGCGATGGGCATCGCGCGAGACGACAAGGAGGCGCGTCAGGACTGGGTGCTACGCGGTTTCCGCCAGTTCGACGCCCCGGTGTGCGTGATCGTCACCTTCGACAAGGAACTGGAGGGCATGGACGACGCGCCCTTCGACTGCGGCGCGGTGGCCACGGCTCTGGTCAACGCCGCGTGGTCGCGGGGCCTCGGCGCGGTGATCAACAGCCAGGGCATCATGCAGTCGCCCGTCGTGCGTGAGCATGCCGGGATCGCCGATGACCAGGTGATCATGAAAAGCATCGCGCTCGGCTGGCCTGACGAAGCGTTCCCCGCCAATGCGGTCGTGTCGGAGCGCAAATCCGTCAAAGAGGCGACCGTCTTCGTCGGCTTTGACGACTAGGCGAGACGGAGGTCATATCAGGCCGACCACCAACTTGCCCGCGGAGCTCCCGTCGACCAGAGCCGCGAAGGCCGCTTCCACATCGGCCAGGCCGAAGGTTCGCGGATCCAGCCGCGGGGTCAGGGCCCCAGCTTCCGCCAGAACAGCCGCCTCCGCGAGGATATCCCCGTGGCGCCGACGGTCCTCCCCGGTGAGGAGTGGATGCAGGGTGAACACGCCGGAATAGGTTCCGCCCTTGAAGGACAGCGGCGCCAGCGCGTGGGTTCCCCAGCCGAGGCTGCTCACCACGTGTCCGAACCGCCGGACCGCCTGAAAGGCCGCGTCCAGGGCAGGACCGCCGACCGTGTCGTACACCAGGTCGAAGCCGCGTCCGGCGGTGTGCTGGCCCACATAGTCAGCCACGGGCGTCTCGCGATCGATGGGGATTGCGCCCAGTCGCCGGAGCAGATCGGCCTTGTCGCCGCGATCCACCGCGAACACCTGCGCGCCGCGCGACCGCGCGATCTGGATGGCCACGTGGCCGACGCCTCCGCCTCCGCCCAGCACCAGGACGGTTTGGCCCGGCGCGATATGGGCGCGGTCGATCAGTCCCTCCCACGCGGTGATGACCACAAGGGGCAGGGCGGCGGCCTGAGCCATCGAAAGGGCGGCCGGCTTCAGGGCAAGCAGCTCGGCGTCGATGGCGGCGTATTCAGCGAGCGACCCCTGTAGACCGCCGACGCCCCCGGTCATGCCGAAAACCGCGTCGCCCGGCTGGAAGCGCGCAACGCCCGGCCCCACGGCCTCGATGACGCCGGCCAGGTCGATGCCAAGGATGGCGGGCAACGGCTGGCGAGCGTGCGCGGCGGCCCCGGCCCGGATCTTGGCGTCGAGCGGATTGAGGCCGCTCGCGTGGATGCGGACCAGCACCTGTCCGGCTTCCGGGACGGGGCGTTGCACCGTGGCGATCTGAAAGGCGGCGTCCTTCGAAGGCAGGACGGCGGCGTGCATGGTGGGGGTGGTCATGGGCATCTCCTGGATGACGCCAATCATTTCGCGCCTTTCGATCTTGCATGAAACTTGCGAAAATCGTCCGACGTCCATGCAATTTTGGCTGAGGTCTCGCGCATGTCCTGGGACGATCTGCAGGTGTTCCTGGCGGTCGCGCGCCACGGAACGCTCGGGGGCGCGGCGCGAGCTCTGCGCCAGACGCAGCCGACCATGGGTCGTCGGCTACGAGCGCTGGAGGCGGCCTTGGGCCACGCCCTGTTTCAGCGCACCGCCGATGGCTTCGTGCTGACGGAGGAGGGCCTGGCCGCCCTGCCCCACGCCGAGCGCATGGCCGAGGAGGCCCAGGGTCTGCGGCGCGCTCTGACGGGGTCTGAAGCCGCGCTTCAAGGCCTGCTTCGTATCTCTTGCTCCGAGTGGTTCGGGGTCACCATCCTGGCTCCGGTTCTGGCGGAGTACGGCGCCCGCCACCCAGGCGTGACGGTCGAGCTGCTGACCGACGCCCGCATGTACAGCCTGGCCCGGAGAGAAGCCGACCTGGCGTTTCGCATCACCCCTTTCGAGGACCCGGACATCGTCTCCAGGCGCCTGATGTCGGTCGCCTATGGGGTCTATGGCCAGGCCGGCAGACCGCACCCCGCGCCAGACGGCGCCGGAAGCGCTTTGGTGCTGATGGACACCGCGTTCAGCGGCATGCCCGACGTCGGCTGGATCACGGCGCGGCTGCCCAAGGCGCGGATCGCCGCGCGAAGCAACAATCGCGAGGTCCAGGCCCGTCTCTGCGCGCTCGGGCTGGGGCTGGCGGTCTTGCCGCGTCCGCTGGGCGACGAGACCCCGGGACTGGAACGCATCGACCTGGCCGCCCCGCCGCCCAGCCGCGACACCTGGCTCGGCTATCACCGCGACCTCCGACGCAACGGACGACTGCGGGCCTTCCTGACGCTGGTGGTCGAGCGCTTGGCGCCGTGAGGCCGTCCCCCGGCTGACGAGAACACGCGGTCGCGCGAGAGTCGCGGGCTTCGTGGGGCGCGAACCGGCCGCTGGCCACCCCTCCATCGACGATTCGGCGGCCTTCGTCGCACCGGCGGAGACGCGACGCGCCGGCGGCGGCAGGTTTGGTGGGCCGTAGCCATTCCCGCCGCGCGTCTCCCACGCGGGTCGGGGACCTGCCTCCGCCGCCGACCGGCCGGACCTTTCCCCAGCCGGCCCCTCTCTCGATCTCTGCGTCCCAAGGCGGAGCGTCGACAGGCGGCGGAGGTGGAAACGGCTAGAGTCTGTTGGGTTCAGACGGACTCGCCCGGGCCCCGATAAACAGGCTCATCTCTTTGATTTCGAGCGCGTGTTGGGGGCGAAACCGGCATCCACTTTCGCCCAACGCCCTCTAGCCTGCCCGCCGCTTCCGCCCGCTCGCCGCCTCGGCCGCCAGCTCGCGCAGCGCCGCGTTGGCGATGGTCAGCTTGGCGAACGTCCAGGCGCCGCCGCCGGCCTCAATTTCCTCGACCGTGCGGGTGGCGGCCCCGGCCTGCTCGGGCCGCAGCGCCGCCCAAGCGGAAACCGCCTGGCGGGCCGAGGTGTCGTCGTCACCCGCCTGGGCGCCGCCCGTGAAGGCCATGATCGCCCGGGTGAGCTGGGTCTGCTCGGCCAGCAGGTCCTCGATCAGGCGCCGTAGGGCGGTCCGCTCGAAGATGTCGCCGGCGCGGAACTCACCCGCCGCCGCCCGCAGGCGGTCGAAGGCGAAGGCGGCGCCGGTGGCGTAGTAGAGCCGCGCCACATTGGGCAGGGGCCAGCTCGACGCCTCGGCCAGGTCGACCAGGTCGGCGGCGTTGGTGAGCGGGCCCAGGACCGCGGCCGCCTCGGCCATCTTCGCCGGCGCGCCCGCGCCGACCAGCTGGTCGATGCGCTGGTCCACGCCCGCCCGCTCGGCCTTCGAGAGGATCTCGGGCAGCAGGGCGTGCAGGCTCTTGAAGCCCGGCGCGTAGCGGGCGGTCAGCTCCGCCACCGACAGCCCCTCGCGACCAGCGCGGCGGGCCAGCCAGAAGGTGGCGCCCCGCAGGCCGGTGACCAAACGGCGGAACAGCGCCATCTGGCCGGCGGCGGGGATCTTGAGGTCCAGCGCCTCGACGTCGGCCCACAGCCTCTCGAAGTCGAGCGCCTGCTTGGCCGCCTCGTAGCCGGCGGTCAGGGCCACCACGTCACAGCCGGCCGACGTCATCGTCCGGGACGGGAAGCTGGGCCCGCAGCGGTTGATCATGTCGTTGGCGATCACCGTGGAGATGATCTCGCGGCGCAGGCGGTGGGCGAGGATGGCGTCCTTGTACTTGCGCAGGCCCTTCGGGAAGTAAGCCTCGAGGCGGGTCTCGAAGAACGGGTCGTCGGGCGCGTGGCTGGCGACGATCTCGCGCTTCAGCTCCAGCTTGCCGTAGGCGAGGAGCACGGCCAGTTCCGGCCGCAACAGTCCGCGCCCAGCTTTCAGCCGCTCGGCGATTTCGACGGCGTCGGGCAGGCCCTCGACCGCGCGGTCGAGCCGGCCGGCGTGCTCGAGCTCGGCCATGAACCGGGCGTGGGGGTCGAGCTCGCCGGGCGAGTCCATCTCGAGCAGCGAGAGCGCCAGCGTCTGGTCGTAGTTGTGCACGAGAACGTGGCGGGCCACGTCGTCGGTCATGGTGGGCAGAAGCTTGTTGCGCTGGGCGCGCGAGAGCTTGCCCTGGCGCTCCAGGATCCCCGTGGTGATCTTGATGTTCACCTCGTGGTCCGAGCTGTCGACGCCGGCCGAGTTGTCGATGGCGTCGGTCTCGACCCGGCCGCCGCGGGCGGCGAACTCGATGCGGCCGGCCTGGGTGAGGCCCAGGTTCGCCCCCTCGCCCACCACCTTGACCCGCAGCTCGGCGCCGTTGACCCGCACGGCGTCGTTGGCCTTGTCGCCGACTTCGAGGTTCGATTCGCCGGTGGCCTTCACATAGGTGCCGATGCCGCCGAGGTAGAGCAGTTCGGCGGGCGTCTTCAGGATGAGGTGGATCACCTCCGCCGGCGACAGGGCTTCGGCGTCGGTTCCGAGAAGCCGGCGGACCTCCGCCGACAGCGGGATCGACTTCAGCGACCGCGAGAAGACGCCGCCGCCCTTGCTGATCTTCTTCTTGTCGTAGTCCTGCCAGGACGAGCGCGGCAGGGCGAATAGGCGCTCGCGCTCGGCATAGCTCTTCGCCGGGTCGGGATCGGGGTCGAGGAAGATGTCGCGGTGGTCGAAGGCGGCCTGCAGGCGGATCTGCCGCGAGAGCAGCATGCCGTTGCCGAACACGTCGCCCGACATGTCGCCGCAGCCGACCACGGTGAAGGGCTCGGACTGGATGTCCTTGCCCATCTCCCGGAAGTGCCGCTTCACGGCCTCCCATGCGCCACGGGCGGTGATGCCCATGACCTTGTGGTCGTAGCCTACCGAGCCGCCCGAGGCGAAGGCGTCGCCCAGCCAGAAGCCGTAGTCCTCGGCCACGCCGTTGGCGATGTCGGAGAAGGTGGCCGTGCCCTTGTCGGCGGCCACGACGAGGTAGGGGTCGTCGCCGTCGTAGGCGATCACGCTGTCCGGACGGATCACTCCCCCGGCGGCGTCGAGGTTATCGGTGATGTCCAACAAACCGGAGAGGAAGGTCTTGTAGGCGGCGATCGCCTCGGCGCGGACGGCGTCGGGCGAGCCCTTGGGGAGTTGCTTCGGGTAGAAGCCGCCCTTGGAGCCGACGGGCACGATCACCGCGTTCTTGACCTGCTGCGCCTTCACCAGGCCCAGCACCTCGGTGCGGAAGTCGTCGCGCCGGTCGGACCAGCGCAGGCCGCCGCGGGCGACCGGGCCGAAGCGCAGGTGCACGCCCTCGACCTGCGTCGACCAGACGAAGATCTCGCGATAGGGCTTCGGGGCCGGCAGGTCGGCCAGCGCGCCGGACGCGACCTTGAACGAGATGTACGGCTTCACCGCACCGTCCGCGCCACGCTGATAGAAGTTGGTGCGCTGGATCGCGCCGACCAGCAGGGCCAGGCGGCGGAGGACACGGTCGTCGTCCAGGCTCTCGACGAGCTGCAGCGCCTCGACGATCTCGTCCATGACCGCGCCGGCCTGCTCCTGGCGCGCGGCGAGGTCCGCGGCGATGGCCGGGTCGAACTTGATGCGGAAGAGGTCGAGGATCAGGCGGGTGACGCCCGGGTGGTTGGACAGCGCCTGTTCCTGCACGCGCTGTGACGGATCGAGGCCCGATTGCTGCCGATAGCGAGCGAGCGTCCGGACCAGGGCCGCGTCGCGCCAGGGGATGGAAAGCTCCATCACGAGGCGGTTGAACCCGTCGTTCTCGGTGCGGCCCGTCCAGACCGCGACCACGGCGTCCTCGAAGACGTCCTGGACCTCGGCGAAGACCAGGTTGCCGCCGCGCGGATCCTCGATCTCGAAATCGTGCACCCAGACGGGCGTCGCGCCGTCTGGGGAAACCTGGAAGCCGGCCTCGGCGAGGGCTTTCAGGCCCATGCTCTCGAGGATGGGCAGGACGTCGGCCAGCGGCGCCGGCTCGCCCTTGCGGTACAGTTTGAACCGGAACGAGAGCGGCCCGTCGGCGGCGGTGCGGTAGGCCCGGGCGCGGATGGTCTGGTCGTCGCCGAACGCCTCGAACTCCGCCACATCGGCGAGGGCCTCGGCGGCGTCGAACCGGTCGCGGTAGCCGGCTGGGAAGGCTTCGCGATACCGCGCGACGGTGGCCGCGACGGCCTCGGGCTCGCGCCCGCTGCCGCGCACGGCGGCGTCGAAGCGGTCTTCCCAGGTGCGGGCGGCCTCGCTGATCTCGGCCTCGACCTTGCGCAGGTCGGGGGAGCGGTGGTGGCCGGGCGTGAAGCCGATGATGAAATGGACGCGCGCCAACGGCGTGTCGTTGAAGCTGGGATAGTAGGCCGACAGGCGGCCGCCATAGGCTTCGGTCAGCAGCTCGCCTGCGCGCTTGCGAAGGTCGCTGTCGTAGCGGTCGCGCGGCACGAACAGCAGGATGGAGGCGAACCGGTCAAACGGGTCTCGCCGCTCGAACAGCTTGACGCGCGGCCGGTCCGACAGGTGGAGGATCCCCACCGCCATGTTCAGCAGCTCGTCCTCGCTGACCTGGAAGAGCTCGTCGCGCGGATGGTTCTCGACGATGTTCTTGAGGCGCTTCTCGTTGTAGCTGCCCGGCGCCGCGCCGGCGCGCTTCATCACGCGGGCGACCTTCTCCCGGACCAGCGGCACGACGCTGGCGGGTTGGTCGTAGGCCTCGGCGGTGAACAGGCCGACGAAGCGGACTTCCCCGCTGGGCCGCCCGTCGTCGCCGTACCGCTTGACGCCTACGTAATCCATGTAGCCGCGACGGTGGACGCGGCTCTTGACGTTGGACTTGGCGATCGTGACCGCGGGATCGCGGACGATCCGATCCTTGACCGCGCTCATCAGCACGGCGGGCTCGTTCGCGCGGCGCAGGACCGTACGCGAAGGATCGCGCAGTACGCCCAGGCCGTCCTTGGCCTGATAGACCGGCTCCTCGGCCGCATAGTCGCCGCTCTTCAGGCGCGGGTATTCGTAGACGCGGGCGCCGAGGAAGACGAAGTGCTCGGCGTGCAGCCAGTTCAGGAAGGCGATCTCATCCGGACGCGCCTTGCCGGAGGCTTCCAGCTCCTCGGCGGTCCGGCTCATCAGCTCGAGCATGGCGGGGAAATCGTCCACCGCCGCGCGCACGTCGGCCAAGGTCGCCTTGACCCCCTCGGTCAGGGCCTGCTCACGGTCACGACCGATGTCTTCGAGGAAGACCTCGATCATGGATTCCCTGCGGGGCGTGCCGCTGCCACCGCGCACGCCGGACCGGTCGCGCTGCACCTCGACGATGGGGTGGAACATGGCGCGCACCGACAGGCCCTGGTCGGCGATCTCGCCCATGACGCTGTCCACCAGGAACGGCGCGTCGTCCTGCACGATTTCGAGGCGGTCCAGCTTGGCGTCGAGGGCCGGTGCGATGCGTATCTGCGGCCCGCGGCCGCGGCGCCGCTCCGCGAAGCGCCAGAAGTCAGCGAGATTCCTGGCGAGACCGGAGGTGGACAGCTCAGGCAGCTCGTCGGGCTGGGCGTCCTCGGCCGCCTGCTTGGCATAGGCCTTCACGCCGTCGGGCGCGGCGTCGTCCTTGAGTTCGGTCTGGAGGGTCTTGGCCAGCCCTGATCCGGCGCGGGGAGAGCGGCTCATCGAACCGCCTCCTCGGCCGGAACGGCCGGCCCCTTCGGGGGGGAGACTGGGCCGGACGCGAGAACGGCGCCGGAGGAGAGAGTCCGGCGCCGTGGGCTTCCGCCGTGGGGGAGCGGCGGAATGCTGGGTGCTCGCTGCGTCCGTGGGGTTGGGGAACGGACACACCCGCCGGACGAATGTGTCGTCCGACCAACATTAGATAGGAAGTGGGAGGTCACAGCGTAAGTCCCGGCTCTCAAGTTCGTGAACGGCGTTTGGCGGCGGATTTCGCAGCGGGCTTTGCGGGGCCGCTGGAGGACGGCGGCTCGACGGTTTCCTGCTTCAGGCCGCCCGGGTCGCCGTTTTCGGAGAGCAGGACGGCGATCCAGCGCGTTCCCGCAAACTGGGCCAGGATCACCATTGTCACCGTGGTCAGCGGCGTCGACAGGAACGCGCCGGTCAGGCCCCAGATCACGCTCCAGAACGCCAGGGCCAGCAGCAGCACGATCGGGTCGATGTTGAGGCTCTGGCCCTGCATGCGCGGCAGGATCACGTTGCCGACGAAGGTGGTGATCGCCTGCAACACGACGAACAGGGCGATGGCCTGCCAGAGGGTGTCGAACTGGACCAGGGCGAAGATCGGCGGCGCGGCCACGGCGACGACCCCGCCCACGACCGGGATATAGGAGGCGAAGAAGATCAGGATCGCCCAGAACAGCGCGTTGTCGAGCCCGACCACGGCCATGGCGATCCACGAGGCGACCGCGATCATCAGGCCGGTGACGGTCTGCACCCACAGGTACTGCTCGACACCGTTTCGGATGCGCAGGAAGCCGGCGGTGGCGTCGTGGCGCTGTTCGCGGCTGGCGAAGAGGTGGATGACCTTGCGCTCCCAGCCGCGCCGGGACGCCAGGATGAAGCCCAGGTAGACGAGCACGAAGGCCGCCGTGGACAGAAAGCTCTGCAGCCCCCGCGCGACCTGGCCAAGGTAGCTGGCCGGGTTCAACTGCTGGAACAGCTGGGTGACCGAGGGCGGGGCCTCGACTCCCACCATGCCGGCCAGGCGGGCGATCAGGCCGTTCAGCTTCGGCGTATAGGCCACCAGCTGGCCTGCGAACGAAGCGGCGTTGTCGGCGATGAAGAACGCCGCCCCCCCGAAGATGGCCACGGACAGCACGATCGCGACGGGCGTCGCGAAGCGCTTGGAGATCACCGGGACGCGGGCCTCCAGCACGCGCGCGAACCCATCGATCATCACCGCCAGGAACAGCGCGAGCGCCAGGGGCGTCAGGATGTCGGCCAGCAGGTAGAGAACGGCGCCGGCCGCGATGGTCGCCAGGATCACCAGGGCATTTCGCGAAACCGGGTCGGCGGCGGAGGGGGGCATGCGCGCTTTCGGGAAGGGTCAGGCGGCAATGTCGGCGGCGTTGGCGGCGCCGTCAAATCGGGTGTGCTCTACCCCGCTTCACCGCTCATGGGGAGTGGATTTGCCCTCCATCTGGCAGTTTTTGGCAAGGATCATCGCAGATCGACCTCGGCGCCGGCGAGAGGCAGGCGGCATGGCCCGCGACTGGCCCGTTGAGCGCGCCGCGCCGGATGCTAGTGATGGCGGACAACTGGAGACGTGGAAGATGGCCGACAACGGCGTGCTGATCGGGTTCTCGGACCATCCGGAACAACTGCTCCTCAACCGGGCCAACCGCCACGGCCTGGTGGCCGGCGCCACCGGTACAGGCAAGACCGTCACGCTGCAGGTGCTGGCCCAGGGACTGTCGGACGCCGGCGTCCCGGTCTTCGCCGCCGACGTGAAGGGCGATCTGTCGGGCATCGCGGCGCCAGGAACCCCGAACGAGAAGATGCAGGCGCGCGCCCAGGTCATGGGCCTGACGCTGAATCCCGCCGCCGCCCCGACCGTGTTCTGGGACCTGTTCGGCGAGTCCGGCCATCCGATCCGCGCCACGGTCTCCGAGATGGGGCCGCTGCTGATCTCGCGGATGCTGGAGCTGAACGACGTGCAGGAGGGCGTCCTGATGGTCGTCTTCAAGGCGGCCGACGAGGAAGGCCTGCTGCTGCTCGACCTGAAGGACCTGCAGGCCGCGCTGAGCTATGCGTCGGACAACGCCAAGGAGCTGTCGGCTAAGTACGGCAACATCTCGCCCACCACCATCGCCACGATCCAGCGCAACCTGCTGGTGCTGGAGACCGAAGGCGGGACCAACCTTTTCGGCGAACCGGCGCTCGGGCTCTCGGACCTGATGCGCACCGACACCACGGGCAAAGGGTATGTGAACATCCTCGCGGCCAACCGGCTGATCGCCAGCCCCCGGCTCTACGCCACCTTCCTGCTGTGGCTGATGAGCGAGCTGTTCGAGGAACTGCCCGAGGTGGGCGATCCCGAGAAGCCGCGCCTGGCCTTCTTCTTCGATGAGGCGCACCTGCTGTTCCGCGACGCGCCCAAGGCGCTGCTGGAGAAGGTCGAGCAGGTGGTGCGCCTGATCCGCTCGAAGGGCGTCGGCGTCTATTTCGTCACCCAGAACCCGGCGGACATCCCGGACACCGTGCTGGGCCAGCTGGGCAACCGCATCCAGCATGCGCTGCGCGCCTATACCCCCGCCGACCAGAAAGGCCTGCGCGCGGCGGCCGAAAGCTTCCGCATCAATCCGGCCTTCGACACGGCCGAGGCGATCCAGGGGCTCGGCGTCGGCGAGGCGCTCGTGTCCGTGCTGGACGAGAAGGGCGCGCCGACGGTGGTCCAGAAGACGCTGATCCGGCCGCCGGTCTCGCGCCTGGGGCCGCTCTCGCCGGCCGAGCGTGGGGCGGTGATGGGATCGAGCCCGGTGCGCGGGATCTACGACCAGGCGGTGGACCGTGAGTCCGCCTACGAGATGCTGCAGCGAAAGGCGGAGCCCGAGCCGGAGGCTCCGCAGCCGAAGGCCCACGGCGGCCCCTGGGCCGGTGACGAGGCCTCGGGCCAGCCGGCCCCGCGGGCCCGGGCTTCGAACCGCCAGAGCATGGGCGAGGCCTTCGCCAAGTCGATGCTGCGCACCATCGGCAGCCAGGTGGGCCGCGAACTGATCCGGGGCGTGCTGGGCGGGTTGGTGGGAAGTAGCCGTTCGACGCGGCGCAGGCGATACTAGCCGGCGGAGAGGCGGGAAGGCGGCGCTTCGGCGCCGTCGCTCACGCGCAGGCGTGGCGTCGGCGACGTCTAATCGACGCGCCGACGAGGCCGAAGCCTAGGATCAGCAATGTCCATACGCCGGGCTCCGGAACCGCCGTCGGCGTCTCCTGTATGGCCCAGTAGAACTCGCCCAGCATCTGGCCCCGATAGTTACTGTCGAAGGTGTAGCCGGCGATGTTCGAATTGTTGACGAGGGAGAAGGTGTAGGTCTCGCCAGCGACCAGCGCGAAGTCCCGGTCGCCCAATCGAGGCCCGGCGCCGCTGGTATCGAAGAGGTCGATGACGGTCACGCCGTTGAGCTGGAGGTTCCAGCCGCTCAGGCCGAAGGTCTGGTTGTTGGGGGCCTCGGGCGACGGGCGGACCTGCCCCTCCCATACCAGCAGGCCATCGTGATCGGCGCGGAAGGTGTATGACCAGTTCGGGTTGAGCCCGCCGAAATCGGCGCCCCGGAGTTCCGTGTCTGGCCCTGAGCCCCCGAGCGTCGGAAAATCCCATCTCCAATCCAACAGGACGCTGCCCGACGCCCCGTCCGCGCTCCAGGTGGCGCGGTCGAGGGCCCTGGCCGCTGCGACGCTTATGCCAAATTCCTGGTAGTCGAAATCCACCTCCGACCGGACGAAGACGCTGCTGTCCTGGGGCGTCCCACTCCAGGAATCCGCCTGCGCATCCGTGTCCGAAAGCGCGCCGCCGCTTGCGAAGGCGTGAGTCTGCGCCTGAAGGAAGCCCGAAAGCGGCGTCACCGCCCACGCGGTGCCGGCCGTAGACATGAGCACGACGAAAGCCGCCGCAAATATTCCCGATCGCATCCCGCTGCCCCCGGCTGCGCACCGCAACCTAAGCGCTAGGATGGGCGGTTCAAGTCGTTTCCCGCCGCAGGCGACCCCCGCTCGCGCGGAGGCCCCCGTTGCTCGGCCGTGAGACTGGGCCTGCCTCTACCGCGGCGCCATGCGGATGGCGCCGTCGAGGCGGACGTCTTCACCGTTGAAGTAGCCGTTGGTGATCATCGTCAGCGCGAGCTGGGCGTATTCCGGCGCCTGGCCCAGGCGCTTGGGGAACGGCACCGAGGCGGCCAGGCCGGCCTTCACCGCTTCGGGCGCACCGGCCATCAGCGGCGTCTCGAAGATCCCCGGCAGGATGCAGTTCACCCGGATGCCGTCGCCGGCCAGGTCGCGGGCGATGGGCAGGGTCATGCCGACCACGCCGCCCTTGGAGGCCGAATAGGCCGCCTGGCCCATCTGGCCGTCCTCGGCCGCGACCGACGCGGTGTTCACGATCGCGCCGCGCTCGCCGTTGATCGGCTCGAGGTCCAGCATGCCCTTCGCCGACTTGGCGATGCAGCGGAACGTGCCGACCAGGTTGATCTGGATGATCCAGTTGAAGGCATCCAGCGGGAAGTGCTTGGTCTCGCCGGTCTGCTTGTCGCGGCTGGCGGTCTTGAAGGCGTTGCCGGTGCCGGCGCAGTTCACCAGGATCCGCTCCTGGCCGTGCGCCGCGCGCGCCTTGGCGAAGGCGGCGTCGACGTCTTCCTCGGACGTGACGTTGCACTTGCAGAAGACGCCGCCGACGTCCTTGGCAACGGCCTCGCCCTTGGCTTCGTTCATGTCGAAGATGGCGACCTTGACGCCCTTTTCGGCCAGGGCCCGCACCGTGGCCTCGCCAAGGCCCGAGGCGCCGCCCGTGACCACCGCCGCGACGGATGAATTGAGTTCCATGGACGCACCGCTCCCATATGATGTGCGAGAAATTTGTGGCGAAGCCTTAGCCCGATGAGCGCGCGCGAAAAAGCGTCACCCGACGTCACCTTCGACCCGGAAGCGGAGATCGCGCCCGGCCGCGCCCTCGTGCCCTCGGTGATGAAGCTCAACGAACAGCGGGTGGACGAGGGTTTCTGGCCCAAGATCCGGCGCGTGGCGGCCAAGGTCCCGTTCGCCAAGCAGGCCCTTTCGGTTTGGTATTGCGCCAAGGACGACGACACGCCGATCGCCGCCAAGGGGATGATGCTGGCGGCGCTGGCCTATTTCGTCCTGCCGGTCGATGCGATCCCGGATTTCATCGCGGGCCTGGGCTACACCGACGACGCGGCGGTGTTCACCGCGCTGATGGCCATCGTCGGCCGCAACCTGAAGCCCAAGCACAAGCTGGCCGCCAAGCGCGACATCGAGCGGCTGCGCGGGGAGTAGTCAGCCCTCGCCATCGCGGAAAGCGCTTAGCTTCGCGGAGCGCGCGATCTGCTGTTCGCGGAGGGTGATGAAGAGGGTGGCTGCGACCACGATCGCCGCGCCGGCGATGGTCCAGACGCCGGGGACCTCGGCGAAGAGGAAGAAGCCGATGGCGGCGGTAAAGACCAGGCGGGTGTAGTCTATGGGGGCCATGGCGCCGGCGTCCCCCAACGACATGCCCTTGATGTAGCAGGCCTGGTTCACCGTCGCGATCACGCCCATGGCCACCAGCAGGGCGAAGTCGCGGGGCTCGGGCACGCGCCAGGTGAGGATCGCGCCGGGGATCGACAGCACGAACCCCAGGACCGCCGACCAGACCAGGATCACGGTGGTGGAATGGTCGCGGGTCAGCACCTTCATGCCGGTGACGGTGAAGGCGAACAGGAAGGCCGAGGCGAGCATGGCCAGGGCCGGCAGACCGACGGCAAACTGGCCGCCCGCCCCCGGCCGGATCATCACCAGCACGCCGATGAAACCGAAGATGGCGGCGGCGATCCTCAGGGGGCCGACCTGTTCCTTCACGATGAAGGCGGCCAGCGGGACGAGCCAGAGGGTGCGGGTGAACGACAGCGCGTTGGCGTCGGCGAGCGGCATCTTCTGGAAGGCGTAGAACGACAGGATCACTCCCACCGTCCCCGCCAGCGAGCGGAAGATCAGGATGCCGGGCCGGTTCGTGGCGAAAGCCGCGCCGCGATGGCGGATCAGGACCGGCAGCAGCACGGCGACCCCGGCCGCCTGGCGATAGAAGGTCTGCAGCGCCGCCGGGTAGTCGTCGCCCAGGAACTTGATGAGCGTGGTCATCACCGAGAAGGTGACGGCCGACAGCAGCATCCAGAGCGCGCCCTGGAGGTTGGCCGAGAGGCCCGGCCCGTCTTTGGAAGGTGGGGCGGGCGCCTCGCTCACGATTGGGCGGGCTGGGGTGCGAACTCCCCGAAGAGCTCGGCGAAGGGCGAGGGGCCAGATTGGTCCCAGGCATGGCGCGAGCCGACGGTAATGCCGCCGTCCACCACCAGGTGCGTGCCGGTGACGAAGGCCGAGGCGTCGGAGGCCAGATAGAGTGCGGCCTGGGCGATGTCTTCCGGCAGGCCGGCCTTCGGCACCGGCTGGACCTTGGCGGCGTTGTCCGCGACGCGGGCGGCCATCTGGTCGGCGACGGCGCGGGGGAGGCCCAGCGAGGCGCCGAAGATCGAGGTGGCGATCAGGCCGGGGCAGATGGCGTTGACGCGGATCTTCTGCGGGCTGAGCTGGGCGGCGGCCACCCGGGTCATGTGGATGACGGCGGCCTTGGCCGAGGAGTAGGCGATGGGGCCCCAGCCCGCCTGCAAGCCCGCGATCGAGGCGGTGTTGACGATCGCGCCTCCGCCGCGCGCGAGCATCAACGGCACGGCGTGCTTCATGCCCAGGGCGGGGCCGCGCACCAGGACGTCGTAGATCCAGCTCCAGGTCTCGGCCTCGATCTGGGGAATCTCCCGCATGGCGTCCGAGATGCCGGCGTTGTTGAAGAGGATGTCCAGCCCGCCGAACTCGGAGGCGGCGAGGTCCATGGCGGCCTTGATCTCGGCCTCCCTGGTGACGTCGCAATGGGCGTAGCGGACGCGGCCGGGGAAGCGCTGCTCCAGCATCTTGCCCTTCTCGTCCTGGATGTCGGCGGCGACGACGTTCGCCCCTTCGGCCACGAACAGTTCCACCGCGCCCAGGCCGATGCCCGAGACCCCGCCGGTGATCACCGCGACCTTGCCTTCGAGCCTGCCCGCCATCGCATTTCCCCTCTGATTGGTTATCGGCGATCAGTAGGAGTGTGCGGCTCGGGCGGCAACCGCGATCAGCGGCCTATCGGCCTCAACGGTCACGGTACGCCCTCCAGGCGTCGCGGCTGGAGCGTTCGACGTCGGACGCGATTCGCCGGAGGCCGTCGTCGGCCCGCTCCTCGGGCGTCTCGGCTCGAAGGGTCGGGGTAATCGTGACCCGGCGGCCATCGGGCAGGTCGACCTCGCGCGTCTCGCCCGAGCGCATCTCGACGGTGACCGACTCGGCCGGATCGAACCGGCTGCCTGGACTGGCGGTCACCCAGAGGCGCTCACCCCTCTGGGTCACGCTGACGAATAGGCGCTCGCGTCCGAAGGACAGGAAGCTGCCGGTCCGGAAGCGGCGCTGCGAGCCATAGGAAGTCAGGTCAACGGTCAGGGGTCGGCCCTCGGCGTCAGTGGTGGCGCCGACCACGCGGACGGCCGAGCCGGGTTCCACGGACGAGCGATTGGCGGCCGTGAAGATGCGGCGCGGGGGCCGCGAGACGGGTTCTGGACGAGCTTCGGAGCCGCGTTCGTCGGCCCATCGCGGCCGGTCCCGTTCGGGAAGCGTCGGCGCGGCCTGGGCGTCGAAGAGGGCCTCGGACCGCGCCGAGCTCGGGTCGGCGGGCGGAGAAGGCGCAACGGGCGGCTCCGGTCGGGCGCGGCGGCTCGACATCGGCGGCAACGGCGCTTGCCCGATCGCCCCGATCCGGCTGAGGACCGGGGCCGGCGCGAAGTCCGCGGCGGCGGGCCGTTCGACCACCTGCACCCGCGTCGGCTTCACCGCCCAGGCCGAGCCCACCACGGCCAACGTCAGGGTGGTCAGCAGCGCGATGCCAAGCGCCTGGGTTCCCGGATGGGGCGCCGCCCGCGATAGGAGCTGGATGCGTTCGGCCAGCGGATGCGCCCGCGCCGGTGGCCAGTAGCAGCCGAGCGGCAGCGGGCGGGCGGCTAGCTGGGTCTTCAGCATCGCCTCGGCGTACGCGCGGCGCACTTTGGGATAGCTGGCGATCACCTGGGCGTCGCAGGCCAGTTCCTGGTCGATCCGCAGGAAGCGGGCCAGCACGTGCAGCATCGGATTGAACCAGTTCACGCAGCGAGCGGCCGCCACCAGGGCGTTGATGCGCGTGTCGTGCCTGGCGATGTGGGTCTCCTCGTGGGCCAGCACCACGAACTGCTCGCGCGGCGAATAGCGGCGGCCGAAGTCCGAGGGCGTGATTACGCGGGGCTGGAGCACGCCAACGGCGGCGGGGCCGGCGAGCCCGGCCTCGGCGTCGCGGCCGAACTGGACCTGCCGCCAGCCGAGCCAGGCCAGGCTGCCGAGGGTCCCGGCGATCCAGAGGCCCACGGCCAGCAGCCAGGGATCGATCGCGCCGGCCACGGGACTTCCGAGCGCCATGGCCGGCGCCGCTGGAGACGCCGCCTCCGCGGCCGGCCTCGAGGCGGCCCGCACGGTCACCGTCACCACGCGGGCGGGCAACAGCATGCCCAGGGCGGCGAGCGGGACCAGCAGCCAGAGGCCGTAGGCGATCCGCGGGCCGAACAGCTTCCGCGCTGGGGCGCGCAGGATCATCACCAGGACGACGGCCGCCGCCGCCGCCAGGTTGGCCCCGGCGAGGACGAGCAGGGCGTCACTCATCCTCGAGGTCCGAGATCAGCTTCTTGAGGTGCTGGATGTCCTTCGGCGTCAGGGCGCGGTGCTCGGCGAAATGGGCGACCAGGGGCGCGACCTCGCCGTCGAACAGGCGGTCGACCAGGTTCTGGCTCTCGGACTGGACGTAGTCGGTCCGGCTGAGCAGCGGCCGGTACAGATAGCCCGCCTCCTCGCGGCGGCCTTCGATGGCCTTCTTGCGCAACAGGCGGGTGATCAGGGTCTTCACGGTGCCGGGCGCCCACCCGTGGGCCTCGCCGACCTCGGCGACGATGCCGTCCGGCGTCAGCGGCCCCTTCCGCCAGAGCGCCTCCATGATCTGGCTCTCGGCGCCCGAGATCTTCACGGCCAAGCCAATTCCTCCTTACCGAAAATACACGTGTATTTTGGACGAAAGTACAGCTGTATCTTCGCCGACCCTGGCCGCGGTGGCCAGTGACTTCGCGTTCATGTTCGGAGGGGTTCGTGCATCACAAGCTGATCTGGCTGGCGGCGGCCGCGTGGATTCCGGTCCCGGCGATGGCCCAGGCTCCGGCCCCAGCTCCAAAGCCGCCCGGCGGGGCGGTCAGCGAGGTGGTGGTCACCGGCCAGGCGCCGGCGGTGCAGGCCTCCATCGACCGCCGCAGCTACAGCGTCACGGGTGACCTGCAGGCGCAGAGCGGCTCGATCGGCGATGCGCTGCGCAACCTGCCCTCGGTGGACGTGGACGTGCAGGGCAACGTCAGCCTGCGCGGCGACCCGAACGTCACCATCCTGATCGACGGCAAGCCGTCGGGCCTGTTCCGCGGCGAGGGCAAGGGCCAGGCGCTGCAGGCGTTGCCGGCCGAGCGCATCGAGCGGGTGGAGGTGATCACCAACCCCTCGGCGGAGTTCAGCGCCGACGGGACCGGCGGGGTCATCAACCTGATCACCAAGAAGGCGAAGGGCGCGGGCCAGACGGCGTCGGTGCGCCTCACCGGGGGCACGAGCGAGCGGCTCTATGCCAACGCCAGCACCGGGTACAACAGCGCAAACCTGAGCGTCTCGGCCGACGCCTTCTTTCGCCATGACCCGCAAAAGCAGGTGGTCGACGAGGACCGCGTCCGGCTCGATCCGACGACCGGCCAGCTGGCCGACACCCGCATCGACAGCGTGAGCCACGGCCGGTTCGACCTGATCGGCGGACGGGCGAGCGCGGACTACGACCTGGACGCCGATACGCGCCTCAGCGGCGAGGTGCGGCTCCAGCGGTTCCGCCTGGACATCGACAGCCTGGGCGCGACCCGGCGCCAGGATGGTCAGGGGGCGCTGGTCCAGGCCTTCGATCGCGAGGTCCATGTGGGCCAGGAGCGGTTCAACCGCGAACTCACCACCACCCTGCGCCGGAAGCTGCCCGGCGAGGAGGGCCACGAGGTGACCCTAAGCCTGAGCTACGAGGCCAGCGACCACGATCGCGACCGGGCCGGGCTGACTGTCAATCGCCTCCCAGCCAGCCCGGACGCCTTCGACCGCCAGCTCACCTTCGCCGACTACCAGCAGGCGGAGGCGAAGGGCGACTATGTGCGACCCTTCCCGGATGGATCGAAGCTGAAGGCCGGGTTCGCGCTGCAGCTCGACGACAACAGCACTGACAACCGCGGCTTCCGCGGCCCCGGCGCGGAGGCGACCATCGTCGATCCGACGCTGACCAACCTGTTCAAGTTCGAGCAGCGGCTGAGCCAGGCCTATCTCACCTATGAGAAGCCGCTCGGCGAGGTGACGGTGCTGGCGGGCCTGCGCCTGGAGGATGCGCGGATCGACCTGACCCAGGCGACGCTGGGCCTGAAGAGCGACAACGACGATTCACGCCTCTATCCGAGCTTGCACCTGTCGTGGAAGGTCTCGGACACCCAGACGTTGACCGCCAGCTACAGCCAGCGGGTCCAGCGCCCGGACCCGGACGCCTACAATGCCTTCCGCTTCCTGATCGACCCTTACACCTACCGGTCAGGCAACCCGGACCTGAAGCCGCAGCAGACGCAGTCGTTCGAGCTGGGCTGGCAGTACCGCAAGGCGCCGATGAACCTGCTGGCCACCCTGTATTATCGCGAGAACGACAAGGTGGTGTCGGACGTCACCCGCGACCTGGGCGGCGGGGTGCTGCTGCTCACGCGGGACAACGTCTCGCAGACCCGGACGGGCGGGCTGGAGCTGGTGGCCAGCGGCCGGCTGGACAAGACGCTGAGCTACAACGTCAGCGGCAACGCCTACTGGAACGAGCTGGACGCCGGGATCTCAGGGCTCGGCACGCGCTCGACCGTGACCGTCTCGGGCCGGGCCAGCGTGAGCTGGCAGGTGACGCCGGACGACCTGTTGCAGGTAAGCGGCTTCGCCAATGCCCGGCGGCTGACGGCCCAGGGCTACATCAAGCCGACGGGCATGCTGAACATCGGCTATCGGCACAAGTTCAACGACCGGCTCTCGGGCCAGGTCACGGTACAGGACGCCCTGAACACCTTCGCCTACGAGCAGGTCGTGGACACGCCGGCCTTGCGGACGCGCCTGCGCCAGGCCGTCGACACGCGCGGGGTGATGGTGGGCTTCGTCTGGACCCTGGGCGGCGGTGGCAAGAGCCGCGACCCAGGGTTCGAGTTCCAGAACGGCGGAGGCGCCGGCCCGACGCCTTAGACCGTGACCACCACCTTGCCCATGGCCTTGCGGCTGGCGAGGTGGGTGATGGCCTTGGCGGCCTCGGCGAGCGGGAAGGTCTCGGAGACGTGCGGCTTGATCTTGCCGTCGGCGTACATCTGCATCAGCTCGGCCACGCTCTCCTGATGCTTCTTGGGGTTGCGGCCCACCCACGAGCCCCAGAAGACGCCGACGATCTCGCAGCCCTTCAGCAGGGCCAGGTTCAGGGGAATCCTGGGAATTTCGCCCGCAGCGAAGCCCACCACCAGGTACTTGCCCTCCCAGGCGATCGACCGCAGGGCGGGCTCGGCGTAGGCGTCGCCGATGGCGTCGTAGATCACGTCGGCGCCGTTCGGGCCCGTGGCGTCCTTGAAGATCTGGCCGAGCGCCTTCTGGCCGTCCTTGTCGAACGGGCCCTTGGGATAGACGACGCCCGAGGTCGCGCCGCGGCTGAGGCAGAGGTCGACCTTTTCCTGGCTCGAGGCGGCGGCGATGACGTTGGCGCCCATGGCCTTGCCCAGTTCGACGGCCGCGAGGCCGACGCCGCCGGCGGCGCCCAGCACCAGCAGCGACTGGCCGGGCTGCAGGTTCGCGCGGTCCTTCAGCGCGTGCCAGCTGGTGCCGTAGGTCATGATGAAGGCGGCGGCGTCCTCGAAGGGCATGGAGTCGGGAATCTTCACGAGCCGGCCCGCCTCCAGCGCCAGCTCCTCGGCCATGCCGCCCCAGCCGGTGTTGCCCAGCACCCGGTCGCCCGGCTTTACGTTGGTCACCCCTTCGCCCACCGACTTCACGACGCCGCTGATCTCGCCGCCGGGCGAGAAGGGACGCTCGGGCTTGAACTGGTACTTGTCCTCGATGATCAGCACGTCGGGGAAGTTGACGCCGATGGCCTTCACCTCGACCACCGCCTGGCCGGGTTTGGCGACGGGAGAGGCGACGTCCTCCAGCACCAAGGTTTCCGGGCCGCCTACGGCCTTGCTCAGCAGCGCTTTCATCGACGTCTCTCCCGATCACTCTGGCGAATTGCCCGCGACCCTAGCCGGTTCGAACAGGCGTTTGAAGCCTGCGTCAACGCAGCGATTTGGTGAGAGATCGCGTGTCACCTATATTCGCGCCTCTCCAGAAGGACCGAATTCCTTGGGCGTGACCCTCGATATCAGCCGCGCGCCGGCGAAACCTGTGGCGGCGACGAACCTCACAGGCCTGAGCCGGGCCGAACTCGCCGCCGCGCTCGTCGACGCGGGCGTCGTGCCGAAGGAAAAGGCCAAGATGCGCGCCAGCCAGCTCTGGCGCTGGATGCACCACTACGGTGTCACCGACTTCGCCCAGATGACCGACGTGGCCAAGGAAACCCGGGCGGCGCTGGCCGGCGCCTTCTCGCTGGCCCGCCCCGAGATCGTCGAGCGCCAGGTCTCCAAGGACGGGACCCGCAAGTACCTGATCCGCATGGGCCCCGGGATCGAGGTCGAGACCGTCTACATCCCCGACGTCGGGCGG
This sequence comes from Phenylobacterium sp. FG114, assembly GCF_057809855.1. NCBI lineage: Bacteria > Pseudomonadati > Pseudomonadota > Alphaproteobacteria > Caulobacterales > Caulobacteraceae > Phenylobacterium > Phenylobacterium sp. FG114. The sequence goes on along the minus strand of NZ_JBMDKU010000001.1, from coordinate 53,398 downwards.
GCCGGCGCGCTGTGCGTGAGCTCGCAGGTGGGCTGCACGCTGAACTGCACCTTCTGCCACACCGGCACCCAGGCCCTCGTGCGCAACCTGACCGCCGCCGAGATCGTGGCCCAGGTGCAGGTGGCCCGCGACGACCTGGAGGAGTGGCCCTCGCCGAAGGAGGACCGCAAACTCACCAACATCGTATTCATGGGCATGGGCGAGCCGCTCTACAATCTCGACAACGTGGCCCAGGCCATCGACATCATCTCGGACAACGAGGGCATCGCCATCTCGCGACGCCGGATCACCGTGTCGACCTCGGGCGTCGTGCCACAGCTCCACGCCCTGGGCGAGAAGACCCGCTCGGGCCTCGCGATCTCGCTGCACGCCACCAACGACGAGCTGCGCGAGAAGCTGGTCCCGCTCAACAAGAAGTATCCGCTGGCCGAGCTGATGGCGGGCATCCGGGCCTATCCCGGCCTGTCCAACGCCAATCGCGTCACCTTCGAATATGTGATGCTGAAGGGCGTCAACGACAGCCCGGCAGAGGCGAAGGCGCTGGTGCAGCTGCTGAAGGGAATCCCGGCCAAGATCAATCTGATCCCGTTCAACCCGTGGCCGGGCACGGAGTACGAGTGCTCGTCGTGGTCGACGATCGAGCAGTTCGCGGCGATCCTGAACCGGGGCGGCTACGCCTCGCCGATCCGCACGCCGCGGGGCCGCGACATTCTCGCCGCCTGCGGCCAGCTCAAGAGCGAGAGCGAGAAGCAACGCGCGTCGGCGCGCCGCAGGGCCGAGCAGGCGGCGGAGGCTTCGGAATAGAAGCGCGACCGTGGTAACGGTGCTCCCGCAAGTTCGGGGACGCGTACATGCCGACACCATCGCCTGAGATCCAGGCCTTCGCCGCCGGGTTCCCGGTGTTCCTGATGCACGCCGGCGTGACGGTGATCATCCTGTTCGCGGCGGCGGCGCTCTACGTGCTGCTGACGCCGCACAAGGAGATCACCCTGATCCGCGAGGGCAACACGGCAGCCGCCGTCTCGCTGGGTGGGGTGCTGCTGGGTCTGGCCATCCCGCTGTCGGCCTCGCTCCGCGCTTCGACGAACATCATCGAGATCGGACTCTGGGGCGCGGTGACCGTGGTGGTCCAGCTGTTGATCTTCCGGCTGGTGGACATGCTGCTGCACGGCCTGCCCCGGCGAATCCAGGACGGCGAGATGTCGGCCGCGGCGCTTCTGGTCGGCGCCAAGATCGCGACCGCCCTCATCATCGCGGCGGCCCGCTCCTAGACATGAAGTTCCCCAGGCTGCCGGATTGGGTGGTCTACGCCGCGATCGTGGTGGTGCTGTTGTTCGCCGCCCTGGGCCGCGACGAGCGCACCGATGCGCCGCCGCCGCCACCCAAGGGAGCCGATCCCCTGGGCGAGGCGCTGGGGCCGGCCTCGCCCTTCGACCCATCGGTGGTGGTGGACGTGCCGGACAAGGCGAGCCCGGCGGCGGGGACGGCCTTCTCCATCGCGCGCGCCGGGGTCTGGCTGACCGCGCGCCATGTGGTCGATGGCTGCCAGCGCGTGGCGATCGTGGTGGGGCCTGGATCGGGGGTGGCCGTGAACGTGCGCGTTGACCCCCGTGGCGAGGCGGCGCTGCTGTTCACCGAGGGGGGATCCGCGCCGTTGCCGCTGGGTCTTACGGAGCCTCTGCGGCGGGGGCAGCGGGCGTTCCATCCCGGCTTCCCGCAGGGCGAGCCCGGCGAGGCCAGTTCGCGGCTGCTGGGCCGGGAAAACCTGGTGGTCCGCGGCCACGGCGCGCGTACCGAGCCGGTGCTGGTCTGGGCCGAAACCGGCCGCACCGAGGGGCTTGAGGGCACGCTGGGCGGCCTGTCGGGCGCCCCGGCCCTGGACGCGCGGGGCCGGGTGCTGGGCGTGACCATCGCCGAGAGCCCGCGCCGCGGACGGATCTACACCACGGCCCCCGAGATCGTGCGCGCGACCCTGGCCGCCAACAACCGTCGCGCCGACGCCACGGCGGCGGGCGAGCAGATCACGCCGGACAACTATTTCTACGTCGCCGACGACCTGCGCCGCGAACTGCAGGTGGCCCAGGTGGTCTGCCTGGATCGCTAGCGTCCTCAGGCGAAGCGGGCGCCGGTTCGCCGCCCGGAGGACGCGCAACAGATCGATCAGTCCTCGGCCGGTTCGGGCGACCGGCGCGCCACCATGAAGGCCAGGATCACGGCGGCGACGCCGATCAGCGCCGAATAGAGGAAGAACACCAGGTAGCCCGCGCCGAGCGCAGGCGGCGTGACGTGTGACTTCTCCATGGCGCCGGCATAGGCCTCGGGCGGCAGGCGGACGAACAGGGCCTTGAGCCCGCTCAGCGCCCCGCCGGCGTCGGCCGAGGCCGCCGAGCTCTCGACGATCCGGCCGGACTGCGAGGCGATCAGCTTGCCGGGCAGGGCGTAGAGCGAGGAGAAGAGGGCGTACTGGGTCGCCGTAAAGCCGGCCGAGGTCAGGCTGGACATGTAGGCGATCAGGCAGGTGCCGGCGATGCCGCCGGCGATGTTGTCGATGCCGATGGCCACGAACAGGGCCCAGAGCTGTGGCCCCTGGGTCGCCAGCCAGGCGAAGGCGAGGTTGCTCAGGGGTCCCGCGAACGCGCCGACGACCAGCGCGCGCATCATCCCCAGGCGGGCCACCGAGAAGCCGCCCAGGCCGACGCCGATGACCGTCATCACCACGCCGAACACCTTCCGCGCCTCGGCGATCTCGATCTTGGTGAAGCCGAGGTCGGCGTAAAACGGGTTCATGATGTTCAGCACGAAGTCCGACAGCCGGTAGAGACAGATCAGCGCCAGGATCAGCGCGGCCACGCCGCGATAGCGCCGCAGGAAATCGGCCAGCGGCTCACCCAGGGCCGCGAACAGATAGACTCCGGGCCGGGTCTTCACGCCTGGGACCGGGCAGACAGCAAGGACGATGACGACCAGGCCCGCGACCACGGCGGCGAGCTGGAAATACACCCCCTGTGGCTTCATTTCCCACGCGGAACTTAGGCTCGCGGCGGCGTCGGGAAGGCCCAGGCCTGTGAGACCGGTGGCCATCAGCGAGGCGTCCGCCGCCAGTCCGGTGCCCAACAGCAGTGCGCCAAGTGCGAACACCGCGAGCCGGGCGATCCACTCCGGCAGTTCGAGCAGCGGCCGGCTTGGCACGCCCTCGGCGTGGATCGGGCGGATCTCATGGGCCTTCTCGCGCGGCGCGAAGAGGACGCCGGCCACGCCCAGCAGCATCAGGCCGGCCATCACCGCGTAGGAGGCGCTCCAGCCGTAAGCCTCGGCCAGCAGCAGCGGCGCGGCGCCTGCGGTGATCATCGCCCCGCGATAGCCCCACTGGTAGGCGGCGGCCATGGCCCCCTGCTTCTCGACCTCGGCCGCCTCGATCCGCCAGGCGTCGATGACGATGTCCTGGGTGGCCGAGATGAAGGCGACGAAGGCGGCGAAGGCGGCCATCAACGCGAGGTTCTGCGCGGGGTCTACGCCCGAGATCAGCCAGAGCCCCAGCATCAGCAGGACCTGCAGCACAATCATCCAGCTGCGCCGGTGGCCGAGCAGCTTCGTGAGCCCCGGCACGGTGGTGCGGTCGATCAGCGGCGCCCAGAGGAACTTGAGCGAATAGCTGAGTGTGGCGAGCGCGAAGATCGAGATGACCTTCAGCGACAGCCCGGCCTCGCGCAGCCACAGCGACAGCGTGTCGAAGATCAGCAGGTTGGGGAGGCCGGAAGCGAAGCCCAGCGCCAGCATCACGAGCGCGCGGCGCTCGAAGAAGACCGCGATGGCCGAAAGCGCGCTTCGCTTCGGTTCCGCTTCGGCGCTCATGAAGTCTCCGGGAGATCAGCGCTCCCGGGGAGCGCGCGATCAGCCGACCTTGGCGCGCGCCGCGGGCTTCGTAAAGTTGGGCCGGGCCCAGCGCGTGAGCGCGGCCCGCAGCGCGTCGGGCGACAGCGGCTTGACCAGGAAGTCGTCCATGCCGGCGGCGAGGCAGGCGTGGCGGTCGTCCTCGAAGGCGTTGGCGGTCAGGGCCACGATCGGGGTCTTCACGCCGCTGGTTCGCAGCTGGCGCGCGGTTTCCTCGCCCGACAGGCCCGGCATGCGCATGTCCATCAGGATGAGGTCGAAGACCTCGGCCTGGGTCGCGGTCAGGGCGTCGGCGCCGCTGACGGCATGTTCGACCTCGCAGCCTTCGCGGCCCAGCAGGGCCTTGGCGAGCAGGGCGTTGATGGGGTTGTCCTCGACCAGCAGCACGCGGGCGCCTGGCGCGGCAGCCGTGGCCACGCGCTCGTCGACCTGGGCCGGCTGGCTCGGATCGGCGGCGGCGCCGGCCGCGATCAGCACGCGCTCGGCCAGCGAGGCGCGGCGCAGCGGCTTGATCAGGTAGCCCGCGAAGCCGGCGCGCCGATAGCGGGCGATCCGCTCACGCTCGTCGGGGGCCACCAGCACGATGGCGGGGCGTTGCAGCGGCGGGCGGAGCGCGCCATTCGGGCTGGCCAGGCTGGCGTCGACCAGGATCACGTCGCCGGGCCGGGTCCGGGCGATGGCCTCGGGCAGGGCGGCCGTGGCGACCACCTCGCCGCCGCAGGCCTCGATCTGCAACTGGGCGGCTTCGCGGACCACGGGGTTGGGCGAGGCCACGCCGACGGTGCGGCCCTGCAGCGCCAGGGCGGGGATCGCGGCGGGCAGAACCGGGAAGGCGGCCTCGAACCAGAAGCAGGCGCCGCCGCCGGGGGCGGTGTCGACGCCGACCTCGCCGCCCATGGCGCGCGCCAGCCGCCGCGCGATGGCGAGGCCAAGACCCGCGCCGCCGAGGTCGGCGTGCGCCTGGTCGGCCTGCGCGAAGTCCTCGAAGATGCGTTCACGATCCTGCTGCGACACGCCGGGGCCGGTGTCCTCGACGCGGAAACGCAGCCGGCCTGGCTGCGGCGCGGTCGCAACGATCAGGACGCCGCCCGTTTCGGTGAATTTGACGGCGTTGCCCGCGAAATTGAGCAGGATCTGGCGCAGGCGGCCTTCGTCGGCGCTCACCGTCGCCGGCGTGGCAGGCGCGGCCCAGCTGATCTCGATGTTCTTTTCGCGCGCTCGCGGCGACAGCAGCTCGGCCACACCGCGCAGCAGGTCCTCGACCGACATCGGCGCCGGATGCAGCTCCACGCGGCCTGCCCCCAGCTTGGCGTAGTCGAGCACGTCGTTGACCAGGGCCAGCAGGTGCTGGCCGCTGTCGTGAAGCGCGGTGACATAGGCGCGTTGCTCGGCGGTGAGCTTGGTGCCTTCCAACAGACGCGCCATGCCGAGCACGCCATTCAGCGGCGTGCGGAATTCATGGCTCAGCGACGCGAGCTGTTCCGCGCTGATCTGCGCGCGGTTCGGGCGGCGCTCGGACAGGGGGCGAGACGGTCTGCGCATGGGTGGCGACGCTTACCGGCAACGGCTTAACGGTCAGTCAAGCGCGCCGCCGGACTTGCTACAAAACAACGCGAAACAGCGTTTTCTACGCGGTTAAGTAGACGTAACCCCAAAGCCGTCGTTTACTGTGGCACAAGGTCGTTAGTGCGCTTCGGGGGGGCGTCATGAACCCTGTAGAGCTTTTGACTCAACGCGAGCGCGAGTGCCTGCGACTCGTGGATCAGCATTTGAGTTCGAAGCAGATCGCCCGCGAACTGGGCATGTCCAAGACTTCGGTGGACACCTACTGCGACCGGGCCCGTCGCAAGCTGGGCGTGGACGACCGCTTCCAGGCGGCGAAGCTCCTGCGCGACGTGGAGATCAAGCCTGTCCTGATCGTATCAGGACAAGACGCGATCAGGACAGACAGTGACGCGCCCAACTGGCCCGATGAGCGGGCAACAGATGAGGCGTCCGATGGGCCAGCAACCGAACTTCGAGAACCGAGCCGTGATTGGGAGGGCGATCCGCCTTCGCCGGGAGATCGACGACTTCGAAGCGCGCTGGCCGGCCCTGGCGAAGAGGGAGGAACTCCTTCCCGGCTTCTCCTGGACGCAGCTCGAGCGGCAGCTCGTCGATCTTTCGGCGACGCCGACGCAGGCGGACATGGCGCGGCACTTGGTTTCGGCTACGCGGAAACTGGCGCCCTTCAAGCCGCCCGAGATGGTGCTTCGGGAAATCCTCTGCCTGACCTGGGTTCTCTTGGACGAGAACTTCAAGGGCGAGCCCGAGGCTGGAGCCGCAGAAACGAACTGAGCCCCGCGCTCAGACTCGGCGCGATCGTCGGCATCGCCATCGTCACGGTCCTCGCTTTCGGCGGGATGTTGGCGGGGCTGCATTACCTGAACGATCTGGCGGCAAGTTTACTAAAGGCCTGAACGGCCAAGAAACCCTGTTACGCGAAACTTAACGCGCGGCGAGGTCCCCGCCGCGCATGGAGAGAACTCATGCTCAAAGAACGCCGCATGGCCGCCGAGCAAGTCGCCGGCGCCCTGTTCGAAGCCGAAACCGCGATCGACGCGGCCCTGCAGAAGACTGCCATGCTCGCCGGCGCCATGCCGGCGCTGCGCAAGGCCGCCGGCGCCTCGGCCCTGATCGGCCAGGACGCCGTCGAGCGCGCCAGCCAGGCCATCATGGCCCTGGCCGAGGCCCGCCGCGCGATCGTCGAGACCCACAAGGAGCTCAGCGTCGTGCAAGGCCAGATCGGCCTGGGCGCCGTGAAGATGGCGGGCGAGGGCGGTGAGAAGCCAGCGCCGGAAGGCGTGGAAACTACCCGCGTCCGCATGCGGAACCTGCGCATCGCATCCTAAGCACCGAGGTTCCAACTCTCAGTTGCGTCTGCCAAAGTGCGGCCCTCGGCGATTCCGGGGGCCGTTTCTTTGGCGTCATACCAGCTTCCGCCGTTCGTCTGGCCGACGGCCCTCATGGCCGTCTGCGCCATCGCCGCATGGCGGGGCCGCGACATGGAACGGCTGGCTGCGGGAGCCTACCTCGCCGCCTGGGCGCTCACGCTGGTCGTCTTCCAGGCCAGGAACGCCGAAACCCAGTGGGCGGTGTTCATCATCGACCTTCTCCTTTTCGGGATGTTCGTGCTGATCGCCCTGCGGGCCGACCGGCACTGGCCGCTGTTTTCGGCGGCCTTCCAGTTGCTCGCCGTGGTGACCCACGTGGCGAGGGCGCTCGACGCCGCTGTCACGGGGTGGGCCTATCAGACGGCGGGAATCATCTGGGGGTATCTGGCGATCGCCGCCATCGGCTACGGCGCCTGGACCGCCCCGCGGCGCTACGCCGAAATCGAGGCCGACGAGCCCAACGAGGTCCCGGGCGCCACGCGCCGGTAGATCAGCGCCTCGGCGACATGGACCCGGCGCACGGCGCCTGACCCCTCCAGATCGGCAATGGTGCGGGCCAGCCGCAGGGTGCGCGTCCAGCCGCGGGCAGAGAGGCCACCCTGCTCCGCCGCCCGCGAGAGCAGGGCGCGGGCCGGCGGGTCGAGGTCGGCGATCGCTTCCAGGAAGTCGCCCTCCGCCTGGGCGTTGAGGGGCGCGCCATCTGCCCCCGCCGCGCGCTCGGCCTGCAGCGCGCGGGCGGCCAGGACCCGCGCCGAGGCCTCGGCCGTGCCTTCGGCCGGCGCGGGCAGCGCCATATCGGCGGCAGTGACCGGCGGAACCTCGATCTGCAGGTCGATGCGATCCATCAGTGGGCCTGAGATACGCGCCTGGTAATCGGTCTGGCAGCGCGGGGCCCGGCCGCAGGCGCCGCGACCCGCGCCGCCATGGCCACAGCGGCAGGGGTTCATCGCCGCCACCAGCTGGAAGCGGGCGGGATAGCGGATGTGGGCGTTGGCGCGGGCGACCACGACCTCTCCCGTCTCCAGCGGCTGGCGCAGGCTGTCCAGGGCCTGGGCGCCGAACTCGGGCAGTTCGTCGAGGAAGAGGACGCCGTTGTGCGCCAGGCTGACCTCGCCGGGCTTGGCCTTCAGTCCGCCGCCGGTCAGCGCCGCCATACTGGCGGAGTGGTGGGGGCTGCGGAACGGCCGCGCCCGGCTGAGCTGGCCCTTGGCGATCAGGCCGGCCACCGAGTGCACCATGGACGTCTCAAGCAGCTCGGCCGGCGTCAACGGCGGCAGCAGGCCGGGCAGGCGCGCGGCCATCATCGACTTGCCCGAGCCCGGCGGGCCGACGAAGCACAGGTTGTGGCCGCCGGCCGCCGCGATCTCCAGCGCGCGCTTGGCGTTCTCCTGGCCCTTCACGTCGCGCAGGTCGGGCACGCGCTCGCCGTCCAGCATGTCGCCGGCCTTGGGCTGCGACAGGATCTGCGTGCCGCGGAAAGTGGTTCACCAGCGCGATCAGCGACGGCGCCGCCAGCACGCGGGTGTCGCCGGCCCACGCGGCCTCGGGTCCGCACGCCTCGGGACAGATGAGGCCCAGCCCCAGCCCGCCTGCCGCCACGGCCGCGGGCAGGGCGCCGGCCACCGGCGTGATGCGCCCGTCCAACGCCAGCTCGCCCACCGCCGCCCAGTCTTCCAGCGCGTCGGGCGGAATGATCCCCATGGCGGCCATGATCGCCAGCGCGATGGGCAGGTCGTAGTGGCTGCCCTCCTTCGGGAGGTCGGCGGGCGCTAGGTTGGCGATGATCCGGCGCGCCGGCAGCGCCAGGCCCATGCCCTGGAACGCGGCCCGCACCCGCTCGCGGCTTTCCGAGACCGCCTTGTCGCCCATGCCGACGAGGAAGAACTTCTGCTCGCCGCCGGTGAACTGGACCTGGACGTCGACCCGTACGGCCTCCACCCCCCGGAAGGCCAGGGTCACCACGCGCGCCGACATCCCCGCAACCCCTTGAATCCAGGCGAAAGTTATCCACAACCCAGCATACGGTCGAGCTCAGATCAAGAACAAAAAACGAACCTACGGGGAAAGTAAGACGTTTCCGTAACTTCCGGACGTCTCTTCGACAACAACCTAAGCCGTTGCGCGCAGGGCCTCGATCCGCCCCCACATCACGTCCGTGGCGTCGATTCCGGTGAAGCGCTTCAAGGCCACTGCCCCTGTTGGCGACGTGACGTTGATCTCGGTGAGGTGGTCGCCGATCACGTCGATGCCCACGAAGATCAGGCCGCGGGCCTTCAGCTCGGGGCCGATGGCGGCGCAGATCTCGCGGTCGCGGGCGGTCAGTTCGACGGGCTGCGCCTCGCCGCCGACGGCGAGGTTCGAGCGGATCTGGCCCTTGGCCGGCACGCGGTTGATGGCGCCGACCGGCTCGCCGTCGACCAGCAGGATGCGCTTGTCGCCCTTGGTCACCGACGGCAGGAATTTCTGCACGATCACCGGCTCGCGGCCGAGCTCGGCGTGGATCTCGAGCAACGAGTCAAGGTTGGGGTCGTCCTGAAGGTGGCGGGTCACGCCCGAGCCGCCGCGGCCGTTCAGCGGTTTAAGCACGATGTCCCCGTGCCGCGCGCGGAAGTCGCGGATCGCCTCGCGGTCCCAGGTGATCAGGGTGGGCGGCTGCAGGCCGGGGAACTTGGTGACGAACAGCTTTTCGGGCGCGCTGCGCACCTCGACGGGATGGTTCACCACCAGGGTCTTCGGGTGGATCGCCTCCAGGAAGAAGGTGGCGTCGATGTAGTGCATGTCGAACGGCGGGTCCTGGCGCATCAGGACCGCGTCGAACTCGGTCAGCTCGACGCGCCGAACCGGACCGGCCTTGAAGTGGTCGCCCCTCACTCGCTGGACCTCGACGTCGCGGCCGCGCGCGAACACCCGGCCGTCCTCCATGGCGAGGGAGTCGGTCAGGTAGACGAACAGCGAATGCCCCCTCGCCTGGGCGGATTCCATCATCAGGAAGGTCGTGTCGCCTTCGATGTTGATCCCCTCGATGGGGTCCATCTGGACTGCGACCTTCAGGGACATGCGGCGATCCTTCGTCTTCGGGTCCCGCCGACATAGGGCGTCCGGAGGCCCGGCGCCAGCGAAGCTAGCGGTTGCGAATCCAGCCCGGCGGCAGGTCGGCGGCCTTCACGCCCTTCAGCACCAACTTCGCGCCCTGCATCTCCACGACCGTGTCCGGCCCGTCCTGGTGGACCGTGTAGGCGACGCCCAGGTCGATCTCGACGCGGTCGCCCTCCTGGGCGTTGAAGTCGACGACGGTGTCGGCGCCGGCGTCCGCGAAGCTGTTGAAGATGTCGGCCCCGCCGCCGCCGCGCAGGACGTCGTCGTCGCGGCCGCCCGAGAGCCAGTCGGCGCCGGCCCCGCCGTCCAGCGAGTCGCGGCCGCGCCCGCCGCGCAGCATGTCGTCGCCGCGCAGCCCGCTGAGGGTGTCGTCGCCCATCCGCCCCTGGATGTCGTCGGGCGCGTTCGTGCCCTTCAGGACATCGTCGTCCTCGCCGCCGCCGAACATGTTGCGCTTGCCCTCGTAGCGGGCCGTCTGGCGGACGATGTAGCGGCTGCGTTGCGCCACGGCCTGGGCGATGCGCGCCTGCGCCTCGGGCGGCGCGGGGGGCGCCTCGCCCATGGAGACCAGCAGGCCATTCTCCAGAACCTCCATGGCGACGATGTCAGGCTGGAACCGCTCGACCAGGTCAGGCCGCCAGAAGCCGTCCTGATTGTGGGCGGCGATGATGCGGCTGAAGTGGCCGTACAGGTACGGCATCAGCGCGTTGGAGAACGAGTCCAGGGTAATCAGCAGCACGGGCTTGCCGGTCTGGCCGGTCTCGATGAGGCGCAGGCCCGTCCAGTCGGCCTTGGCGTCGAGGTGGGTGATGCGCACGGACTGCGCCGTCGACGGGTCCTCGATCTGCGGGAAGTCGGGTTTGACGAAGCTGGCCACGCCCAGCATCAGCGCCAGGTCGCGCGGCACGCCCCCGGGACTCACCTCACCGACTTCGGCGAAGCTCTCCAAGGGCCGCGGCCCCTCGGTGAGGCCTTGGGCCTGCAGACTGCGCATGAACGCCGCGTAGCCCTGGTAGGCGCCCAGGCCGGTCCAGTGGCTGTCGTAGCGGTCGTAGACGTGCAGGCCCCACCGCCGCTGCTGCTCGAGCGGCGTATGGGGGTAGACGACCGTCCCCGCGCCCGAGGCGCCGGCCAGGCGCGAGAGCGTCACGGCCGGCCGGTTGACGTCGAGCTTGAACCAGCCCGGCGTGTTGGCCGGATAGACCGTCTCCTTCACCGGCGGGACCAATACGACGTAGGCGCGGCCCTGCGCGCGCATCGCCGCGGTGCGGCCGGCCAGGGCGTCCAGCCAGGCGCGGGCAGCTGGGTCGTCCATCGGCGGGTCGCCACGCGCGGCGCCCAGCTGGTTGCCGGGGTCGCTGAACAGCCAGTTGTCGCGGCCGACCACGACCTTGGGCGAGCCGCTGACGCCGAACGCCATCCGCAGGCGGTTCACGGCGGCGATGAGTTGGGTGCGAGGCGGGAAGTGGTCGGCCACATAGGCGTCGGTGGCCTTGCGGAAGGCGGTGAGGCCGCCCGGACCCGACGGCCATGCCGGCTTTGGCGCGAGGGTGCGGTTCTCCTGCAGATCGGGCTTCGGCACGACGTGGGGCAGCACGAACGCAGCCGCGAGCACCGCGACGGTCGCGGCGATCAGGCGTCCCCAGTGTGCGCGGCGGGCGTCGGCCATTCAGAACCGGAAGTAGAGGAAGGGGTTGAGGGTGGTCCCCGCCAGGATGGCGATGCTGAGCACCAGGCCGGTGATCAGGACGGGGGTCGAAAGGACGTGGACGCCCTGGGTGTCGAGGCGGCGCTCCAGCGTGTGGGCCGGATCGAGCTTCGGCGTGCGCAGGCGGTCGAGCAGCCAGGGCAGGGTGGGGACCGCGAAGACCAGGCCGGCGGCGATGGCGCCCAGCATCTGCGCGTCCAGCAGGACGAAGGTGGCGGCGGGCATGCGCGGGGTCCCGCCGACCCCGGCCATGACGGTCAGGTATTCGATGGCCTTGGGCAGGGTCTCGGCGCGGAACAGCACCCAGCCGATCATCACCGCCAGCAGGGCGTAGGCGTGGCCGACGAACCTCGGCGCCGCGTCCAGCAGGCGGCCCAGGCCGAAGCGTTCGATCAGCAGGAACGCCCCGTGGTAGAGGCCCCACAGGACGAAGGTCCAGGCCGCCCCGTGCCAGATGCCGGTGAGCAGGAAGACCACCAGCAGGTTGCGCACCGTCTTGAGCTGGCCTTCCCGATTGCCGCCCAGCGGGATGTAGACGTAGTCCCGGAACCACGACGACAGCGAGATGTGCCAGCGCCGCCAGAACTCGGTGATCGAGCGGCTGGCATAGGGATGGTCGAAGTTCTTCGGGAACGTGAAGCCCAGCATGAAGGCCAGGCCGATCGCCATGTTCGAATAGCCGCAGAAGTCGAAATAGATCTGCAGCGAATAGGCCAGCGCGCCCAGCCAGGCGCTCGCCGGATCGAGCAGTGCGGGGTTCAGGTTGAAGGCGTGGTCGGCCAGGGGCGCCACGCTGTTGGCCACCAGGACCTTCTGGCAGAGGCCGACGATGAAGTACTGCACGCCCAGGCCGATGCGCCCGGTCTTGCGCCGGTCGGCGTGCAGCTCTTCCGCGATGTTGGCGAAACGCACGATCGGGCCGGCGATCAGGTGCGGGAACATCAGGATATAGGCCGCGAACCGGGTCAGGCTGGGTTCCGACTCCACGCGCCGCCAGTAGACGTCGGCCACGTAGCTGATGAGCTGGAAGGTGAAGAACGAGATCCCCAAGGGCAGCGCCAGATGGATTTCGGGCAGGGGCGCGCCCGGCAGCATGACGTTGAGGTTGTGGGCCAGGAAGGCGGCATACTTGAAGATCGCCAGGACGCTGAGGTCGAGGACGATCAGGCCGGTCAGCCAGGCCCTGCGCCGTCCGATGCTCTCGCTGGCGGCCAGCACGCGCGAGCCCGCGTAGTTCGCGAGGATGAGGGCGGCCAGGAGGAAGATGTAGGGGCCCTCGCCCCAGACGTAGAAGGCTACGCTGCCCGTCAGCAGGGCGGCCGTGCGCCAGCCCGAGAGGTAGTAGCCGAGCAGGAAGACCGGCAGGAAGTAGAAGATGAAGATGATCGAACTGAAGACCATCTTCGTCCGCCGAGAGTCCCGCCTGCCGATTCGCGGAGGGCACTTTGGGCGAGCAGGGGGCTTCGATGCAACCGCCGCTCGTCGACGGATCGGGCTAGTTCAGCCGCAGCCGGACCCGCTCGCGTTGGGCGCGGGCGGCCAGGGCCGCGCCGCCGTCCAGGGCCGTGGCGCGTTGCAGGGCCTCCAGCGCGCCGGCCAGCGCGCCTTGCCCCTCGCGGGCGGCGGCGACGTCGAGCCAGGGGCGATGGTCGGTGGGGTCCAGCAGGGCCCGGCGCAAGGCGGCGCGCTCGGCGCGGGCGAAGTCGCCGTAGGCGCTGGCGTTGGCGTAGACGATGTTCTGCAGCCGCAGCAGGACGGCGCGGTCGCTGACGGGCGCCATCAGGCGGTCCAGCCGGTCGGCGACGTTCGGGGTCAGGCCGGCGTGCAGGGCGCGTCGCGTCAGTTCGGACGGCAGCACCACCCGGCCCTCGGAGAACGGGTCCAGGGCCAGCGGGCCCTCGTCGGTTTCGATGCGCAGCAGGAAATGGCCCGGGAAATCGACCCCCTGCAGCGTGATCCCGCAGCGGCGAGCGGCGTGCAGGTAGAAGAGGCCGAGCGTGACGGCCAAGCCCTTGCGGCGGCCCGCCACCGAGATGACGTCGGCGTTGTCGGGATCCTCGATGGTGAAGAGATCGCCCGACAGGCCCAGGTCGCCGGCCATGGTCTCGGCGATGGCCTCCTCGGGGCTCTCGCGCTTCAGCCGCTCGGACAGGCGCTCCACGGCGATGGCGGCCATCTCGCGCGCCGCACCGGGGTCGCGCGCGGGCTCCTCGTGGATGGCGCAGGCGATGGCAGCCTCCAGCAGCGGGAACTCGCCCTCGGCGGCGCTCCCGGCTCCCGACAGGATGCTTTCAGCCTCGTCCCGGTCCATCCGTCCCTCAACCGCCCTTCCAGGCGTCCGGAATATGCCTAGGAAGCCGCCCCGGCGCGAGAGCCAGCAGGTCCAGGCGCACGGCGCAGGACGACAGTCCCGGCCGGTTGGCTGCAAGCGCCGCGCCAGCCCGGCGCAAACGGTCCCGCTGGTCTAAAGTCACGGTTTCCAGCGCGAGTTCCAGGCTGGTGCGGCTCTTCACCTCCACCACGGCCAGCACTTGCCCGCGTTTGGCCAGGAGGTCGATCTCGGCCTGCGGCGTCTTCAGCCGGAAGCCCAGGATGCGGTAGCCCTTGGCCATCAGCCACGCCGCCGCCCAGGCCTCGGCGCGCCGACCCGACAGCCGCGCCGCCGCGCCACGGGCGACGCGGACGTTCAACGCTTGAGCTCCAGGGCGCGCCGGTAGAGGTCGCGGCGCGGCAGGCCCAGCGCCTTGGCCACCTCGGCTGCGGCGTCGGCGGGCTTCAGCCGGCCCAGGGCGTCCCGCAGCGCGGCGTCGGCGTCCGCGGCGGTGGCCTCCACCTCGCGGCCGGGCGCCACGAGGATGACGATCTCGCCCTTCGGCGCGTCCAGTTTGGGATCGGCGGCCAGGCTGGCCAGCGTCCCGCGGTAGAAGGTCTCGTAGAGCTTGGTGAGCTCGCGGCAGACCACGGCCTCACGGTCCGGGCCCAGCACAGCGGCCATGTCGGCCAGGCTGTCGGCCAGGCGTGAGCCGCCTTCGAAGAGCACCAGAGTGGCGCGCACGCCGGCGAACTCTTCCAGGAAAGTGCGCCGCGCCGCGCTCTTCGCAGGCGGAAAGCCCACGAACAGGAAGCGGTCGGTCGGCAGGCCGGCCGCGGAGAGGCCCGCCAACAGGGCCGACGCGCCGGGGATCGGATAGACACGGTGGCCGGCCTCGGCCGCCTCGCGCACCAGCCGGTAGCCCGGGTCGGAGATCAACGGCGTGCCGGCGTCGGAGACAATGGCCACCCGCTGGCCTGCGGCGAGGGCGGCCATCACCTTGGGCCGCACGCGCTCGGCGGCGTGCTCGTCGTGCCGTTCCATCCTCGCCTTGATGCCGAACGCGCTGAGCAGCTTGCCCGACACCCGCGTGTCCTCGGCCAGCACCAGGTCGGCCTGGTTCAGCACGTCCAGCGCCCGCAGGGTGATGTCGCGCAGGTTCCCGATGGGCGTGGCCACGACATAGAGGCCCGGCGCCAGCGGGGCGTCGTCGAGCGCGGGGGTGGGCAGGGCGCGGGCCATGGGGCGGAGGGTTCGCCGCTCCGGCGCACAAAGGCAAGTTGCAAGCGCAACAGCGATCAAGCGGCTAGGTTGCCCACGGCCCACAACGGCGGCGTGTTTCGTGGGAGCGGTCATGGACTCCGTCCAGAAGGCGATCTGGTTCGTGGAAGGCCATCTCGGCGAGGAGATCACCCTCGACGACGTGGCCGACGTGGCGGGCCTGTCCCGCCACCACATGGTCCGCGCCTTCGGCCAGGTCACCGGCCGCTCGGTCATGCGCTATGTCCGCGCGCGGCGCCTCACCGAGGCGGCGCGTGCGCTGGCGGCCGGGGCGCCCGACATCCTCTCGGTGGCTCTCGAGGCCGGCTACGGCTCTCACGAAGCGTTCACCCGCGCCTTCCGCGACCAGTTCGGCGTCACGCCCGAGCAGGCGCGCGGCCGAGGCTGCGTCTCGAACCTCGAACTCGTGGAGCCGATCACCTTGGACGACACCCAGATCCTCGACATTGGACCGCCGCGCTACCTCGACGCCGGCCCGTTGCTGCTCGCCGGCCTGGTCGAGCACTACAGGGACGGCAACATGGCCGCGATCCCGAACCAGTGGCAGCGCTTCGGCCCCTGGATCGGCCATGTGCCGGCCCAGAAGGGCGGCGTCACCTACGGCGTTGTCTGGAACGGCGACGACGAGCGCACCACCGACTACCTCACGGCGGTCGAGGTGGCGGACTTCGGGGAGCTTCCCGACGAGCTCAATCGCCTGCGCGTGCCGGCCGGGCGCTATGCCGTCTGGCGCCACGCCGGGCACATCACCGAGATCCGCTCCGTGTGGCGGACCGTCTGGGGCGAATGGGCGCCAAAGTCGGGCGTGACCTTGGCCGACGCGCCGTTCTTCGAGCGCTATCCCGACACCTTCGATCCGGTGTCGGGCGAGGGCGGTTTCGAGATCTGGCTGCCGGTCGCAGCCTAGGCGGTGGCCAGCTCGGCGGTGAGGCGGTTGAGCACGAGGCGGCCCGCCGCCGTGGCGAGCAGGCGCAGCGGGTCGTCGGCAATGAGGCCGAGGCCGACGAGCCGACGCACCGTTGGATGGCCGGGCGACAGGTCGAGGGCGGCGAGTTCGGCGAACGGGACGCCGGCTTCGATCCGCATGCCCAGAAGCACGCGTTCCTCGGCGGCTTCGACCGGCGACAGCCTCTCGCGGCTGGCGAAACCGAGCCCGGTGTCGCCGACCCGGCGGATGTAGTCCGCGGGGCGCTCGGCGGCCTGGGTGGCGGTGCGGGCGCCGTCCACCGTCAGGCGGCCGTGCGCGCCCGGACCCGCGCCCACATAGTCCCAGCCCCGCCAGTAGACGAGGTTGTGGCGCGATCGGGCGGCCTCGCCCCGGGCGTGGTTGGAGACCTCGTAGGCATGGAAGCCCTCCGCCTCCAGCACAGCCTGGGTGGTGTCGTAGAGGTCGGCGGCGAGGTCCTCGACGGGGGGCGTGAACACCTTGCGCCGGACCGCGCGGTCGAAGGCGGTGCCTTGCTCGATGGTGAGCTGGTAGGGCGAGACGTGTTCGGCGCCCAAGGCCACGGCGGCGCGCAGCTCGTCGGCCCACGCGTCCGGCGCCTGGCCCGGCAGCGCGTAGATCAGGTCCAGCGACAGGCGCGGGAAGATCCGGGCGGCGGTCTCGGCGGCGCGGCGGCCCTCGTCGGCGCCGTGGTTACGGCCCAGGAACTTCAGCGCCGCATCGTCCAGGGACTGCAGGCCCAGCGACAGGCGCGTGACGCCGGCGGCAGCCAGGGCGGCGAAGCGATCGGCCTCGGCGTCGGTGGGATTGGCCTCCAGGCTGACCTCAAGGTCGCCGGCGGGCGTCCAGAGGCGGCGCGCCGTTGCCACGATCTCGGCCGCCCAGGCCGGATCGATCAGCGAGGGCGTGCCGCCGCCGAAGAAGACCGAGACCAGTTCGCGGGGGCCGGTCAGCGCCCGCTGGGCTTCCAGGTCGGCGACGATGGCGCGGGCCAGGTCCGCGGCCTCGGCCTCGCGCCCCTTGGCCCTGAAGACGTTGAAATCGCAGTACGGGCAGATCTTCGCGCAGTAGGGCCAGTGGACGTAGACCCCGAGAGGGGTGATCAAAGCAGGGCGGCCTTGAGTTTCACGAAGGCGCGGGCGCGGTGGCTCATGCCGTCCTTGGTGACGGGGGCCATCTCGCCGAAGGTGAGGTCGTGGCCTTCAGGCTGGAAGATGGGGTCGTAGCCGAAGCCCTTGTCGCCGCGCGGCGGGAAGGTGAGCACGCCATCCACGCGGCCCTCGACGACCACGGCCGGGCCGTGGGGCCAGGCGACAGCCAGGGCGGAGGTGAACCAGGCCGAGGCGTCGTCGGCGCCGACCTCCTCCAGCCGTTCCTCGACCTTGCGCATGGCCATGGCGAAGTCCTTGTCCGGCCCGGCCCATCGCGCCGAGAAGATGCCGGGCGCGCCGTCCAGCGCCTTCACTGAGAGGCCGGAGTCGTCCGCCAGCGCGATCATCCCCGAGGCGTCGGCGGCCGCCCGGGCCTTCAGCAGCGCGTTGCCGACGAAGGTGGTCTCGGTTTCGTCGGGCTCCGACAGGCCCAGTTCGCCGGCGGCGACCAGCTCGAACCGTCCGTCCAGGATTTCGGCCAACTCGCGCGCCTTGCCGGGGTTGTGGGTCGCGACCACCAGCCGGGCGCCGGGCTCGAGCTTCAGGGCCATCGTTAACTCCGCGGTGATTGCGCCGGGACATTACCCCCGCCGCGCTCTGTTGCATTGCGAAAGTTTAATATCGTTACTCGATATTCACGTGATCGAAAATCGATGTGGGCGTATCGATAATCACATCAGGACATCGGGTCCTGGCACACAAATTGCTGCAGCGCAGCACAAACTAGGAGAACCAAAATGTCCGCCAATGTGATGAACCAACTCGACCGCGCCGCCATGATGTTCGTGGTCGTCCTGGCCGCCATGCCGATCCTCAGCATCGCCGCCCGCGCCGCCTTCCTCTAAGACTCGGAACCGGAGTTTATGAGGTTCGTCCGATCCGCCCCGGGCTTGGCCCACTCGGCCACGCCGCGGCGGATCCAGACGACCACGCGGGGGAGCTAGCAGGCATGCGCGCCTTGGGTCCGGGCTCGGTTTCGAGCTTTCTGAAGATCATCCTGGATGTCGTCTTCGCAGCCCTCTGGATCGGCGTCGTCGCCCTTTCCCTGATCACGCTCGCGGCGCTGCTGCTGAGCTTCAATCCCGACCTCCTCGCCAACCTGACCCAAGCCACCGACCCCGGCGCGATCGCCAGGGACAGCGCGCTGGGCGAACTGGCGTCGAAAGGTCCTTCCATCACCAGCGGCCTTTTGGCCGCCGCGCTCTACCTGGCGGGCGTCCTGGTCATCGTGGGTTCGCTGCGGCGGATCTTCATGACCCTGACCGCCGGCGACCCCTTCCACCCCGACAATGTGGCGCGCCTGCGCCTGATGGGCCTGATGCTCGCTGGCCTGGAGCTGGGCCGCTATGCCTTCTGGGCGCTCAGCGCCTGGCTGCTGCCGGGCGTCAACCGGATCGAGCCCAGCATGAGCCTGACGCCCTGGTTCTCCGTCCTCGTGGTCTTCGTGCTCGCGGAAGTGTTCCGCGAAGGCGCCCGCCTGCGCCGCGAAGCCGAGCTCACCATCTAAGGCCGCCCGATGCCGATCCGTGTAAGCCTCGATCGCGTGCTGCTGGAGCGGCGGATGTCGCTCACCGAGCTGGCCGACCGCGTGGGCGTGACCATCGCCAACCTCTCGATCCTGAAGACCGGCAAGGCGCGCGCCGTGCGGTTCTCGACCCTGGCGGCCCTGTGCCGCGAGCTGGACTGCCAGCCGGGCGACCTGCTTGTCTACGAGGCCGGCCCCGACGATGGCTATATCGACGACGAGGACGAATAGGCTTCAGCTCCGCGGATAGAGGATCACCTGAGTGCAGCGGAAAGCGGCCATCAGCTTGCCCGTGGCCGCATCCTCCATCCGAGCGTCCCACACCTGGGTTGTGCGTCCGCCGTGCAGCAGGGTTGCGGTGCAGACCGCCTCGCCCCCGCGCAGGGTGCCGGTGAAGTTGCACTTCACCTCGGCGGTGGTGAAGCCGCTCGCCCCCTCGGGCCAGGCGGTGGAGACACCATAGGCGCAGAGGATGTCGGCCACAGACAGTACCGCGCCGGCCAGCAGGAACCCCGTGTGGGCGACGAGATCGGTCCGAACGGGGAGCCTGCCGACGACGCGGCCCGGCTCCACCTCGGTGATCGTCAGGCCGAGGTGTCCGGGAAGCTTGCCCACATTGGCGCGGTTCAGATCCTCGACACTGGTGCGGTTGGTAGTGGCCGGCACGCGCATTCTCCCCTGGTTGCAGCGAGCGTCCCCGGTCTGCACGGGCTCTGCAACAGCTCCACCGTGGTTGCACCGCAACGCAGGTCGTGCGGCATTGCAGCGCAATTATATTCACTAACGGGAGAAATACTTGATTTCCCCGAGGAGCGGGGCCATATGCCCAGCTACGCTGCATTGCACAAAAAGGAGTGACGCAGATGGTCGCCCTGTTCGAAAAGTTCCTCGACGCGATGTTCGCCCCGCTGGCGCGCGAACTCGAGCGCCTGCCGGCTTCGGCGATGCGCTTCAACGTGTTCTTCTGATCCACGACGAACGCTCCTTCTCCCCCTGCGGGAGAAGGTGTCGGCGTCAGCCGACGGATGAGGGGTCGCACGGCGTTGTCCGGCGACCCCTTCGTCGTTTCAGGTGGAGAGGTTGGCGCGACCCCTCATCCGTCACCCTGCGGGCGACACCTTCTCCCGCAGGGGGAGAAGGACACTAGGAGCCCGTCGCCGCCCGCTGCAGCTCGCAGAGTTCGCCGATGCCCTTGCGGGCCAGGGAGAACAGGGCCTCGAACTCGGCCTGGCTGAAGCCGCGCTTCTCGCCCGTGGCCTGGATCTCGACGATGTCGCCCGATCCCGTCAGGACGAAATTGGCGTCGGCCTCGGCGTTGGAGTCCTCCTCGTAGTCGAGGTCCAGCACCGGCGTACCCGAGAAGATGCCGCAGCTCACCGCGGCCACCTGGTCGAGGATCGGGTCGGTGGTGATGAGGCCCTCGTCCAGCAGGTACTTGGTGGCCAGCCGCAAGGCGACCCAGGCGCCGGTGATCGATGCAGTGCGGGTGCCGCCGTCGGCCTGAAGCACGTCGCAATCGAGGGTGATCTGGCGCTCGCCCAGGGCCTTCAGGTCGATCACGGCGCGCATGGAGCGGCCGATCAGGCGCTGGATCTCCTGGGTGCGCCCGCTCTGCTTGCCCTGCGCGGCTTCACGGCGGCCCCGCGTGTGGGTGGCCCGCGGCAGCATGCCATACTCGGCGGTGACCCAGCCCTGGCCCTTGCCGCGCAGGAAGCCCGGGACGCCCTCTTCCAGGCTGGCGGTCACCAGAACCTTGGTGTGGCCGGCGGTGATCAGGCAGGAGCCCTCGGCATAGCGGGTGACCCCCGTCTCGAGCGTGATCGGGCGAAGCAGGTCGGGGGTGCGTTCGGAGGGGCGCATCTCGTCTTGGGTTCTTGTGTGCGCAGCTTGCGCCGCTGAGGGCCGCGCTTATCCTAGATAGCGACGGCCGCGTCCATGGCCGCCGGAGAGACCTTGCCGAACCCTGTGACGCCTCCACTGTTCTCCCACGGGCCGACGCTCACCGACATGGATTCCCGGGCGCGGGAAATCTTTCGCCGCATCGTGGAGAGTTATCTGGAAACGGGAGAGCCGGTGGGCTCGCGCACGCTGTCCAAGGCCGGGGTGTCGCTGTCGCCGGCGTCGATCCGCAACACCATGCAGGACCTGACCCAGCTCGGCCTGCTGGGCGCGCCGCACGTCAGTGCGGGCCGGCTCCCGACCCATGCCGGTCTGCGCCTGTTCGTCGACGGGCTGATGGAGGTGGGCGACGTCGGCGACGACGAGCGGCGCAACATCGAGGCCCGCCTGCGCGCCCATGGCGGCAACTACGAGGACGCGCTGAACGAAGCCTCAGCGATCCTTTCGGGGCTGGCCGGGGGCGCGGGGATCGTGGTGACGCCCATGCGCGACGCGGGCGTGACGCACGTGGAGTTCGTGCCGCTGTCCGGCGACCGGACGCTGGCGATCATGGTGTTCGACGATGGATCGGTCGAGAACCGCCTGATCCGCTTGCCGGCCGGCGTGACCCCGTCGGCGCTGCAGGAGGCCTCGAACTTCCTCAACGCGCGCCTGCGGGGCCGCACCCTGGGCGAGGCGAAGGTCGATCTTCGCGCCGAATTGGACCGCGCCCGCCAGGAGCTCGACGCCACCGCGGCGAAGCTGGTGGAAGACGGGCTGGCGGCCTGGGGCGGCGGCGAGGCCGAGGAGCGGGCCCTGATCGTGCGCGGCCGGGCCAACCTGCTCGAGGACCGCGAGGCGCTGGAGGATCTGGAGCGCGTGCGCTCCCTGTTCGAGGACCTGGAGCAGAAGGAGCAGCTGATCCAGCTTCTCGACGGCGTCCGGGACGGCGAGGGGGTGAGAATCTTCATCGGCGCCGAAACGCGACTCTTTTCCCTTTCAGGTTCCGCTGTGATCGCGGCGCCCTATATGACGGGCGCGCAGAAGGTCGTGGGCGCGATCGGCGTCATCGGCCCTGCGCGTCTGAACTATGCCCGGATCATTCCGTTGGTGGACTATACCGCCCGCGTGCTTGGCCAGGTGATGAACGCGTAAGCGAGGCAGGCGGAAGTGGCGCCGTCTGCCAAGCGATAAGACAACCAAGGGTCCGAACCAAGAGATGTCCGAAGAGAACACGCCCGCCGACTTCGAAGCGGATGGCGACGAAGGCAACGCCAACATCGACAAGCTGCTGGCCGAGATCCAGTCGCTGAAGGAGCAGGTGCTCCGCTACGCCGCCGACGCCGAGAACACCAAGCGCCGCGCCGAGCGCGAGATGAACGACGCGCGCGCCTACGCGATCACCAAGTTCGCCCGCGACCTGCTGGGCGCCGCCGACATCTTCGACCGCGCCCTGGCCGCGGCGCCGGCGGACGCCGAGGGTCCGATGAAGAACTTCATCGTCGGCGTCGAGATGACCGCCAAGGAGCTGCAGGGCGCGTTCGAGAAGAACGGCCTGAAGAAGGTCGATCCCGCCAAGGGCGAGAAGTTCGACCCGCACAAGCACCAGGCGATGATGGAACAGCCTGACACCGACGTCGCTCCCGGCGGCGTGGTCCAGGTGATGCAGCCCGGCTACGAGCTGCTGGGCCGGCTGGTCCGCCCGGCCATGGTGGTCGTCGCGGCCAAGGCCGCCGGCGCGCCGAAGCCCGAGGGCGGCGGCGGACCCAATCCCTATGGCGCCGGCGAGGACGCCGACTCCGGCGGCAGTGTCGACACCCGCGCCTGATCGCCCGTTCGATACGCCTTTGAGACGCCCCGCGGCCTTCGCGGGGCGTTTTGCTGTGGGTGAGGCGGTCCCGCTCTTTCCCGCCTGTCGAATTTGGCTAATGTCGCAAGTCCCCTCTTTTCGGGGCGCATGCCGGCACGGGTGATTCGCCGACGGCGTGCGATTGGCGAGCCGGGACCGACATGAAGCTTACGATCGAACGCGCCGCGCTGCTTCGCGCGCTGGGCCACGTGCAGAGCGCCGTCGAGCGCCGCAACACCATTCCGATCCTGTCCAACGTCTTGCTGTCGGCCGAGCGCGACCGGCTGACGTTCTCGGCCACGGACCTGGACCTCGAAATCATCGACGAGGCGATGGCCCAGGTGGACCAGCCCGGGCAGATCACCGCCCCGGCCCACACGCTCTATGAGATCGTCCGAAAGCTGCCCGAAGGCGCCGACGTCTCGCTGAGCTTCACGGGCGACGATCCGCGCCTGACGGTCGCCGCCGGGCGCTCGCGCTTCAACCTGCCGGTGCTGCCGGCCGGCGACTTCCCGGTGATGTCGGCCGAGGGCTTCGCGGGCGCGCTTGAGGTCGATGTGAACGACCTGATCCGGCTGATCGACAAGACCCGCTTCGCCATCTCCGCCGAGGAGACGCGCTACTACCTGAACGGCCTCTACGTGCACACGGTGGTGATCGACGGCAGTCCGCGCCTGCGCGCCGTGGCCACCGACGGTTCGCGCCTGGCGCTGGCGGATATGCCGGCCCCAGAGGGGGCTGCAGGAGCTCCGGGCGTCATCGTGCCCCGCAAGACCATCGGCGAGCTGCGCCGCCTGCTGGAGGACGCGGGCGAGAACGTCAGCCTGCAGATCAGCCCGCAGAAGGTGCGCCTGGAGATGAGCGGCGCCGCCCTGACCTCGAAGGTGATCGACGGCAACTTTCCCGACTACGGGCGGGTCATCCCCAAGGACAACAACCGCACGGTCATGGTCGACGCCAAGCTGTTCGCCCAGGCGGTGGACCGGGTGGCCACCATCTCGGCCGAGAAGAGCCGCTCGGTGCGCATGGCCATCGAGAGCGGGCGCGTGGTGCTCACGGTCCGCAACATGGAAGCCGGCCAGGCCGTCGAAGAGCTGGAGATCGACTACGACGGCGAGCCCTTCGAGCTGTCGTTCAACGCCCGCTACCTGCTGGACATCACCGACCAGATCTCGGGCGGCAGCATGGAGCTCCGCTTCGGCGGTCCGAACGATCCGGCCCTGGTGCTCGATCCGGGCGACGCGGACGTCCAGTACATCCTGATGCCGCTGCGGGTGTAGGGCGCTGAAATCCCTCCCCGTCAGGGGAGGGAAAGGTGAGGTCAGTGCCCGTGGGGCCCCTCGTAGACCCCGGGAGCCAGACGCTCGTCCTCGGGCCCCTCGCTGCCGGCAGCGAGGACGAAGCGGCGGTCGCAATAGGGGCACTCCACGAAGGTGGCCTCCCCCATCTCCAGCCACACGCGCGGATGGCCCAGCGCGCCGCCGACGCCGTCGCAGGCGATCCGGCCGGTGCGCACCACGATCACTTCGGGGGCCGGCAGGTCGGGCGTCAGCGCCGGTTGGGCCGGCATCGGCTCGGGCTGGGTCTGGGCGGAAGCGCCCTTGTTGCGGACGATACGGGCCATAGTCTTCAAAACCTCGATGCCGCCCGGCTTGGCTGAGGGGCGGCGCGCGCCTAGGTATGCGACCGCGGCTTTCGCCGTCAACGACAGGACGACATGGACCTTCCCGATTACGCGATCGAAGCGCGCGGTCTGACCAAGACCTACGCCGCCACCAAGACGACGCCCGAGATGAAAGCGCTGAAGGGCCTGGACCTGGCGATCCCCCGGGGGTCGATCTTCGGCCTGCTGGGGCCAAACGGCGCGGGGAAGTCCACCTTCATCAACATCCTGGCCGGTCTCTGCCAGAAGACGTCGGGCACGGTGACCATCTGGGGCCGCGACATCGACAAGAGCCCGCGCGACGCCCGCGCCGCGATCGGCGTGGTGCCGCAGGAGATCGCCGCCGACCCCTTCTTCACGCCGAAGGAGGCGCTGGAGGTGGCCGCCGGCATGTACGCCGTGCCGAAGTCCGAGCGGCGCAGCGACGAGCTGCTGGCCGCCCTGGGCTTGGCCGACAAGTCGAAGGCCTATGTCCGCCAGCTCTCGGGCGGGATGAAGCGCCGGTTGATGGTCGCCAAGGCCATGGTGCACAACCCGCCCGTCCTGATCCTGGACGAGCCGACCGCGGGCGTGGACGTCGAGCTGCGCAAGCAGCTCTGGAACTACGTCCTGGAGCTGAACCGCAAGGGCGTGACCATCGTGCTCACGACCCACTACCTGGAAGAGGCCCAGGAGCTCTGCGACCAGATCGCCATCGTCAACCGCGGCCAGGTCGTGGCCTGCGAGCCCACCACGACGCTGCTGCGCCGGATGGACACGCGCAAGGTGCTGGTCACGCCTGAGGAGCCGCTGACCGCCGCGCCGACGCTGGCGGGCTTCGAGACTTCGTTGCTGAAGTCGGGCGGCTTCGCGGTCAGCTATCGGACCGGCCAGTCCAGCGTCGAGCAGGTGTTGGCCGCCATCCGCGCCGCCGGCCTGCACATCAAGGACATTTCCACCGAGGACCCGGACCTGGAGGACGTGTTCGTCTCGCTGACCTACGCGGCGGAACAGGCCTGACGTCGCCTCGGGCTCCTCACCGCGAAGGCGTGAGGAGCCCGATGTCGGCCCAGCGGTAGGCGACCTCGTGCAGCATTGCGCCGCCTGGACCGGGCTCGAGCCTCGCCGGTTCCGCCACGCCGCCCAGGTGCTCGTAGAAGCCGCGCGCGGCGAGGTTGTCGCGCAACACCGAGATCAGCAGGGACATCGCTCCGCGCGCGGCCAGGGCGCGGGCGGCCTCGGTCAGCAGCCGCGCGCCGATGCCCCGGCCCTGGGCGGTCTTCAAGACATACAGCGTGGCGATCTCGGCCTCGCCCGCCAGTCTCCGGCGCGATGGCCCCCCTTGCGCGTAGCCGACGATGCCGGCGCGATCGGCGGCGGCCAGGGTCACGTCGTCGAGCCCCGGGCGCAGCAGCGAACGGGCGAACCGCCGCGTGTGGCTTTCCACAGACATGCGCGCGAGGTAGGCGTCGGGCAGCAGGTCCCGGTAGGTCTCGCGCCACGAGGTGACGTGCGTCAGGGCGAGAGCCTCGGCGTCCGCCGGGCCGGCGGGGAAGAGAACGAACCGCGTATCGACGCTGTCATGTGCCATCTATCCACAGCTTGGCGCTCGCATGATGCGGTTCAAGGGGGTGCGGGACTCACCCCCGGCCATTAACGTCAGCCGCTTGATGAACGCCCAGGTTCCTTCCGCCACGCCCGATCCCGCCGCCGGCGCCACGCCGGTGATGGCGCAGTATTTCGAGGCGAAGGCCCGCCAGCCCGACGCGCTGGTGTTCTTCCGCATGGGCGACTTCTACGAGCTGTTCTTCGAGGACGCCCAGAAGGCCGCCTCCATCCTGGGCATCACGCTGACCGCGCGCGGCCAGCACGGCGGCAATCCGATCCCGATGGCCGGCGTCCCGGCGCACGCCATGGAGGCCTACCTCGCCAAGCTGGTGCGCGCCGGCTTCAAGGTGGCGCTGTGCGACCAGCTGGAGGACGCGGCCGAGGCCAAGCGGCGGGGCGGCCACAAGGCCGTGGTGCGCCGCGACGTCACCCGCGTGGTCACGCCCGGCACCCTCACCGAGGACGGGCTGCTCGACGCGCGCGGGGCCAATCGCCTGGCCGCGGTCTCGGTGCGGGCCGGGTCGGCGGCGGTGGCCTGCGTCGAGCTCTCCACCGGCGAGGTCGAATGCCTCTCGATCAGCGTCTCGGGCCTGGCCTCGACGCTGGCTGCCTTGGGACCGTCCGAAGTGCTGGTTCCCGACCGGCTGTTCGCCGACGAGGCGGTGTCGACGGCGCTGAAACAGGCTGGAGGCTTCGTCCAACCGATGCCCAGCGCCCTGGCCGAGCCGGGCGCGTCCGAGACGCGGCTGAAGCGTCTGTACGGCGTCGACACCCTGGACGGCTTTGGCCAGCTCTCGGGCGCCGAGGTTTCGGCCCTGGGCCTGATCGCCGCCCATCTCGAGACCACTCAGGCGGGCCGGATGCCGGCCCTGTCGGCGCCGCGCCGCGCGGGCGAGGCGGACGTCATGGTCATCGACCCGGCGACGCGCGCCAGCCTTGAGATCGAGAAGTCGACATCAGGCGCGCGCGACGGCTCGCTGCTCTCGGCCATCGACCGCACGGTGACAGCGCCCGGCGCGCGGATGCTGGCCTCGCGGCTGGCGCGGCCGCTGCTGGATCCTGTCGCCATCGACGCACGCCTCGACGCCGTGGCCTGGTTCTGCGGCCAGCGGGGCCAGCGGCAGAAGCTGAGAGAGACGTTGAAGGGCCTGCCCGACATGGCGCGCGCGCTGAGCCGCCTGGCGCTGGGGCGCGGCGGCCCGCGCGACCTGGGGTCCTTGCGCGACGGCCTGAACGCCGGAGAGGCGGTCTGCCAGCTCTTCAGCGCGACCAAGGACCCGCTGCTGACCCTGCCGACCGAGACGGCGCAGGCGCTGGGCGCGCTGTACCTGCCGAACGCGCCGGACCTCGCGGTCTTCCGAGACATGCTGGTCGCCGGCCTCGGACCCGACCTGCCGGCGCTGACCCGCGACGGCGGCTTCGTGGCCGACGGCGTGCGGCCCGAGCTGGACCAGGCCCGCGCCCTGCGCGACGACAGCCGTCGGGTGATCGCCGCCCTGGAGGCCCGCCTCGTCGAGGAGAGCGGCGTGTCGCTGAAGGTGCGGCACAACGCGGTGCTGGGCTATTTCGTGGAGACCACGGCCAAGGCGGCCGAGCCGCTGATGCAGGCGCCGCTGAACGCCACCTTCATCCACCGCCAGACTCTCGCGAACCAGGTGCGGTTCACGACGGTCGAGCTGGCCGAACTGGACGCAAAGATCGCCCAGGCGGCCGAGCGTGCGCTGGCCATCGAGCTGGACACCTTCGAAGCCTGGCGCGCCGCCGCGACGGACGTCGCGCAGCAGATCAAGGCGGCGGCCATGGCGGCCTCCACCCTCGATGTCGCCTCGGCGCTGGCGGAATGGGCCGACGACGTGGGCGCGACGCGGCCCGTCGTGGATCGCTCGACCGCCTTCGAGGCGGAGGCCGCCCGCCACCCGGTGGTGGAGAACGCGGTGCGCCGCGCGGGCGAAGCCTTCACGCCCAACGACTGCCGGCTGGACGGATCGGGCGTGAGCGCCGCGCGGCTCAGCCTCGTCACGGGCCCGAACATGGCCGGCAAGTCGACCTTCCTGCGCCAGAACGCGCTTCTCGCCGTGCTGGCGCAGGCGGGCTGCTTCGTTCCGGCGAAGCGCTTGCGGATCGGCGTGGTGGATCGTCTGTTCAGCCGCGTGGGCGCCGGCGACGACCTGGCCCGGGGCCGCTCGACCTTCATGATGGAGATGGTGGAGACCGCCGCCATCCTCAGCCAGGCGACGCCGCGCAGCCTGGTGATCCTGGACGAGATCGGCCGCGGCACCGCCACCTACGACGGCCTCGCCATCGCCTGGGCCTGCGCCGAGGCGCTGCATGAGACCAACCGCTGCCGGGCGCTCTTCGCGACGCATTATCATGAACTCGCGGTGCTCGAGGGGCGTCTGCCCTACGTCTCCAATCTCAGCCTCAAGGCCAAGGAGTGGAACGGCGACCTGATCTTCCTGCACGAGGCGGGCCCTGGCCCAGCCGACCGATCCTACGGCGTGCAGGTAGCGAAGCTGGCCGGCGTGCCCGCGCCGGTGGTTAGCCGCGCCCGCCAGGTTCTGGAACGCCTGGAGCGCGAGGCCGCCGGCCCGGCCAATCTCGACGACCTTCCCCTGTTCGCCGCCGTGGCCGAGCCCGAGGCCAAGTTCGGCCCGAGCAAGGTGGAGGAAGCGCTGTCGGTGCTGGACGTCGACGGCATGAGCCCCCGCGAAGCGATGGACGCGCTCTACCGGCTGAAGGGGCTGATGGGCGGGGCGTGACGCGGCTCAGGGCGCTGATGGTGGATGTCGACGGGGTGGTGATCCGCCCGCGTCCCGGTGGCTGGGCGGCGGAGATGGAGGCCGACCTCGGCCTCTCGACGCGGGCCCTGCAGGAGCATTTCTTCCGGCCACATTGGAACGACGTGGTGCTGGGAAGGGCCGGGCTGCACGAGAGATTGGCGCCCGTCCTGGCCCAGCACGCCCCGCACCTGACGTCCCAGGCCCTCGCCGCCTACTGGTTCGAGAAGGACGCGAGGCTGGACGACATCCTGCTGGCCGACCTCGCGGCGCTGCGGGCGCACGGCGTCGAACTGCACCTGGCCACGATCCAGGAGCACGAGCGGGCGGCCTACATCTGGGATGAGCTGGGCCTGCGGGATCGATTTGACGCCATGCACTACGCAGCGGACCTGGGCTGCAAGAAGACGGACAGGTGCTTCTATAGCCTTGTCGAGGCGCGCACGGGCCTCCGGGGCGCCGAACTCGCCCTGCTCGACGACACGGCGGCCAATGTGGAGGCGGCGCGTGCTGCCGGCTGGGGCGGTGCGCACTGGACTGGCGACGAGCGGTTGGCCGAGGTGCTGGCGGCGAACGCCCTTCGCTGATCGGGCTGCGAGTGGCTAAGCTCGCCACCTCATCGATCAACCCGGAGTCATCTGGTGGTTCTCCCCTTCGTTCTCGCCATGATGGCGACCGGCCCCGCCTACATGGTCGGCGCCATTGACAACTCCGGCGTCGCGCGGCCGCTGAAGGTCATGACCTATGAGGGCAAGCAGGTCTGCACGATCAGGCTGACCGACGCCGGCGACCACGCGGTGCTCGCCGCCGGCGGCTGCACGGCGATGGGCGGTTTCGCCGGTGCGGTTCGCGTCGGGGGCGACTTCAAGGAGCAGCGCTACCTCGACGCCGCGGGCGCCCAGGTGGCGCGCGGCCGGGAGGCCGAGGACGGCTTCTGGATCTATACGCCGGACAACAAGCGCTACTATCTCGCGCGCTAGCGTTTCACCCGCCTCCGCTTCACCACGGTCACCGTGAAGGCCGACCCGGCCTTGGCCTTCAGTCGCTTCCGCGCCGCGTCGGCCAGGGTGGGCTTGCCGGCGCTGACGGTCGAGCACTGAATGGCGGTCTTCGGCTTGGCCGGCGCCAGGCCGTGACGCTTCCGCGCCTGCTCGTCCTGCCCCGCCTGCTCGGCGCGGGTCTGGGCGGTGCGCGCGGTGAGGTCCTTGATCAGCGCCTTTCCCTTGCGGGTCCGGCCGGTAAGCGAAGGCGCCACGTAGCGGTTGGCGTTCCAGCCCACCGGGGTGGACCCGCCGCGATACGACCCCTTGCTCATCTCACTCACTCGAAGCGGAGCGCGGGCATAGCGGGGTGAAAGCGCCGGGAAAAGCGCGAACCTCCTGCGCGCGTTAACGAAGTCGCCTATATGCCTACGCTGCCATGGCCGCCCGTCTCCGCCCCACCCGCCTGGAATATGTCGTCGACGGCGTGCGCCTGCGCGCCCAGCTCTCGGCGGCGGCCCTGGAACACGTCGGCGACGAGCTGGCCCAGCGCAAGGCGGCGCTGGAGATCCTCAAGGCGGCCTTGTTCCGCGGCCGGATGATCGCCAAGGAGCGGCTGGAGAACGGCGCCGGGGGCATCGAGACCGCGCGTCTCCTGTCAGGAGTGACCGACGAGGTGGTCTCGGCGCTTTACGACTTCACCACCGTGCACATGTTCCGCGCCCGCAACCCGACCGAGGGCGAGCGCCTGGCGCTGATGGCGGTGGGCGGTTACGGCCGGGGCACGCTGGCGCCCTATTCCGACATCGATCTGCTGTTCGTGCGCCCCTACAAGCAGACCGCGCACGCCGAAAGCGTGATCGAGTACATGCTCTACGCCCTGTGGGACCTGGGCTTCAAAGTGGGTCACGCCTCGCGGACCGTGGAGGAGTGCATCAAGCTCTCCCGCGAGGACTACACGATCCGCACCTCGATCCTCGAGGCCCGTCGGCTGACCGGCGACGAGAAGCTGGCCGAGGAACTGGTGCGGCGCTTCCAGGCCGATGTGGTCAAGGGCACCGGCGCCGAGTTCGTGGCCGCAAAGCTCAAGGAGCGCGACGAGCGTCACGCCCGCGCCGGGGCCAGCCGCTACATGGTCGAGCCCAACATAAAGGAGGGGAAGGGCGGGCTGCGCGACCTGAACACCCTCTTCTGGATCGCCCAGTATCTGCATCCCGGCCAGTCCATCGAGAAGGTGCTGCAGCTCGAGATGTTCGAGCGCCGCGAGGTGCGCACCTTCATTCAGGCGTTCGACTTCCTCTGGGCGGTGCGCAGCCACCTGCACTTCACCACCGGTCGCCCGGAAGAGCGGCTGACCTTCGACCTGCAGCCCGAGATCGCGCGGAGGATGGGCTACGGCGACCGAGGCGACGCGCCCGCCGTCGAGCGGTTCATGCGCCGCTACTTCCTGATCGCGAAGGATGTGGGCGCCCTGACCCGCGTCTTCGCCGCCAAGCTGGAAGCCGACCAGGTGAAGATGGCGCCCAAGGGCATCAGCCGCTTCCTGCCGGGGCGCTCCGTGAAGCGCAAGCCGCTGGCCGAGCCGGGCTTCCATGAAGTGGGCGGACGACTGGACGTCGATCCCGACATCTTCCAGCACGATCCCACCAACCTGCTGCGCCTATTCAAGATAGCCGACCAGCGGAACCTGGACCTGCATCCCGACGCCTTCACGGCCGCCTCGCGCAGCATCAACCTGATCACCTCGGCGGTGCGGCGCGACCGGCACGCCGCGAAAGTGTTCCTGGACATCCTGGCCCGTGGCCGCGATCCGCGCACCACGCTGACGCTGATGACCGAGGCCGGCGTGCTGGGCCGCTACCTGCCCGAGTACGGGCGCATCGTCGCCCAGATGCAGTTCAACATGTACCACTCGTACACGGTGGATGAGCACACGCTCCGGGCCGTCGGCGTGATCGCCGACATCGCCGCCGGGCGGATGTCGGAAGACCATCCGCTGTCCAGCCAGGTCATGCCGCTGATCGCCGACCGCGAGGCGCTGTTCCTGGCCATGCTGCTGCATGACACCGGCAAGGGCGGGGCGGGCGGCCAGGAGGTGGCCGGCGCCCGCGCCGCGCGGCAAGCCTGCGAGCGGCTGGGGCTGGAACGGTCGAAGATCGAGCTGGTCGCCTGGCTGGTCGAGCACCACCTGGTGATGAGCGACTATGCCCAGAAGCGCGACGTCTCCGACCCGCGCACGGTGGCCGACTTCGCGCGCATCGTGCAGACGCCCGAGCGCCTGCGCCTGCTCCTCGTCCTGACCGTGGCCGACATCCGCGCGGTGGGTCCGGGCGTCTGGAACGGCTGGAAGGGTCAGCTGATGCGCGAGCTCTATTCGGCCACCGAGGCGGTGTTCCGCGGCGGCCGGGGCTCGGACGCCGCGGCGGCCATGCGCCGTTACCAGGAGAACGCCGCCTATGACGCGCGCGTGCGCCTCGCCAAGGCCCAGCCCGGCGCGGAGTCCTGGGGCGACGCGATGGAGGACGCCTACTTCACCGCCTTCACGGACGACGAGGTGGCCACTCACGCCCGCCTCGCCAAGGCGGCCGCGGAGAACGGCGGCGGGGCGGCCGAGTGCCGGATCCGCAACGACCTGAACGCCTCGGAGGTCGCGGTGGCGGCCACCGACCGGCCGCGCCTGTTCGTCGATCTCGCCGAAGCGATCACGGCGGCGGGCGCGAACATCGTCGGCGCGCGGGTGTTCACCTCGCGCGGCGGCCAGGCGCTGGACGTCTTCTATGTGCAGGACGTGACCGGCCAGCCGTTCGGCGCCACGGACGACCGGGTGTTGAAGCGCCTGGCCCAGAGCCTGGCGGGCGCCGCCCGGGGCGAGCCCCACGGCCGCGAGCCGCGTCGCCAGGACCTCGGCCGCGCGGCGGCGTTCGCCATCACCCCGGCGGTCATGCTGGACAACGACGCCTCCGAGACATCGACCGTGGTGGAAGTCTCCGGCCGCGATCGCCCCGGCCTGCTGGCCGCCCTCGCCCGCACCCTTTCGGACGCCGGGCTCGAGATCACGTCGGCGCACATCGACGGCTATGGCGAACGCGCGGTCGACGCCTTCTACGTGGCGGATGAGGCGGGACAGAAGCTGACCGACGCGCGCAAGGGCAACGCGTTGAAGACCGCTCTGCTCGCGGCCCTCAACGCCAGCGAGGCGGAGGCCGGTCAGGCCCGTCGCGCCAACCTGCCCCGAGCGCGCGCCAGCGTCGCGCGCTGAGCCGGGACATGCGTGCGCCAGCGTCGCACGCTGACGATTGCGCTTGCGTTTGCTACAGATGAGGCGTCCAAGGGCCGCCGTTTCGCGCCCGAAGCGCGACTAAGGACTTTCCATGCCATTCCCGACCACCCATCCGGCGCTCGCCCAGGCGCTCGGCGCCCAGGGCTATCGCGAGCCGACGCCCGTGCAGGAGGCCGTTCTTGCCGCCGAAGCCAACCGCGACCTGCTGGTCTCGGCGCAGACCGGATCGGGCAAGACCGTCGCCTTCGGCCTCGCCGCCGCAGCGCCGCTGCTGGGCGACGCCGAACGCTTCGACCGGGCCGGCGCGCCGCTCTGCCTGGCCATCGCGCCCACCCGCGAACTGGCGCTGCAGGTCAGCCGCGAGTTGACCTGGCTCTACGCCGCCGCCGGCGCGCGGGTCGTCACCTGCGTGGGCGGCATGGACGCGCGCCAGGAACAGCGGGCGCTGGGCGTCGGCGCGCATATCGTCGTCGGCACGCCCGGCCGCCTGCGCGACCACATCGAGCGCGGCAACCTGGACCTCACGGCGCTGAAGGTCGTGGTCCTCGACGAGGCCGACGAGATGCTCGACATGGGCTTCCGCGAAGACCTGGAAGAGATCCTCGATTCTACGCCCGCCGATCGCCGCACCTTCCTGTTCTCGGCGACCATCGCCAAGGACATCGCCGCGCTGGCGAAGCGCTACCAGAAGGACGCCGTGCGGATCGACACGATCCGCCGCGACGAGGCCCACGGCGACATCGAGTACCGCGCCGTGCGCGTGGCGCCGAACGAGGTGGAGAACGCGGTGGTCAACCTGCTGCGCTACTTCGAGAGCCCGGGCTCGCTGATCTTCTGCGCCACGCGCGAGCGGGTGCGGCACCTGTACGGCAGCCTGCGCGAGCGCGGCTTCGCGGTGGTCCAACTCTCGGGCGAGCTGTCGCAGAAGGAACGCTCGGACGCCTTGCAGTCGCTGCGCGACGGCCATGCCCGCGCCTGTATCGCCACCGACGTCGCCGCCCGCGGCCTCGACCTGCCGGAACTGGGCCTGGTGATCCACGCCGACCTTCCGACCAATACGGCCGCCCTGCTGCACCGCTCAGGCCGGACCGGTCGCGCCGGGCGCAAGGGCACCTCGGTGCTGATCGTGCCCTACACCAAGCGCCGTCAGGCCGAGCGACTGCTGCAGGTCGCCAACCTGAACGCCGAATGGTCGGGCGCGCCGCTGGCCGAGGAGATCCGCGAGAAGGATCAGGCCCGGCTGCTGGAAGATCCGCTGCTGAACGAGACGCCGTCGCCCGAGGAACTGGAATTGGCCGGCCGCCTGCTGGCCGACCGCAGCCCCGAGGCCGTGGCCGCCGCCCTGATCCGCCTGCACCGCTCGCGGCTGCCGGCTCCGGAGGAAATGTTCGGCGACGTGCCGGATCATCGGGGGCCGGAGCGCGGCGCCGATCGCGGCCCGCGTCCGCCGCGTCAGGAGCGTCCGCGCACGGACGTGGCCCAGATCAGCGACGGCGCGTGGTTCCGCCTGCCGGTGGGCCGCTCGAAGAACGCCGACCCCAAGTGGCTGGTGCCGCTGATCTGCCGTCTGGGCCACGTGACCAAGAAGGACATCGGCGTCATCCGCATCTTCGACCACGAGACGAAGTTCGAGATCAGTCCCGAGGCCGCGGGCCGCTTCGGCGAGGCGATCCGCGCCGCGTCGGAATCCGGCGAAATCCGCATTAACCCGTCCAGCCCACCCGGCGCCGCGCCGCCGTCGCGCGCCGAGCGCGGCCTGGGCCCGCACCCGAGCGGCCCCCGCCGCGACGGTCCCCGGCCAAGCGGTCCGCGCCGCGACGGCCCGCCGCCGCGTGGTCCGCGCCCCGGCCCGCGTGCCGATGGTCCTCGGAAGGGTCCCCCGCCCAAGAAGGGCAAGGGTCGGTCGAACGGCTGAGGGCGAACGCCTACGCCTTCGCCCTGTCCAGCATGGCGCGCATGTCCTCGGGCTTGCGGGCGCCGGACAGGTTGGCCTTGAAGTCGTCGGTTGAGTTCTCGCGCGGGAACGGCGTGTCCGGGACCGGCACGCCGAGGAATTCGCACAGCGGCGCCCAGCCTTGGGAAACCTCAAACACCAGCAGCCGATCCTTCGGCACGCCGGCGACCACGCGTTCGGTATGGCGGCGGAAGAAGTCGGTCATGAAGGCGCGGTCGTGCATGTCGCCGCCGTACCAGGCGTTGAGCTGGTTGAAGAACGGCCGCATCGGCGTACCCTCGGGGGGCGGCGGGCGTTCGGGGTTGAAGATCGTGGCCTGGGTGGAATCGAACCACTTGTCCGGATCGCGGACCGTGTGCAGCACCTTGGCGTCCGGATAGTGCTCCGTCAGCTCGCGCCAGTAGCAGCAACCCGGATGGTCGACCATCGAGCCGTAGCCCTCGAAGATCGCGTCCCACAGCGGGCGGCCGTTGCCCGCTTCGACCCACAGCGGCACCGTCTCGGGGTGCATGAACACTTCGACCATGTGGTGCGTCGGGCCGAAGCCGAGCTGTTCCAGCGCCAGCTTGGTCGACAGCGTGCCGGTCCGTCCAAGGCCGGATCCGATGACCTTCAGTCCCATGGCGTCCTCCCCGGCGCGATTTCTTAGAACCCTAACCGACCACGCCGATCCTGCATCAAGATTCCACACGCGGCGAGGCAAGCGAGCGGCTAGGTTGACGCGCCTTCCGACGCAGCGTTCCTAAGGCCCCGTGACCGAGACCCCCGCCGACGCCCCGCCTCCCGCCAAGAAGGGCGGGCTCCTTCGGTCGTCGGCCATCTTCTCGGGCCTGACGCTGGTCAGCCGGTTCCTAGGCCTGGCGCGCGACCTGGTGATCACCGCGCGCCTGGGCGCCAGCCAGACCATCGCGGCCGACGCCTACTACACGGCGCTGACCTTCCCGAACCTGTTCCGCCGGATGTTCGCCGAGGGCGCCTTCGCCGCGGCCTTCGTCCCCGACTATTCCAAGCGGCTGGTCGCCGAGGGCAAGGAGGCCGCCGACCGCTTCGCCGCCGACGCGCTGGCCACCATGGCCGCGGCCACCATCGCCATCACGGTCGTCTGCCAGCTCGCCATGCCGTGGATCATGACGGTCTACAGCTATGGCTTCCTGGACGATCCCGCGAAGTTCAAGCTGGCGGTGATCCTCACCCAGATCACCATGCCCTACCTGCCCTGCATGGTGATCGCAGCCCTGTTCGCCGGCACCCTGCAGGCGCGGGGGCGGTTCATCATCTACGGCTTCTATCCCACGGTGCTGAACGTGGTGATGCTGGCCATCGTCCTGCCGCAGAAGGACCCGACCACCGCTGCCTACGCCGCCTCGTGGGGCGTCCTGATCGCGGGCGTCAGCCAGGCCGCCCTATGCTGGTGGGGTGCGCGAAGATCCGGCGCGCGGATCACGCCAAAGGCGCTGCGTTTCACGCCCGAGGTGAAGGGCCTGGTGCGCCGGATGGTGCCGGGCGTGATCGCCTCCAGCGCCACCCAGATCAACCTGTTCATCTCGGCCATGCTGGCCAGCCAGGTCGCCGGCATGCGGGTCTGGCTGAACGTGGCCGAGCGGTTCTATCAGCTGCCCCTCAGCCTCGTGGGCGTCGCGATCGGCGTAGCGCTGCTGCCCCGACTCTCGACCGCGCTACAGCAGAAGGACCACGACGACGCCCAGGCCGCCATGGATCAGGCGGTGGTGTTCGGCCTGGCGCTTAGCTTGCCGGCGGCCGCGGCGCTTATGGGCATGCCGTTCTACCTGACCGACGGCTTCTTCGCCCGGGGCGCGTTCACCAGCCAGGACGCGGCCGACTCGGCGAAGCTCCTCTTCCACTACGGCTGGGGCGTGCCGGCCTTCGTGCTGATCAAGATCCTGCAGCCGGCGTTCTTCGCTCGCGGCGACACCCGCACGCCGATGGTCTATTCGCTTGTCTCGGTGGCGGTGAACATCGCGCTGGGTGTGGCGCTGTTCTTCACCCTGGGCTTCCAGGGCATCGCCTTCGCCACCGCGGCGGCCTCGTGGATCACCGTCCTGCAGATGCTGGTCTACCTGCGCCGCAAGGGGCAGTGGACGCCCACGGCGCGGGCGACCGGCAAGGTGATCCGCGTCACGCTGGCCAGCGTGGGCCTGGGCGCCGCAGTCGCCCTGGCTTCGCATTTCCGGGCGGCGATCCAGGCGCCGGTGGCGGCGCTGACCGGCGGCGCGGGCGCCAAGGAGGTGACGGTGATCGTCATCTGCCTCGCCGGCGCGGCGCTGTATCCGGTGCTGCTGTTCGCGTTCGGCGGCGTGACCCCGGCCGAGGCGAAGGCGGCGTTCCGCCGGCGCAAGGGCGACGTCGCCGCCCCGTCCGCCGACTTGCCGTGAGGCCGATCCGGCGGTATCGGCTGGCCCATGGCTTTCGAACGTCTCAGCTGGCGATGGCGCTGACCGCCTTCATCCCGTGAAAAACCGGGCTTGCGCCCGCCTGTCCGTTCCCTAGAGAAGCCACCACCATGACCGACCAAGCTCCGACCCCGTACGCGGGCCCCGAACGCGTGCTCTCCGGCGTCCAGCCGACCGGCGACCTGCACCTGGGCAATTACCTCGGCGCCCTGGTGAAGTTCGCGCGCCTGCAGCACGAGATCGAGACCTTCATCTTCGTCGCCGACATGCACGCCATCACCGAATGGCAGGAGCCGGCGAAGCTGAAGAACCAGGTCCGGGAGATCGCCGCCGCCTACCTGGCCACCGGCCTCGATCCCAAGGTCGCCACCATCTTCGCCCAGTCGGCCGTGCCTGAGCACGCCGAGCTGGCCTGGGTGTTCAACTGCGTCGCCCGCCTCGGCTGGCTCGACCGGATGACCCAGTTCAAGGACAAGGCCGGCAAGCACAAGGAGCGCTCGTCGGTCGGTCTCTACACCTACCCGGTGCTGCAGGCGGCCGACATCCTGGTCTACAAGGCGACCAAGGTGCCGGTGGGCGAGGACCAGCGGCAGCACCTCGAACTGACCCGCGACATCGCCCAGAAGTTCAACCACGACTTCGCTGCGCCAGGCTTCTTCCCGCTGCCCGAGGCCCTGACCCAGGGGCCCGGCGCGCGGATCATGAGCCTGCGGGACGGGTCGTCGAAGATGAGCAAATCCGACCCGTCGGACCAGTCGCGCATCAATCTGACCGACGACGCCGACGCGATCGCCAGCAAGGTCCGCAAGGCCCGCACCGACCCCGAACCCCTGCCGGAAACGGCCGAGGGCCTGGAGGGCCGTGCCGAGGCGCGGAACCTGGTTGGCATCTATGCGGCGCTCTCGGGCCAGACCGAGGCCCAGGTGCTGACCGAGTTCGCCGGCCAGGGCTTCGGGGCGTTCAAGCCGAAGCTCGCGGACCTGGCCGTCTCGGTCATGGGTCCGATCGGCGGCGAAATGCGCCGGCTGCTGGCCGATCCCACCGAGATCGACCGGATTCTGACGGCCGGCGCCGAGCGGGCCCGCGAACTGGCCGCGCCGACGGTGGCCGAGGTCAAGAAGCTCGTAGGCTTCTGGGCAGGCTGACTTGCGGATGATGTTGCGCCGGGCCACGCTCGGATCATGAGCACCCGGCGCAAATTCCTCGTGGTGGCCGACGAGACGCAGGAGTTCCAGGCGGCCCTGCGCTTCGCCTGCCGTCGCGCGCGTTCGACCGGCGGCTACGTGGCCTTGCTCAAGGTGATCGAGCCCGCGGTGTTCGAGCACTGGTCGGGCGTGCGCGAAGAGATCGCCCGACAGCAGCGCCAGGAGGCCGAGGCCTCGCTGCAGCAGAGCGCCGAATACGTCCAGGCCGAGACCGGCCTGCCGCCCGAGTTCCTGATCAAGGAGGCCGACTCCACGCGCGCCGCCCTCAAGCAGGTGCTGTCGGAGGATCCCGACATCAAGATCATGGTGCTGGCCGCCGCGGTCGGCGGGCGAGGTCCCGGCCCGCTGGTCAGCGCTATCGCCAAGGACGGCGTGAAGTTCGGGAGCCGCAAGGTGCCGATCACCATCGTTCCCGGCGACCTCACCGACGACGAGATCATCGACCTGGCCTAATTCGCCGCGCTTGCGCCGGCGGCCTGCCAGCGCCACATCTGGCGCATGTTCATCCAGACCGAAGCCACGCCGAACCCCGAGGTCCTGAAGTTCCTGCCCGGCAAGACCGTGCTGGGCGAGGGGACGCGGGACTTCCGCAGCCCGGAGGAGGCTGCCGCCTCGGCGCTGGCCGCCGAGCTGTTCGAGGTCACCGGCGTCACCCGTGTGTTCTTTGGCCCCGACTTCATCACCGTGGGCAAGCACGAGGCCGTGGACTGGCCGCTGCTGAAGGCGCCCATCCTGGCGGCGATCATGGACCATTTCACCTCGGGCCGGCCGCTGTTCGCCGACGAGGGCGACAGCAACGCGGGGGGCCACGACGACGGCGTCTACGAGGGCGAGACCGCCCAGATCGTCGCCGAGATCAAGGACCTGCTCGACACCCGCATCCGTCCGGCCGTGGCCCAGGACGGCGGCGACATCCTGTTCAACCGCTTCGACGTCGAGACGGGCGTGGTGTGGCTGAACATGCGTGGCGCCTGCTCCGGCTGCCCGTCGTCCTCGGCGACGCTGAAGGCCGGCGTCGAAAACATGCTGAAGCACTACGTCCCGGAAGTGACCGCGGTCGAACAGGCGCTTTGAGCTAGAGCGGGAAACGGCTACCCGAGGGGCGATGATCGTCCTGGGGCTCGACACCTGCCTTAATGCCTGCGCGGTCGCCGTTCTCGACGGCGAGACCGTGCTGGCGCATGCCTCGGAGGTCATGGCGCGCGGCCACCAGGAACGGCTGGCCCCCATGACCCGGGCGGTGATGGACCAGGCCGGCATTCCCTTCGAGCGGCTGCAGCGGGTCGGCGCCACCGTGGGACCGGGCTCGTTCACCGGCCTGCGCGTGGGGGTGGCCTTCGCCAAGGGCCTGGGGTCCGCGCTGGGGATCCCAGCCGTGGGCGTGGGCTCGCTGGAGGCGCTGGCCGCCGAAGCGGGCGGCCTGGTCGCCGCCGTCATCGATGCGCGCCGCGACCAGCTCTACCTGCAGGTCTTCGACGACGGCCACGCCCTGATGGCGCCCGACGTCCTGCCGATCGGGACGGCGGCGGCGCGCCTGGCCGAACTGGCCATGGGCCGGGCGCTGACCTTGGTGGGCTCCGGCGCACCGTTGCTGGCCGACGCCGCGCCGGGGGCGGATATCCTGACGCCGGAGGGCTGCGACGCCCGCGCGGTGGCGCGGTTGGCGGCGGCCAAGGCGACAGCCCCGATCCGGCCGCTCTATCTCCGCGCGCCCGACGCCAAGCTGCCCGGTGGCCGCGATCCATGAAGCTGACGGCCGCGAAGCCGGAGGATGCGCCGGACATGGCCGGGGTCCACGCCCAGGCCTTCGACACGCCCTGGGACGAGAACGATTTCGAGGACCTGCTGGACGGCGACGGCATCTTTGGCCTCGTCGTGCGCGGCGACGATCCGGCCGGCGTCCTGATCTGCCGCGTGGCGGCAGGGGAGGCCGAGGTGTTGACCGTCGGCGTGGCGCCCTGGGCGCGGCGCCGCGGTGTGGGCGAGGCCCTGATGACCGCCGCCATCGGCATGGCGCGCCAGGCGGGCGCCGAGGCGATGTTCCTGGAGGTCGATGTCGACAACGCCGGCGCGGTGGCGCTCTACGAGCGGCTGGGTTTCGTGCGCGCCGGCCTGCGCAAGGCCTACTACGACCGCGGCGTCAACGGCCGAGCCGACGCCCTCGTGATGCGTCTCGACCTTACATCCGGACCTGACTAGACCTATCCTCACGACAACCAGCAAGAGGCCCACGTGTCGGACCGCATCGAGAAACTCTGCCTCGAGAAGAACATGCGCATGACGGAACAGCGCCGCGTGATCGCGCGCGTGCTGTCGCAGGCCTCGGACCACCCCGACGTGGAGGAACTGCACCGCCGCGCCCACGCCGTGGACCCGCACATCTCCATCGCCACGGTCTACCGCACGGTGCGCCTGTTCGAGGAAGCCGGGATCATCGACCGCCTCGACTTCCGCGACGGCCGCTCGCGCTACGAGGAGCACTCGGACGACCACCACGACCACCTGATCGACATGAAGACCGGGCAGGTGGTGGAGTTCGTGGACGAGGAGATCGAGGCCCTGCAGGTCGCGATCGCCAAGAAGCTCGGCTACCGCCTGGTCGATCACCGGCTCGAGCTCTACGGGATGCCGATAGAAGAGTAGCGGGCGAAGCCGCCAGCGATCCCTCTCCCCCGATGCGACGCGTGGTTGGAGAGGAGGTCCAACGCTTGCGCCGCCCCCTTCGCGACCCCATAAACCGCCGCATGTCCGAGCCCGCGCCCACGAAGCGCCTCTACATCAAGACGTACGGCTGTCAGATGAACGTCTACGACAGCGAGCGCATGGCCGATGTCCTTGCGCCGCTGGGGTATGGGATGACGGACGATCCGGCGGGCGCGGACCTGGTGGTGCTGAACACCTGCCACATCCGCGAGAAGGCCACCGAGAAAGTCTATTCCGAGCTGGGCAAGCTGCGCGAGATGCGTGACGACCGCCTGGCCGACGGCGGCTCGCGGATGACCATCGCGGTCGCCGGTTGCGTCGCCCAGGCCGAGGGCGAGGAAATCATGCGGCGGCAGCCGGCGGTCGACCTGGTCGTCGGCCCCCAGGCCTACCACCAACTCCCCGAGCTGATCGCCCGCACGCACCGGGCGCGCGGCGAGCGGCTTTCGGCCGACTTCGCACCCGACGAGAAATTCGACGCCCTGACGGCCGACCGCCGTCCGACCGGCGTCTCGGCGTTCCTGACCGTGCAGGAGGGCTGCGACAAGTTCTGCACCTTCTGCGTGGTGCCCTATACCCGCGGCGGCGAGTGGTCGCGGCCGGCAGCAGACATCGAGGCCGAGGCGCGCAGCCTTACGGCCAAGGGCGTGCGCGAGGTCACGCTGCTGGGGCAGAACGTCAACGCCTACGACGGAGAGGGCGGCCTGGCCGCGCTCGTGAAGCGGTTGGCCAGGATCGAGGGCCTGGACCGCATCCGCTACACCACCAGCCACCCGCGCGACATGGACGACGCCCTGATCGCCGCCCACGGCGAGGTCGAGGCGCTGATGCCCTACCTCCACCTTCCGGTGCAGGCGGGCTCGGACAAGATCCTGAAGGCGATGAACCGCGCCCACACGGCCGAAAGCTATCTACGGGTGATCGAGAAGGTGCGCGCCAGCCGACCCGACATCGCGATAAGCGGCGACTTCATCGTGGGCTTCCCCGGCGAGCGCGACGCCGACTTCGAGGCGACGCTGCAGCTGGTCCGCGAGGTCGATTATGCGAGCTGCTTCTCGTTCAAATATTCCCGCCGCCCGGGTACGCCCGCCGCGGCCCTCCCCGGCCAGGTGGCGGAAGAGGTGAAGGACGAGCGGCTGGCGCGCCTGAACGCCCTGCTGGACGAACAGCGGCTGGCTTTCAACCGCGCCCAGGCTGGCAAGACACTGGGCGTGCTTTTCGAGAAGCGCGGCCGTCATCCGGGCCAGCTCGTGGGCAAGAGCCC
Organism: Phenylobacterium sp. FG114; assembly: GCF_057809855.1. Classification (NCBI taxonomy): domain Bacteria; kingdom Pseudomonadati; phylum Pseudomonadota; class Alphaproteobacteria; order Caulobacterales; family Caulobacteraceae; genus Phenylobacterium; species Phenylobacterium sp. FG114. The sequence goes on along the minus strand of NZ_JBMDKU010000001.1, from coordinate 11,005 downwards.
CTACCTACAGCCGGTGTTCGTCAGCGCGCCGGATCGGATGCTGGGCCAGATCGTTCCGGTGAAGGTGGAGACGACCGCCCAGAACAGTCTGGGCGGCGTGCTTGAAATGGAAAGCGCTTGAGCCGAGCTCCCGAATTCATCGCCCTGTCCGACGCCGCCGTGCGCGCGGTGGCGGGCGCCAACAGCCGTCACGCCGCCCTGATCGAGGACGCGTTCGGCGTGCTGGTCGAGACGCCCGGCGGCGGCGTGTCGCTCTCGGGCGACACCAAGGCCCGCACCCAGGCCAAAAAGGCCGTGCAGGCGATTGCCGAACGCGCCGACCAGGGGCTGGAGATCGAGGAGGCCGATGTGCGCGTCGCCATCGGCCAGGCGCGATCCGGTCCCGGCGCGCCGGGCGCCGCGAATCTGCCCGTCGGTCGCCGCGGACAGGTGGCGCCCAAGACCGCGACCCAGGCCCGTTACCTCCAGGCGCTGGGCGAGTGCGAGCTGGTGTTCGGCCTGGGCCCCGCCGGCACGGGCAAGACCTTCCTGGCCGTGGCGCACGGGGCGGGCATGCTGCTGCGCGGCGCCGTCGACCGGCTGATCGTCTCGCGACCGGCCGTCGAAGCCGGCGAGCGCCTGGGTTTCCTGCCCGGCGACATGAACGAGAAGGTCGACCCCTACATGGCCCCGGTCTGGGAGGCGCTGACCGACATCCTGGGCGCCGAACAGCTCCGCCGCCGGCGGGAGAAGGGCGAGATCGAGGTCGCGCCCATCGCCTTCCTGCGGGGGCGCACGCTCAGCCACGCCTTCGTCATCGTCGACGAGGCGCAGAACGCCAGCCGGGCGCAGATGAAGATGGTGCTGACCCGTCTCGGCGAGGGCTCGCGCATGGCGGTCACCGGCGACCCGACCCAGATCGACCTGCCGAACCCTCGCGACTCCGGCCTCGCCCACGCGGTGAGCCTGCTGGAGGGCGTGAAGGGCATCGGGATCACTCGCTTCTCGTCGGAGGACGTGGTCCGCCACCCGCTGGTGGAGCGGATCGTGCGCGCCTACGACGCCGACGCGGCCCGGCACGGACGGACGGTTTGATCGACGTCGAGGTCGAGGACGACGCCTGGACGGCCGCGCTGGCGGACGCCGAGGCGGCGACGCGCTTGGCGGCAGAGGCGGCGCTGGCGCACGAGGACGTCGCCGGCGGCGTGACCCTGCTGCTCACCGACGACGAGAGCGTGCGCGAGCTCAACGCCCGGTTCCGGGACAAGGACGCGGCGACCAATGTCCTGTCCTTCCCCGCGCCGCCGAACCCCGAAGACCACCTCGGCGACGTGGCGCTGGCCTACGGCGTGTGCGCCCGCGAGGCCGCCGAACAGGGCAAGCCGCTGCGCCACCATTTGCAGCACCTGACGGTCCACGGCGTGTTGCATCTTCTCGGATACGATCACATCGGCGATGATGAGGCCGAGGCCATGGAAGGCCTCGAGCGTGCGGTGCTGGCCGGTCTGGGCGTCCCAGACCCCTATGCGGCCGGCGAGGGAGAGCATGAACGACCCCGAACCTCCTAGTCGACAGAGCCCGCGCCGGCAGAGGCGCGGGCTCCTCGCCCTGTTCGACTTCTTCCGGCGCACGGCGGAGGCGGCCGCCGACGAAGCGCCCGAGCCTCTCACCGAAACCGGCGGCCAGCTGGTCAGCCAGGCGCGCGCGTTTCAGGACCTGCGCGTCGAGGATGTGATGAAGCCTCGCACCGACATCGTCGGCATCGAGCGCGGCTGCACGTTCGCCGAGCTGACCGCCCGCTTCGTCGAGGCCGAGCACAGCCGCATGCCGGTCTACAAGGAGACTCTCGACGAGCCGGTGGGTGTCGTCCACGTGAAGGACGTCTTCAAGCTGCTCGCCGGCAAGGCCCGCCAGCCCAAGCCGGACGACCACGTGCTGTCGGGCCGCCGCAACCTGCTGCGCGAGGTGCTCTATGTGCCGCCGTCGATGCTGGCCGAGCGGCTGCTGGCCACCATGCGCGCCAAGCGGATCCATATGGCCCTCGTCATCGACGAGTTCGGCGGCGTGGACGGCCTGGTGACGCTGGAGGACCTGCTGGAGAGCCTGGTCGGCGATATCGAGGACGAGCACGACGAGGAGGGCGACCTGGGCTACCTCCCGATCGTGGCCGACGACGACGGCTGGATCGTCGACGGCCGCGCGCCGCTAGAGGAATTGGAGCACGCCATCGGCGCCGGCGCCGACCTCGCGCCCGAGGACCTGGACGAAGAGATCGAAACGGTCGCCGGCCTGGTCAACGCGCTCGCCGGTCGCGTCCCGCAGAAGCGCGAACTGATCGAGCACCCCGATGGGTACCTGCTCGAGGTACTGGCGGCCGATCCCCGGCGCGTGAAGCGCGTGCGGGTGCGCCGCGTCCCCGAAGCCGCGGCCGAGGCCTGAGTGACGCGTCCCCGCTGGTATGCGCCGGTGACCGCGCTGCTGGGTGGGTTGGCGGCGGGCCTGGCCCATCCTCCGTTCGGCCTCGCCTTCGGCCTCCTGGGCTTCAGCGTGATCCTGCTGCGGCTGGAGACGATCCACGGCGAACGGCCGCGGCGCTCGGCCTTCTTCCTCGGCTGGCTGGCGGGGCTGGGCTATTTCGGGATCTCGACCTGGTGGATCGGCGAGCCGTTCCTGGTGGACGCGGCGACCTATGGCTGGATGGCGCCCTTCGCCATCGTGCTCATGGGCGGCGGCCTGGCGCTGTTCTGGGGCGCGGCTGCGCTGACCTATCGGGCGCTTCGGCCGCGCAGCGCCTGGAAACCGCTGGTCTTTGCCGGCGTGTTCGCGGCCGCGGAGTGGCTGCGGGGACATATCCTGACCGGCTTCCCCTGGAACCTCGTCGGCGAGGCCTGGCAGGCCGGTAGCGCGCCCTCGCAGGCCGTTGCTCTGGTCGGCGCCTATGGCCTGACGTGGATTACCCTGGCTCTGGCCGCCGCGCCGGCCGTGCTGATGCTGGAGGTGCGCCGCACGGCCCAGGCGGGGCTGATGGTCGCCGCCGGCGTCGGATTGACCGCGCTCTACGCCGGCGGCGCTGGGCGCCTCGCGGCGGCGCCCGACACCCTCTACGCCGCCAACGCGCCGGTGATCCGCATCGTCCAGGCCAACATCGACCAGAAGGACAAGTGGAAGCCCGAGAATCTCGACCTCGTCTTCTCGGCCTATGAGGGTCTGACGAAGCGGCCGGCCCAGCGGCCGCCGGACGTCGTGATCTGGCCCGAGGGCGCTCTGCCGGCGGTGATCGACGACCTCATCGCTCCGGGCTCGCCCTACGGGCCCCGCCTGCGGGACGCGCTCGCGCCCGGCCAGACGCTCCTGATGGGCGCCAATCGGGCCGAACCCGACGGGCGAGGCGACTATCGCTATTTCAACACCCTTGTCGCCTTCCGGCGGGACGAGAGCGCGCTGCGGGTGGCCGGCTACTACGACAAGTTCCGGCTGGTGCCGTTCGGCGAGTTCATGCCGCTGGGCGATCTGGCCGGACGCCTCGGCATCCGCGCCCTCGTGCACATGCCCGACGACTTCACCGCGGGGCCGCGCCCGCGGCCCCTGGTCCTGCCGAGCGTGCCGGCCGTCCAGCCGCTGATCTGCTACGAAGCGTTGTTCCCCGGCCTCGCCGCCGACGGGGGCGGCCGCCCGGCCTGGATCCTCAACATCTCGAACGACGCCTGGTTCGGCCGCACCAGCGGACCCTGGCAGCACCTGAACATCGCCAGCTACCGCGCCATCGAGCAGGGCCTGCCGATCGTGCGCTCCACGCCCACCGGGGTCTCGGCGGTGATCGACGCCCAGGGCCGACTGATCGAGGACCGCATGCTGGGCCTGGGCGGCTACGGCGTTATCGACGCGCGCCTGCCTTCGCCGGCGCCGCCGACCGTCTACAGCCGGGTGGGCGACTGGCCGTTCGGCGGGCTCCTGGCCCTTTCGGTTGGCGCGTGGCTGCTCGGACGGCGCCGGCGGCGTCCGCGGGCTGCGGCGGAGTAGCCGCCCCGCTTGGCATCACATAAGGATTTCTTTATAGGCTGTCGCCCGACTTACAGGCCGGACCGCAAGCCGAACCACTCGTCCCGGAGCTATCTCTTGAGCCGTTCCAGCTACAACTTCACCAGCGAAAGCGTGTCCGAAGGCCACCCCGACAAGGTCGCCGACCGCATCTCGGACACCGTGGTCGACGCCTTCCTGAGCGTCCAGCCCGAGGCGCGCGTCGCCTGCGAGACCCTGGTGACCACCAACCGGATCGTGCTGGCCGGCGAGGTCCGCGCCGGCAAGCCGGGCGGCTCCAAGGCCGAAAACAAGGCGTTGACCAAGGAGATCGTGCGGTCGCTCGAGCCCAAGGTCCGCGCCGCGATCAAGGACATCGGCTACGAGCAGAAGGGCTTCCACTGGAACAAGGCGAAGTACGCCTGCCACCTGCACGAGCAATCGGCCCACATCGCCCAGGGCGTCGACGCGACGGAGAAGAAGGACGAGGGCGCGGGCGACCAGGGCATCATGTTCGGCTACGCCTGCGACGAGACCGACGCCCTGATGCCGGCGACGCTGCAGTACAGCCACGACATCCTGAAGAAGCTGTCGGAAGTGCGCCACTCGGGCGAATGCCCGGTGCTCGAGCCCGACGCCAAGAGCCAGGTGACGGTGCGCTACGAGGACGGCCGCCCGGTCGAGATCCTGCAGATCGTCGTCTCGACCCAGCACAAGAAGCGCTTAGGCCTGCACATCGCCACGCCGAAGCGCCTGGAAGGCGTCATCAAGCCGTACGTCGAGGGCGTGATCCCGGCCGGCCTGATCACCAAGAAGACCAAGTGGCACATCAACCCGACCGGCCGCTTCGAGATCGGCGGCCCGGACGGCGACGCCGGCGTCACCGGCCGCAAGATCATCGTCGACACCTACGGCGGCGCGGCCCCGCATGGCGGCGGCGCGTTCTCGGGGAAAGACCCGACGAAGGTGGACCGCTCGGCCGCCTACGCCTGCCGCTACCTCGCCAAGAACGTCGTCGCCGCGGGCCTGGCCCGGAAGTGCACGATCCAGATCAGCTACGCCATCGGCGTCGCCCAGCCGCTCAGCTTCTACGTCGACCTGCACGGCACCGGCGAAGTGGATCCGGCCAAGCTGGAAAAGACCCTTCCCGAGATGATCGGCGGCGCGACGCCGCGCGCCATCCGCGAGCACCTGCAGCTGAACCGCCCGATCTATGCCCGCACCTCGGCCTACGGCCACTTCGGCCGCCAGCCGGACAACGAGGGCGGCTTCTCCTGGGAGCGCACCGACCTCGCCGCCGCGCTGAAGTCGATCGCCTAGACTCTCTCACCTCGCGTGACGTGACCACGGCGCCGCGAAAGCGGCGCCGTTTGCGTTTCGGTGTAGGGAACCGCCATGTCCGACCATCATCCGCCGCTCCGGTCCTTCGGCCGCCTGAAGTCCCGTCCGATCAAGCCGCGCCAGGCCGCGCTGATGGAGACGCGGCTGCCTAGCCTGCGCGTGCCGCCCGGGCCGGTGGACCTCACCGCGCTCAAGCCCGACGCGCGCGAAGCGTGGCTGGAGATCGGCTTCGGCGGCGGCGAGCACATGGCCGCCCAGGCTGCCCGCGCCCCGGACGTGCTGATCCTGGGCGCCGAGCCGTTCGTGAACGGGGTCGCCAGCGCCGTGCGCCATATCGACGAACAAGGTCTGGAGAACGTCCGGCTGCACGACGGCGATGTGCGCGAGCTGATCGCCCGCCTGCCCGACGCCGGCCTGGCGCGGGTCTTCATCCTCTTCCCCGATCCTTGGCCCAAGACCCGCCAGCAGAAGCGACGCCTGGTCCAGCCCGAGTTGGTGGCCGAGCTGGCGCGCGTGCTGCGGCCGGGCGGGCGCCTGCGCTTCGCCAGCGATGTGGCGAGCTATGTGGACCAGGCGCTGGAGCGATTCGTCGCCAACCCGGCCTTCGCCTGGACCGCCGGGCGTGCGGACGACTGGCGAGTCCCGCCGGCCGACCACATCACGACCCGCTACGAGGAGAAGCGCCTCGGCGATTGCGCGCCGGTGTTCCTCGATTTCGTCAGGGCCTGACCTGCCCTAGGCGTTGGCGGTCTTGTAGGCCTCGATCGAGCCGCGGATCAGCTCGCCGGCCTCTTCCGGGTCGGCCCAGCGGATGATGTCGACGCTCTTGCCCTTCTCCAGGTCTTTGTAGTGCTTGAAGAAGTGGGCGATCTGCTCGGTCAGGATGGCCGGCAGCGAACGCCAGCTGTCCACGCCCGCGTAAAACGGGTGCAGGGCGTCGACCGGCACGGCCAGGATCTTTTCGTCGCCACCGGCCTCGTCGCGCATGATCAACGCGCCGACCGGACGGGCGCGGATGATCGCGCCTGGGACAACCGGCGTCGGGCCCACCACGATGATGTCCATCGGGTCGCCATCGTCGGCCAGGGTATGCGGGATGAAGCCGTAGTTGCCCGGGTAGAACATCGCGGTGTGCAGGAAGCGGTCGACGAAGATCGCGCCGCTTTCCTTGTCGATCTCGTACTTCACCGGCTCGCCGCCCTGCGGGATCTCGATGAGCGCGTTCACGTCATACGGCGGGTTCTTGCCGACGGGGATCTTGGAGAGGTCCATGGGAGGAGGGTCCTGCGAGAGACACACAAAGGAAGGCGCGCTCTGTGGCCTAGGAAAGAGGACAAGGGAAGCCCTTACACCTTGACGCCGGGCTATTGAGCACGTTCGCATCCCGCCGGGGCGTAGAAGGGCATGTTCGCGGTCGATCACGTCGCTGTCTGGCTGAAGGAACGTGACGCGGCCCTCGCGCGATTGGCCGACGCGACCGGGCGTCCGATTCTGGAAGGCTATGCGCCTGAGGGCCGCCGCGTTGCCCGAGGCCTGAGGTTTTGTAACGGCCCCTTCATCGATCTGCATCGCTCGGAGGTGAACAGAATGGCCCTGTTGGCGCTGCGAGGGTCGGTGGGAGAAGCCGCGGCCTTGGCTCAACGGTGCGGCTGGAGGTCTCGCGTGACGCAGCAAGTGGCGGGCGGAGAGCCTTGGTCGATCCTGTCGTTCGCGCGAGGCCAAGGGGTGCTCAGCCTCCTGTTTGTAATTCAGTACGCAGATGATCCGATGGCGTGGGCCTCTCCGGTCTACAACGGAGGGCTCTATCATCGGCCTCCCGAAGGCGGTCTCGCCTTGGAGGCGGTGCGGATGACGGCGTCCGACCTAGACCGTGCCGACCGCGACCTACGATTGCTCGGTTTCCCGGCCGAGGTCGGTGGGCGATACGTTGGCGGAGGTCCCGATTTGTTGGTCTCCGCGGGTGAGGATGCGGTGGTTGGCCTGGAGATCGAGGGGGCTGATCCTCGGCGTGAGATCTCGATCGGTCCGACACTGACAGCTCGCGTCGGCGCTGGCCTTGCGTATCGACGGGGCTGACAAGCCGCTGATCTGGCGCTATATACCCATCAACATCGTCCGTTAGCGCTGTATGGCGCCTACGAGCGGCGGGCTCCGGCCCGGCCGCTTTTTTCTTTACTAGGGCCCTGGTTTCGTATGCGCGGGAAGACCGCAGAGGACCTGAAACTGCTGGAGCTGCTCGACCCCGTGTCGGAGGCGGCGGGCTACGCCATCGTGCGCCTGCGCCTGATGGGGGGCGACGAGCGCCGCAAGCTGCAGATCATGGCCGAGCGTCCCTCCGACGGCGACATGAACGTCGAGGACTGCGCCCGCCTGAGCCGGGCCATCTCCGAGGTGATGGACGCCGCCGACCCGATCACCGGGGAGTATGTGCTGGAGGTCAGCTCGCCCGGCATCGACCGGCCGCTCACCCGGCTGGAGGACTTCACCGCCTACGAGGGCTATGAGGTCCGGCTGGAGCTCGACCGGCTGGCCGAGGGCCGCAAGCGGTTCCGCGGCATCCTGGTCGGCCTCGAGGGCGACCAGGTGGCCATCGACCTGGAGGGCGAGGCCGAGACCGCGTTAATCCCGTTCGCCTGGATCACCGAGGCCAAGCTGGTGCTGAACGACGATCTCATGAAGCGGGGGGCGGAGAGCCGCGCCGCCCGCCTCGCCACCGAACAACAGACTTCCGAATAGAGGAACGACCCCATGAGCGTGACTGGCATCTCCGCCAACCGGCTCGAACTGCTCCAGATCGCCGAGGCCGTGGCCCGCGAGAAGGCGATCGACAAGGAGATCGTCATCGAGGCGATCGAGGAGGCGATCCAGAAGGGCGCCCGCGCCCGTTACGGCGCCGAGCACGACATCCGCGTGCACATCGATCCGAAGACGGGCGAGACCACGATCAAGCGCGTGATCACCGTTGTGGCCGACGACGCCGTTTTCGGCGGCGGCTTCGACGAGGACGGCAACGAGCTCCCGGTCGAGGAACCGCCGGGCATCCTGCGCCTGGCCGACGCCAAGCGGCGCGACAAGGACGCGGCGGTCGGGAAGACCTACGAGGAGCTGCTGCCGCCGTTCGAGTTCGGCCGGGTGCAGACCCAGATGGCCCGCCAGGTGGTCATGGGCAAGGTCCGCGACGCCGAGCGCGAGCGCCAGTACGAGGAGTACAAGGACCGCGTGGGCGAGATCGTCAACGGCACGGTCAAGCGGGTCGAGTACGGCAACGTCGTCGTCGACCTGGGACGCGGCGAAGGCATCATGCGCCGCGACCAGTCGATCCCGCGCGAGAACTTCAACATCGGCGACCGGATCCGCTGCTACATCTACGACGTCCGCCGCGAGACGAAGGGTCCGCAGATCCTGCTCTCCCGCGCGCACGGCGGCTTCATGGCCAAGCTGTTCGCCCAGGAAGTGCCGGAAGTGTACGACGGGGTCATCGAGATCCGCGCTGTCGCCCGCGACCCGGGCAGCCGCGCCAAGATGGCGGTCATCTCCAACGACAGCTCGATCGACCCGGTGGGCGCCTGCGTCGGCATGCGCGGTTCGCGCGTGCAGGCGGTGGTGGCCGAGCTGCAGGGCGAGAAGATCGACATCATCCAGTGGAGCCCGGACGAGGCGACCTTCATCGTGAACGGTCTGGCCCCCGCCGAAGTCTCCAAGGTGGTGATGGACGAGGAAGACGAGCGCGTCGAAGTGGTCGTGCCGGACGAGCAGCTGTCGCTGGCCATCGGCCGCCGCGGCCAGAACGTCCGCCTCGCCTCGCAGCTGACGGGCTGGCAGATCGACATCATGACCGAGAGCCAGGAGAGCGAGCGTCGCCAGCGCGAGTTCGCCGAGCGCACGGCGCTGTTCCAGGAAGCCCTGGACGTGGACGAGGTGATCGCCCAGCTGCTGGTGACCGAAGGCTTCGCCTCGGTCGAGGACGTGGCCTACGTCGACGTCTCCGAGATCGCCTCGATCGAAGGCTTCGACGAGGAGACCGGCGCCGAGATCCAGGCCCGCGCCCAGGAATACCTCGACAAGGAAGCGGCCGAGTACGACGCGAAGCGTAAGGCGCTGGGCGTCGAGGACGGCTTGCTCGAGATCGAGGGCGTCACCCTGCCGATGGCCGTGGCCCTGGGCGAGGGCGACGTGAAGTCGGTCGAGGATCTGGCCGGCCTGGTGCCCGACGACCTACGCGGCTGGTTCGAGAGCAAGAATGGCGAGCGCGTCCGCGAGCCGGGCATTCTCGAGAGCTTCAGCCTGGAGCCGGCCGACGCCGAGCTGCTGATTATGCGCGCCCGCATCGCCATGGGCTGGGTCGAGGCCCCGCCCGAGGAAGAGGTGGTCGAGGAAGACGGGGGCGAGGAGGTGTTCGCGGACGCCGACGGAGAGCCTTCGGAAGAGCATGTCGCCGAGGCGGAAGCCGCCGGCGAAGCTCAAGACGCCTAAGGCAGGGTGAGGTGACCCGCCATGGAGACATCCGCCGCTAGGCCCCATGCCACTCTCGCCGAGGCGTCGCGGGAACGTCGCGACATCGTTTCGGGCGAGGTCATGGAGGAGGCGCGGCTGATCCGCTTCGTGGCGGGGCCGGACGGGCGCGCCGTGCCCGACCTGGCGCGCAAGCTGCCGGGCCGTGGGATGTGGGTCGCCGCCGACCGCGCTTCGGTGACGCAGGCGGCGAAGAAGGGGCTATTCGCCCGCGCCGCCAAGGCCAAGGTCGTCGCGTCGCCCGAGCTGGCCGACCAGGTCGAAGCCCTTCTGCGCGCGCGGCTTTTGTCGGGCCTGGGCCTTGCGCGGCGCGCCGGCGATCTTACCTCGGGGTTCGAGAAGGTTTCCTCCGCAATCTCGTCAGGCAAGGCCGCCTGGCTGATCGAGGCGTCGGACGGCGCGTCCGACGGACGGCGAAAGATCATGGCCCTGGCCCGAAAGGCGTCTCCGGCTCCCGGAGTGGTCGGTGTCTTCGGCGCCGCCGAATTGGGTTTGGCCTTAGGGCTGGAGAATGTGATACACACCGCCTTCCTTGCGGGGCGAGCCGCCGAGCGTTGGGCCGAAGATGTCCGGCGCCTGGCGGGATTTAGTCCGCTCCTTCCTGAGGATTGGCGCGAGGAGCCTGTCGAGGCCAAGCGGGAGCCATGAGGCTTTCCGCCCTTCGACGTTGATAGATGACCGATGTCCGGGATCCGCCCGGGGCTGAGTAAAGCGAGCGAATGAGCGAAGACAACAACAACGGCCGTAAGCCCCTGACCCTCAAGCCCCGCACCGGCGGGTCGGTCAGCTCGGGCACGGTGAAGCAGAGCTTCAGCCACGGCCGGACGAAGACGGTGGTCGTGGAGACCAAGCGGGCGCGTCCGCACCAGGCGCCCGGCGGCAACCTGGCCGCGCCGTCCAATGCCGAACGCCGCGTCTTCGAGCCCCAGCGTCCCGCTGCGCCGCCGCAAGGCCAGCGTCCCGCCGCCCAGCCGAACGACGGCCTCTCGGCCGAAGAGCGCGCCGCTCGCCAACGCGTGATCGAGGCCGCTCGCGCCCAGCAGGCGCAGCAGGAAGCCGAACGCCGGGCCCGCGAAGACCGCGCCCGCGCCGAAGCCGAGGCCGCCCGCGCCGCCCAGGCCGCGGCTCAGGCCGCCGCCGCGCCACCGCCGCCGGC